>CAWGPY010000003.1:0-341696 GCA_963824595.1 Vulcanimicrobiota bacterium
CTTGGAACTTAGCCGTTTCGCCTTAACCATAGGCGCGGTTTCGGCGTTGCGGGCCGGGTGCGGCGGATCGCAGCCGCCGATCGGCGCGCCGAGGGCAATGGCGCCCTCCCCTACCCTGGACCGTTCGATCAGCGCGTAGCGCGAAAAAGCCCATAATGTTAATTGGTATTCCTAGAATCAACTCGACGATGTTACACGAGCACTCGATGTTTTTCGGTTTCGCATCGGCGCTGGTTTGCGCGATTGTCGCCGGCAGTGTATCCCGTTGGTCTCCTATCTGGATGGGCGCGACTGCTATTGCGGGCATTTTCTTTTTTTCGCGCTGCTTCTATGGGCTCAAAGAAGCGCGGCACTTCGTGATTCTGACTTTGAAGCTAGGTTCTGGAAAGTCCGTCAGCTGGTACGTCGAGCCGCCTCCGATCGGCCCAAGCGAAAGCCCATGCGAGATGCGTCGCAAGGAGGCGGGTGACGAACCAGACGACAGCGAGTGGCGGCGTCTTGCCGGCGAAAATAACACCCGTCGGGGCGATACATGCTAAGCGGATGTCTCCCATTTGACCTAGGTCAGGCCTGATAACACTTCACCACCGCCATCGAGCCCGAGTACCGTTGCCGACACCGCGATCACCATTATCAAGGATGAGGAACACGGAAACAGTCCCGATAAGGCGCGGCTGGTGATATGGCTCAACGCTAAGACCGGAATAATGGATTCAGTACAAGAGGTGCCGCACGGAGCAAAAATAACACTGTTGAGCGTTACGCCACAGTGAGCTCGTTCATGCGACCTCTACTTGTCGCGATGCTGTTCTCCTTATGTTTGGGCGCGAGTTCCGGAACAACGTTTCCTTTCGACCAAACGCCGTATGCCACGGCGCAAAAACTTATCGACATCGGCGGCCGCCGGATGAATCTATACTGTGTCGGCCGCGGATCACCCACGGTAATTCTTGAGAGCGGCTTTGGTAGCGCGATGTGGACATGGGGATATGTCCAGAGTCAACTAGGAATGATCTCCAAAACATGCGCCTATGATCGCGCCGGTTATGGGTTTAGCGGATTCCGGGCCGTTGCCGCGAGATGCGGCATCGATCGCTGCCGACTTGCCGCTTTGCTAACCAGCGCCGGTATCAGTCCACCGTACATTCTTGTGGGGCACTACCTGGGCGGTTACCATGTCCGCTACTTCGCTGATCGATATCCAGACGAAGTCGCTGGTTTAGTACTCATTGATCCAGCGACCACGAGTACATGGCCTATTCTAGATGCGATCCCAGCCGTTGCCGCCTCGGATAAAGCGGACACCAACCGACGCGATATGTGCGAGAAGATAGCTACGAGGGGCGACTTTACTTCGCCTTCGTGGGAATCATGTGTTGAAACCGACGCTCGTTATTCTGCCGCAATGAATTCCGGAAGACAGTTGACGAAACGACGGCCAGGATATTGGGCGACGGTAAACTCCGAGTATGTATCTGGGCCGAAGGACGAGACCGAACTCGGCACAATGCAAACGGGCTACGATAAGAAACCACTTATTATCCTCACGGCTGGTAACACTTGGACAGCGCGCGGTCTAGGTGCGTCGGAAGTCCAAGTTTCTGAACTCAACGAGACCCGATTGAAAGTTCAGCGTGAACTTGCCGCTGCGACCACGCTCGGGATCGACTGTGTGATAGAGGACGCTGGTCACTTTATACAGATCGATCGCCCCTCGATCGTGATCTCGGCCGTCGAATCTATAATAGCTACTAACGGCACCTCCAGACCGACTTGTCCTCAGTAGGCCTCGCCGCATCGCTGGCCGATCGGCAGAGCCACCTAGCGCATTGCCAGCAGCCGCCCGGATCGCCATGCCGCTGGGCCGGGCTCGGCGAAGTACGTTCTCGCGAGGCGTCGTTCGCCTCGCCACCTGGCGCCCGGCCGAGGGGGGCCTCGTTTTGAAAGCCCTTAGCTCCTATCCCCTCGTCACGGTGCCCTCGGCTAGCGGATGACGCATCACCTCACGCCTAACACCGGCAGCTTCTGAGCTTAAATCCGCCTTGATTTTTCGCGACGGTTCCAACTTTTCGCATCCCTGGTGTGTCCGAGAAAAGAGTGGCGCGCGATACCGAACCACCGCCCAGGGGGTGGCAAGCTGTAAGCGTGGCCGGCGATCGCCCGTCGTCGATGCCCATGTGTAGGACGCTAAATGAGGTGCTTGCTATTCCGTTCACCGCAGTCGTGTGACTTAAACGCTGCAACGCATATTCCGTGCATCCTACGCGCGTAGGCGCGGTGTAGGGCTAGGGATAGCGGCGAGAGAGTGGCGCGCGATACCGAAGCGCCGCCGAGGGGGTGGCAGATCTGTAGGCGATCGTAGCGACCGGCTAATCGCCACGTAACGTCGAGCTAACTCATGTGAAAGCAAGCTAAAAGAGGTGCTTGCTATTCCCGTTCACCGCAGTCGTGTGACTTAAACGCTGCAACGCATATTCCGTGCATCCTACGCGCGTAGGCGCGGTGTAGGGCTAGGGATAGCGGCGAGAGAGTGGCGCGTGCGCGTTATTGGCCCTAGGGTAGGGACAAGAGAAAAGTGGGACTAGGCCCTTTTTAAGCCGAAACGTTGCCGGGTGCCGTGACGTTCATGGAGCAAGGAGCGAAGAGATGAAGAGCTTGGGATTTACCTGCTACGCCTTAACCATTGGTGCGGCTGCCGCAATACTGTCGGGCTGTGGGGGATCGCAGTCATCGCCCATAGTACCGAGGGCACTTTCCGAACACGCGGCTAGGCCAATGGCTGCGTACGCCTCCCTCTACAGTTTTCAAGCGGAGCCCGATGGCGAAAACCCCGTAGCCCGCCTTATCCCGTTCGATAGCATGCTCTACGGCACGACCTCACGCGGAGGCACGGGGGGGTGCGGCAACAAGGGATGCGGTACCGTGTTTAAGATCACGACGACGGGCACTGAAACGACGTTGCACCGGTTCAATGGAACACCCGATGGTGCTGAGCCACTGACGGAGCTAGCGGTAGTCAAACAAGAGCTGTACGGCACGACGAACCTTGGCGGCATGCATTGCAGACTTCGGAAGGTCGAGGGATGCGGTACGGTTTTTGCAATCGACCCGTCCGGTTCAGAGCGGGTTCTATACCGATTCAAGGGCCTACCCGATGGAGCCGCCCCGAACGGACCCCTCACCCTGGTCGGTCGCACCCTCTATGGGACGACAACCAGTGGCGGAGCGGAATGTGCAGACGCTAAGGGTGGATGCGGAACCGTCTACTCCATAGATGCTAATGGAAACGAAACAGTTCTCTATCGCTTCAAAGGTCGCCCCGATGGTGCGGAGCCTAGCGGCAACCTCGTCTCGCTTGACGGAAACCTTTACGGCACGACAGAAGGTGGTGGATCCGGCGGCGGCACCGTCTTTGTGATCACTCCGTCGGGAAGCGAGCGCGTCCTGTCCGCCGGGACTGCTCAGGGCTATGGGATCGATGTGCCCTCCGGTCTTGTGGCGATGGGCGGCGTGCTTTACGGGTCCTCGCTGGGCGGTGGCAAAAGCGCGGCGGGCACCGTTTACTCAATTACGACTAGCGGTGACTTACATATCCTGCGCAGCTTTCATCAGGATAATATGCGGAACGGCTATCGGCCGTCGGGAAGGCTCATCGCCGTGAACGGTATACTTTATGGAACGACGCAATATGGCGGTTTAACACACCGCCTCGCGTATGGCCTTGTGTACTCGTTGAGCCCCTCTGGCACATTCAACGTCCTTTACCGCTTCAAGGGCGCGCCAGATGGTGCTTACCCGTACGCGGGTATATCCGACGCAAAGGGCACATTTTACGGCGCAACGTACGGGGGGGGGACGTACTGCTATCGCTATCACTGTCAGGGCGAATATGGAACAGTATTTCGCCTCGAACGGTGATCCAACGAGGGCTCCACCAGATCCTTTATGTAGCGCTTTTCCCAGGCCCTGTGCGCCCGCGTTCCGCATTCAGATGACGTGCAGAGCACCCGCGCGCGTTTTGGGTAGGGTGCGCGCCGCGAGAGAATCGCGCTGACGGTAGGCATTTGCTTTAGGGCAATCAATCACGTAACGCGACGTTCATGAAGCATTCCGCCTATAGCCTGAGGTACAGCCTAGTTCGCATGCCGGTAGAAGGCCGCCATAAGGTCATTAGCGACGTTCTGGACGGAGGCATATTGTCGCCCGCAGAGCGGCGAGAACTGCTCATGAACCATGAGCTACTCGCGGCCGGAGTTGAGTTCTTTCTGACGTATCCGCTGATGGCCGAGGACAAAGGCGGCCTTGCATACCTGCCCTTAAAGCACGGTAAGCGGGCCTATAACCTGGACCAGTTCTTAGAGTGCCTCCAACGAGACCGGAAGCACTTGGCCCGGCTGACGTCGCTGGTCCGCAGAGCTCTCTTCACCCGGTTCGTCCAGGATGCGGCTGCAGCGGCCTGAGTCTTTCTTAACGGACTCAAGCGAGAAAGTCGTAACTCACCTAGATAAATCCTCAAGTCCCAATCGAGTTCGGCCCGTACGATGCTCGAATGACCCTGTGCATCCGCCATTCTTTCGCATGGCTTACCATGCTCGCAATTTCGGTGGGGTGTCTGGGTGCTCCGTGGGCCCAGGCAGACGTTCCGCCCATCCTGATTACCGGAACCCTGACGTCACCCGGTAGCCAGCCAATCGTCATTGGCCAACTGACGGGGCAGAACTCTTGTACGTTTACGGAGGTCGCCGCATCGAACGGCCCCGTTGACGCCAGTATCAGCAACGACGGCGTTAACTGGACGGCTGCTACGATTAGCAACATGGCTGGCACAAGCGAATCGCAGCCATTTACTCCAACGGGAGCTACGACCTATCAAATTTCGCCGACCAACGCCGCGTACGTCGAGGTAGGCCCGGACTCCACTTGGAGCACGCAAAAGGCCGCCGTTACGTTGCGCTGCTCGGCTTCCGTATCGAGCTATACGGTGACGCCCGCGCCCGCGACGACAGGAAATCAACCCGTATCCTGCATCAGCCCTGGGTGCGTGGTGGTAATGCCGTCGGGAGTCGCGGTCAACAGCGAACCGCCGCCCGTGCAGCCCTCGCCCCTCTACACTGTGCCGGTAACGACCCCCGCGCCGTGTGTCACGGCAGCATCGCCGGCGCCCTCGGGGGTTTGCGCATCGGCCATCACCGGAGTAAGCGGGGCGTCCCTGCCGTTGGTTCCGATCGCCTGCAATAACGGTGCTACGGGCGGTATACCGGTCTCGATCGCGCTCCCCTCGGCGACAACGACAATCCTCGCGACAGCGCCGCCCGCCGGGGAGTCGTTCTACTTCTGCGGATTCGTTGTCCAGCTGGGATCGAACAGCGTCACCTTCCAGCTCGGATATTGGAACGGGCTCCAGTGCGCGGCGCTTACGCCCGCGATGAGCGGATCAACCGCAATCGTTGCGCTCACAACGTTCGCCAGCATCCAGGCTCCAGCCGGCAACGCCCCTTGCGCCAAGACCACGGGAGCCGGTGCGTCGGCGACCGGCTTCGCGCCATTTACGGTGTTTTGACGTGACTCGATTTGCCGCGTGGCTCACCCTGAGCGCGATCACCGCAATCACGGCCTCCGGCGTGCTCCTGTCCCTTGCGCGGCCCGCTGCGTTCCCCTCCGCAGGCCCTTCATTGGAGTGGCGTCCGCGTCGAATCGTATGGCGGACTGATCGAGTGCGGCTCTCGGGGCTGTATGCCGGGGTGGGTTCGTATCTGCGTTGACTCGATGCAAAACTGCCGCCTGGTCTTGCACCCGGCCCTTCATGCCGAACGTGTTACGGTGTGCCGTGGTTACAGCATCGAGTATGACTTCTGTCATGCCACCCGGATGCTCCGAGCGACTGAATGAGTCGCGTCAGGTGTGCTACCCAAAATGCCCGTATTGGGCGTTTCCTTGCGCTCTACGCGTCCGTTACGCATTCGGACGACTGTGGGGCCATTCGCGCGCATCAAAGACGCCCTGCGCCCCTAACGCGGCGAGACGTCAATGCTTTCTTTCACCGGAACGTCGGCGCGGTAAGCAACCCGGGTTGCACTTGGGTTGCACGCGACGCGAGTCTCGGCACGTGAACACGAGTTTGCGCGCGTTCTTTGGTCGGCAAAAAACCCCGTTACCATAAGCGTTTTCACGTCGTCACGAGGCTGCGCGAGCGTTCGCGAGAGTCAGCTTGTTTGTGCTTGCAAGGCATTTGAAGACCGTGCGAGCCACCAGACCCGTACGCTCCCACGATGGCGAAAGCCGTATTTTCAAGCTTTTAAGCGCGGTAAGTACGGGCCGATAAATCCGGCAACCTCTTCTGCCGCCATTTTGCCGCCAACCGTGCCCATCCACATAGCCCCACAGTGCCCAGTCGATTGGTTGACCTACCTCTTCCTTCATCTCGGAACGACGTGGCTGTCCACATCCAAACGTGATACTGACGGTCGAGCGACCCAGGCCTCCCAAGCTATCTCCTCGACGACCTTTGGATGCGCCCTTGTGCAAGCAGCAGACTTCAGCCGAACGCGATCATCTACAGAAAGCTCGGGTACCAGGTATCGAAGACGCCCGTATGGGAGCCGGAGATGACGCGCACGGGCGCGGCATTGCCGTCGGCGTTAGAAGCAACTTCCAAGATCGAGGCCTTCCGTTGGTTAATGTCGATGAGATTGGTTACGTAGATCGTCGAGTTCGAGCTCGTTCCAGCCGTCGTTCCGTCGACAAGTTTCGTCGCCGACCCTTTGATTACGGCGATGGGGCGACGTTGCCATGCGCTCCGGCCGCGAAGATCTTGATCTGCCCACCGTCGGCTACGACGATCCGATCGTGCCGGTCGATGCTGACGCCATAGGTGCCGCCGATTTTAACGTGATTGCCGCCGAGGCTTGCGATCGGAGCAACGTTGCCGCTTGCGCCCGCAGCGAACTCTTCGATCGGCGCGGTCGCGTCCCGGATGTTTGCGACGTAAAGGTGGCCGCTTGAGTCGAACGACATTCCGCACGGCGCGCTGAGCTCGGTGTTGCTTCCGCTGATCGTGCGGATCGGCGCGGCGTTGCCGTGCGCGCCCGCCGCGAAGCGTAGATCGCCTTGTTTTCAAAGTCCGAGACGTACAGCTCGCCGCTCGAGTCGATGGCCATTCCGCCGGGGTCTTCGACCGGCACGTTGGAGCCGGCGAGAACTTTCGGCGCGACGTTGCCCTTGGCGCCCTTCGGGAAGATCAGAATGCGCGCGTCAGGACTCTCATTCGCAGCGAACGTCTTTGCCCGAACCAGGGTCGACGGCAAGCGCAATCGGTTGATTCAGCAGGGTCTTGTTTCCCGCGACCGTCACCGTCGGCGTGACGTTGCCGTCCGCCGTCGCGGGAAAGCCGAGAATAGCCCTCGACCCGTGCGAGCAGGCACAGCGCCTGCGCCGCGCCCGCTTCGTCGCCGGCCGCGCGGCTCGACGCGAGCGCCGAGTCGCCGGGACTCCGCTCGCGCGGCGAGTGAATGACGCCCGCCTTTACGGCGGACTTTCCCACATCGCGGCGTTTCTCGCACCGGAGGCACGCCTCCCGGCCCGTACGCTCCCGTACGCTCCCCTCGCCACGCTGCGGCGATGATGAACCGACTCTCGACACCAACTCGCACCGCGTTTGCGGCCCTCGTCACGGCCGTCGCCCTCAGCGCCTGCAGCGGCGCGTCGCCCGGCGCTCGGATCACGACGCTCGTGCGGCCGTGGGGCGTCGCCGCCGACGCGCAGGGGAACATCTGGGCATCGGACCACATCGGCAACGCGATCGACGAGTTCGCTCCCAACGCCGACGGCAACGCAACGCCGCTACGAAAGCTCGCCGGTGCCAAGACGCACCTCAAAGGTCCGGGCGCTCTCGCAATCTGCTAAATGCCTGGCGATGCGCACGTATAAGAAATGGGCCCGGATCACGCCGGGCCCATTCATCTGCCGCCGGAGGCCCGCTGTATCGCGGGCCTGCGTCAGTTGCGTGTGATCAGTTGGCGGAGATGCCTGCTGTGGGGTATTCCTTACCATGGGCCGGACGAAACTTGAACTTGAGGGTTAAATTTGGATAAGCGTAGTCGAGGATTTCACCGGTCGAATAGCGCGTGACCCACAGATCGGTTCCCGCACTATTTAATGACAGATCGAAGAAGTTGTGGCCGGGTATCGCTACGCTGCAGTTTGACGTTCCGGCGCAAATGACGATGCCACGCTCCTGATCGATTGTCATGAGGTTATCGTGCTGGTCGAAGATTACGCCGCCGGGATAGTGAATCTTGATATTGAGTTGCGTATAGTTGCCGACGCACTTGTTGTACATGACAAGATAGCCGCCGCGCCCCGATCCACCGTACGAGAACACACAGTCCCCTTTCGAATCAAAGGCAACACCCAAACCGACGAAGACGGTCGGCACCGGTAGCGAGTAGGATGGGAACATGGCGTTGCCCTTGTAGACAACGGCGCTGCCGGTCCCTGAGTTTGGTGATCCATTGTTTGCAACGGCGACGAGCTTGACTTGGCCCTTCTTGCCATAGACGGCAACGGCGATGGGATAGGCGCTGGGGTCGCTGAGTGTCCCCACGTATTGCGGCGAGGTGCCTTGTGTGTACACTCGGATTTGCTCGAAGCCTTCGTTCGCGATGTACCAGTTTCCGCCGAACAGCGCCGTGCCCCATGGGTACGAAAGGTTGTCGTAGGGCGTCAGCTGCGCGAGGAGATGTCCACTGGTGTCGTACACGCTGCAATTCCCCTTACCCGACATCGTGTAAGCCGGAGCGCACGTGTAGATGTAGGCGCCGGTGGTGCTCGGGGCCTGAGGTGCGAATGTCTGCGCGGACGTCGGAAGGTAAGCCGTTGCCGACGGCTGCACGTTGGCGCCGGAGCAACCTGCGAGGATTAGGACGGTGATCGCCGCGACGAACGGCGCGGACGTAAGCGTGGGAGAGCGCATGTTCCGGATTCCTTTCTGAAGCGCAACGCGTTAGGAACTGCTATGGTCACGGCAATCATGCCGCCGGCCGGCCAACGCGATAACGCACAATCACACAACTCACCCACACACTTGGCCGGTCTGCGAGTGAGGGTGCCGCCCTCGCCGCCGCGAAGGCTCCGGGCGCATGGAGGAGCGCGGGCAATTGCCCAGCTTCGGGACCCTCCTGAGGCAGTACCGGCTGGCCGCGGGGCTCTCGCAGGAAGCCCTGGCGGAGCGTGCCCGGATGAGCGTCAACGGCGTCAGCGCACTCGAGCGTGGCTACCGGCGCACTCCGCAGCACGAAACGCTTGCGCTCTTGGCCGGCGCCCTGGCGCTCGACGTGGAGCGGCGCCGCGAGTTCGAGGCCGCCGCTGTGCGCTCCGGGTTCGTGCGCCGCAAGACCTCGGTCACCGTCGGCCCTTGGCCCGCGACGCCGGCTTCGAATTTGCCGCTCGCGCTCAAGAGCTTCGTCGCGCGAGAGACGGAGCTCGAGGCGATCGTGCTACTCGTGCGCGATCATCGGCTGGTGACCATTGCGGGCGCCGGCGGCCTGGGCAAAACGCAGACGGCTCTGCAGGCGGGACGCGCACTCAGCGATCCCGCGGACCGCGCAGTATGTTTGGTCGCGCTCGCGCCCGTCACGAACCCTTCGCTGATCGTCGCGACGATCGCATCGACACTGGGCGTGCAAGAAGTGCCGAATCGGTCGCTGCTCATGACGCTCCTTGCATATCTCAAGAACAAGGAGCTGCTGCTCATTCTCGACAACTGCGAGCACGTCATCGAGCAAGCTGCGATCGTGGCGGAGGCGCTGCTGAGCGGCTGCCCCCGAGTTCGCATCCTGGCAACAAGCCGCGAGTCGCTCAGAGTCGCCGGCGAATACAGCTATCGGCTTCCTCCGCTGAGCATCCCGTCGGGGGAAGCGGCCCGTAGCCTGAGCGCTGCGGATGCCGCTGCCTACGGCAGCGTCGCCCTCTTCACCGATCGTGCGCGCGCCGCGGACCATCGCTTCGTTCTCACCGATGAAAATGCGCCCGTCGTAGCCGAACTCTGTCGACGACTAGATGGCATCCCGCTCGCGATCGAATTGGCCGCGGCGCGCGTGAACCAGTCATCGCTCGAAGCCCTTGCTGCGAGGCTCGACGATCGCCTTCGGATACTCACCGGCGGGGAACGCACGGCGCGGCCGCGGCAGCAAACGATGCGCGCCACAATTGATTGGAGTTACGATCTGCTCGCCGCGCCGGAACAGCGAGTATTCGAGCGACTCTCTGTCTTCGCGGGCGGCTGCACGCTCGCGGCCGCTGCGGAGGTCTGCGGCGGTGAAAAAGCAGTAGAAGCCGACGTGTTCGACCTGCTCTCATCACTGGTCGATAAATCGCTCGTAGTGCTCGACCTTGAGCGAAGCGAGCCCCGTTACCGACTTCTGGAGTCGTTTCGTCAATATGCAGGCGAGAAGCTTTCGGCGCGGGGCGAGAAGAATGTCGTAGCGCGCCGTCATGCGCTCGCATGCCTCGAGCTGGCCCGGAACGTTTGTGATCCATTCTACTACGATCAAGAAGCCTTGCGCGCGCTCACGCAGGAGGAAGCCGACAACTGGCGGACGGCGCTAGAATGGACGCTGCTCGCCCGCGGCGACGTTCTTCTTGGGCAACGACTGATCGGCGAGCTGAGCGTACTATGGAAAGAGTTCGCACCGACTGAAGGGCATCGTTGGCTCGTTGTCGCGTCGGAACTCGTCGACGAGCAAACGCCGGTGAGCGCCCTTGCGAGACTCGGTTATGCAGAAGCGAGCATCGCGATGGCGCTCGGGAATTATGAGGTTGAGCTCGCTTGCAGCAGGAGAGCGACCGCGCACTACCGTCTTGCCGGCGATGCGTTGGGGATCGTCCTCGCGCAGAGCCGAGAGGGTCAGGCTTTGATGTCACTCGGCCAACTTCGGGAAGCCGAGTCGGCGCTTCGAGAGGCCCACGCGCTCGCTCAGGCCAACGGTTGGTCGGCCGCCTGGATACTTCGTCTTTTTGGGAACATCCGCGCAACGACGGGCGACTTCGTAGCCGCGCGTAGGTATACGTACGCCGCCCTACATCACTATGAGGCAGTTCACGCCAACCTCGACATCGCGTGGACGATCGATCAGCTAGGCGGCATCGACTTTCGCGCAGGCGACACGGTCTCGGCACTCCGGCATGCAACGGATGCGCTCGCGATTTTTCGCTCGTTCAGCTACGCGCGTGCGATCGCTTATGCCCTCAACACGGTGGCTGAGTATCTTGTTGGGCTTGACCGGTATGACGAGGCCGAGATCAGCGCCCGTGAGGCGCTCGGCCTCTCGCGCGAGCACCAACTGGAAGTCCCGGCTGCCCACGCCCTCGGGCACCTAGCTGCAATTGCGGCGCTGCGGCCGGCAAGCGCGCCGGAAAGCAGAATTGCGACCGCCACGCGGTCCGCGCGAGTTTTCGGCTTCGTCACCGCGCGCCTCGCCGCGATGGGATCGCAAGGAGATGCGGAGGAGCCGGAGTTCGCTCGGGCGCTCGCCGTGCTGCGCGACGCGCTCGGCGCCGATGCCGTATCGAAGCTTTTGGATGCGGGCGCAGCGATTACCGAAGAGCAGATCGTCGAGGAGGCGTCCAATTAGATATCCCATTGCCAGGCATTCCATCCCAAGTTGCTGGTTGCTCTGACGCGGTAATTACGCAAGTCGGAGGACCGGACGATAAGCAGGCGCCCCCCAAACAGCGGTACGTAGGGGATCTCGGACCAAATCAGTCGGCTTGCTTTTCGATAGATGGCGCCTCGGCGTAGCGGATCGTCGGTCTGCAAGCCCGCGCGTTCGAGCGCATCGAGATGTGGATCGCAAAATCCGTAGATGTTGTCTCCCTTCGGGTACCGGCGATCGCAGGCCAGGACATCGTAGAGGTCCGGATCCCAATACAGAGCGTCGCTCGACAACGCAAGGTCGAACGAACCGCTGGAAAGCGGCCCATCGGGCGCATCCATCGTCCGAAGCGAATAGTTTTTGATCGCGACTTCGATCCCTATGCTCTTCAGTGAGGATTGCAACACCAGCCCGATCCGGTCCGCACTGGTGAAACCTGCGAGTACTAGGAGCGTAAAGGCCAAGCGCACACCGCGGCGCTCGCGAATTCCATCGACGCCCCGTCGCCATCCGGCCCGCTCAAGCAGTCTTCGAGCCGCGGCGGGGTCGTATATCCGCCGCGCCTCTGGCTCGTAGCCCACAGCAGCCGGCGTCAAGACGTTGCGCGCCTCGCTGACGATATTGTGCTCTATGTCGCGCAGGATCGTGTCGTAGGGCACCGCGATGGCCAGCGCCCGGCGCACCGCGAGGTCGTCCAATCCGGGCTTGCGCACGTTGATGGCGAGCAACTCCTGACCGTTCATCGGCGCCGTTTCCACGACCACGCCATACATCGAACGGTACCGGTCGAGCAAGGCGCCTTGCGTTATAACGATCAGATCGATCTGATGCGCCTCTAGCTCCGTAGCGGTCGTCTGCGCATCCGGAATGAAACGCATCTCGATTCGTGCGATCTTCGGGCTTCCTCGAAAATACCGGTCGAAACGCGTCAAAACGATACGATTGCCGCGCACCCACGAAACGAACCGGAATGGTCCGGTTCCGATGGGATGCGTCGACAGCTCCCCTGTATCAAAATCGCTATGCGCCAGCACGTGCGCCGGCAACACGGGCTTTCCGCTTTCGTCCGTGAAAAAGCGGGATGCGAAAGGAGGATAACGCCTGCGAAGATGCACGGCGACGATCGCGGGACCGTCGGCCTCGATCGAAGCGACGCGATCGTATCCGGCGCGATCGACCGTGTTGTTCGATGGCTTCATGACCGCTCGCCACGACGCGACGACATCGCGTGCTGTAAACGGCACGCCGTCCTGCCATATCACATTGCGACGCAGGTGGTAGACGTAGGTGCGTCCGTCGCGCGAGATCCCACCGTTCGCTTGCGACGGCACTTCAGCCGCGAGATCGCCGACCAGTCGTCCCCGATCGTCGGCGATGACGAGATACGAATAGACGAGGGTGGCAAGGTCCGTCGTGACGCTCGTTTCTGCGAGGTAGGGATTGAGACCATCCGGATCGGACACCTCGGCCAAGCGAAGGACGTGGGGGATCGTCCAGGGATGGCGCCCTATGGCCGATGACATTGGCGCGCTTCTCGCGCATCCCGCGAGGGCGCAAGAGGCGGCAATTGAAATGGCGACGCGTGCTGCTGATGCCAAAACTATCTCCTGGCTTTAGCCGAGCATACACCCTGTCGTCGGAACCACCAAGGAGTCCGGTTGCGGAAGGGCGACTAGCCGCTCGATGAAACGGAAGCGAGGACTTCAGCCATTCAGCACTTGATGGACGAACGAGATCGCGATCGAGCCTTCGCCGACCGCCGATGCGACGCGCTTTACGCTCCCGCCGCGGATGTCTCCGACCGCAAAGACGCCGGGCAAGCTCGTCTCGAGCAAGTACGGGGGACGCGCGAGCGGCCAGTGAGCCGACGCCAAGTCGTCTACGCTGAGAGCGGCCCCGGTCTTGACGAAGCCCTTGTCGTCGAGCTTGAGGCAGCCGTCGAGCCATTCGGTAGACGGCACCGCCCCGGTCATCATGAACACGTGATGGACCGGGTGCTCCTCGATCGCACCGGTTTCGTTGTTCCTCCAGCGAACGGCTTCCAGCCGGCCGTCGCCGAGCAGTGCGACGATCTCGGTATGGAAGAGCAGCTCGATATTCGGCGTCTCCTCGAACCGCCGGCTGAGGTAACGCGACATGCTGTCGGCTAAGCCGCCCGAGCGCACCAGCACGTAGACGCGCGCCGCCTGTTTCGAGAGATACACCGCCGCCTGGCCCGCGGAATTGCCCCCGCCGACCACGATAACCTCGTCGCCGGCACAGAGTTGAGCCTCGACGGCCGTCGCGCCGTAATAGATGCCGTCGCCTTCGAAACGCTCCAGATTTTCGAGCTCGGGCTTGCGATAGCGAACGCCGCTCGCGATCACGACGGCGCGCGTGCGAATGTCGCCGCTGCCCTCGAGGCTCACGCTATAGGGATGGCTGTCGCAGTGCAAGCGAGTCGCCTTGTCGATCAACATCTCGGCGCCGAACTTCTCGGCTTGCGCGTAGGCACGCGCCGCCAGCTCGAGGCCCGATACGCCGTTCGGGAATCCTAAGTAATTCTCGATTCGCGAGCTCGAGCCGGCCTGGCCGCCGGGCGCGTTCGTCTCGATCACCAGCACGTCGAGCCCTTCGGACGCGCCATACACGGCCGCGGCCAATCCCGACGGCCCCGCGCCGATCACCATCAGATCGCGCACGTGCGTGCGATCGACCGCCTCGTTGAACCCCAGGCACTCAGCGACTTCGCGATTCGACGGATTGCGTAAGACCGTCCGTCCGCGGCAGATCAGAACCGGAATCTCGGCGGCGTCAACGCGGAACGTCTTCATGAGTTGCTCGGCTTCGGCGTCGTGCTCGAGATCCAGATACGCGTATGGATGGCTGTTGCGAGTGAGAAACTCTCGCAGCCGCAGCGTATCGGCCGAATGCGCCGAGCCGAGCAGCGCAACGTCGCCGACGCCCGCAGTCACCAGGCCGACCCGGCGCCAGATGAACGCGCGCATCACGATCTCGCCGACTTCGGCGTCGGTCTGCACGAGCGTCATCATCTGCGCGCGGTCGAGCTCGATGAGTTCGCTTTGCTTCGATGCCTGCAGCCGAAACAACGCGCGGCGGCCCGACAGCGTGTTGATCTCGCCGTTGAACTGACCGCGCCCGCTGAGCGTGATGAGGCTGTGACCGAGTTCCGTGGGCCGCACGGCCACGAGCTCGCCCGAAAGCAGCACGAAGAAGGGGATCGGCGCGTCGCCCTGCTCGATGAGCACCTCTCCGGCGGCGGCGGTACGCGCGCGCCCGTGCCGTGCGACGCGCTCGATCTGCTCGTCGGACAGCGCCGGAAAGACTTCTTCGAGCGGCGCAGCCAGCGGGACGTTGGTGGTGCTCATCCGAGTAGTGTGTCTGACGCCGTGCCGGGCGTTTCCTGGCCGAGCTGCCAGCCCGCCCGCACGCGGCATTTGCTGAAGACCGATTCCAAGTGATGCCCCACCGTGCGCTCGCTCGGGCCGAGGCGATCGGCGATCTCGCGATTGGCCGGCGGCGCGGTCGGCGCGCCGGCAGACCGGTGGCGATAGTGGCTACGGTTTGCCGCCCTCGATCGATCCGTAGACGAACGGGACGTGCGATGGCGTGACGATGCGCGCGATGTCGCGCACCATCACGCTGGCGACGCCTTCCACCGGCTCGGGCGCCTGGTACGTGATCCAGGCGACGACCGTGATGCCGGTCTGCGGCGAGTAGTAGTCCGCCGTGTTGTACCCGGGCAGCGCCCCGGTATAGCCGTACCAGCCGGCGCTGCACGTGATGCCCAAGCCGAACGACGTATTGCCGAGGAACGGGATGCAGTTGATGAGGTCGCGATACGTCGCAGCTCCGCTCGCCTGGCCCGTCGCGTAGAGCTTGACCCAGCGCCGGATGTCGCGCATGTCCGAAATCATCGCGCCAGCCGACCACATGAAGGCCACGGGCACGGTGTTGCTTACGTCCTGCCAGTTGCGCTGCTTGTCGAGCGTGTAGCCGCGCGCCCACGGCGCGGGCATCGCCTCGGTGAGCGGGAACGACGTTTCCGTCAGCCCGAACGGCTCGATGAGGCGCTTTCGGATCTGATTCCCGATGGTATCGTGCGTGAGGCTTTCGACGATCAAGCCCAGCAGCAAGTAGTTGGTGTTGCTGTAGCGGTAGCCCTTATTGGGCGCGAAGTAGGGCTTCTGCTTCGCCGCCCAGCCGACGAGCATTTGCGGGCTGAAATTCTTGGGCACTTTCCAGTTCAGCTTCGCGAACTGTGGCGTGTCGTAGGCCTCGAACAACCCGCTGCGCATGTCGGCCAACTCGCGCACCGTGATGTTCTTCGCGTTGGGCACGGTTACGCCCAGCGAGAATCGGCTCAGCGGATCGTCGAGCGTCAGCTTCTTCTCGCCGACGAGCTGCAGCAAGACGCCGATCACGAACGTCTTGGTGTTGCTGCCGATGCGGAAGTGGTCGGCCGCCGTCAGCGCTACGTGGCGCTGCACGTCGGCATAACCGAAGGCGCGAACGAAGCTGCCGCCCTTATCGTCCCACACGCCGATCAGCGCCGCCGGCAGCGGCGTGCGTCCGCCGAACCGCTTGCGATCCCTTTCGATCGCGGCGACGATGGCCGACTGCACGGCCGGGCTCGACACCGAGGTCGAAGCGGCCGCCGAAGCCGCGATGGGATCGGCGAACCGGATGATGAAAGCGGCAAACGCGAGCGTCGCTACATTTCGCACGCTCGTGCTATTGACGGGCGTACCGCAGCGACCCTGCCGTTGCCGAGGCGACGGGCAGGCGCGCGCACGGCGCCGACCGAACGGCGGCCGACGGGAGGCTTCTCATGCACGCACCTTCGCATCGCACTACCCGCGGCGCCGCCGTCGTCGCCGCATCTCTGCTGCTCTCGACCTTCGCCGTGTCCGCGGCGCCGATCGGCGCGGGCGACGCGGCGGGCGGGTCGCCCGGAGTGCCGTCGGATATTCGCTCGGTCTTCGACAAACCACGCTACAAGGACGGCTCCTGGGGGCTGCGCGTGCTCGACGGCGAGAAGGTGATTCTCAATTACAACTCCGGGCGCCAGTTCTACATCGGGTCCGTTCGCAAAGTCTTCAGCGTCGGACAGCTGCTCAACGCAGTCGGCCCCGACCACACGTACGACACGCCCGTGTATCGCACCGGCACCGTGGATGCCGGCGGCGTGCTGCACGGCAACCTCGTCGTCGTCGCCTCGGGCGACCTCACGATGGGCGGGCGGACGAATCCCGACGGCAGCATCGCCGTGAGCAATTGGGATCACAACGAGGCCGACGGCTTGGGAAACGCCATTCTGACCAAGCCGAACCCGCTGGCGGGCTACGCGAAACTTGCGAGCGCCGTGCGAGCCGCCGGCATCAAGCGCGTCGCAGGCAACGTCGTGATTGACGACCGTCTGTTCGCGCCGTTCTTCTTCCGCGGCCAGTTCAACGTGCGCCCGATCTTCGTCAACGACGACGTGGTTGACGTGTCCATCGCGCCCGGCGGCGCGACCGGATCGCTCGCGAAGCTCGGCTCGCGGCCGAACTCGGCGGCGCTGCGCGTGATCAACGCACTGCGCGTCGGAGCGCCCGACTCGAAAGATACGCTCAAGATCGATCCGGAGCTGCCGGCGTGCATCGGCCGGCCCGGCTGCACCGCGACCATCGCGGGCTCGCTGCCGAGCAACTACAAGCCGCCGCTCACCGGGACGCCGACGCTCGTGCAGACCGTTCGCATCGTGCAGCCCTCGAACTACGCGCGCACGGTCTTCATCGAAGCGCTGCGGTCGGCGGGCGTCGCCGTCGCGGCGGCACCGGTGCAGCCGAATCCGGTAGGGCTGCTCCCGGCTAAGGGTTCGTATCAAGCCGCCGGCAAGGTCGCCGAGCTCACCGGGATGCGCTACGGTCAAGACGCCAAGCTCATCCTGAAGATCAGCTATAACATCGGCGCCGACACGAGCCTCGTGCTGCTCGGCGTCAAGAATGGCGCGCCGTCAATGGACGGAGCGCTTGCGTACGAGCGCAAGGACCTCGCGGCGCACTGGGGTATCCCGAGCGATCAATATCACTTCGTTGACGGCAGCGGCGGCGGCGAAACCACCGCGACGAACGCCGCCGTCACGAAGATGCTCGAGGAGCTGGCCAAGAGTCCGGCGTCGCAGGCGTTCGTGGACGCGCTGCCCGTCCTGGGCGTGGACGGATCGCTGGGGTTCGTGACCGACTTCAAGAAGGATCCGACGTTGGCGGCCGCCGCCGGCAACGTCCGCGCGAAGACCGGGACCTACGTCGGCCCCTCAAAGACCGGCTCGATGGAGCTCAAGGGACAGGCGTTCGGCGGTTATATCACCACGAAAAGCGGCCGTCACCTGACGTACGAGCTCGTGGTCAACAACATACCCATCCAGAAGATCCTCGATCTGACGAACGTATTTCAGGACGAAGGCGCGATCTCGGCGATGCTCTGGCGAGATTACTGAGTCGCCTCGATCCACTCGCGGACGTGCCATCGAACCACGACGCCGTTGAGCACGAACGGATCGTTGCGCGCGAACGATTCGGCCGCTTCTCGCGTCGTAAACACCGCCATGGCCCCTTCCCTCGGATTCGAGAACGGGCCGACCATCAACAGCGTCCCGTCGTCGAGAAACGTTTTCCAGTGCGCGCGATGCGCCGCGCCGTGGATCGGCGCCTTTTCCAGCACGTCGTCGGCGGCATCGTAGAGTAAGACGTATTTCATCATCAAAGAGGAGTTCTACATGCGAACGGCTGCACTTCTCGTCCTCGGTGCGCTCTGCGCCCTCGGAGCGTCAGCGCCCGCGCCCGCGACCACGCCAGGCGGCATTCCGCTCGACGCCCCGTGGAAGCAACGCATCTTCACGCTCGCGCACGACCGCTTCGTCCACCCGGCCTGGGGCTGGCAGCACTCGGAGCGCAACTACCTGCTCGCCGTCGTGCTGGCGAAAGGCGACAATCTGACGATCGATACCGACGTGCTGTTCGCCGCGGCATTCCTTCACGACATGGCGGCGTTCATGCCGTGCACCGCCGCGAAGATGGAGCACGGCGACTGCGCCGCGCAGCAAAGCGGCGCGATCTTACGAGGCGCGGGTTTTCCCATGCAGAAGTTTCCCGCGGTGCAGGCGGCGGAGCGCGGCCACATGTACTACCGCAACCCGGGATCGAATCCGGGGGCGATCGTGCTGCACGACGCCGACTCGTTAGACTTCCTGGGCTACATCGGCGCCGCGCGGATGATCGCGCTCACGGGCGAGAAGGCGGGCAGCTTCGACCCGGCCGTCGCGACGCTGCAGACGTTCGTGGAGAAAATTCCGCCGCATCTCATCACGGCCACGGGCAAAAGCATCGGCGCGCGGCGCGCGCAAGAGTTGGGCGCGTTCATCGTGCAGCTCCGGCGCGAGGAAGCCGCGACACCCGACGCACCCTAGCCCAATCTCCCAGCCGCCCAAAACCAAAGGGCCTCGTCCACCGTTATCGTGGTGAGGCCCCGGTTCGAGCCGAATAAATCTGGGGTTCGCTCGGCCCGGGGCCTTGATCACTGCCTCGTCGAAGCGCATGGGCGGGAGGTTTTCCGTTGCATGAGTGAGACTCGATTTTTCATTTCGGCGCGCTGCGCGGTGCCGTTTCTGACGCTGTTGCTGGTCGTGCCGTGCCTCGGCCCATCGCCGGCGCTGGCCGACGACGTGCAATACGCCCCGGGCGTCTGGCATTATCGTTCGGTGTCGTGCGTGGACACGACGGTGCGTTCCGTCGAGCCGCGCCTCACGAGCGCGGGCGCGAAGGTGACCGCACAGGATTTCGTGCAGAGCGGCGTGGTCGTCGACTTCAACACCACGCTGGGATCGGATCCCGCGAACCCGCGCATGCGCGCGTCGGTCACCCACTATCAAGACACGGCCGGCAACACGGTCATGATGCGCGAGCACCCCGGAGATCGCGTCCAGGTGTGCTTCATCTCGCGGCCGGCGCCGACGGTCTATTGCAATCCCGACAAGGACGGGCGCGGACGCGTGTTCCGCGTGTACGACTACCGCCAGCGCTCGCAGTACGCGGGAATGAACAGCGAGCACGATTGCGGCGGCGCCTAGCGCGCGTCACGCGCCGGCGTTGGCGTCGTCTGCCTCGAGGATGTCGAGCATCTTCGTAAGCTCGGGTCGCGCCTGCATCACCGGATGGCGCTCGCGAATGAGTCGGCGGTCGTCGCTCGACATCCGCTCGACGACGAACGTCTCGAGCTTGGCGTTGAGCTGCGGCGCAGCCGAAGGGTCCATCCTCGCGGCCAGCCATTCGGCGACTGCGGCCTCGTCGTGCGCGTCCGCCACCGCGCGGCGAAACTCGTCCATGTCGAGTCCGAGTCGCCGCACGACGTAGGCACTGAGTCCGCGATCGTGGTTGAGGTACGCCCCCATCTGCCCTCCGGGGAGCGAGGCGCGCAGCTTGTCGATCGTGCGCGCCAGAAAGTAGAAGCCGAGCACGGTCTCGCGGGGACCGCGGGGCGGACGCTTGCGAAGGTCCAGCGGCGTCACGCGACCGTGCTCAACATACCCCTAGTGTAGCGCTAAGTAGGCCGGTCCATCCAGCGTCGTGTTCCCGCCGGAGATCGTGCGAAGGGGCGTCGCGTTGCCATTGGCGTTCGCGGCGTACTCCTCGATCGCCGCTCCGCTGAAGTCGGCCGCGTAGATGTGATCCTTTCCGTCGGCCACGACGCCGGCGGGGTAGGCAAGCCCGGTGATCAGCGCCGCGTGCGCGACGTTGCCGCTCGCGCCCGCCGCGAAGACGAGCACGCCGGCGCCCTCGTCGGCGACGAGGAGACGGCCTTTGGAGTCGATCGCCAGCGCGAACGGTTTCACGAGACCGGTGTTGCTTCCGCCGATCGTTGCCACCGGGGCGACGTTGCCGTTTGCGCCTTTGGCGAAGATCTCGATCGCCGACGACGAGCCGCACGCGACGTACAGCCGGCCCTTCGAATCCATCGCCATGCCTAACGGCAGGGCCAGCAGCGTGTTCGCTCCGCTGATGGTCGTGATCGGCGCGACGTTGCCGTGAGCGCCGGCCGCGTACTCGGTGACCGCGCCGGCCGAATAGTTGGTCACCCACAGGTTGCCGGACGGATCCACGAAGATGCCTTCGGTCGGGCCTAGGTTCGATTTCGAGCCGCCGATGACTCGCTTCGGCTTCGCGTTGCCGTTGGCGTCGGACGCGAAGACCTGCACGGTGTTCCCGCCGTCGTTGGCTTCGTAGATGTTGCCATTCGCGTCGAGGGCGAGGGCGTCGGGCGCGGAAAGCTGCGTCTTGGACCCGCCGATCGAGACGACCGGAGCGACGTTGCCGGTGCTCTCCGAATCGAAGGCGAGGACGGTGCCGCCGTCGCGGTTGGCGGTAAAAATGCGCACCTTGTGGTCCGGCTGCACGGCGTCGCCGGGCCGCGCGAGGGCGGCCGCCGCCGGGACGTACGCGCCGGTGGCGGTCTGGCCGCTGCAGGCGGCGAGGCCGGCGGCCAGCAGAAAAGCCGGCACGCCGTACCGGCACAGGGTTGAAACGGACATTCTCTCTCCTTAAAAAGTAACTTTGTGCGCCCATCGTAGCCGGCCAGGCGTACGAAAGCGTACCGGCCGGGAGGCCGCGGCGCGTCCCGAGAAGCCCGCCTCCGGTGGGACACGTCGTCGCCAGGAAGCGCGGGCACCTCGACATTCGCCTGCTGGGGCACCTAGAGATCGCGCTTGACGGCGAGCCGTTTCTGCTTTCGACGCCGCGGAAATCGCTGCAGGTCCTCGCCTACCTGCTGCTGCACCGTGCGGCGCCGGTCTCGCGCGAGTACCTCGCCTTTCTCCTCTATCCGGACGACGAAGAGGGCGCCGCGCGCTCGAAGCTGCGCGCGACGCTGCGCGACCTGCTGCGCGCGATGCCGCAACCGGTCGAACGCTACATCTACGTTGATGCCGAGAAGCTCGCGTGGAATCAGGATGCCGACGCGTGGCTCGACGTCGACGCGTTCGTGGAGGCGTCGAGCGATCGTGGACGCCTCGCCGAGGCGATCGACCTGTACCGCGGCGACCTGCTGCCCGAGCTCTACGACGAGTGGCTCGACGCCATTCGCGAGCGGCATCGCAACGCGTATCTGCGCTGCCTGGCCGAGCGCGTGTCGGAGGCGCGGCGCAACGCCGACCACGCGCTCGCCATCGAAACGGCACGACGAATCCTCGCGGTGGACCCCTGGCGCGAGGACGTGGTGCGACGGATCATCTCGATGCGGTACGAGAGCGGCGACCGGGCCGGAGCGCTGCGCGAATACGAAGCGTTCGCGAACCGCCTGCGCGCGGAGATGGGCACCGAGCCGATGGCCGAGACCGCCGCGGTCGCCGAAGGCATCGCGCGCGGCGATGCGGTTGCCGAAACCGACGCCGACGACGAGTGGAAGGCCGGAGCCGGCTCGGCGGTGCTGCCGTTCGTCGGCCGGCGCGACGAGATGGACCGGCTGCTCGAGACGTGGGGCCGCGCCGCCCGCGGACGCGGCGCGTGCGCGTTCATCGGCGGCGAGCCCGGCATCGGGAAGTCGCGCATCTCACTCGAGCTGGCCCACGCGGTGGAAGAACGCGGCGGGCGCGTGCTCTTCGGGGCTACCAGCGCGCCCGAGGCGCAGCCCTACGAGAGCGTGGTTGACGCGTTGCGTTCCGCGCTCCCACTGGTGGCGTCGCTGAAGCCGAGCATCGCGCTGGCGTGCGTCGCGACGCTGCTGCCCGAGATCCAGGTCCGGGTCGGGCTGCCGCCGGTGCCGCGCCTCGACGCCGAGAGCGCGCGGATTCGCCTGTACGAGTCGCTCTTTCGTTGCCTTGCAGATCTCGCGGCCCCGCGCCCGCTCCTCCTCGTGCTCGAAGATCTGCACTGGGCGCAGCCGGCATCGCTGGAGCTGCTGCAATTTCTGCTGCGCCGCATCGCCGGCGTTCCCGTGATGATCGTCGTCACGCACCGCGACGAGGATTCGCCGGCGCTCGAGGCGCTGCAGCGCCTGCGGCGCGAGGCGCGCGCGACGGGAGGAGCGCAGAACCTCTGGCTGACGCGCCTCTCGGTGAACGACGTCGAGGAGCTGCGCACGAACTTGGCCGACGTGCGCGACCGCCCCGCGGAGACGCTGCTCGCGGCATCCCAAGGGAACCCGCTCTTCCTCACCCAGCTCGTCGTCGAAGTGCGCGAGGGCGACGGCGCCGCGGCGCCCCCCTCGCTGCAGGCCGCGGTCGAGCGGCGCGTCGAGCGGCTCTCCGATCCGGCCCGCACCGTGGCGGAGATCGCCGCGTGCATCGGGGATCGTTTCTCACTCGATGCGCTGCGCGAAGTCAGCGCGTGGGACGAAGGCGCGCTCGCCGACGCGCTCGACGAGCTGCTCGACCGGCGCATCATCCGCGAAGGCGGCGGACGCGGAATACTCGAGTACGCCTTCTCGCATCACCTCGTGCACGACGCCATCGTGCGCGCGATCCCGCCGAAGGATGCCGCGACGCGGCGCCGGCGCGTCGCGCGGGTGCTGGAACGCCTCTATCCCGAGCGCGTGACGGAGCTCTCGGCGCTGCTCGCCGGCCACTACGAAGCCGCCGGCGACGTCGAGAACGCGGCGCGCTGCTACCTGGCCGCGGTGCGGCGCTCCATCTCGGTGGGCGCTCTCAACGAAGCTCGGACGCAATGCGAGCGCGGCCTCGCGCTCGACTTGACGCCGCGCGCGCGCGCCGAGTTGCTGTTGGAGCGAGTGACGCTCGAGTCGCGCCGCGGCGACCGCGAGACCTGGAACGCCGCGCTGGTCGAGCTCGAACGCGTGGATGCGCAGCTCGGCGACGTCGACCTGCATCGCTCGACGCTGCTGCTCCGAATCGAGCTGGCGTGCATCATCGGCGACAGCGCCATGCACGAGCGCGCCGCACGCGCCCTGCGCGCGTGCACGCCGACGGACGACCCGCACTGGAGCGCGGCGCTGCATCTTTCCGAGGCCAAGCTGGCGTTCGCGCTGGGCCACCTCGCCGACGCGAAAGAGGCCGGCGAGGAGGCGCTGGCGGGCAGCCGCGCCGCGGGCGATGACGCCGGCACCACGCAGGCGATCTGCGCGCTCGCAAAGGTAGCGGCGCACCGCGGCCAGCTCTCCGTCGCCGAGGGCCTCTGCGACGAGGCGGCGGCGGTCGCCGCACGCGCCGAGGATCCGCTGCTCGAACAGCTCGCGCTGAACAGCGGATGGATCGTCGCGTATCAGCGCCGCGACATCAGCCGGTGTTTCGAGCTCGCCACGCGCTATCTCGAGCTGGCGATCAAGCTGGGCGATCGCCCGGGCGAGGCGCACGCGCACGACCGGCTGGCGATCGCACTCACCGCCGCGGGCTCGCAGTACGCGGAGGCGCGCGAGCACTTCGCGGCCGCCAACCGCATCTACGTGGAAACGGGCAACGTCACGGGCCGCGCGGGGCTGCTGCTCAACCAGGCGCTGCTCGAGACGCGGCTCGGCTTCTTCGACCGCGCCGCCGCCAACACCGAGAAGGCCGTGGAGCTGTTCGACAGCGCGAAAGACGAACGCGGACGCGTGGGCGGGCTCACCAACCTCATCTTACTGCGAGCGTTCACCGGCGACGTCGAGGGCGCGCGCAAAGCGGGTGAGCTGGCGCTGCAGCTCGCGCGCCGGCTCGGTTACGGGCTGCTCGAGGCGTCCGCGCTGGAGAACTTGGGCAATGCGGAGGCGGCCGCCGGCAACTATGCGCGCGCGATCGAGTTGGCCGAGGCGTCGTTCGCCGTTCGCTCCGACTCCGAGTCGCAGGTGTGGTCGAGCAAGACGCTCGCGGACGTCGCGATCTGGCACGCGGCGCTCGGGAACCTGCCGGCGGCGCGCGACGCGATCGCCCGCATGACGGCCGACGAGGACGCGATCATGCGGGGTTCGGAGTGGCCAGCGTACTGCTACTGGGCGGCGGCGCAGATCTTCCGCCTGGCCGGAGAGCCGCGCGAAGCATCGCGCGCCCTCGACAAGGCGCGGCGCCTGGTGATGGCGACCGCGCGGGACCTCGAGCCCGACGACCGCGAGCGCTTTCTCGCGATTCCGTGGCACGCCGATCTGTCGCAGGCGGCGGCGTCCGACGTCTGGCCCGACCCGCCGCGTTAGTGATGGAAGCCGGTTCCCTCCGACGGCGTGATCTCGGGGCTGGGGTGGCTCGCTAAGAACTCCAGCGCGGCCTCGAAGTCGCGCATGAGCAGCGTTGCAAAGTCCATTTGGAATCCGCGCCGGCACATGATGCGGATGATGCTGATCTTCGACGCCTTGCCGGAGAGCGCGAACGCCGGCACCTGCCATCCGCTCATGCGCAGACGGTCGGAGAGATCGTAGAGCGTGTAGCCGGGATCCGCGCCCTCTTTGATGCGGAAGCTCACCGCCGGGATCCCCGCCTTGGGATCGCCGTTGCAGAAGAACTCGAAGGGCCCCAGCTTCGAGATCTCCGCGGCGAGATAGGCCGCGACGTGATAGGCCGACATCTGCGTCTTCGCGTAGCCCTCGCGGCCGAGGCGGATGAAGTCGTAGTACTGCGCGATCACCTGTCCCGCCGGGCGCGAGAAGTTGATCGCGATCGTGCCGACGCTGCCCCCAAGGTAATCAACGTCGAAGACCAGCTCTCTCGGCAGCGCGTCGGCGTCGCGCCAGATGATCCACCCGCAGCCGAGCGGCGCGAGCCCATACTTGTGCCCCGACGTGCTGATCGACTTCACGCGCGGCAGCCGAAAATCCCAAACGACGTCCGGCGCGCAGAAGGGCGCCAGAAAGCCGCCGCTGGCGGCGTCAACGTGCATGTCAACGTCCAAGCCCTTGCGCCTCTGCAGCTCGTCGAGGGCGTCGTGCAGCGGCTCGGGAAACTCGAAGTTTCCGGTGTAGGTCACCCCGAACGTCGGAACGACGCCGATGGTGTTCTCGTCAATGGCGTCGAGCATGCGCTCCGGATCCATGAACAGCCGGCCCGGTTCCATCGGGATCTCGCGCATCTCGACGTCCCAGTAGCGCGCGAACTTGTGCCAGCACACCTGCACCGGTCCGCACACGAAGTTGGGCTTGTCGGCCGGTTTCTTCATCGCGGCCCGTTTCGCGCGCCACCGCCACTTCATCGCCATGCCGCCGAGCATGCACGCCTCGCTCGACCCGATCGTGTTCGTGCCGGTCGCGTCTTGCGCGGCCGGCGCGTTCCACAGGTCGGCCATCATGTTGACGCACTTGCGGTCGATCACCGCCGACTGCGGATACTCTTCCTTGTCGATCCAGTTCTTGTTCATCGAGAGGTCCATCAGCCGGTGCACGTACTCGTCGTCCCAGGTCTGGCAGAACGTCGCCAAGTTCTGGCGCGCGTTGCCGTCGAGGAAGAGCTCGTCGCTCACCAGCTGGAACGCCGCCTCGGGCGCCATCTCCGAGAGCGGAAACGTGCGATCGGGCGCCGCGCTCTCGAGCGTGCGCGAGCCGAACAGCGGATCGTAGGCGGGATTCGAGGCCCGTTTCTTCGGCACGGTGTGACTCCTTCTCGCTAATGAATGGCGAGGGGTACGCTCTGCTGCACCGCGGCGCCCGCGGCGTTGCGGGCGATGATCTGCAGCGTGAGCTGATGGCTCATGAAGACCGGCAGGCGCGGCACCTGCGCCGTGGATTCGAAGTGCCCGACGTCCGTCTTCGTCATGCCGGCGCCGTAGCCGCCCACTCGCAGCTCGACGCTCGCGACGTTCGACGACGTCAGGACCGTGATCTTCAGCGAATCGCCGGCGCGCGGCGCGGTCGAGCTCAGGTTCACCCACAGGATCTGCGGCGCTGCGTCGGGAGCCAGCAGCAGAATCGCCGGCGTCGCGACCGGCGTGGGCGACGGGCTCGTACCGGGCGACGGGGAGGGGCCGGGAGGCGGGCTGGGCGACGGCGTGGCGGCGAGCGCGGTCAGAAGCAAACAGGCGGCGGCACATACAGCGCGCATGCAGGAGAGTTCGAGGCCCGCCTCCGGTTCCCGCCGAACCGTCGCGGCGGTGAGAACTCGCTCCGATATCCGAAACGTCGCCATCGTGGCGCACGTTGACCACGGCAAGACCACGCTGGTTGACGCTATGCTCAAGCAGAGCGGCGTCTTTCGCGAGGGCCAGCAGGTGGCGACGCGAGTGCTCGATTCCAACCCCCTCGAGCGCGAGCGCGGCATCACGATCCTGTCGAAGAACACCGCCGTCCGTCACGGCGACGTGAAGTTCAACATCGTCGACACGCCCGGCCACTCCGATTTCGGCGGCGAGGTGGAGCGAGTGCTGCAGATGGTGCAGGGCGTTCTGCTGCTGGTTGACGCGGCCGAGGGTGTGATGCCGCAGACGCGCTTCGTGCTGCGCAAGGCACTCGAGCTCGACCTGCGCGCGATCGTCGTCGTGAACAAGATCGATCGTAAGGACGCCCGAGCCCAAGAGGTGGTGAACCAGACCTTCGACCTATTCGTGGAGCTCGGCGCCAACGACGAACAGGCCGACTTCCCCGTGCTCTTCACCAACGCCAAGGCCGGCATCGCGAAGCGGGCGCTCGAGGACGCTAGCGACTCGCTCGAGCCGCTCTTCGAGACTATGGTCGCGCGCGTGCCCGAGCCCCCCGCGGAGGAGGGGCCGTTCCAGCTGCTGATCTCCGCGATCGACCACAACCGCTACGTCGGACGCATCGGCATCGGCCGGATCTTCCGCGGCGGCTCGCGGCGCAACGACCCGATCGTCAAGATCGCCCGCGACGGCGCGGTCACCGGCGGGCTTCGGCTCGCCACGCTGCTCACGTTCGCCGGCCTCGAGCGCATTGACGTGGACGAGGCCTCGGCGGGCGACATCGTCTGCATCTCGGGCATTGACGATCTCAATATCGGCGATACGATCGCCGACGCGAGCGCGCCCGAGCCCATCGGCGCCGTCGCCGTTGACGAGCCCACGGTCTCGATGTTCTTCAGCGTCAACAACTCGCCGTTCGCGGGGCGCGAGGGCAAGTATCTCACCTCGCGGCAGATTCGCGAGCGCCTGATGCGCGAGCTCGAGTCGAACGTGGCGCTTCGCGTGGCCGACACCGCCTCGCCCGACACGTTCGAAGTGCGCGGCCGCGGCGAGCTGCACTTGGCGATTCTCATCGAGACGATGCGCCGCGAAGGCTACGAGCTGGCCGTGTCCAAGCCGCAGGTCATCATCACCGAGCGTGACGGCCGGCGCTACGAACCCGTGGAATACGTGGTGGTCGACGTTCCCGAGGAATACTCGGGGGCGGCGATCGAGGCGTTGGGGCGGCGCAAGGCAGCGATGTCGAACATGCTCCTCGTCGGCGACGCGCAGCGCCTCGAATACACGATGCCCACGCGCGCGATCTTCGGCCTGCGCGGCGACTTGCTGACGCTCACCCGCGGCACCGCCGTGCTCTCGCACACCTACTACGATCACGAGCCGTGGCAGGGCGAGCTCGCCGGGCGCAGCGTCGGCGCGCTGGTCGCCAGCGATACGGGCCGGACCACGGGCTACGCGATGATGGGGCTCGAGCAGCGCGGGCGGTTCTTCGTCGGTCCCGGCGTGGACGTTTACGAAGGCATGATCGTGGGGCGCTCCAACGACGAATACGACGTGGCGCTCAACGTCGCGCGTGAGAAGAAGCTCACGAACATGCGCGCCGCAGGCTCCGACGAGAACGTGAAGCTGGCGCCGCCCGAGGAACTGTCGCTCGAGCGCGCGATCGAGTTCATTGACGACGACGAGCTCGTCGAGGTGACCCCCGTTTCGATCCGGCTGCGCAAACGGATCCTCGACGAGGGCGGCCGGCTGCGGCTCCGCAAGCGCGAAGCCGCCGGGACGGCGGGGCGCTAGCGCCGGCCCGGCCGGCCTTCCCGACAAATTACCAACCGCTTCCCGACGCCTTCTTAATCGGCTGCTACTCTTGGTCTGCACGGTAATGCTGCCGCGCAGTAGGAAGTAAGGAAATCATCATGAGCGACGACAAGAAGAACGAGCAATCGAAGCCGATCGAAGACGAGAAGCTCGACCAGGTGAGCGGAGGCGTGATCGTTGAGAGAAGCCGCACGCTGATCCCCGGAGGCGAAGGCCCCCCGCCGATCAAGCCGCCGAAGACCCCGGTGCACATTCCCGAGCCTCTCTAAGAGAACCGGGAGCAGGCAAAAGAAAAGGGTCCCCCGATGGGGCCCTTTTCCGTGTCGTTCGCAATCCGTCGCGGGAGCTTCCCCACAAATTACCAGCCGATTCCCGAGAGCTTCTTAAGCGGCTGCTAGTGTGAAGGAAGCGCGGCGATCTTGCCGGGCAGTACGGAATAAGGAAGCCACCATGAGCGACGACAAGAAGAACGAACAAGCGAAGCCGATCAAAGACGAGACGCTGGACAAGGTCAGCGGCGGGCATATCCCGGGCCGGCCCGTTTCGCCCATTCCGCAGCCCAAGAACCCCATCAGCGGCCACGATATGCAGCCCGACTAATCGCGCAACCCCTCCTCAAATAGACTGCCGTTGCGCGAGATCCGCAAAGGGGCCGGGCGTCCCGACGAGTTCCGAATAGAGACCGTCCTGGACGATCCGGCCCCCCTCGAGCACCACGATCCGGTCGGCATTTTGAATCGTCGAGAGCCGGTGCGCGATCACCAAGCGCGTGGCGTGGAGTTGCTCGAGCGTCTTCATGACGATTCCCTGCGTTTCGTTATCGAGCGCGCTCGTCGCTTCGTCAAAAAGCACGATTCGAGGCGCGTTGACGATCGCGCGGGCGATCGCGATACGCTGGCGCTGACCCGTAGATAACCCGCCTCCGTCCGATCCCAAATACGTTTCGAGCTGCATCGGCAGCCGCGCGATGTCGTCGGCGATGCCCACTCGCCGGGCCGCATCCCACGCCTGGTCGTGCGTGATGTAGCGCGCGCCGGCGATGTTCTCGAAGATCGTGCCTTGCAGCGCGCCCGTGGACTGCAGCACCGAGCCGATCTGCCGGCGGACGGCGGCGAGATCGACCGAAGCGAGGTCGCGGCCGTCGTAGAGCACCGCGCCGTGGCCGGGATTTTCGAACCCCAAAAGCAGCCGAAACAGCGTGGACTTTCCCGACCCCGACGGTCCCACGACGGCGACGAAAGACCCCGGTTCGATCTTCAAGTCCAATCGGTCGAGCGTTACCGCGGTGGCCGCTTCGTAACGGAAGCTCAGGTTGCGCAGCTCGATCGCGCCCGTCAGCTTGCCGGGGTCTCCGTGCGCCTCCAAAATTTCGGGCATCTGTTGCAGCAGCGGTCGAGCGCGCTCGTAGATCGGGATGACCCGGATCACCGCGACGAATGCGTCTCCGAGGCCGAGGAGCGATGAAAGCAGCTGGCCGAACGCCGCACTCGCGGCGATGAAGGTGCTCGCCGAAAACGCTCCGTGCCGGATCAGGAAGATGTACGCGATGATCGCCAGCGCCGTCGCCGCGGGCCAGATTGCGCTGAAGATGCCGAACCGGTAGACGATCGTACCGACGCGGGTGGTCATGCGCCGCATCACGACGAAGCGATGCAGCCAGCCGACGAAAGCGCGCGTCTCCGCACGCGCGACGCGCAGCTTCGAAATGCCGTTGAAGATCTGAAGAATGAAGCCCGCGATGCTGCCGTACCGATCGAAGATTTGGCGCCGCAACGGCAGCGTGGCAAACGCTTCGGCGATGGCCACCACGATGGCGATCAGCGCGAGCAGCGCGCATAACCACGCGAGACCGGCGTCGTAAAAGAAGAGCAGCGCAAAGCTCACCAGCGAAAAGACGCCGCTGAGCGCGGCGGAGATCGTGATGTCGCTTACGTATTGCTCGATCCGGTTGACCCCCATCAGGCGGTCCGCGAGATCGCCGATTTCGAACCGGCGGAAGAACGACGCCGGGAGCGCCAACAGGCGTTCCATTACCGACGACTGGAGCGTCGTCCCGATCTGTGCCTGGAGCCGGACCACGGCCAGCCCCCGCACGATTTCGGTGACCGTCGCCGTCAGCGCGACCGCCAGCAGCGCAAGCCCCATCGTGAGCAACTGCGAGCGCATCGCGCCCGGGATGATCAGTCCGTAGAGAATCGCCGTCGCGAGGGGAACCAAGCCGGCGAGGATGCCCCCCAAGAGCCCGAGCCCGAGAATTTGAACGGCGTCCACGCCGCTGTGGCGCAGTCCGAAGCGCAGCAAATCCCAAACGCCGATCGGCCGTTCGGGCAGCGGCCGAAGGAACAGGTATGCGGAGGAGTCGATTTCGGCGGCGACGGCATCGTCAACGCGCGTCGGTTCCAACGGTCGCGTCGGATCGATCGTCACGTACCGGGCTCGACCCCGGCGCGGCAAGAGCGCAACCGCTTCACGCTTCGGGCCGCGAAAACCTAGCAATGGTCCGTGCTCGCGCGTATGCCATCCGCCCCGCAGCCGAACCCGCCGAATCGAGAGGCGCGACTCGATCGCGATCGCTTGTACGGCCGCCTGCGGCTCGCTGTGCGACTCGCGCGGCGCGACGATCTTGATTCGGTCGGTCTGCGCGACGATGCGCGCGGCGGCCACGATTCGATCGTCGCCCGGCGCGCTGGCGAGCCGGTGCCGCTCGAAGAGGTTCGTCGCCTCGTCGAGACCGCCGCGCAGCGCGCGCTCGTCGAAGTCGCGCGTCGCCTCGCGCATCGCCTCCCGGCGTTGCTCCTCCGCGGCGGAGAGCGCCACCCAGCGCTTCCAGAATGCCGCGTGAACTACGTCAATCCCGCCCGCGACCTCACGCGGCTGGACGCCGCCGGCGGCCACCGGTTCGATGCGCATGGCGTCCTCGGCGCGCAGGGTCAACGGACCGCCGATCGGCACGATCCCCGTTTCGGCATCGCAGCGCTGCGAATCCAACAGCCACCCGGTGCCGCTCGCGATGCGAACGTAGATGAGCCGGCGCGACGAGTGCGCGTGTTCGCCTGGGGCGAGCTCGAGGGGATCCGGCGGCTGAAGGGGGCGCAGGCGATGCAGGTCCACGTCGGTCGAATCGGCGCCCGCGAGCAGTGCGAAGTAGCGCCGAAGGGCTTCGTCGCGGCCGGCGGGCTCGCTCGAGGCGAGATCCCACGGATCGAGAACCGTCGGCACCACTCCGACGGCGATGAGGGCGAGCGTCGTGCCGTTCCACGCAAACGACGTGCCGACCACGACGTCCCCCGGAGCCGCCGCCCCCAAGAACGATCTGCGTCCCGCCGGCCGCCCCGCGCCATCCAGCTCGACGACGAACAGCGCCGCCTCGCCCGCCCGCACCCGATAGGCGTGCGCCGGCGCGTCCAGGATCAGAACCTCGTCGCCCGCGATGCGAACGTCGCGCGCCGCCACTATAGCGATCTCACGAGCGAGAGATATCGGCCCTTGCGCGCGACGAGTTCGTCGTGAGTGCCGCGTTCGACGATCGTACCGTCGTCGAGAACCAGGATCTCGTCGGCATCCCGAATCGTGCTCAACCGATGGGCGACGATCAGGCACGCGCAGCCTCGGCGCCGCAGGCTCTCGTCGATCAAATGTTCGGTCAACGGATCGAGCGCGCTCGTTGCCTCGTCGAGCACGATCAATGCAGGATCGCGCACCAGCGCGCGTGCGATCTCCAACCGCTGGCGCTCCCCTCCGCTGAAGTTGATGCCGCCCTCCGCCATCGCACCGTCGTAGCCCTCGGGCCTGCCGGCGATGTCGGTGTGAATGCAGGCGTCGCGGGCGGCGCGCTCGATCGCCGAATCGGAAATCGCCGGATCCCAGAGGGTCAGGTTGCTGCGCACGGTCCCCGGATAGAGCGAGATCTCTTGATCGACGAATGCGACCTCGCTTGCAAACAACCCCGGATCGATTGCCTCGCGCTCGGTCCCGTCGAACAGCACTTTTCCCGACCACGGCGTGAACAAGCCCGAAACGAGCTTGGCGATGGTCGACTTCCCGCTGCCGGATTGGCCGACCAGCGCGATGCGCGTGCCCGGCGCGATGACGAACGAGATGTCGCGTACGACGGGCCGCGCGTGCTTGTTGTATCCGAATGAGACCGCGTGCAGCTCCAGCTCGCCCGCCAAACGCGTTCGTTCGACCCGCTGCATGGCACGCGGCGGATCGGGCGGATAACGCAGGACGTCCTCGATGCGGCGAACGTCGCCATCCATCTCTTGCAAGTCCGCGCCCAGCTCGACGAACGTTGTGAAGGGCGCGATGAACAGCTGCATCAACAGCGCGAAGGCGAAGAGGGTTCCGATCGAGATCGCACCGTCTATGACCCGCAATCCGCCAAGGGCCAAGATCGCGGTGACGTTGATCGTTATCAGCAAGCGCGGCACGGCGTTGAGCACTTGCGACGGCACGGTGAAGCGTTGTCGCGCGTTAATGACGCGCGCCTGACGTCCGAGCCACTTCATGAAGAAGGCGCCTTCGGCCCCGCCGGACTTCAGGGTTTCGATGCGCTCCAGCCCCGCAACGGAGCTTCCCAACAGCATGCTCTCCTCTTGCAGGAGCGCCGCGTTGGCGTCCGAGCGCTGGCGCGCGACGATCCGAAGGGCGAGAATGTTGAAGCCGGCGACGCCGAGCGACACCAGGGCCAAGAAGCGATCGTAGCGCGCCATCAGCGCCAGATAGAAGAGTGCCGCCACGACCCCGATCGCGCTGGCGGCCAGGCGGCTCGAGAGCAGCTCGGCAACGCGGTCGCAGATCGCGACGCGATTGGCGATCTCGGCGGGCGCGCGCTGCGAGAAGAACGTCATCGGCAAATGCAAGACGTGCCAGAGCATCTGAGTCGCCTTGGCGAGTGCAAGCTTTGCCTGCAGGCGCAAAATTGCGAGCTGTTGGAGCTCCAACAGCGCGATCTGCAAGACGATGCTTCCCGCTATCCCGAGGGCGATCCAAAAAGTCCAGCCGTAGCTCTTGCCGACGAGGACCTCGTCGATCAGCGTCTTCGTAAACGTCGGCAACGCGAGGTTGGGAACGACCAGCGCCAAGCCCGCGAGGACGATGAAGAGAACGGCTCCCCACGAACCGGCGAGCTGCGCGCCCAGGATGCTCGTGGTCGCCGGAACGTCGTTGCCCGGCTTGAACTCGGCTCCGGGCGAAAACGTGAGGCAGACGCCCGTATACGAGCGGCCGAACTCCTCCCAGTCGCATAACCGCCGCCCGCCGGCCGGATCGTTGAGCAGCGCGCCGTCCTTCGTGAAGCCTTCCACTACGACGAAGTGATAGAACTGCCAGAAGACGATGAACGGCGGCGCGATCTTGCGCAGGTCGTCCACGTCGTTCGTGTAGCCGTTCGCGTTCAGCCCGTACGAGCGCGCCGCGCGCAGCATATTGCCGGCGGAGCTCCCGTCGCGCGTGACGCCGCAGGCGACGCGAAGCTCTTCCAGCGGCACGTGCCGTCCGTAGTAGCCGAGAATCATTCCCAGCGACGCCGCACCGCACTCCACCGCCTCCATCTGCAGAACGGTCGGCGTCCGCGCGGTCTTCGAGGCGCCGTTTCGGCGCGCGCGCCGCTCGAGGAGTTTCATTAGCGGCTTTGCGGGAGCACGAACGAGATCGGCCGCCGTTCTTCGACGACGATCGTGGCGTAGCACGGCATGCCAGGCGACAAGGCTCGCCCGGCGTTTTGCAGACCCGACCAGATCAGGCTTCCGCCGGAGTCGACATCGAGCGCGATGCGAACCTCACGCACCGGAACGTCGGGCGAGAAGCCGGCCGCGATGGCGTCGTTCTGCAGCGCCGACTTGATGCGATCCGGGCTCGCGGGATAGGGCGCCGCATAGACGACGTGGCCGCGCAGGAAACCGAAAACGTCCGGCCGCGCGTCGGCCGGCGAAAGCCGGACGGGCATTCCCGCGGCCACCTGGCGATCGGTCTCGACCGGCACGAACACGACCGCCCTCGGGCTCGCGCCGACCGGTTCGATGGTGGCGATAGGGTCGCCGGCGTCAATAAAACTTCCGAGCTGCGGTGAACGTTCGGCCAGCCTTCCGGCGGCCGGCGCGCGCAGCGCGACGATGTCGCCGCCGGTCGTTCGCAGCCGCGCGACCGCCTCTCCCTGCGCGACGACGTCGCCGACGCGCCGGGGCAGTGCGATCAGGGTGCCTCCGCTCGGCGCGATCACGGGCGCGGCGCCGCTTCCGGATACGATGACGCCGCGCCCTTGAATGCCGACGGGCACCTTGCCGAAAACGGCCCAGGTCGCCAGCAACAAGAGCAGCCCGCCGATGGCCGCGAGCGCCAGAATGCTGCGCGACGAAACGATCGTGATCGCTTCGTCGAACCGCTCGACCGAATCGATCGCCGCAATGGCTTTCTTCCGGAAGAGACCGCTGTCGGCACGCTCTTTCGACGAACTCATCGCTGCGACGGCGCGGGCAGTGGCGACGGCGAAACCGCCGCCCCATCGGTAAGTTCGGCGACGTCGCGCACGACGACGACGTCACCCGGACGAAGCCCCGACGCAATCGCCGAGCTCGTTTCGTTCGAGGCCCGCACGCGGACCGACTGCCGGCGTGCGGTCCCGCTCCGGACGACGTAGACGTACGTTGCCTCGGCGTCGTGCCCGATCGCGTCGTTCGGCACCACGATCGCGTGCGGCAGGTCGGTCGTAAGGATGTTCACGTCGGCGCTCATGCCGTCGCGTAAAAACGCGGGCGGCCGATCGATCCGTACGGTCGTCGCGACGGTGCGCGCGGTCGCCACGGGTGAGATCTCGACGACGTGCCCGGTCAGCGTGCGGCCCGGAAAGTCCTCGCCGGTAATCCGCGCGCGATCGCCCAAGCCGACTTCGATCGCGTCCTGCTCGTCCACTTTCATACGCACGACGAACGCTCGGTTCGCGGCGAGCGTCACGAGAGGCTGCCCCACCGCGACCGCGTCGCCCGGCTGAAGCGGCCGCAGCGGATCGTTCTTTTGGGTCGCTACGCTCAGGACCGTCGCGTCGTAGGGAGCTCGAATCCGAGTGGCATCGGCCTGTTCCCGAGCGAGGGCGTAATCCGACCCGGCGCGCGCGGCTTCCGCGCGGGCGGCTGCCACGTCGCCTCCCCCCGACTCGACGCGCGCCGTCGCGAGCTGCGCCGCGGCCTGTGCGACGCCTTCTTGCGCCGACCGGAGATTGTCGGTCAGCACGGCGCGGGATCGCGTCAGTTGAGTCCCGAGCGACGCGCGCTGCAAGCGCGCTTGACCGTAGGCGACTTGCGCCTGTTCGTATTTTGCTTCCGCTTGATCGAGCTGATCGTGCGATACGGCCTTGTTCCCATACAGATCGCGATAGGCGAGATACAACCGTCGCGCCTCACGGAGGGCGGTCGCGGCAGTGGCGAGGTTCGCGTCCGCCTGCGCGCGTTGCTCGGCCGCGGTGGTCTCACCGTAGCCGAGGCCCGACTGCAGGCCGTTGGCCATGTCTTGCTGCGCCTGGGCGAGCCGGGCTCGGGCCGCTTCCAGGTTCGCTTGGGCCTGCACCACGTTCGAACTGCCCGTGACTTCGACGCTTTCCGCCCTCGCCGCCGCCGAGCGGAATGCAGCCTCGCTGCTTCGCGCATTTGCGATGATTTGGGGATTCTCGATCGTCACGAGGGGCCGTCCCGCCGTCACCCGCTCGCCGGCCTTGACGAAGACGCGACCGACGTTGCCGTTGACTTGGCTCGACATCGTTTGGATCTGCGGATACTGCACGACGCCGCTTTCGGGCAGTTCGATGGCGAACGGAGCGTAGCCGGCGGTCGTGACCGCTACGACGCGCCCGGTGCGGTGCGCCCGGACGAGCCCGACGACGAGCGCGAGCAGCAGCAAGGCCGCGACGACGATGATGAGCCCCCTGCCGCGCGGGTCCATCATCAGAGGTCCGCGACCGCCGCGGCCGGATCGAACGTGCCCAACGACAACCGCAGCTTTACCACGGCGTTGATATACGCGATTTCCGCGCTAAACAGGTCGGCTTGCGTCTGCAGCGACGTTTGCTGCGCCGCCTTGGTATCGGTAAGCGAATTGAGTCCGTGGCTATACTGCAGCTGGGCGATACGCGCGGCTTCGGTTCCCAGATCGACGGCCCGGCGCTGATAGACCAAGGCTCGGCGTGCCGTCTCCGCTCGCCGGAGCGAATCGGTCACGTCCTCCTCGGCCGCGGTCCGTGCCGAGTCGAGCGCGAGCTGCGCCGACTCGACGGCCTTGTTCGCCGACCGGTGGGCGGCACTGCGCGCTCCGTAGTCGACGATGGGCAGCGAGAACGTCGACGTCGCACCGATGTCCCAAAACCCGGGCGTCCCGCGCGCGACGTTCGGAAACGGAAAGCCTATGCACTCGATGTTGTTTGGATAGCGCGTGCAATCCGCATTCAGCTGCGTGATCTGATTTTGCTGATCGACGAAACCGGTCGGGGACGTTTGATTGCCGAAAGCCGCGAATACGTTGACCTGCGGCAGAAGGTCGGTGTCGATGGTGGATCGCGACAGTTGGGCGATAGCGACGTCCGCCAGGGCCGCCGCGATGTCCGGCCGGTTGTTCTCGGCGATCCCGACGAGCGTCGCCGCCGAAGCGTTCGGCAGCGGAGGACTCGGCAGCTCGGCGGGTACGGCGAACCTCGTTTCGAGGCCCGCGCCGATCGTTTGTGCCAGCGCCTCGCGCGACGTCTCCTCGTCCGATTGCGCGTTCAACATCGCGACCTGCGTTTGCTCGACGCCGACCTCGGCGCGTAGGACGTCGACGCCGGCCACCATTCCGGCCTTTTCCTTCGCCTGCGCGACCGCAAGCAGCGCTTGCTCATAGGCAAGGTTCGCTTGCGCCAAGGCGAGGAGATGCTGCCAGTTCGCGATCGCAAAGAACATCTCGACCAACTTGCCCGTGGTTTTCGTCTGCGTTTGGCGCAGATCGGCGCGAGCCGCTTCGACTTGACGGCGGTATTGCTGGGTGAGAATTTGGTTCAGCGACCCGTTATACAGGGTCCACTGCGTGCCGATCTGGGCGGTGTTCTGCGAAAAATTCGGTATGGGAGCGACGCCGTATTGAGCGAGAGTTCCGCCGTAATTGTTCTGCTTCTCTAGGACGTTCTGAAGGGTCGCGACGACCGGCGGAAACTCGGCGGCGTGCTGTTTGGTGTAATTCGATTCCGCCTGCGCGAGCGCGGCCTCCTTTGCGGCGATCCCGGAATTGTGCGTCAATGCGTAGCTGACGGTCTGCTGCAGCGTCAGGGCATTGGCGAACGCGGGCTCTCGCGACGACAGAGCGCTCGCAAAAACCACCGCGGCGCCGATCGCAATGCGGGTCAAACAGGCGATACTTCGCCTGCCATGCGCAGGCATGCTTTTGGATTCAACGCCGGCCAGAAGGTGACCCTTACCCGTGCTCAACGAAGCGCCGGACTCGGCCGGCATCGCTCAGCGCGATAGCTTGCGGCTTAGGTAGTCGGCGGTTGCGGTGTCGGCCTCGAGCCAGGACGCATAGCGGAAGAACCCGTGGATCTCGTTGGGGATGACGAGCTGCTCGAACGGCACGTGCGCGATGCGCAGGCGCTCGACCAGATCGACCATCTGATGAAACTCGACGTTGCGGTCGTCGTCGCCCTGGATCAGCAGCACCGGCGACTTCCACGTGGCGATCGCCGAGTCGGGCGACGACTCCCACGCCAGCTTCATCAACGCCTTCGTGTTGTAGCGCTGGTAGCGCTTGAGCTGCGTGAAGCCCCACACCGGATTGTCAATGTCGAGCGACCAGTCGTGCACGCCGTGAAAATCGACTCCCGCCTTGAAGATGTCGGAGTTGCGCGCGAGCGCCAACGCGGTCAAGTATCCGCCGTAGGAGCCGCCCCAAATTCCGATTCGATTTGGGTCCACGCTCCGGTCGCGCTGCAGAAATCGCGCGCCCGCCACGACGTCCCGATACTCGGAGGCGCCGGTCGGGCCCCAGCGCGCCGGAAAGTTGAAGTCGTAGCCGTAGCCGATCCCCAGCCGGTAGTTGACCGATAGCACGACGAACCCGCGGCTCGCCAGATATTGGTTCACGGCATAGGCGTTGGAGTAGTAGTCCATGTAGTGCCACGTCAGCAGCATCTGGCGCGGCGGTCCGCCGTGGACGAAGATCACCGCCGGATGCTTGCCGCCGCCGCGCGGCGCGAAGATCTGCCCGTGAATCAGCCAGCCGTCGGCCGAGCGAAACGACACCTCTTGCGGCGTCACGAGCTCCGACGACGGAAAGTCGCTCGCGAGCTGATCGCCGTCGAGCGCGCGCTGCGCGCCGCCGGAGAGGAGCGTCACCAACAGTGGCTGCTGCGCGGTGGCACGGTCGAACGCGATCGCGTCGCCGGCCAACGCCATGGGGCTCGTCTCGCTGCCGGCGCCGTTCGTCAGCTGCGTGACGGTACCGGCGGAGACGTCCGAGCGAAACATGTGGCGGCGATCGTCGTCGCCCCGCGCCGAGCCGGTGTTCGCCGTGTAGACCACGGAGCGGCGATCCGGCGCCATCGAGACGTCTTCCACCATGAAGTCGCCTGCCGTCAGCAATCGCGCGTTGCCGCCGTTCGCCGGGACCGCGTAGAGATGCAGCCAGTTGTTCTGCGAGCTCTTGAAGATGAGGCTATCGCCGGCCGCCCACTCCATGTACGGACCGCCGGCGCTCTGCGGCAGCGATCCGCGCAAAGTGGCGCTGCTGCTCCACGCAAGCGATGCGGCGCCGGAGCGCGCGTCGCCGACCCAGATCTGCCACGGCGTGGGAGCCCACAGCAGCGGGTCTTGCGGCGGTCCGCCGTCGCCGTGCAGCCGAATGAACGCGATGCGCGCCCCGTCGGGCGACCAGCGCGGCATGAAGTCTTGCGACGTCGTCGGCGCGAGAAACTCGACCGGCGCGGTCTCGTTGCGATAGATGCCGATGAAGCTGTGATCGGTGCGAGCCGAGACGAACGCCAGCGCCGTGCCGTCGGGCGACCACTGGAGTTCCGAATCCTGTCCGCGATCGAAGAACATCCGCTTGGCGGCGGCGCTGCCGTCCACCGGCGCGATCATCGCCGCACCGTCGTTCGTGAACGCCACGCGCGTGCCGTCGGGCGAGATGACGGGTGCGTCTCCGGTGCCGAGCAGCTTCGGCGAGTTTACCCTGAGCCCGGTCGAAGCCCCGGCCGTGGCCGCGGACCACACCTGCATCTCCGGCTGCACGGGGCTCGAGGCCGGGTTCGGCTGCAGCGGCAGCGGCCAGTTCGCATCGTGATCTCCGCCGCGCACGTAGACGACGTGCGAGCCGTCGTTGGAGATCGCGAGATCGCTTAACTCCTGCCCGTCGTCGCCGGCCGACGCAAACAGCGCAACCGGCGTGAAGCCGGGCGCCCGCGCGAACCAGAGCGAACGGACGCCGCGGGTCACCAGAGCGTAGGCGATAGCCGTTCCCGAATCGTTGCGCGCGAGCGTCGCGGGGAACGGATAACTCAAGATCTGGGCGAGTGTAAAAGCAGCAACTAGCATAGCGTGGTGCTACGCCGGTGCGGCTGCGTGCTCCCCCACCTCGAACGTCAGCTCGCCGCGGTTCTCGTCGAACCCGACGTCCACCGTCCCGCCGTCGCGGATCTCGCCCGCAAGAATCTTGCGTCCGATCGGGGTTTCGAGCTCCTTCTGGATCGTACGCTTGAGCGGCCGCGCGCCGTAGTGCGGATCGTAGCCGACCTTCACGATGTGCCGCTTCGCGGCATCGTCGAGCACCAGCGTGATGCGGCGCTCGGAGAGCCGCTTCCGCAGGCGGTGCAACTGCAGGTCGACGATCTCCAGCAGCTCGTCTTCCGTCAGCGCGTGGAAGACGATGATCTCGTCAACGCGGTTGAGGAACTCCGGACGGAAGTGCTGACGCAGCTCGTCGAGCACGGTCGCGCGCATCACCGCGTAGTCGGCGCCGTCGAACGAGCCCTTGTAATCGAGGATGCGGTGGCTGCCGATGTTCGACGTCATGATCACGATCGTGTTCTTGAAGTCGACCGTGTGCCCTTGACCGTCGGTGAGACGGCCGTCGTCGAGGATCTGCAGAAAGACGTTGAACACGTCGGGGTGCGCCTTTTCGATCTCGTCGAAGAGGATCACGGAGTACGGGTGCCGCCGCACGGCCTCGGTGAGCTGTCCCCCCTCTTCGAAGCCGATGTATCCGGGCGGAGCGCCGAGCAGCCGCGCCACGGTGTGCCGCTCCTGATACTCCGACATGTCGATGCGGATCAGCGCGCGCTCGTCGTCGAACAGATACTCCGCCAGTGCCCGCGCGAGCTCGGTCTTGCCCACGCCGGTCGGCCCGAGGAAGATGAACGAGCCGATCGGCCGGTTCGGATCGGCGAGCCCCGAGCGCGAGCGCAGCACCGCCTCCGCGACGGCATCTACCGCCTCGTTCTGACCGATGACGCGCCGGTGCAGCTCCTCCTCGAGGTGCAGCAGCTTCTGCTTCTCGCCCTCTAAGAGTTTGGTCACCGGAATGCCGGTCCAGCGTGCGATCACGCCGGCGACGTCGTCTTCGTCAACCTCTTCCTTCGACAGCCGGGCGCCGTCTTTGTGCGCGAGCCGCTCCTCTTCTTCGGCCAGCTCCTTCTGCAGCTGCGGGAGCGTGCCGTAGCGCAGCTCGGCGACGCGGTTGAGGTCGTACTGCCGCTCCGCCTGCTCGATCTGCACCTTGGTCTGCTCGATCTTCTCGCGAAGCTGGCGCAGCTTGACGGCCGCGTTCTTCTCGGATTCCCAGCGCACGCGCAGGCGCGCCTGGTCCTCGCGCAGCTCCGCGAGCTCCTTCTCGAGCTGTTCCAACCGGCGGCGGCTGCCGGTGTCGTTCTCTTTGCGCAGCGCCTCGCGCTCGATCTCGAGCTGCAGGATGCGCCGCGACACCTCGTCGAGCTCTTGCGGCATCGAGTCGATCTCGGTGCGCAGCTTCGCTGCCGCCTCGTCAACCAGATCGATCGCCTTGTCGGGCAGGAAGCGGTCGCTGATGTAGCGGTTGCTCATCGTCGCGGCGGCGACCAGCGCCGCGTCCTTGATGCGTACGCCGTGGTGCGCCTCGTACTTCTCTTTGAGCCCGCGCAGGATCGAGATCGTGTCCTCCACGCTGGGCTGTTCGATCATGACGGGAGCGAAGCGCCGTTCGAGCGCCGCGTCCTTTTCGATGTACTTGCGATACTCTTCCAGCGTCGTCGCGCCGATCAGGTGCAGCTCGCCGCGCGCCAGCATCGGCTTGAGCAGGTTGCCCGCGTCCATTGCGCCCTCGGCCTTGCCCGCGCCGACGACCGTATGCAGCTCGTCAACGAACAGGAGGATCTGCCCCTCGGACGACGCCACGTCTTTCAGCACGGCTTTGAGGCGCTCTTCGAACTCGCCGCGGTACTTCGCGCCCGCGATGAGCGCGCCCATGTCGAGCGAGACGATCCGCTTGTTCTTCAATCCCTCGGGCACGTCGCCGCGCACGATGCGCTGGGCGAGTCCTTCCACGATCGCGGTCTTGCCGACGCCCGGATCGCCGATGAGCACCGGGTTGTTCTTCGTGCGCCGCGAGAGCACTTGGACGATGCGGCGAATCTCTTCGTCGCGCCCGATCACCGGATCGAGCTTGCCACGTTCCGCTTCGAGCGTGAGATCGCGGCCGTAACGCTCGAGCGCCTTGTACGTGCCCTCGGGATCCTTGGTGGTCACGCGCTGGTTGCCGCGCACCTGGCGCAGCGCTTGCAGCAGCTTGTCCTTCGTGATCCCGGCGTCGCGGAAGAGGCGCCCCACCGCCCCGGACGACTCGGCCATCGCGAGCAGCACGTGCTCGACCGACGTGTAGTCGTCTTGCAGCGCCTTGGCCTCGTTCTCGGCCACGCTCATGATGCGCGCGAGGTCGGGCGAGAGCGTCACCTGCGCGCTGTCGGCGTTCGAGCCGCTCAAGCGCGGGAGCCGGCCGATCGCCTCGTCCGCGTTGCGCGCGAACGCCTTGGGATCGGCGCCGGCCGCCGCGAGGACGTCGGGCGCGATGCCGCGTTCCTGATCGAGCAGCGCCGCCAGCATGTGCTCGGGCGCCGTCTGCGTGTTGCGCTCGTTGAGCGCGCGCGAATAAGCGGCGTTGAGCCCGTCGGCGACGCGCTCCGTCATCTTCTCTACGTTCATGTACCACTCATCATACAGCGGGCGGAAATCATTGGTTGCAGGACGCTCCTGTCAGAGGCCCTCGTAGGCGGCCTTGAGCTCGTCGAGCGTGGCCTGGTACTCCGCCGCCTGCGCGAGTTGCGCGGCGTTCGGAGCGGCGTACGACGTGCCCATACGAGCGAGCAGATCGAGCAGCTGTTCGCGGAGCTGCGCCGGCCCGTTGAGATCTTCGATGTTGGTCGGATCGTACGTGAGGCGCTGTTTGAAAGCCATCAACCGCGCACGCTGCGCGGGCGCCGCCGGCTTGAGCCGGGCGTCAATGGCGTTGAGCATCGTGTCGACGGCGCTCAGCTCGCCGAACACCTGCGTGAGGAACGCGTGGCGGCGCTGCGCCTGCTCGAGGTCCGGATCGCGCGGATCGAGCCTCACCACCAGCGGTCGCTCGGCGACGACGCCGTCGGCCGTCAACGCGACGGTGTACGTCCCCGGAACCACTTCGGGGCCCTCGGCCGGGCCGCGGTTCTCCTCGTACGTGCCGCTCCATTTCACCGGCCCGTCCTCGGTGAGATCCCACGACGCGCGGTTGATGCCGGCGCGCTTCGGCACGTTCGCGCTCTCGAGGTGCGCCACGGTTTTTCCGTTTGCATCCAGGATCGCGATCGCCGCGGATTTCGGCGCGCGCGCGAAATAGTAGGTGACGATCGCGCTCGGTGGGTTTGGACCCACGAACTCGTTGGGCGGCACCTTCGGACCGCTGAACGTGTTCACCGGCGGCCACTGCCACATGCGGACGGCGTCGCGCGGCGGATACAGCGTCACCGCCGGCGTCCGCGCACCCTGCCACTGCTGCAGGGCTGTCAGGTCGTCGAGAATCCACACGCCGCGGCCGTGCGACGCGACCACCAGATCGTTGGCCGCGCTTTGAATTTCGAGATCGTAGATCGCCGTCGCCGGCATGTTGAGGCGCAGCGGCTGCCACGACGCACCGCCGTCGAACGTCACCCACACGCCGCGATTCGTACCGGCGTAGAGCAGCGCGGGGTTGCGCGCGTCTTGACGGATCGCGCGGGCGAACTGATTCGCCGGCAAGTTGCCCGCGATCGAATGCCACGACGCGCCGTAGTCGTCGGTGCGCAGCACGTAGGGATGCTCGTCGCCGAGCAGGTGCCGCTCGACCGTGATGAAGGCCGTGCCGGCTGCGAAGCGCCCCGGCTCGACGCACGTGATGCGGCCCCACGGCGGCACGAGCGCCGCCGGCGGCGAGACGTTGCTCCACGCGTGCCCGGCGTCTCTCGACAGCTGCACCAGGCCGTCGTCGGTGGCGGCCCAGATGACGCCGGCGTCGAGCTTCGTCGTGGCGAGGTAGAGGATGGTGTCGTAGAACTCGGCGCCCGACTGATCGTACGCGATCGGACCGCCCGACTCGCGCTGTTTGCCGGCGTCGTCGCGCGTGAGGTCGGGGCTGATGACGGTCCAGGTCGCGCCGCGATCCGCGCTCTCGAACACGACGTTGCCGCCCACGAGCGCCTTCCCGTCGCCGGTGAACGCGATCGGCGTGTCCCAGTTGAACCGCCGGCGCAGGACGCGCGCGGGAAGCTCGCCGTTCGACTCCGCGTCGGGCGATACGTCCGCGGCTTGCCGCGTGCGCGCGTTCCAGAGATAGACCTGCCCCGTGTCGGAGTTCGTCGACGTCGACCAGATCAGGTCGGGATCTTTCGGATCCACCACCGCCCACATGCCGTCGCCCGGGCCGACCGTGTACCAGTTGCGGTTCGTCACGCCGATGCCATTCGGCGGCGAGGACGAGCCGCACCACGAGTTGTCGTCCTGCAGTCCCACGCAGACTCGGTAGTTGCGCGCCTGCGCTCCGAGCCCGACGTGGTACGGCTGCGCGAACGGCAAGTCGTAGGGCTGCCAGAAGTGCGTGCCGCCGTCGGACGACAGGATCACGCCTTCGTCGCTGCCGTTGACGATCCGCCGTCCATCCGCCGACCACCAGATCGAGTGGTAGTCCCAGCCGGCGCCGGTCGCAATCGGATGGAACGAGCGGCCGCCGTCGGTGCTCATCGTAAGAATCAGCGAGACGTTGATCAGCCGGTCGGCGTTCGCCGGATCCACGAAGACGCTGCTGAAGTAGAAGGCGCGCGCGCCGAGGTACGCGCTGTGCGGCATCGGCCGCCAGGTCGCGCCGCCGTTATCGGAGCGCCATAGTTCGCCCGCCCGTGACTGAATCGCGGCGTAGATCCTGCCGCCGCGCCCCGCCGCAAGGCCGATGCGGCCGGTGAGTCCGTGCGGCAAGCCGTTTCCGACGAGCTTACGCCACGTGGCGCCGCCGTCGTCGGAGCGATAGACGCCGCCCTGCGGACCGCCGCCGTCGAGCCGCCACGGAACGCGGCGAATCTGCCACACGCCGGCGAACAGCGTGGACGGGTGCCCGGGAACGCGCACGAGCGACGACACGCCGCTCGCGGGCCCGGCGTAGAGCGTGCGCGTCCAATGCGCGCCGCCGTCGCGCGTCAGATAAACGCCGCGCTCCGCCGAATCGGCCGCGACGCGCCCGAGCACGCCGACGACGACGACCCGCGGATCGCGCGGATCGATCGCGACGCTCGAGATATGCGCGGAGCGGAGCAGCCCTGCGTGGTGCCAGGTGGCGCCGCCGTCGACGCTGTGATACACCCCGTCGCCCGACTCGGCGTCGTTGCGCGGATTCGGCTCGCCGGTTCCCACCCAGACGTTGCGGTCGTCGTGCGGTGCGATCGCGATCGCGCCGATCGGCGCCGCCGGCTCCCGATCGAAGACGGGCGTCCACGACGCGCCGCCGTCGGTGCTCTTGAAGACGCCCCCGCCGGCGCCGCCCGCGTAGTACAGGCTCGCGTCGCGATCGCTCCCGGCCACCGCCGTGCTGCGCCCGCCCGATATCGCGGGACCGATCTCGCGATATTTCAAGCCGCCCAACGCGTCGGTGCCCGGCGCGGCGCCCGCCGGCAGCGCGGCCGCGGCGAGCGTTACGGCGAGAAGAATGAGTCTGCGCACGGGTCTATCGTTCGAGGGCGACCGCCACGGCGCCGTCTTCTTTCCAGGCGGCGCCGAGCGCCATCAGCTCGGGAAGGCGCTCCCCGAGCGCCGACTGCAGCGACGCCATCACGCGGTCGTACTCTTGCCGCTCGGTATACTCGCGGCTCGATTCGAGCTCGGCCAAGCGCGCGTCAACGAACCCGAGCAGCATCGCCGCGCGTTCGCAGCTGCGCGCCGCGGCGCGTTTGTCGCGGTAGTGCTGCAGCGCGGCGATGGCCGCGAAATGCTGGAGCACGAGGGCCGTCAACACCGTCGCCTTGACGTCGCGCGCGGCGCGCAGCGCCTGCTCGGCGTGACTCGAGGCGTCGTCGAAACAATCGAGCGCGACGAGGTACGCCGCCATGTTGCAGAGGACGAGGGCGACCGCCCGGCGATTCTGCGTCGCCTCGTGCCCCGAGCGCGCCTCTTCCGCGCGCTGCAGCGCCGCGGCCGCGTCGCCGGCGGCGAACTCGACCTCGGCAAGGTGCCCCGCGATGGACGCCGCCGGCCGTTCGAGTTCTTGCGCCGCGTAGTACGACAACGCTTCCGCGTAAAAGCGCCGCGCGCCCTCGATGTCGCCGCGACGGGATCGCAGCGTGCCGAGATCGCCGAGAACCAGCGCCTGCAAGCGGCCGTTCTCGAGCCGCCGGGCCGATACGAGCGCGCGTTCCAGCAGCGCCTCGCCCTCGTCGCCGCGGCTCAGCGCGCCCAACGCCGTACCGGCGGCGAGCCGCGCTCGCGCGCCCTGCAGCTCGTCGAAGCCGGTGGTGAGGTCCAGCGCGATCTCCGCCGAGGCGAGCGACGGCGTGTACTCGCCGAGCGCGGCGGAGAGCTCGGCGTCGGCGATGGAGAGCTGCACGACGGCCGACGCCGGCGTCGCCTCGTCAACGGCTTCGATGCCCTCGCGAATCCAGCGGCGCCCCTCGACCGGCGCCAGTGAGTACCACACCCGTTCCAACGCACCGGCCAGCAGCCGCCCCGATCGAACGTCGCGCCGTTCGCCCAGCGACCACGCGAGCGCTATGCGCCAGTTGTCGAGCTCCGCGCGCGCCTCGCGCAACCACGCGCGTTCGGGCGCGTCGTACCAGTCGCGATTCAACCGCTCGGCGATGTCGAGAAACGTCAGCGCGTGACGATGGGAAAGCGCCTGACGTTCGCCGCGTTCGCCCAGACGCTGCAGCGCGTACTGGCGCACGGCTTCCAGCAGATGGTACCGCGCGTCGCCGCGCGAGAAGTCAACGATGACGAGTGACTGCGCGACGAGCGAGGTCAGATGCTCCAGCAGGTCCGCGCGCGGAAGGTTGTCGTCGGCGCAGACGGCCGTCGCCGCCTCGAGCGTGAACCCGCCGGCGAAGATCGACAGGCGGTCGAAAAGCAGGCGCGCCGGGGCCGAGAGCAAGTCGTAGCTCCAGTCGATCACGGCGCTCATGGTGCGATGCCGCGGCACGACGGTCTCGTCGTGGTGCGCCAACAAATCGAAGACCTTATCGAGCCGTTCGGCGATCTGGCGCGGCGACAACACCGTGGCGCGGGCCGCAGCGAGTTCGAGCGCCAGCGGAACCCCATCCAGGCGGCGACAGATCTCGACAACGGGCTCGACGTTGTCGTGCGTCAGCGCGAAGCGCGTGTCGTTCGCCCGCACGCGATCGACGAAGAGCGCGACGGCACCGTAGCGCATGGCCTCCTCGGGCGACGCCGCCGTCTGCGGAACCGCCAGCGGAGGAATGCGATACACGCGCTCGCCCGTAACGCGCAGCGGCTCGCGGCTCGTCGCCAGCACCGCGACGGTGGGGCACTCCCGCAGCAGCGATCCGGCGACCAGACGTGCCTGGTCGATCACGTGCTCGCAGTTATCGAGAACGATGAGCAGGCGCTTCTGCGCGAGATACGACACCAGCGTGTCGAGCAGCGCGCGGCGCGGCGACTCGGGCACCCGCAGCGTGGCGGCAACCGCGCCGGCGACCAGCGCCGGGTCGCCCACCGGCGCGAGCTCGACGAACCACACGCCCTCGGGAAATCGCTCCAACACGTGGTTGCCGACCTCGATTGCGACGCGCGTCTTCCCCACGCCGCCCGTGCCGACGAGGCTCGCGAGCGGCGTTGCCGCGATGAGGTCGGATACCTCACGCACCTCGTCGTCGCGGCCGAAGAAGGCGCTGAGCTGCCGCGGCAGGTTATGCGGAGGCGTCTCGCTCTCCGCTGCGATTCGCGTGCCGCGAGCGCGCCGCGCAGAGAGCTCGAGTGCCGCGCGATCCTGCGCGGGGAGGCCGAGCGCGTCGGCGATCCGCTCGAGCGTCTTGCGATAGGGTACCTTGCGATACCCGCGCTCGAGCGCGCTGATCGCTTGAACGCTGACGAGGGCGCTATCCGCGAGCTGCTGCTGCGAAAGGCCGGCCTCTACTCGGTATGACTTGAGCAGGGTCGCCAGATCGACGGTCGCCGCGCGTTCGCCCGCGGCGGCGGACAACGGAGCCACGAGACTCGGCGTTCGCGCCTGCCCGGGTTAGACCATGCGGCCCGAGGTCGCCGCGCTAGATGCCGGGCGCTGGAGCGATGCCGAACGGCGGATCGGCGGGCCCGCCGGCGGCCGGCTCGTGATACACGAGTCGCCCGTTCTTCGTCTTCACGGCGTCAATGTAGCCCGTCGCATCGGCGATCCACAGGTTCTTGCTCTTGTAATCGAAGTTGATGTTGATCGGGTCGCCGAATCCGCTCGCGAACAGCTTGCAGGGCGACGCGGTGCCTTTGCACCTATACACGCCGCTGGCCTGATCGACGTAGTACAGGTTTCCCTTCTGGTCGAACGCAATGCCGCCCGCGCTGGCGATCGAGGGAACGACGATCGCGCCCGCGCCGGCGCAGCCGTTAAACTCGACGATCGAACCGCTGCCGCTGCTCGTCGTATTGAAGCTCCAGTAGCAGTTTCCGTGTTTGTCGATCGCGATGCCCATGCCGTGCAGCACGCCGTTGCCGTAGGTGAGGATGCGCGACGGCTCGGTTTGGCGATTCAGATAGACGCTCACGCTGCCGGTGCCGCCGGACGTGCTCGCGCCGTTGGAGACCGCCACGAGCCGGCGGCTCGGATTGACCGCGACGTTGACGGGCACGTTACCGTAATCGTCGAGCGTCCCCACCGGGCCGGCGGGCCCGTGTTTCGTGGAACGGAAGATCAAGACGTTCGAGTGGCCGCCGTTCGCGACGTACCACCAGCCATTGCGGGTCGTCATCGTGCCCTGCGGCGCGGAGATGCCGTTGGTGATCGTCTCAAACGGCGTGAGCGAGAAGCCGTTGCGCTGATACACCTGCACGTCGTGACCAAAAAACTGAGCGGTGTACATCCAGCCGCCGAAGTTCGAAACGTCGTTGCCGGCGCGCGCGCCGGCGTCGCTTACCAACGATCGTGGATCCGCGAGCAGTTGCTGCGCCGTGCCTTCCGGCATACCTGCGGGCGAGCCGGCGCCGCAACCGCCGAGCAAAGCGACGGTCGCTGCCGCGGAGACGAAAAATCGGCCGGCGTTATGAACGGTCATGCCTCGCTGTTCTTTCAAAACGTTAGGTCCTGTCCCTTTGTCAGGAAACCCGCCCCGCAGCCACGAGACCGTTTCAGTGGCTGCGGGACGGGCTGGGGCGCGGAGCTCCCGAGCTAGAGCGAATTCGTGATGCTGAGTTGAGCCCAGCCTATCTGCTTGCCATGCTTGAAGCTGAGGTAGTCGAACTCGGCAGTACAGGAACCCGTCGTCGGCCCGGCAGTGACCACCCACGTGTTGCCGGATCCCTGAGCGACCGTTGCGACACCCGAGGGACCGCCGCAGTCGTCTTTTTCCGAAAGTGTTCCTTTCTTATTCTTCGGCGTGCGAACCGCGACCGAATCCGGCCCCGGGCTCGACGCAGTGAAGTCGATCGAACACGGCGTGACGCGAACGCCGCCGTGAGCGGGACAATGACCCTTGACCTGAGGCAGCGAGATCGGCGAGTGCACGGCCTGCGAAGAGGTCGCTTGGGTCGGCGCCGATGGGCCGAGCTGCTGTCCGGAGCAGCCGGCGATAATCGCGGCCGCCGATAGGGCGGCAAAGACGCTAAAGAAGTACCGGGAAGCCACTATTGATTTCTCCTTGCAGATGCTGCGAAGCGTAGTCGAGCTCGACGCGTGTCCGCATGATACCACCGTGAAATCGAGCGCGAATCATGCACTCGCCACTGTGTGCGCAACTGTAGGGGAAACTGTGTGAGTCAGCGTTGGTCGGGATCGGCGTCCGCTCCCGACCGCGCGTCGATCGCCGCGGCGAGGGGAGCGAGCAGCAGGTTCAAGAGGATCACGGTCAGCGCGCCGGCGGTCGCCTCGAGCCAGTAGCCGAAGCCGGCGAGCGCACCGACGGCAGCCGTCGCCCAGATCGTCGCCGCCGTGTTGAGCCCGGTGATGTTGAGGCCCGTCCGCAGGATCACGCCGCCGGCGATGAAGCCGACGCCGGTGACGACGCCCGCGACGATGCGCGTGGTGTCGCCGGCCTTGAGTGTGACGTCGAGCAGCGCGAACAGCGCGGCGCCGATCGCGACCAGGCTGCTGGTGTGCAGGCCCGCGGCGCGCTGACGCCACTGACGCTCGAAGCCGATCGCGATTCCGAGCAGCGCCGCCACGCCGAGGCGCCCGAGGAACTGAAGCAGCACGTGATCGTTCATAGCGGCGCCCTCGCCAAGAAGCGTCGCGAGCCGCGCAGTGCAACCATCCTCCGGCGGCTTCCGCGACCGCGCGAAGGAATCCCGGCGTTCACCGGGTCCCCGCGAGGCGCGCGAAGACCAAGGCGTCGCAGACGTCGCCCGCTCGATCCACGTAGTACTCGCGCAGCGTGCCCTCGAGCGCGAAGCCGCATCGCTGCAAAATCGCCGCCGACGCGACGTTCTCGGCAAACACCTTCGCCTCGAGGCGGCGCACGCCGGCGCCGGCCATCGCGTAGTCGGCGAGCGTCCGCGCGGCGTCGGTGCCGATGCCGCGCCCCCAGTACGCTACGCCGAGCCAGTAGCCGAAGGCCGCGGTTCCGGCGCGCTCCCCGCCGTGGGGTTCCACCCCGATGCCGCCCGCCAGCACGCCGTCAACCTCGATCGCGCGGTAGATCGCGCGCGTGTCGCTGGTCGCGACGGCGATCCAGCGATCGGCGTCTCGGCGCGTGTAGGGGTGCGGAAACGCCTGCGTCATCCAGCGCGCCACCGCGAAGTCGTCGGCCACGGCGCAGATCGCGGCCGCATCGCCGGTGCCGTAGGGGCGCAGCCGGCAGAGCTCGCCCTCGAGCACGACGCCGCTCACGACGCCGCCTGCGGCGCTTTGCGCAGCGTCCGGTAGTCGCCGCTGCGGATCGTCACGCCGTGCGCGTCGAGCCACTCGAGCATCGGAACGGCGTACTTTCGCGACGTTCCGAGCAGATCGCGAAAATCCGACGCGGTCATGCGCTCGCGGCGCCGGAGCAGCGTTTCGACGCGCGTGCGGATCTCGCCGATCTGCGAGCCGCGATAGAGGTCGTCGCCCACGCGCACGAGCTCGCCCCGGGCGAGCATCGTGTCGAACGCCCTGGCGATGCCCTGCACGCGCGCGCTCTTCACCGTCGCGGCGGCGCCCGCGAACGGAATGGGCAAGAACGGCTGCGACGCGTCGGCCGTCACGAGGTGCTCGAAGAACGCGGCCTGCTCGGGCGTCAGCGTTGGGCGATGCGCCGGCGCCGCGTAGTATCCGCCGCGGCGCGCGAGGCTGCCGTCATCCACGAACGGTTCGGCGACGCGAACGAACAGCGTCTCGTTGACGTCGAGCGCCCGAGCGAGCGCGATCGACGTGAGCCCCATCGCCCACGGTTCGGTGCGATGCGCGTCGTCGAGCAGCTCGAGCGCGCGTTCCGCCAGGGCGCGCGCCGCGTTCGCGTCAACGTACGCGGCCGGCCGCGCGACGGCGAGCACGTCGCCGCGCTTGGTGAGGCGGCTCAGCATCGCGCGCGCCGCGCTCTCGCGCAGGTTCGCCGCGACGGCGATCGCGCCGAGCTCGACCGGGTCGCCGCCGGCGCGCCGCAGGATCGCGAGCACGGCGTCGTCGGCCGAGCCGGCCGTCCCCGCAGACTCGGCGGCCGCGACGCCTTCGACGTAACCGCCGCCGAGCAGCGTCATCGGCGACGGCCGCCGCAGCACGAAGCGGACGCCGGGAAACGCGACGACGGGCTCGCGCAGGTGGAGTTCCGCGCGCATCTCTTCGCTGGCGCTCGGCTCGTCGGTCACCAGCGTGCCGAGCACCTCGGCCGAGCCGACGTACGCGCGCACCGGCGTGCGCCGCCGCACGATGGGCGGCGCGCTCTGCAGCGGAACGAAGCGCACCGCAAAGCTGCGGCGCGCCGCGAACTCGCGTCCGACGATCGCGTGGCCGCGCGCGGCCTCGCTGCGGTCGATTCCCGGCAAACTGAGCGCGACGCGCGATCCCGCCTCGACCCGCGGACGCGTCGATTCGAAGACGCCGATGCTGCGCACGTGGGCCGCCTTGCCGCCCGGCTCGAGCGCGAGCGTCTCGCCGGCCTCGATGCTGCCCTGCATCAGCGTGCCGGTCACGACCGTTCCGAGCCCGGGCAGCGCGAACGCGCGGTCGATCGGCAGATAGACCGGCGCGGCGGCATTACGCGGCGGCATCTGCGCGAGCGCGTCGTGCAGCGCGGCCTTGAGCGCGTCGAGGTTCTCGCCGGTCGCGGCCGACACGGCCAGAATCGGCGCCGAGGCCGCGATCGTTCCCTGCAGGCCGTCGGCGAGGCGCGCGATGGCGGCGTCGCGCGCGGCCGGCTCGACCAGGTCGATCTTGTTCGCCGCAACGATGACGCGGCGCACGTTGAGGAACTGCAAGATCTGCAGATGCTCGATCGTCTGCGGCATCACACCTTCGTTCGCGTCAACCACGAGCAGCAGCAGCTCCATGCCGGCCGCGCCGGCCAGCATGTTGTGCAGGAACCGCTCGTGTCCGGGAACGTCAACGATGCCGCCCTCGACGCCGTCGTCGAAACGCAGGTGCGCGAAGCCGAGGTCGAGGGTCATGCCGCGCTCGCGCTCCTCGAGCCAGCGGTCGGGATCGGTTCCCGTCAGCGCCGCGATCAACGCCGATTTGCCGTGATCGACGTGCCCCGCGGTTCCGACGACGTGCACGTCAACCCGCCGCTTTTGCGTGCCCGATGCGGTACTCGTCGAGAATCTCGCGGGCCGCGCGAAATCCCGACTCGGCTCCGCCTTCCATGAAGCCCTGAAACTCGATGGACGTGTGCTCGCCGGCGAAGTGCACGCGGCCCTGCGGCGTCGGCTCGTGGCCGGCGATCGTGGTGTACTGACCGACGAGCCAGCACGAGTAGCTGGCAAGAATGTTGGGATCCGCCTGCGCGTTGCCCATCGTCGCCTTGCCGTTCCAGGTCGGCGAGACGCCCGGCCAGATGCGGTCGAGCTGCTCGAAGAAGCTTCCGACGTGCCGCCGGACGGCGGCCGACTCGGCGACGGTCGCGTAGGGGACGGGCGGCAGGTCGACCATCGCGGGTCCAGCGGCGGTGAACACCTCGATCAGGCCGTCGGAGCCGCGCTGCCCCAGCGAGTAGTCCAGCGCGCTCTGCACGCGCAGCGTCGTCCAGATCTGACCGGTGGTGGGCTCGGGCCACGGATGATTCGGCCGCATCCACTTGCGAGCGTCGAACTGCAGGTGCAGCTTCGTGTGATAGCCGTAGCCGAGATTCTGGATCGCGTTGACTTTGGCCGCGTCGAAGCCCGCGCCCGAGAAGTCGAGCCCCCGCAGCACGATGAACGGGATCGCCAGCACGACGCGGTCGGCGTAGACCGTCTCGGTGGATCCGCGGTAGTCGAAGCGCAGCTCGTAGGTGCCGTTGTTCGTCCGCCGGATCGCCGCGAGCCGGTGCTCGAACGCGATGCTGCCCGGCGGCAGGGCCGCGGCGATCGCCTCGGGCAGCGCCTGACTGCCGCGCGCCAGGATGTAGCGCTGATTCGAGTAGCCGAGCACGTTGAGGCGCCGGTTGGCCGCGAACGTGGGCTGCGCGCCGAGCTGCATGACCAGGTTGAGCGCGCTGAGCTCCTCGATCTCGCGACCGTATTCGTTGCGATAGGCCTCTTTGATGAGCCGGCCGAGCTGCGAGTTCGATCCGCCGGGCACGTAGCGCGCGATCCAATCGCGCACGCTCATCGCGTCGATGCGGCGCGCGGTCGGCGTCGCGTTCGCGTAGGTCGTGTTCGGATTGCACTTGCCGAGCTGCTCTTGCAGGATCGGGTAGACCTTGGCGAAGTCGCGGTCGGCGTCGGTCATGGCGTAGTAGCGGCCGTCGAGATAGCACGTGTCGCGGGCGTGCGGCGGCCATCCCGCGTGCGTGTCGAGCAGGCCCAGGCCGAAGCGCCGCGCGAGACCGCGGATATTGGCGTGCGTCGAGTCCACCATCGCGCCGCACCACTCGGTGTGCTGACCCTGGCTCCAGTAGCGGCGCTCCGAGTGCATCCGTCCGCCGACGCGCGCGGACGACTCGTAGACCATCGCCTCGATGCCCGCGTCTTTGAGGTGCAGCGCCGTCACGAGGCCGGCGATGCCCGCGCCGACCACGGCCACGCGCTCGCGCCCGCGCGCGGCCGAGCCGCCGCACGCGACGAACTGCGGCAGCGCGGCCGCGCCGAGCGCCGCGAAGCCGGCATCGCGGATGAAGTCTTGGCGCCTCATGTCGTGGCGAGCCGCTTCAAAGCTTGATGTTGAGATCGGCGAAGAATCCGAACGGCTGCGTGACCGACGAGATGCCCACCTCGGTGATATTGTAGAACGTGCCGTACGGATACCTCAGCTGGACGGGCGGATTCTTTACGAAGTTGCCGGACGGCGGCAGAATGTTCGACGGGAGGGTGGAGTAGACGCACGTCACGGAGTTGTCCCAGGCATAGCCGCGCTGGAAGCAGCCGTTATACAGGTTCACCGCCTGCACGGTGAGCGTCATCCGCGGCGTCACGTCGTAGCTCGCTTGAAGGTTGAGCGAGAGCTGCGCCGGCTGCACGAACGCGCCGAGGTTGTCGAACTTGTTGCTGTACGGATCGGGAAGGAAGATCGCGCCGGCCGCGCCGCCCGAGCAGGTCGCGCCGGGCGTCAGCGGCGTCTTGGCCGGCTGCGACGAGCACGACTGCGGAACGTAGCCCGGCCAGACGAGCGGCGAGCCGTAGTTCGATCCGTCCATGTAACGCAGCGACGGCGTCACCGCGAAGCGCCCCTTGCGATAGTTGACGACGAGCGACGCAACGTCGGGCACCGAGTAGCCGTTGGCGGCGTTGAAGGGGCTGGGGATTACATCGTAGGGCGCGTACCAGCCGTTGGTATCGAACAGCGGCTGCAGCGGATCGTTGTAGTACGGGTTGGGAATCTTCAGCTTGCCCTGATCCGGCGTGCCCGACTGGTTGTTGCGAAGCAGCGACGCGGCGTTGCCGGGAAACGCACCGCTGCCGCACGCCGCCCAGTTACTCGAGCTCTTCGTCACCGCGGAACAGGCCTTCGTATAGGAGTTGTACAGCTCGATCTGCTGGTTGAGCGCGTCGATCACGCTGACGCCGTTGATCGGCTTGTAGCTGATTTTGTTCTCGGTGTGCGTGTACGAGAACAGCCCGGAGAAGCCGTCGCGGCTGAAGTCGCCGTATTGCATCGAAAACTCGACGCCGTACGAACGCTGCGTGCCGACGTTGAGGCCCGCCAGCGTGCCCTGCACGGCGTTGATCGCCTGGAACTGCAGCTCGTTGCTGGTGTTGCGGTAGAAGGGCGTGACTTTGTAGGAGAGCTGCGTCCCCTTGACGTGCTTCTCGAGCGAGAGGTCGAAGTTGTCGGAGGTGTCGGGGAAGATTGCGTGATCCGGCGTGTGGTAGCCGTAGGGGTAGAACTGCGAGATGAACGACGCCAGGTTCTGCTGGTAGGTGTTGTACTGATAGTACGACGAGCCTTCCGCGCGAGCATACCGGCCGGCCGAGCCGCGGACGACCGTGTCGTTGTTGATCGTATACGTGAACGCGAGGCGCGGCTCGAAGACGTTCGACAGGTTGGTGCCAGCGCCGACATTATACAGCCCGTTGCCCGGGTCGGTCATCGGGGCCAGGCCCGGGTTACACGATCCGAACGACTGCGTGCTCGGGTTCCACGTCCACTGCGGCGTCGAGCCGGGGCCGCCGCAATGCTCCTTGTTATACGCGTCGAACCAGAACTGCCGCGCCGGATACCCGTCTTCCAAGTCGTTGGTCTTGTACATGAAGTGGTCGAGCCGCGCGCCCACGTTTACGACGAGGCGGTCGTTGGGCTGCCAGAGATCCGTCAGCGCGTATGACGAGAAGTAGGGCCGCACGTTGTCGACCTGGGCGCTCGCACCGTTTTCGGTCATCATCCACCGCGCCCCCGCGCGAGCGGCGGGCGATGCCGCCGGCGCGATGCCCGGCATCAAGTTGAAATTGTAGCTGCCCTCGCCGGGATAGCATCCCGACGGCGTGAGACATCCGCCCTGGCTGCCGCGGTCGAAACAGCTCCACGGCTGCCCCGTGCGATAGTTGTAACACTGGCCGTTGGGCGTTCCGTAGTTGGAGAGAATCGTGCCGAGGCCGGTCGGCGCGAGGCTGTTCGTCACCGGGTCGGTCGAGCTGAACATCGCGTTGTACGTCTGCAGCTTTTGCGTGTTGTACGACGCTTCGGCCGTGATCAGGTTCTGCGCGGCGAGCTGGTTCGAGTAGATGAGGCCGCCGCCGTAGCCGTGCTCGAGCACCTCGTAGTCGGCCGGATCCGATCCGAATACGAGCTGCGCGCTGTCGGGGCCGTTGATGAACCAGTCCGAGTACTCGCCGTAGAGCAGGGCGCGCAGGTACGAGTGCGTGTCGAAATTCTTTTGGAACTGCACCTTCTCGATCGAGTAGCCGTTCCAGTTCCCGTCGCGGTTGCTGATGCCGACGGGGCCGCCGATATCGCGCCCCGTCGGGCTGCTTGGAAACAGGCCGACGTAGGTGGCGTTCGGATCGGGCGTCTGCATGAGCGGCCCGCGGTAATAGAGCGAGTCGAGGTAGGGCATCGGATAGCCGATGCCGGTCTTCTTGCCGACCAGCGGCGTGTAGCCGATGTCGTTGGCCGAGCTGTAGAACTGCGCCGCGATGCCGCCCGTGACGTAGAGTATTTGAATGTCGTCCTTCAACGGGGAGTCGCGATGCGGCACGCCGACGTGCAGATTGACCACGTTCTCGCGGTCGAAATCCATCGCTTGCGTGTAGCTGTAGCCCTGCTGACCGATGAAGCCGTAGTTCGGCGCCTTGCCGTGCGACCCGTCGAGGATGTCGTAGACGTTGTTGCTCGTGGGAACGTTGAGCGGATAGAAATACAGCGGCTCGCTGACGCCGCCGAAGTTGTCGCCGTAGCGAAACGCCTGATTCGTGCCCGAGAGCCCGACGTAGTACGAGAAGAGCCGGTCGGGGGTTGCGCCGCCCGCCTCGACCGTCGCCTGATGGTAGAACACCGGCGATCCGATGCCGAGGTCGGCGTTGGCGTAGCCGGGATAGGTGCCGGTCTTGATCACCTGATTGATGTAGCCGGCGAGGCCCGAGGAGTTCGACGTCGCCGGCGTGCCGCCGGTGTAGACCTGCACCTCTTGGTTGCCGAGCGACGTCAGCGTCGCGATCGGCGCCAGGTCGGATTGACGCGTCGTCGGCAGGCCGTCGAACTCGTACGCCACTTGATCCACGTCGCCGCCGCGCACGTACACGCTCTGATACCAGCCTTGCTGGTTCGACGGGATGTTGACGCCGGGCGCGGTTGCGATCGCGCCGTACGCCTGCGTCAACGAGCCCGAGCCCGAGAGCGTGGACGCGGCCTTCTGTCCGGCGGCGTTCACCGAGAATACGTCGCTCGTGACGCCCGAGTGCACCAGCGACTGCGTGGTGCGCGCCGTCGCGCGGGCGATCGTCTTGAGCGCTTGCGCCAGCATCAGGATCGCGGTGGCCGACTGATCGGCCACGACGCTGATGCCGGGTTGCGACTGCGGATCGTAGCCCGTCTTGCTCGCGCTCACCGTATACGTGTCGGGCTGCAGCGAGATGAACGAGTACTGGCCGCCCGCGTCGGTAACCGTCTGCGCCGTTTGCGACGGCGACACGGCGGTCACGACCGCCCCCGCGATCGGCGCGTGGCTCGTCGCGTCAACGACTCGGCCGCGCAGCGTGCCGGTCGTTCCGGCCCTCCCATCGAGCGGCAGAGCGGCCAGCGCCAGCAGGACGAGCGTTCCGAGCAGCTTTTTCATAAAGAAGAGCGGCTTTAACCTCGCCGAATAAGACTTCCTCGCCGTGGACACGAGAGTAAGAGAAAATACGCCCGATTCGGCCGTCGGGGCGTCGCTGGAGCGACGCCGCGTCGAAAGCGTTGCGCGAGGAGTGGCCACCGCCCATCCCCTGTTTATCGCCCGCGCCGCCGGCGCCGCGATGTGGGACGTCGAGGGCCGGCGTTTCATAGACTTCGTGGGCGGCATCGGCACGCTCAACGCCGGCCACGCGAATCCGCGAGTCGTCGCCGCGATCGCCGAACAGGCCGAGAAACTCACCCACGCGTGCTTCCAGGTCGCGATGTACGAGCCGTACGTGCGGGTCGCGGAAGAGCTGAACCGCCGCGCGCCGGGCGCGTCGCCGAAGAAGACGCTCCTGATCTCCACCGGCGCCGAGGCGACCGAGAACGCGGTGAAGATCGCCCGCGAGTACACGCGCCGGCCCGCCGTCGTCGCCTTCACCCACGGCTACCACGGGCGCACGCTGCTGGCGCTGACGATGACGGGCAAGGACGAGCCCTACAAACAACACTTCGGCCCGTTCTGCAGCGAGATCTATCACGCGCCGTTTCCCTACGAACACCACGGCGTCACGACCGAGCATGCGATCGCGGGGCTCGAACGGCTCTTCGCCGAGACGGTCGCGCCCGACCGCGTCGCGGCGCTCATCGTCGAGCCGGTGCTCGGCGAAGGCGGCTTCGTGCCGGCGCCCGCAGCGTTCTTGCAGCGGCTGCGCACCATCGCCGACGCGCACGGCATCGTGCTGATCGCCGACGAGGTGCAGACGGGGTTCGGCCGCACCGGCACGATGTTCGCGTGCGAGCACTACGGCATCGAACCCGATCTCATCGCCGTCGCCAAATCGCTCGCGGGCGGCCTGCCGCTGGCGGCCGTCGTCGGCAAGGCCGAGATCATGGACGCGCCCGAGCCCGGCGGCCTGGGCGGAACGTTCGCCGGAAATCCGATCGCGTGCGCCGCGGCCCTCGAGGTGCTCGAGATCATGGACGACGCGTTTTTGGCGCGCGCCCGCATCGTCGGCGAGCGAATCGCCGCCGCGCTGCACGCGCTGCGGACGGAGTTTCCGCAGGCCGTCGGCGACGTGCGCGGCTTGGGCGCGATGATGGCGATGGAGCTGCCGGCGAGAGCGCCCGAGGTGGTTGCGGCCGCGCGCGAGCGCGGGCTGCTGCTGCTGCTGGCGGGGCATCGCGACGTCATTCGAATTCTCGTCCCGCTCGTCGTCGGCGACGACGAACTCGACGAGGGGCTCGCGATCCTGCGAGCGGCCATGCACGACGTCTTTACGAGGTGATAGAAAATTAACGGTGAGCGAGAACGTAACGTCTACGAGTACACGCAGCGCGTCTTAGACCTGATCGAAAGGCCCGACATCACGCCGTCGGAAGCGGTGTGGATCACGCGCGAGACGGTCGACTCTTTCCGCGATCACATCAACCCGGGGTTCCTCGAGTATCGTAAGGCGACCGATCCCGACGGCGCGGGCGCCGTCGTCGAATGGGCCGACGCCGACTTGAACTCCTACCGCGACGTGACGGGCCGGCGCTACCTCGACTGCTTGGGCGGATTCGGCATCTTCAACGTAGGACATCGCAACCCGAAAGTCGTCAAAGCCGTCAGCGCGCAGCTGCAGCGCCAACCGCTGCACAGCCAAGACTTGCTCGATCCATTGCGAGCGATGCTGGCGAAGGCACTCGCGATGCTCACGCCGGCGGGCCTCGAGTTCAGCTTCTTCTGCAACAGCGGCACCGAGGCGGTGGAGGGTGCGCTAAAGCTCGCCCGCGCCTACGATCCCACGAAGCAGACGATCGTCGCAGCGACCAAGGGCTTCCACGGCAAGAGTTACGGCTCGCTGTCGGCCAGCGCCAAGGCCGAGTTCCGCCGGCCGTTCGGGCCGATGCTGCCGAACATCGAGCACGTTCCGTTCAACGATCTGCCGGCGCTGCGCGACATGATGACGTCGTGCAAGGCGGTGGGCGAAGACGTCGGCGCGGTGCTGCTCGAGCCGATCCAAGGCGAGGGCGGCGTCAACATTCCCGACGACGACTACCTGCCCGGCGTGCGCGCGTTGTGCGACGAGTTCGGCTCGCTGTTGATCCTCGACGAGGTGCAGACGGGCATGGGCCGCACCGGCAAGATGTTCTGCTGCGAACACTACGGCGTCGCGCCGGATATCATGTGCCTGGCCAAGGCCTTCGGCGGCGGCGTGGTTCCGGCCGGAGCGGTCGTCGGCCGGCGCGAGATCTTCTCGCGGCTCTTCGACAACCCGTTCCTGCACACGTCCACGTTCGGCGGCAACCCGCTCGCCTGCGCGGCCGCGCTGGCGACGATCAACGTGCTGATCGAAGACGAGCTGCCGCAACGCGCCGCCGTGCTGGGCGAACGAATGCTGGCGGGCTTGCGCGCCGCTGCAGCCGACCACGAGGACATCGTGGTTGACGTTCGCGGGAAGGGACTGCTGATGGCGCTCGAGTTCCACGACGACGCGACCGGTTTCGAGTTGGGCAAACGAATGCTCGACCGCGGGGTGCTGGTCTCGGGCACGCTCGTCAACGCGCGCGTCATCCGCGTCGAGCCGCCGCTCACGATCACCGAGGCCGAAGCCGACTACGTGTGCGAATCGGTCAAGGAAAGCCTCGCTACGATGCGCGCCGCGACACCAACTACTTTGTCACCCTGAGCGTAGTCGAAGGGCTGAGCGCAGCGAGCGACTACAACACTTGTCACCCTGAGTAGCGCGCCGGAGGCGCGCGTGTCGAAGGGCCGCAAACAGGAGGTTCAGATCACATGCAAACCGAGACCCATCCCACCGTCAACTCGGACGAGATTCTGAGCAAACTGCCGCGCGTCGGCGGCGTCGTGCCGATGTACGTGGACGGCGGTTGGAAGCTCGCGTCCGACGGCGGGACGCGCGAGCTGATCAATCCGTCGAACGGCCGGCCGATCGCCACGATCGCCGAGGCCACGGCCGACGACGCGCATGCCGCGATCGCGGCCGCGCGCAAGGCGTTCGACGACGGGCCGTGGGGATCGACCAGCGCGGCCGAACGCGCCGCGATGCTCTTCCGCGTTGCGGACGCCGTAGACGCGCACCGCGACGAGCTCATGCGCATAGACACGCTCAACAACGGCAAGCCGCTGCGCGAGACGGAGTACGACGCGATCGACGCCGCCAACTGTTTTCGCTACTACGCGGGCCTCGCCACCAAGCCGCAGGGCCAGACGTTCGACGTTCCGGCGCCCTCGCAGTCGTTCACGGTGCGCGAGCCGATCGGCGTCTGCGGACAGATCGTGCCGTGGAACTATCCGCTGCTGATGGCGGTGTGGAAGCTCGCGCCGGCGCTGGCCGCGGGGAACGTGTGCGTGCTCAAGCCGTCGGAGCTGACGCCGCTCTCGGCGATCCGGCTGGCGAGCATCTTCGACGAGCTCGGATTCCCGCCGGGAGTCGTCAACGTCGTGACGGGAATGGGCGCAACGGCCGGCCACGCGATCGCGGCCAGCGAACACGTGGACAAGATCGCGTTCACCGGCGGCACCAAGACGGGGCGCAGCATCATGCACGACGCGACGACGAACCTCAAGAAGATCTCGCTGGAGCTCGGAGGAAAGTCGCCCAACGTCGTGTTCGCCGACGCCGATTTCGACACGGCGATCGACTACGCGCTGTTCGGCATCTTCGCCAACGCGGGCCAGGTCTGCTCGGCGGGGTCGCGCCTGATCCTCGAGCGCGGGCTCTACGACCGGTTCCTCGAGCGCCTCGTCGAGCGCGCGAACAAAATTCGCGTCGGCGACGGGTTCGATTCCAATAGCGAGATGGGCCCGATCGTCTCGCCGGTGCATCGCGAGCGCGTGGAAGCGTACATTCAGACGGGCAAGGACGAGGGCGCGGAGCTGCTGTGCGGCGGCGAGCGCCTCGGCGGTGCGTTAGCCGACGGCAACTTCATCGCGCCCACGATCTTCGCTCAGACGATGCCCACGATGCGCATCGTGCAAGAGGAGATCTTCGGCCCCGTGCTCGTGGTGCAGACGTTTGACAGCGAAGCGGAGGCCATCGCGCTCGCCAACGACACGATCTACGGCCTGGCGGGGGCCGTGTTCACGCAAGACATCGCGAAGGCGCACCGCGTGATCCGCAAGCTGCGCGCGGGCATCACGTGGATCAACACGTACCACCCGACGTATAATGAAGCACCGTGGGGCGGCTACAAACAGTCGGGCATCGGCCGCGAACTCGGAACGTACGGCTACGACGCGTATACCGAGGTCAAGCAGATCAACGTCAATCTCGACGTCGAACCGTCGGGCTGGTTCGCGGACCGCTGATGCGGCGCATAGTATGACGCCTTAACCGAGTCTTACGGGGCGCCCGACAGGGACCGAGCGGGCGCCGAGCCAACAACGACGCCCAGGCCCTACCGCTCCGGGAATTCTTTTCCCACGCCGCATTGCTTTCCGAGAGGGCTCATGAGCAGCAGCACCATCGCGGCCAACGGCTCTTCGTTCGCGAACCACTTGCTGGGATATCGCGACACGGTGATGGCCGAGATGGAGTCGATGATCTCCCGCAAGCGGTTCCACGCCGTTTTGGGAAAGCGCCTCGCCGAATATCCGCTCCGCGCCGGGAAAGGCTTGCGTCCGGCTCTTTGCTTGTCTACCTGCCAGGCTTTCGGCGGTTCCACGGAAGACGCGCTGCCGTCGGCCGTTGCGCTCGAGCTCTTCCACAATGCCTTCCTCGTGCACGACGATATCGAGGACGAGTCGCTGCACCGGCGCGGGTCGCCGACGATCAACGAGAAGTGGGGCACGGCGATCGCCATCAACGTCGGCGACGCGCTCAACGTTCTCTCGATGACGCCCCTGCTGGAGAACCTGCGCATCATCGGACTCGAAAAGACGCTGCGCGTCTTTCACGAGATCGAGCACATGGCTCGCGAGTCCGTCGAGGGCCAGGCGATGGAGCTCGAGTGGGTCCGGACCGGCGATTGGAACATCTCCGACCGCCACTACCATCTGATGACGGCGAAGAAGACGTGCTGGTACACGTGCATCACGCCGTGCCGCATCGGGGCGCTCGTCGCCATCGGACCCCTCGCCGACCTCGACGCATTTCGCCGGTTCGGCTATCACCTGGGCGTCGCGTTCCAAATTCAAGACGACGTGCTCAACCTGATCGCGTTGGAAGAGCGGTACGGCAAGGAGACCGCCGGCGACATTTGGGAGGGCAAGCGTACGTTGATGCTGATTCACCTCGTGCGCACGTGCCGTCCGGCGGAGCGCGCCCGTGTGGTGCGGATCATGGAGAAGCCTCGCGAGCGCAAGACGCAGCGCGAGGTGGACTACGTGCTCGGCCTCATGCATCGCTACGGCAGTATCGAGCACGCGGTGAACGCGTCGCGCGCGTTCGCGCGGAAGGCGCGCGCGTTCTTCGACCGTCGCTTCGCACGCGTGCCGGAGTCAATTCACAAGTCTTTTCTGCGCGAAGCCATCGATTACGTCATCAATCGGGATCTCTAGGACTCAGAAAGGAGCCCGCCTTGAGCAGTAACCTCAACATCCCCGATCACTATAACATCCACACCGACTCGACGATCGGCGGGACGATCGACATGAACTCGACGCTGGCGATCAAGGAGCTGCCGAAGATCGAGCTCGACGCCGACGTCACGACGACGAGTTCGCTCAACTCGACCAGCGCGGTTCAGCTGGCCATCACCGAGCTGCCGGTCATCCGGCTCGAGTTCGGTATGAAGCCCACCCGAATTCATTTCCCGACGAACATGAAGTTCAACGTCTGCGCTCTGGGCGTGGAGATCCTCTCGTTCGGCACGTGCGGCGAAAGCATGGTCGTCATCGAAGACTACGTGCCGCACGCGCTCGAGGAATGCAGATGAAGTCCGCGCTCTTCGTCGGCGCGCCTCCGCTGCTTGCCGGTGCGCTCGAGGTGACGAACTCGACGAGCGATCCGATCTCGTTGCGAGGGATCGTCGCGAAACTCGAGGGCCACGAGCGGCCGTTCGAGCTGCGCCTTCACGGTCGCGCCGCCCCAAAGCAGCGGGCGCGGCTGGGAGGCCACCTGCTGGTGGACGGCGGGATGCCCGCGGGAACCTACCGAGGCACCGTCCACATGTTCGGCCGCGAGGAGCCGGTGGAGGTGCGCGTCCTCGAGCGTCCGTCGGCGCGCGCGCTGCCCAAGGCCATCTACCTGACCGGCGCCTCGCGCGACGAGGTCGAGAGCGAAGTCGTGATCGAGAACACGGGCAACGTTGCGTTTGCGATCGGTCCGGTGAACTCGATGTTCTTCGAGGAGACGTATTGGCTCGGCCGTTCGCTCGTCTACGCGATGCGCGAAGCCAACGCGGACGACGGCGCGGAGAAATATCTCGACCGGGTCGTTCGCGAGCTGCGCACCACGATGCCCGGGACCACGAGCGTGAAGGTCGCAAGCGACTCGAAAGCGCTGGAGCCCGGCGCCCAGGCCCTCGTCCGGCTCACGTTCGAGCTGCCGACGGGGCTGATCAAGGGCCGGGTCTACGCGGCGAGCCTCACGGTCGCGGGGGCGCACATCTACGTCGAGCTCACCTGTAACGGCGCCGAGAATTTCGGCGAAAAGGAGACCGCGATGAACGACAACACCACACTGACCGCCGACGAGCTGGTGGCCCGCGCGCGAACCATCGCGTCCGACGCGCTCCGGTTCGGGAGCGACCTCTTGCAGAGCGTTACCGGAAGCACCGCGCTGAGCAAAATGCTGCCGTCCACCCCGCACGCCGACGGAAGCTGCGGCTGCGGCGCCGCCAACTGCAACTGCGGACGGCGCTCCTGCGGATGCGGCTGCGGCTGCAACATTCCGGAAACGGCGTGCCCGCCGCGGTGCGTGTGCCGCATGCGGGTGGCCGCAATGACCGGACAGCCGGTGACGGCCGAGATCCGCGTGATCAACGAGGCGGCGGAGACCCGCACCTTCCACATCACCACAACGCCGTTTCACGCCGGGTCGGCCGTCGCGGCGTTCTCGTTCTCGCCCACGTCGCTGGTCATCGCTCCCGGTCATTCGGCGACGACGAGCGGCACGCTGACCGTACCGACGAACTTCCCCAAGGGCGCGTACGCGTGCGAGGTGCTGGTGACCGCCGCTTACGAGCAGTGCGTCGAGGTCGTGCTCGACGTCGGCTGCGACGACGTGCCGCGCGGCGTGTGCACCGTCGTCGAGCAAGAGCGGCGATTCCGCATCCGCGCGCACCACTGGTACGATCACTTTCAGTGCGTCGTGCCGTGCGGGCCGCCGCCGCGCCAGCAACCGCCTCCGCGCCAGCAGCCGCCTCCGGGCGCGGCGAATCCGTGATGAGCGCGCAGGATTCGCGCCCGGACGACTCCTCGCCGTCGAAGGCCGCCGAAGCGATCATTGACGACCTCAAATCGGTGATCGCACGTTCGATCTCGGGGAACCTCGAGGTCGCGGGGCGGGTGCGGTCGCTCGTGCAGGCACTCGTCAACACGCCGCCGTCGCCGCCGGCGACGTTGAACCCCCGCGAGAACGTGTCGAAGCTGCTCGACTTCAACGTCGCGTCGTTGCGCGTGCTCACCGAGCACGTGCTCGGCGCGATCAACGAGATCGTCGATCAGGCGGAGACGAGCCTGCTCGGCGAGCGCCGGCCCCGGCCGGCTGCGGCGCCGAACGGCGGCGCCGTCGCCGCGCCGCCGGCGGCCGGCGCGGGCCAGGCGATCGAGATCGTCATGTCGGGAGCCATAGGCGACCGAGCGAGCTCGCCGTTTCTCATCGAGAATCACTACGATCGCGACGTGGACGTGACGTTCGAGATCGTCGCACCGGGTGCCGGCGCGACGCCGAAGATCCCTTCGGGCGCGCTCCAGGTCGAGCCGTCCCGCGCGTCGCTTCCGGCGCGCGGTCAGGCGATCGTCTACGCAACCGTCGAGATCAGCGAATCGTTCAAGCCGGGCTCGAGCTACCACGGCGCGATTCGCATCCTCGGCTTCGAGAGCCGGCCGATCCGCGTGCGGTTGGACGTGCTGGCCGCCGCACCTAAACAGACCGCGCCCAAACCGGCCGCACCCGCCGGCCGCGCGACGGCAAAGAAGGCGCGGAAGGCCGCCGGCGGACGTCGCCGGGCCGGGGCTCGAAAGCGATGACTGAATCGGTGCCGACTGTCACGATCGAACCCTCGCCCGTCAACGACATCGTCTTGGTGATGTCGTCGGTGGTTCCGGCCCATCAGCTTGGCGACTTCGTCGCCGATCCCGCCGCCGTCTACGAGCGGCACCGCGCGGAAATTCGGCTGGTCAGCGACTTGCTGTTCCCGAGCGAGGAGCTGCCGCCGAGCGCCGAACCGAGAGCGGCGGGCCCGAGCGACGACTTCGTCGTGCCGGACCCGCTGCACCGCGAGCGGATCCTGCGGTAGCGTCTTTGGATTCGCACGTCGCCACGTGAAGCTCAACTTCGCGCGGCACGACCTCTCGCTGGACGGACTCTCGTCACCGTCGGAAGAGACGCTTGCGTCGCAGCGCTACAGCGAGTGGCATCACTTTACGTTCGGCGACGACGCCGCCGGGCTGTGCGGCATCGTCAACGTCGCCTTGTCGGGCGACGTCCGCCACAACGAGCGAGGACGCTGCGCGCTGTCGCTGGTGACGCACGAGGCCGACTACGGCTGGACAGGCACCATGAACGTGATCGGCCCCGAACAGGCGCGCTACGAACCGCCCGCCATCGACCTGACGGTCGCGAACAGTTCGGTGACCTTTCGCGACGGCGCGTATCACGTGGACGCGGCGCTGCGCGACGGCTCGGTCCGGCTTGACGCGCGGTGGGAGCCGCGCGCCGAGGCCATTCGCATCGAGAACATGGGCGGCTTCATCAACACGTTCATCGTGCCGCGCCTCGACGTGCACGGCGACGTGACGATCGCGGGACGCGAGTATCAGCTCTCGAGTGCGCTCGGCTATCACGACCACAACTGGGGCGCCTGGGATTGGAGCCGCGACCTGGGTTGGAACTGGGGCTACCTGCTGGAGGCCGGCAGCGGCGGGACCGCGATCGTCTTCGGCCAGGTCACCGACGCGTCGCGATCGGCGGCGCGCACGGAGCTGGTGCTCATCGTGTGGCGCGGATCGGAGCTCACGCACATTTTCCTCGACGAGGCGGTCGTGCTCGAGACCTACGGACGCTACGGCGGCAACGTGCCGCGCGTGCCGGGCGTGATGGCGCTGCTGACACCGGGCCGCGTGACGGCGGTGCCGGAACGCCTGACGGTCAACGCGCTCGACGGCAACGACTTCCTGCACATCGACTGCGACGTCCACGACGCCATTCAGTTCTTGGTGCCCCATCCGCGCGGGTCGGCGCATACCGCGGTATCGGAGCTCGTCGGCACGTACAGCGTTCGGGGCGAGATCGACGGGCGGCCGCTGGCGTTCACGCGGGGCGCCTTTGCGGAACTGGCCGGCGCCGGGCGCACGATTTTGTTGCCCCGTGTCGGCATCGGACTCTAGTTTCACCTTCGCGCGCGAAGCGCTGGGTATTTTTTCATCCGAGTTCCCCCAGCACTACGCGCGCATCGCCCGGACGCTGCACTCGGCGCCGAGCCGGTATACGGTCGGCTCGGAAGAAATCGCGCTCGTTTCCACCGGCGTGACGATCGACATCATGCAGGCTCGCGAGCGACTAGAGGTCCAGCTCCAGGCGCGCGTCGCCGCCGTGGACATCGTGCGGCTCGTCGACGGAAGCGCGATGCTGGAGACGCTGCTCGCCGAGGAACGGCTGGAGATTTTCGCGGGCGACGACGCGCTGCTGCTGGTAGCCGAAGCGCTGGCGATCTTCTTGGACGGGGCGATGTCGTCGCGCGCGCTTGCCGACCTCTTCGAGCGCTACCGTGTCTGGGTCGCTGCGGCGCGCTGACCTTTGCGCAAATGCCAAAAGACATCCGCATCGAAACCTGCGTCCGAGGAGGAGCAGCATGACGGAGAACGGCGGCATCATCGGGGTATCGGATCACGGTGGTTGGGCCGTGCTCGTGACGGTGGCTCCGAATGGAACGCTCCTCGATCGCCGCCGCGTCGAACTCGTGGACGACTCGCTGCCGGCCATTCCCCATCACCACGAAGCCCAAGGGCTGCCGCCGGACGAGGCCGTGGCTTTGGTAGAACGCGTACGTGCATCGGCGGAGAGGCACGCAGTGCTTGCGCTGGACGCGGTTGCGACGGCCGTGCGACCTGTCCTCGGCATCGCCCTTCGCAGCCGCCCTCAGCTTCCGCCGACAATCATCGAGCGGATCAGAGACTACCGCGCACGGAACGTCGCCGACTGGGTGATGTACCGTGATGCGCTGGCCGCCGCTGCCGAGTCGTGCGGCTGGCCCGTCTACTGGTACGATCCGAAGACGATCTTCAACGCGGCGAGCAACGCGTTGCGCGTCGAGAGCTTCGAGGCTCACTTTCTCGATATTCGCGGTGCCGTCGGACCGCCGTGGAATAACGATCACAAGCTCGCGATGGCGGCGGCCATCGTCGCGGCGAGAGCGCTTGTCGGAGTGACTGGCCGGATGGCAGCAACCTAACGCTCCAACATCACCGCCGCCCCCGGCGCGGCGGCGCTCATCCGGACGTAGTATCAGAAATCATCCGCGCCGAAGAATGGTGGATGTTTCCGGACATCGAGCCTTTCGAGAGCGGGATGCTCACCGTCGACGATTCTCAGGAACTATACTGGGAGTGCTCGGGGAATCCCGACGGTCGCCCCGCCGTGTACCTTCATGGCGGACCCGGATCTGGATGCTCTCCGCACGACCGCCGTTACTTTGACCCAGCGATCTACAAAATCATCTTAACCGACCAGCGAGGCTGCGGACTCAGTCGACCCCACGTTGGCGAGATAGGCGATCTCGAAGTCAATACAACCGCTCATCTCATTCAAGATTTGGAACGTTTGCGCAAACATCTTGGTATAGATCGTTGGACCGTTCTCGGTGTATCCTGGGGATCGACACTTGGGTTAGCCTATGCCCAGGCGTTTCCGCACCGTGTGGCCTCGTTGGTCTTAGCATGCGTGACTACAACGTCGCGGCGTGAGGTGCGATGGATTACCCGCGAGATGAGCCGCATCTTCCCTGAGCAATGGGAACGATTTGCCTCAGCGAACCCTCTCGATCGAAATCGCGGGATCCAGCCAGTGGACAGCTACGCCGCGTTGGTTTTTAGTCCGGACGAAGCCATCCGGGACCGAGCTGCCCGTGAATGGTGCGCATGGGAAGACACTCACGTCTCCCTGACCCCGGGATACGCCGCAAGCCGCCGCTTTCAGGATCCAGCATTTCGATTGCTCTTTGCTCGCCTCGTTACGCACTACTGGAAACATGCGGCGTTCTTGCCTGAGGGTCAGCTTATCAAGAACGTCTCCTTGCTCGAAGGCGTCCCTGGAGTTCTTATACACGGACGCTACGATATCAGCAGCCCTCTCGAGACAGCGTGGCGACTGCACAGGGCCTGGCGAGGTAGCATTCTACACGTCATAGACGATGCGGGGCACGGCGGCGGGACGATGCCTGAGAGCGTTTCAGCGGCGATGAGTCGGGTTGCGCTTGCCGATTAGCCTTTGATATCGCGCCCTTCGACTTCGGCGCTACGCGCCTCCGCTCAGGATGACAACAGGGTGCCGATCACCGTCGCGTCCTCGTCGGGCGCGATCGTCCGCAGGTCGAGCAGCACGTGCCCTTCTTCGATCCGGGCGACGATCGGCGGCGTCGCGCGGCGTAACCGCGCGGCGAGCTCGCCCGGCCGCGGCGTCGTAATCGCGACGGCGACCGACGCCACCGCATCCTGCGGCAGCGCGCCGCCGCCCACGTACGCCTCGCTGTCGACGACGCGCGCATCCGGCTCGGCCGCAAGATAGGCTTTCGCGCGCTCGCGGAGCTCGTCGAGCGTTGCGGAGAGCATGCGATAGAGCGGAATCCGTTCGGCCGCCCCGTCGCGGTGCAGCAGCAGCGTCGCGCCGAGCGCCGCGAGCGTTAGCTTCCCCACGCGCAGCGCGCGCAGCAGCGGATTGCTGCGTAACCGCGCCACGAGCGGAGCGCTCCCAACGATCACGCCCGCCTGCGGGCCGCCGAGCAGCTTGTCGCCTGAGAACGTGACCAGCCCCACGCCGTCGTCGAGCGCCTCGCGGACCGTGCGCTCGTGCGCCGCGCCGAACGCGCGCAGATCGGCCAGCGCACCGCTGCCCAGATCTTCGGCCACCGGCACGCCGGCGCGCCGCCCCAGCTCGACCAGCTCGCGCGCTTCGACGCCCTGCGCGAAGCCCTCGATGCGATAGTTCGACGGATGCGTGCGCAACAGCAGCGCGGTGCGCGGCGAGAGCGCGCGCTCGAAATCTTCGATGTAGACGCGATTGGTCGTCCCCACTTCCACCAGCGTAGCGCCGCTGCGCTCGAGCACCTCGGGCACGCGGAAGCCGCCCCCGATCTCCACCAGCTCGTTGCGCGCCACCACCACCTCGCGTCCCTTCGCGAAGGTGTCGAGCACCAGCAAGACCGCTGCCGCGCAGTTGTTGACCACCAGCGAATCGCTCGCGCCGGTCACTTCATTGATCAGTGCGCCGATGCGCGCGTGACGCGAGCCGCGCTCGCCGGTCTGCAGATCGTATTCCAGGTTCGAGTAGCCGCCCGCGAGGCTCGTCACGGCCTCGAGCGCCTCGGCCGCCAGCGGCGCGCGCCCGAGATTCGTGTGGATCAGAATTCCCGTCGCGTTGATGACGCGCGCGGTGTGTTGCGTCCGCACTGCTTCGAGCCGTTCGACGGCCTCACCGACGAGCGCCTCGTAGTCGCCGCCGCCGGAAACGCGCGCGCGGCCGAAAACTTCTTCGACCGCGCTTCGCGTTGCGTTTCTTCCCAGCAGGCGTTCGTAGCGCTCCACTCTCTCGTCGGCCAGCACGCGGTGCATGGCCGGAATGGACCTCACGCCACGTGTTTACCGAGCATAGACGTCACCACGTTCTCGGGCACGTACCCGACGATCCGATCGACCGGCTGGCCACCTTTGAAGAGGATCAGGCAGGGGATGCCCGACACCTGATACTGCCCCGCAAGCGTCGGATTCTCGTCGGTGTTCAGCTTCACGAACTTGGCCTTGCCGGCGTGCGCGGCGGCGACCTTTTCGACGATCGGACCGAGCATGCGGCACGGGCCGCACCACGGCGCCCAAAAATCCACGAGCACGGGCTGCGAGTTTTGCAGCACCTCGGTCTCGAAGTTGCCCTGGGTAACGTCTGGTAATGCGCTCATATGGATAATCAACACTCCTAGAGTTCGGTTTGTTGCGGCTCGCCCGTGATCTCGGTGATCTGCATGGCCTGCTTACCCAGGTTGGTGATGGCGATGACCTCGTCGCCCTCGCCCAGGCGCTGCAGCCGGACGCCCTTGGCGTCGCGGCCCGTCTTGCGAATCTCGCCGACCTTGAGCCGGATCACCTGATTGCCCGAGGTGATCATCAGGATCTGATCTTCCGGCGCCACGAGGATCTGGTCGACGACCTGCCCGATGTCGTCGCGCTGACGGGCGAACGCCTTGACGCCCTTTCCGCCGCGCGAGGTGTGGCGGTAGTCGCCGATCGGCGTCCGCTTGCCGAACGCGAGCGACGTGACGAGCAACACTTCCTTGCGGGCGTCTTCGACGACGTCCATCGCCACGACCGTGTCGCCCTTCTCCAGCGTCATCGCCTTCACGCCGCGCGCCGCGCGGCCCATCGGCCGCACGCCCTTTTCGTTGAAGTGCACGGCCATGCCGGCCGTGGACGCCAGGATGATGTCGCGCGACCCGTCGGACAAGTCCACCGCCAGCAGCTCGTCGCCCGTGTCGAGATTGATCGCGATCAGGCCGTTGCGCCGAACGTTGGCGAACTCCGAGAGCTTCGTCTTCTTGATGACGCCGTGCTTGGTCACCATCACGAGGTACTTCTCGCCCTCGAACTTGTCGATCGGGAAGACGGCCGTCACCTGTTCGCCGGGCGGCAGCGTCAGCAAGTTGACGAGCGCGGTGCCGCGCGCCTGGCGCGTCGTGTCGGGAATCTCGTAGCCGCGCAGCCGGTAGACGCGACCCAGGTTCGTGAAGAACAGCACGTGATCGTGCGTCTTGGTCACGAAGAAGTTTCGCACCACGTCCTCGCGCTTGAGGTTCGAGATGCCGGTGACGCCGCGTCCGCCGCGCAGCTGCGTGCGGAACGTGTCGACCGAGACGCGCTTGATGTAGCCGCCGACGGTGTACGTCACCACCACGTCGATGTTCGGCGTGATCTGCTCGATCGAAATCTCGTCCTCGGCGGGCTCCACGTTCGTCCGACGCTCGTCGCCGAAGCGCTTCTTCGTATCGAGGGTCTCGCTTTTCACGATGGCGGCGATACGCCTCGGGCTGTTGAGGATGTCTTGCAGCTCGGCGATCGTCTTGATCAGCTCGGCGTACTCGTCCTCGATTTTCTTCCGCTCCAGGCCGACCAGCGTGCGCAGCCGCATGTCGACGATGGCCTGCGCCTGCACGTCGCTCAGGCTGAAGCGCTTCGATAAACGGGTCTTCGCCTCGTCGGTCGTCTGGCTGCCGCGCACGATCTCGATGACCGCGTCGATGTTGTCGAGCGCGATGCGGTAGCCTTCGAGCAGGTGCGCGCGCTCCTCGGCCTTGCGCAGGTCGTAGCGCGTGCGGCGCGTGACGACGTTTTTGCGGTGCTCGATGAAGTGCTCGAGCAGCTGCTTGAGCGTGAGCACCTGCGGCTCGATCGCGACGGAGCCGTTGGCGCGCGGCGGCCCCACGGGCACTAGCGCGAGCATGTTGAAGCCGAACGTCGCCTGCAGCGGCGTGTGCTTGAAAAGCTGATTGAGAACGATTTTCGGCGTCGCGCTCTTCTGCAGCTCGACGACGACGCGCATCCCCTTGCGGTTCGACTCGTCGTCCAAGCGGGCGATGCCGGTGATGCGCTTCTCCGAATACGCCTCGGAGATGGCCTCGATGATGCGCCCCTTGTACACCTGATAGGGGATCTCGGTGATGACGATCTTGTGCTTGCCGCGCTCTTCCACGATCTCGGCCTTGCCGCGAATCGTTATGGATCCGCGGCCCGTCTTGTAGGCCTCGCGGATCGCCTCGTGGCCCAGAATCGTGCCGCCGGTCGGAAAGTCGGGGCCTTGCACGATGTCGCAAAGATCGTCGTCGGTGGTCGCGGGGTCGTCGATCAGTGCGGCGATCGCGTCGGAAATCTCGCTGAGGTTGTGCGGCGGAATGTTCGTCGCCATGCCGACCGCGATGCCGCTCGAGCCGTTGACGAGCAGCTGCGGAAGCCGGCCGGGCAACACGCTCGGCTCGACGCCCTGGTTGTCGAAGTTGGCGACGAACGGAACCGTCTCTTTGTCAATGTCGGCCAGCACGTCGAGCGCGGTGCGCGCGAGACGCGCCTCGGTGTAGCGGTAGGCCGCCGGCGGATCGGGGTCGATCGACCCGAAGTTGCCGTGACCGTCAACCAGCGGGTAGCGGAGCGTGAAGTCCTGCGCCATGCGCACGAGCGCGTCGTAAACCGAGCTATCGCCGTGCGGATGGTAGCTCTTGAGCACCTCGCCGATGATTCCGGCGCACTTGCGATGCTGCTTGCCGGGGTCCATGCCCATCTCGCGCATCGCGTAGAGAATCCGCCGCTGCACCGGCTTGAGGCCGTCGCGCACGTCGGGAAGCGCGCGCGAGGCGATGACCGACATCGCATAGGAGAGATAGCTCTCCCGCATCTCATCTTCGACGTTGACCTGCGATACGATATCGTTGTTCAATACTCACCTATACTCATGAAGGACGCCCTTCGACTCCGCTTCGAGCGGCCCCGTTGCGCTTGACCCTTCCGACGGAAGAGGACTTCAACGCGTTTGCCGCGGACTTCGCGCGCCGCCTCCGGCCCGGCGACGTGGTCGCGCTCTCCGGCCCGGTCGGCGCCGGCAAGACCGCCTTCGTTCGAGCCGTGGTACGCGCGCTCCACGGCGCCGACCAGAGCACGAGCCCGACCTTCACGTTCCGGCACCGCTACGACGGCGATCCGCCGATCGATCACATCGACTTCTTCCGCATCGAGGCCCCCGGTGAGACCACCGAGCTCGGCCTGGAGGACGCGTTCGACGGCCGGTCGATCGTGCTCGTGGAGTGGTGGCGCAACGCCCCGGACGCCATCCCACCGCGCCGCTACGAAATAGCGATCGAAGGCGCCGGCGAACAACCGCGCACGCTGTCTCTTCGCCCGCCCGAATGAACGTTCTTGCTCTCGACGGCGCGTTCGGATCCTTCTCCGCCGCGGTCGCCGCCGGCGACGCGGTGGTCGCCTCGCGCAGCGAACCCGGCAACGTCGCGCTCGAGCGCGGCTTGACCATCGTGGCCGAGGTCATGCGCGACGCGGCGCTGCCGCCCGAACGGATCGACCGCTTGGCGGTGGGCGTCGGGCCGGGCGGCTTCACCGGACTGCGGATCGCAATCGCGTACGCGAAATCGCTGGCCGCGGTCTGGCAATGCCCGCTGGTGCCGATCGATTCTTTCGACCTGCTGGAGCAGGGCCGGAGCTTCGAGACGGTGCTCGCCGTCGTCGTCGGGCGTCCGGGCGTCATCTCGGCGCGTTACCGAACCGGAGCGCAGACGCGCCGTGCCTCGGGCCGCATCGCCGACGTCCTCGCCGAGGTGCTGCCGGCCTCGCTGCAGGGCAGCTCGCTCGACGTCGTCGGCGCGCCGAAGGACGTGCTGGACGCGCTTGCCGAACGCGGCGCTATCGTGCGTCCCGCCGAACCCGCCATCACGCCCGCCGCGGCCGCCGCCGCGCTTGCGGCGTCGGCGCGCACGCCGGCCGCCAGCCCACACGAAGTGCGCGCCGACTACGGCGAGCTTCCCGCCGCAAAAGCCCCGAGATTCTAGAGCCCGTTCGCCCATGAAGATGGAACTCGAACGGCCCGCGGAGCGGCCAGGACGATTCTCAATCGCCCCGATGACGACGTCGGACATTCCGGTCGTCATGCGGATCGAGCGCGAGTGCTTCTCCACCGTGTGGCCGTCGGACGCGTTCTATAACGAGCTGAACACGAACAAGCTCGCCCACTACTTCGTCGGGCGCGTCGACGATCGCGTGGTCGCCTACGGCGGCCTGTGGGTGATCTTGGAAGACTCGCACGTCACGACGCTCGCCGTGGATCCGGCGTATCGGCGCCGGCGCTTCGGCGAAGTGCTGCTGCGCCGGCTCGTCGACGAGGCGATCGAACGCGGCGCCGCGTGGATGACGCTCGAGGTGCGCGAGAGCAACGTCACGGCGCAGCAGCTGTATCGCAAGTACGGCTTCACGACGGTGACGATGCGCACCGGCTACTACAGCGACGATAACGAGAGCGCGCTCATCATGTGGGCGGGCAGCTTACGCAGCGAGCTCTACCGCAACCGGCTTGCGGTCTTGCGCGGTCGTTGCGAGCAAGAATGACGGACGTCACCTTTACCCAGCTCGCGCGGCGCGTCCGCGATCACATCGGTCAGGAGCACCGCTACACCCACAGCGTGCGCGTGGCGCGTTGCGCCGAGGAGCTCGCGCGGCACCACGGGGCCGACCCCCGCAAGGCACGCGTGGCCGGCATGCTGCACGATCTCGCACGCCTCTATTCGCCGGAGCGGCTGATCGCGGAGTGTGAGGCGCGCGGCATCGAGATCGAGCCGGCCGCCCGCGCGCGGCCGGTGTTGCTGCACGCGCGGCTCGGCGCGGCGCTCGCGCGCGAGCTGTTCGGCGTCGAAGACGCCGAGATTCTCTCGGCCATCGAGAAGCACACGACCGCCGCCGAGGTGATGTCGCCGCTCGATTCGATCGTCTATCTGGCCGACTCGCTCGAGCCGGAACGTGCCCTCCCCGAGCGCTCCGGCTTGTGGCAGCTGGCGCTGCGCGATCTCGACGCCGCGATGCGCGAGACCGTCGCACTCTCCGAGCGCCGCCACGAGGCCAAGCTCGCCGCAGCGGAGGCGCGGGCATCAGCGAGCTAATTGACGTCGTGCGCGAGAGCGCGCTCGACAAGAAGGGAGAGGCGTATGTCGCGCTCGACGTCGGCGAGCGAACCATTCTCGCCGACACGTTCGCGATCGTCACCGGCCGCTCGAAGATCCAGACGCGGGCCATCGCCGACGCCGTGGTGGAGGCGGTGCGCCGGCACGGCTACACGCTCTCGCGCATGGAGGGATATGCCGACGGGTCGTGGATTCTCATCGACTTGGGCAACGTCATCGTGCACGTCTTCACGCCGGAGGAGCGCGCCTTCTATAATTTGGAGCGCCTGTGGTCGCCATTGGTAGGTCGTGAAGCGAAGTAAGGGCTCGCATCAGACGCGAGCCAAGCGAGCTCGGATCGACTTCTGGAAGCGCTTCGGCGTGTGGGTCTTCATCGTGTTCTTCGCGCTCAGCGTCGCGGGCGGTCTGCTCATCGTGACGAGTCACTTGGGTTCACAATGAGTCACGAAGCGCTGCTCACCGACGTCGCCGCGCTGCACGCCGCGCACGTCCTGACGCCGTGGGTGGCGCAGGGCAACCGCAAGCCGCCCATGATCGTCCGCGGCGAAGGCTGCCATCTCTACGACGATCGCGGCGCGCGCTACCTCGACCTTTCGGCCGGCCTCGTCGCGGTCAACCTCGGGCACGGCCACGCCGGCGTCGCCGACGCCATCGCCGAACAGGCGCACCGGCTGGCGTACGTCGCGCCGAGCTTCGCCAACGACAAACGCGCTGCGCTTGCGCGCGCGATCGTCGACATCGCACCCTGGGCGGAAGGCGGCCGCGTCTTCTTCACCGCCGGCGGCGGCGAGGCCAACGAAGACGCGATCAAGTTCGCGCGAGCGCTCACGGGGCGGCACAAGGTGCTCACCGCGTACCGCTCGTTCCACGGCTCCGCGCCCGGCGCCGGAACGCTGACCGGTGAGAACCGGCGCTGGCCGAACGAACCCGGAATGGCCGGCGTCGTTCGCTTCTTCGCGCCGTTTCCGTATCGCAGCCCGTTCCACACGCGCGATCCGCGCGAAGAGAGCGATCGCGCGCTCGCCCATCTCGAGGAGATCGTCGCCTACGAGGGCGGCGATCGCATCGCGGCACTTCTGATCGAGCCCGTCGTCGGAACGAACGGCGTGATCGTCTATCCCGACGGCTATCTGGCGGGCGTGCGAGAGCTCTGCGACCGTTACGGCATCCTGCTGATCTTCGACGAGGTGATGACCGGCTTCGGACGCACGGGCGACGCCTTCGCCGCGCAGCGGTTCGGCGTGACGCCGGACGCGTTCTCGTTCGCCAAAGGCGTCACGTCGGCGTACGTGCCGCTCGGCGGGGTCGCGTTGCGCGAATCGCTCGCCGCGCACTTCGACCGCCACGCGCTGCCCAGCGGACACACATTCAGCGGCCACCCGCTGGCCATGGCCGCGGGCGTCGCCGCCTTGCGCGCCTATCGCGACGAGCGCCTCTTCGAGCGGGCGCGGCTGCTCGAGGACAAGCTGCGTGCCCGTTTCGACGCGCTGCAGCTGGCGCACCCGACCGTCGGCGAGGCCCGCGGCGTCGGCGCGTTCTTCGGCCTCGAGCTGGTCGCCAACCGCGCGACGCGCGCGCCGCTCGTGCCGTGGCAGGGCGAGCGAACGCTGCAGGCCTTCTTCAACGAACTGCTGGCGCACGGGCTTTATCTCTACGGACGCTACAACGTCGCGATCGTCTCGCCGCCGTTGACGATTTCCGACGAGGATCTCGACGAAGGCTTCTCCATCCTCGACGCGGGGCTCACCCGCCTGGAGGCGGCAGCGTGACGCGACTCGACGTCCGCGACAAGGCCACGCGCGAACTGCTCGGCGAGATCGCCGTCGCCCAGCGCGACGACACGTCGCGCGCCGTGGGCGCGGCGCGGGCGGCGTTCGCGTCGTGGCGCGAGGTTCCGGTAGTGGAACGGGCGCGGCTGCTCTTTCGCTACGCCGGCGCGCTCGAGCGGTGCCGCGAGAGTTTGGCGGTCTCGGTGTCGCGCGAGAACGGCAAGACGCTGGCCGACGCGCGCGGCGAGGTTCGCCGCGGCATCGAGGCCGTCGAGTTCGCGTGCGGCATGCCGTCGCTGATGATGGGCGACGCGCTGCCCGACGTCGCGCGCGGCATCGACTCCGTCTCCGTGCGGTACCCGCTGGGCGTCTGCGCGGGGATCACGCCGTTCAACTTCCCCGCGATGATTCCGCTGTGGATGTTTCCCATCGCGATCGCCGCGGGCAACACGTTCGTGCTCAAGCCGTCTCCGCAGACGCCGCTCACCTCGGACCTTCTGCGCGAGATCGCGGGCGAGTGCGGCTTTCCCGCCGGCGTGCTCGAGGTGGTGCACGGCGGCGCCGAGACCGCCGAGGCGCTGATCGATCATCCCGACGTCGCCGCGATCTCGTTCGTCGGATCGTCGCAGGCGGCGCGCCGCGTGCAAGAACGCGCCGTGCGCGGGCACAAGCGCGTCCAGGCGCTGGGCGGTGCGAAGAACTACCTCGTGGTGATGCCCGACGCCGTTGACGCCGCCACGTGCGACGCCGTCATCGCGTCGGCGTTCGGCGGCGCCGGCCAGCGCTGCCTCGCGGGCTCGGTCGTGGTGGCGGTGGGTGCGGCGGGCGACCCCCTCGGCGCGATGCTCGCCGATGCCGCCGGCGCGCTGCGCCTGGGCCGCGGTACCGATGAGGACGTGCAGATGGGGCCCGTCGTGAGCGACGACGCGATCGCGCGCATCGAGGGCTACGTCGAACGCGCGCGCGCGGCCGGGGTGCCGGTGCTGCTCGAGCCGCGCACCGCGCCGAGCGGAGGCTCTTTCACCGCGCCCGTGATCTTCGACCGCGTGGACCCCGAGAGCGAGCTCGCGCGCGACGAGATCTTCGGCCCGGTTCTCGCAATCGTGCGCGTCGCGACGCTCGACGAGGCGATCGCGGTTGCGAACCGGTCGCGCTACGGCAACGCATCGTCCATCTTCACGCGCGACGGCGGCAGCGCGCGCAGATTCGCCGCGGCCATCGAGGTCGGAATGGTCGGCGTCAACGTGGGCGTCGCGGCGCCTATGGCGTTCTTCCCGTTCGGCGGAGTCAAGGATTCGGTCTTCGGCGATCTTCGCTGCCACGGCAAAGACGCCGTCGCGTTCTACACGCAGCAGCGCGTGGTGATCAGCCGGTGGCCCTCCTGAACCGCGACGCCAGCCAACCCGCGACGACGAACGCCACGAAGAGGTAGCCGAACCACTGCTGCGGCGGCGCCGGTACGGGATAGAACAGCGTGACCGCGGTCAGCAGCAGCAGCAGCAGGGCGACGCCCGAAACGGCCGCATCAACGGCACGCAGCGCCCGCAGCCGCTTGCAGTAGGCGACGGCGGCGATCGCGATCAGGATGTAGATCAGAATGAAGCCGAACGAGCTGAGCGCTCCGCAGTAGTCGAATACATCGACCGGAGCGATTCGCAGCGCGAGCGCGCCGACCGCGATCGCCAGCGTCACCGCCGTCACGACCGTCACGGCAACGTGCGGCGTGTCGTGGCGCGGCTCGATGCGCGCGAACGCGGTCGGCAGCAGCCCGGCCCGTGCCATCGCGAACGCGATGCGTCCGGCCGTCGTGACGCACGCCAGGCACACCGAGAACGCGCTGAACACGGCGCCGATCGTGATGGGGATGCCCAGATAGCCGATGCCGTAGCCCGCGGCGATCGCCTGCAGCGGGAACTGTTCCTTGTCGAGATGGCCGCCGAGATGCCCGAGGCCCACGATCTCGGCGTAGGTCGCCACCACGAAGAACGCGGCGGCGAAGATCACGCTGCCGATGACGGCGCGCGGAATCGTCACGAGCGGCTGCTTCGCCTCGGCGCCGAACGCCGTGGCGCTCTCGAAGCCGACGAAACTGAACACCGCGAACGCGATGGCCGGCCCCACGCCGCCGGGAAATGCGCCGGCGACGTGCAGCTGCTTCGCATCGAGCGACCACCCGTGCGCGTGCAGCACGATCGCCACCAGCACGCAGATGATGCCGACCGAGATCACTTCGAGCACCAGCATGACGATCGCCGACACCTGCACCCCGCGATAGGCGGCTTGCCACGCGATCGCCGCCAGCACCACGACGATCGCAATGTCCGGCACGTGAACGCCGACCGCCGAGAGGAGGCGCCCGACGAAGAGCGCCATCGCGCCGAGCACGGCGGCCGCCACGAAGCCGTAGGCCCACAGCAGCGTCCAGCCGCCGATCGCTCCGGCCGCGGGACCGAGGTTGTCGGCGACGTAGCCGTACATGGAACCGGCGGCGGTCGACCGGCGCGCGAACTGGTTGACGCAGAACGCGACGAACACGAGCATGGTGCCGCCGACCACGTAGGCGAGCCACGTTCCGTTGCCGGCGAGCGCGTACATGTAGGGCGCGATGAGGACCGGCGTCATGCTGGGCCCGATCAGGGCAATGGACGTCGCCAGGACCTCGATGAAGCTCAGCGATCCCGCCTTCATCTGCAGACTCTGAGCCGCCGGGAACCGCGGTTCCCGCAGCGGCCCGAAACTTCGCCGCGGGCGCCGCGGTAGGAGCCCGCATGAGACCGCTCTCGATCGGGGCTGCGACGCTCGCGGCGACCGGCCTGATGCTCGCGGCAGCGAGCGCGCCGGCGGCGGCCCGCGACTTCGTGCAAGACCAGGCCGGCATGTTCTCGGCCGCCACGGTGTCGCAGCTCAACACGCGCATCGGCAACTTCAACGCGCAGACCGACAAGGAGATCGTGGTCGTCACCACGCCCTCGCTCGGCTCGTCAACCCTGCAGGACGCCGCGACCGCCGCCTTCTCGCAGCAGAACGTCAACGGCGTGCTGATCTTCATCGCGCGCGACGACCGGCGCGACATCATCGTTCCCGACCGCGCCGGCAGGCAGGCGGGCTGGTTCACCCCCGACGTGCTGCGCTCGATCCGCACGGCGCTGGAGGGCCAGTTCAAAAGCGAGAACTACGACGCCGGCATCACCGGCGCGGTAGATTCGATTCTCAACGTCTACCGTTCGCATCTCGGCAGTCTGCGCCAGCCGGGTACCAGCCTGGCCGTGCCGGCGCAGCGCGGCCAGTTGCCCTCCACAGGAGTTCATCTCTCGATGTTTTGGTGGCTCATCATCGCCGTCGTCGGCTTTTTGATTCTGCGCTCGATCCTGCGCGCGTTCTCGGGACCGCGATATTCCGGAACGCGGGGCGCGCCCGGCGCCCCGCCGCCCGGCGGCCCCGGCTACGGGCCGGGACCCGGTTACGGCTACGGCGGCTACGGCGGCGGCGGGAGCTTCTGGAGCGGATTGCTCGGAGGGTTAGGCGGCGCGTGGCTCGGCAACGAGCTGTTCCGCGGCGGAGGCGGCGGCATCGCACCGACCCAAGCCGGGCAAATCGCGCCCGATGCGGGCGGCGGCTGGGGCGGCGATACGGGTGCCGGATGGCAGAGCGATGCCGGGCAGGTCGACACGAGCGGCGCGAGCGCCGGCGACTGGAGCGGGGGCGGCTTTGGCGGCGGCGACGGCGGCGGCGGTTTCGGCGGCGGCGACATGGGTGGGGGAGGCGGAGACAGCGGCGGCGGATGGTAGGCGTCTATGCGACGCCTTGCGCCTGTCTTTTTAGCCGTCCTCTTCGCAACCCCAACGGCGGCCGCCGCGGCGACGGCCGGATCGAGTGACGCCTCGTACTCCGGCGCGCTGCACTGGCGGCTGATCGGCCCGTTTCGCGGCGGACGCGCGCTCGCGGTGACGGGCGTGCCCGGCGAGCCCAACCACTTCTACTTCGGCGCCGTGGACGGCGGCGTGTGGGAGAGCGACGACGCCGGCCGCACGTGGAAGCCGATCTTCGATCGTCAGGACATCGGCTCGATCGGCGCGATCGCGGTGGCGCCGAGCGATCCGCGCGTGATCTACGTCGGCACGGGCGAGGCCGACATGCGCTCGGACATCGCCTACGGCAACGGCGTGTACCGGTCGAACGACGGCGGCGCAACGTGGACGCTCGTCGGCTTGACCGACACGAAACAGATCGGCGCGATCGTCGTGGATCCGCGCGACGCCAACGTCGCCTACGTTGCGGCCCTCGGCCATCAATACGGCCCGAACGCGGAGCGCGGCGTCTTCAAGACGGCCGACGGCGGCAAGACCTGGAGCAAGATCCTCTATAAGGACGCCGACACTGGTGCGATCTCACTAGCGATGGAACCCGGCAATCCCAACGTGCTCTACGCGGCGCTCTGGCAGACGCGCCGCCCGCCGTGGAACGTGTATCCGCCCTCGAACGGCCCGGGCAGCGGACTCTACAAGAGCAGCGATGCCGGCGCGACGTGGACGCAGCTCTCCGCCGGCCTGCCGGCGCACGTAGGGCACATCGGGCTCTCGATCTCGGCCGCTGCGCCGCATCGCGTCTACGCAAACGTGGACAGCGTCGCCGGAAAGGGCGGCATCTACCGCTCCGACGACGACGGCGCGACCTGGGCTCACGTCAGCGACCAAGAGCGCCTGTGGCAACGCGGCTGGTACTTCGGCGGCATCACGGCCGACCCGCGCAACCCCGACGTCGTGTACGTGATGAACACCGCTACGTACCGCTCGAACGACGGCGGGAAGAACTTCGACGCCATCTTAGGCGACCCGAGCGGCAACGATTTTCACACGCTTTGGATCGATCCGAGCGACTCGAATCGCATGATTCTCGGAACCGATCAAGGCGTGGTGGTCAGCGTCAATCGCGCGAAGACCTGGAGCTCGTGGTACAACCAGCCCACCGCGCAGTTCTATCACGTGGTCACCGACAACGCATTTCCATATTCGGCGTACGGCGCGCAGCAAGACTCGGGCGCGGCGATCGCGACGAGCATGAGCAAGTACGGCACGATCTCGCAGCAAGACTTCCGCCCCATCGACGCCGGCGGCGAGAACGGCACGCTGGCGCCCGATCCCAAGCGCACGTGGCTCGTCTACGGCGACTCGAGCGGTCAGGGCGGTCCGACGGTGACGCGCGAAGTTCCGACGAGCGGGTGGGAGCAGAACGTCGATCCCGTCATCACACATCCGGGCACGATCTGGCGCAACACCTGGACGCTGCCGCTGGCGTTCTCGCCGGTCGATCGCGCCTCGCTCTACTTCGGGCATCAGAACGTCTTTCGCTCGCGCAACGGCGGCGAGACGTGGAGCGTCGTCAGCCCCGATCTCTCGCGCGCGAACGAGGGCACGCCGTCGAATCTCGACGCGCCCACGCTCGCCGACGACAACGGAATCCGCCGGCACGGGGTGGTCTATACGATCGCGCCGTCGCCGCGCAGCGCGGGCGTCGTGTGGGCCGGCACCGACGACGGCTACATCTGGGTGACTCGCGACGCCGCAAACTCGGGGCAGCCGCACTGGCACAACGTGACGCCGTCGCAACTCACGGCGTGGAGCAAGGTCGGCATCATCGAGGCCGGCCATTTCGACGCGGCCACGGCATATGCCACGATCGACCGGCACCGCCTCGACGACTACAAGCCTTACATCTATCGCACTCACGACGGCGGCGCGACGTGGGCGCTCGCGGCGAGCGGCATCCCCGACGGGTCCTTCGTCAACGCGGTGCGCGAAGATCCGAAGGTGCGCGGCATGCTCTACGCGGGCACGGAGCGCGGCGTCTACGTGTCGTTCGACGACGGCGACCACTGGCGTCCGCTGCAGCAGAACCTTCCCGTCACGTCGATCCGCGACATCGCCGTGCACGGCGACGACGTGGTGATCGCGACGCACGGCCGCGCGTTCTGGGTGATGGACGACGTCGCGCCGCTGCGGCAGGCGGGCGACGTGCACGCCGCGCAAGGCGCGTATCTCTTCGCGCCGGCCGCCGCGTATCGCGTGCGGCCCGGAAACCAAGAGGGCACGCCGCTGCCGCTCGACGAGCCGCAGGTAGACAACGCTCCGGTCGGCCTTTACATAGACTACTATCTCGCCGAGACGGCGCGCACGCCCGTGGTGATGGAGATCCTCTCCGGCAACGGCGTCGTTCGCAGCTGGTCGAGCGCCAATCCGCCGAAGCCCGTGGATCCGAAGACGCTTGCGTACACGACGCACTGGGTGACGGAACATCCCGTTCCGTCTGCATCCGCCGGCGCGCACCGCTTCGTGTGGGACTTCCACGAGGAATCGCCCGACGGGCCGCTCGTGCCGCCCGGCGCGTACACGGTGCGCATGACCGTTGACGGCACGACGTACGACCGCACCGCCACCGTGCTGCGCGACCCCCGCATCGCGGCCACCGACGCCGACCTGCGCGCGCAGTACGATCTGGCGAAGCAGGTCGCGGCGCTCGAGACGCAGGTGAAGACGGCGCGGTCGCGCGCGCAGCGCATTGACGCCTCGAAGCTCTCGGCGGAACGGGCGCGCGAGTTGACGGCGGAGATCGTCGGCGAGAGCCCACCCGATAATCCGGACGACTCCGTCGGGTCGTACTCGCACGACTTCACGAGCTTCCTCTACTTGCAGGGCGCGCTCGACTATCTCGAGAGCGCCGTCGAGAGCGCGGACGCGCCGCCCACGCCCGACATGCGCAGCGCGCTGGCCAAGCTCGACGCGATCTACAAGGCGACGCTGGCGAGGCTAGCGGCACTGGAGCGCTAAACGCCCTCCTTCGACTGCGGCGCTACGCGCCTTCGCTCAGGATGACAGCCGCTAGCGGCCGGCCTGCAGCGTGGCGGCGTACCAGCGTTCGAGGTCGTCGTGGAACTGCGCCAGCGCCTGCGGGTGCAGATAGACCATGTGCCCCGACTCGTAGAAGCCATAGCTGATGTTCGACTGCAGCTGCGGCGGCAGGTTGAGGTGATTGAGCGTGTAGACCGTGGCGAAGAACGGCGTCGCGAAATCGTAGTAGCCGTTTGCCGAGAACACGCGTAGGTTCGGGTTGAACGTCATCGCCGCCGCCAGATCCTGAGCCGTGTTGGTCGGCAGGCTGCCGTTGTGCTTCCAGTCCCACTGCTGGAACACGTTGTAGGTAGGCCGATAGAGCAGGTCGGTGCGGTAGCCCAAGACGTCGCGGATGAAGTAGTTCCCCGATCCGACGAATGCGTCGTCGATGGCCGAGTCCGTCGGGTCGAAATCGGGCCGGTCGTTGATGCGGTCGAGCGTGAACGACGTGTACCGCGCGTCGTAGCGGCCGGTCACCGTCCCGTTGTTGCGGAACAGCTCGGTCGTGTAGCGCCAGTACGGAACGCGGAGGTTCGAGTCGCGGATATAGCGCTCCGACAGCCCCGTGTATTGATGGAGCTTGGCGACGACGTCGTTATACGTCGCCGGCGAGAGTCTCGCTCCCTGTGCGAGCGCGTTGAGGTACTCGCCCATCGCGAAGCTTTCCACTTGGGGGATCAGCGCGTCGAGCGTCGTCTGCGAACCGGGCAGCGCGTGGTGATACCACGACGCCGCGGCCTCGGTCGGCAGGTAGAGCGGGAACGCCCAATCGCCGCCGCCGATCGCGGTCGGCGTGAAATTGATGTCCCAGTCGAGGGAGAAGTCGAGCACCGACGAGAGCAGCACGACGCCGTTGATGCCGACGCCCTGACGCTGCAGCGCGTTCACCAGCATCGCCGTGCGCGGCGTGCCGTACGACTCGCCGAACAGGATCTTCGGCGAGTTCCAGCGGCCGAACGCCGTGACGTAGCGGTTCACGAACTGGCCGAACGCGCGAACGTCGGGATCGACGCCGAAGAAGTCGCTCGGTTTCCCGGGCGGAACGATGCGGCTGAAGCCGGTGTCGGGCGCGTCGACGAAGACGAGGTCGGTGCGATCGAGCAGCGAGTACTGGTTCTCGACCAGGTTGAACGGCGCGTTGGGCGTCGGCTGCGCGTCGCCGACGATCACGCGCATCGGCCCGAACGACCCCATCCGCAGCCAGATCGTCGAGCTGCCCGGGCCGCCGTTGTAGAAGAACGTCACCGGCCGCGAGCGCGGATCCACGCCGTCGGCCGTGAAGGCCGTGTAGAACATGCGGCACGTGACCTCACCCTTGTCGTTTTGCAGCGCGATCGTGCCGGCACGCGCCGTGTAGGGATAGATCTTCCCGCCCAGGGTGATGGTGTGCTTGGTCACCGAATCCGGCGCGGCGCCCGCCGGCGGCGGCGCGGGCGGCGCGCTCGCAGGCGGAGCCGGCGCGGCACCCAGCAGTGCGGCGGTCAGGATTGCGAGCGCGATCTTATGCATGGTTCAGCGCTCCCGCATACCAGCGCTCGAGATCGTCGTGAAACTGCGCGAGCGCGCTGGGGTGCAGATAGACCATGTGACCGGAGACGTAAAAGCCATAAGTGATGTTCTTTTGGATCGCGGGCGCCAAGTAGAGGTGGTTGAGCGCATAGACCGTCGCGAAGAACGGCGTCGCGAAATCGAAGTAGCCGTTCGCCGAGAAGACCTTCATGCTGGGGTTATACGTCATCGTCTGCGCGAGGTCGGGCGTGACGTTGAGCGTCTGGACGTTGGGGCCGTGCTTGAAATCCCACGTCTCGCCGTCGGCGAAGATCAAGTCGTAGATCTCCGATCGATACGGCACCGGCGAGTCGTACTTGAGCACTTGGCGCAGATAGTAGTTGCTGGTGGACACGAACGCGGAGTCGATCGCGGCGTCGGTCGCGTCCCAGTCGGGCGAGACCTCGGGCCGATCGAGCACGTAGGTCTGGAAGCGCGCGTCGATGCGGCCGATTGTGACGCCCTGCTCGCGCAAGAGCTCGTTCTCGAAGCGGTCGTAGGGGATGCGCAGGTTCGAGTTGCGGATATACTGCTCGGAGAGGCCGGTGTAACGGTGCAGCTTCGCGACCACGTCGTTATAGCGGTCGGGTGCGAGGCGCGCGCCCTCGCCGAGAGCGTCGAGGTACTCGGTGAGCGCGAAGTTCTCCACCTGCGGGATCAGCGTGTTGAGCGGCGGCGCTCCGTTGAGCGCGTGGTGGTACCAGGCCGTCGCACACTCGGTGGGCAGATAGAGAACGTAGCCCCAGTCGTTGCCGCCGACGGGCGAGCCGTCGTTGTAGTCGATGTTCGCGTTGAGGAACGACGAAAGCAGCACCACGCCGTTCAGGCCGACGCCGTGGTCTTGCAGATACTTGGCCAGCACCGACGAGCGAAGCGTGCCGTAGGACTCGCCGAACAGAAAGCGGGGCGAGTTCCAGCGGTTGAAGTTGGTGAGGTAGCGCTGGATGAACTGGCCGAAGGCAGCGACGTCTTGATCGACGCCCCAGAAATCCTTGCGCGTTCCGACGCCGATGAAGCGGCCGTAACCGCTGCCCGGCATGTCGATGAAGACGAGGTCGGTCTTATCCAGCAGGCTGTATTGGTTGGCGACGAGGCGGTAGGGCGGCGGGCCGGTCAGGCCGCCGTCGCGCGTCGCCACGCGGACGGGCCCGAACGATCCCATGCGCAGCCACATCGTCGAGCTGCCCGGACCGCCGTTGTAGAGGAAGGTCACCGGGCGAGACGACGGGTTGGAGCCGCCCAGCGTGTAGGCGGTGTAGAAGACGCGCGCCGTCGGCTGGTCGTCTTCGTTGCGCAGCGTGATGGTTCCGGCGCGAGCGGTGTACGCAAGCGTGCGGCCCCCCAGGACGATCGTGTGGCTCGTCACGGCGTCGGGCGTCAGCGCCGGAATCGCCGGCGGTTTGGCGGGCGCCCGCGCCGGTAGGCCGAGCAGAAGCACGGCAGCCACTAGAACGAGCCACGGTTTTAACGACAACGATGAGACCTCCAATGCGAACGCCGATTATTGCCTTCGAGGCTCGACGCTCCTGCAGACGGTCCGCGCGGCGCCGCTCAAAGTTTGTTCAAAGCGCGGCGTGGACGGGCGTTTCGTCTGCGTACGCGCGCGCGATGGCGGCGGCGTAGCGCTCTTCGACCACCCGTCGCTTGATCTTCATTGACGGAGACAGCTCGCCGCCCTCGACGCTGAACTCGTGGGGGATCACGACGATCCGGCGGATCTGCTCGTAGGTCGCCAGCCCGTGCGTCTGCCGGTGCACCTCGCGCGTCAGAAACAAGCGCACCTCGTCGCGGCGGGCCAGCATGTCGAGCGGGGCGTCGCTCGGCAAGGCCGGCATCTCCTGGCGCAGCAGCGGCCAGCTGGGGCAGATCAGCGCGATCGGATAGGGCCGGCCGTTGCCCAGCACCATCGCCTGCGTCACGAAGATCGACCGCTTGATGCTCGCCTCGATGCGCGCCGGGGAGATCCACTTGCCGGTGGCGGCCTTGAAGATCTCGCCCATGCGGTCGGTGATGCGCAGAAAGCCCTTCGCGTCGAGGTCGCCCACGTCGCCGGTGTGCAGCCAACCGTCAACGATCGCGGCGGCAGTGGCATCGGGGTCGCGGTAGTAGCCCTGCATCACGTTGCGCCCGCGAACCAGCACCTCGCCGTCGTCCGATATGCGCACGTCAACGCCGGTGATGGGGCGGCCGACGGCGCCGTACTCGTTCTCGGAGAGGCGGCTGACCGACGTGACGGGCGAGGTCTCGGTCTGTCCGTAGCCCTGCATGATCGGAACGCCCATGCCCAGGAACGTCATCGCGGTGTCCACGTGGAGCGGCGCGCTTCCGCTGGTGAGGAACTTCACGCGGTCGAGGCCGAGCGCGCGCCGGATCTTCGCGAGCACGAGCTTCTCCGCGAGCGCGCGCTGCAGCGCGAGCGACGGCGACGGCCGCGGCCCGAACGTCGTCGCGAACGCGTAGCGCCGGGCGGCCGATAGCGCCCACGGCACGAGCTTGCGCTGGAGGCCGTGGGCGGCGCGCGCCTGGCCCCGCACGCCGGCGAGCACGCGATCGAAGATGCGGGGCACCGCCGTCATCTCGGCGGGACGAACCTCGCGCAGGTCGCGCAGCAGCTCGTTGGGATCGCGGCAGATGAAGTAGCGCACTTTGGCGACGAGATAGATGTAGATCAACGTGTGCTCGTAGATGTGCGAATACGGCAGCACCGACAGCACGTCGCGTCCGCCCTCGATGCCCTCGAATCCGCACGTGAGCGAAACCTGCGCGTCGAACGCGAGATTGTCGTGCGACAGCATGACGCCCTTGGGCGAGCCGGTGGTGCCCGACGTGTAGATCAGCACGGCGAGATCGTCGGGCACCAGCGTGGCCTCGTAGGCGCCCGGCAGCTCGGGGCGCGCAGCGCGCACCTCGGCGCCGCGCGCCTCGAACGCCGCGAGTCCGTCGGCGTCGTTCGAATCGAGCCGCACCGCCCTCGGCTCGGCGGCGCCCGCGGCGCGCACGCGTTCGAGCGTCGCGGCGGAGTCCACGAAGATCAGCTTCGCGCCGGAGTGCTGCAGGATGTAGCCCATGTGATCGAGCGCCTGGGTCGGATAGATCGGAACGACGACGCAGCCGGCGAACAGCGCGGCAAAATCGCACACCACCCAATCCACGCTATTGTGCGAGATCAGCGCGACGCGGTCGCCGGCGGCGAGACCGGCGTCGCGAATCGCGCACGCGACGTGCTCGACGCGTTGAACGAGCCGCTCGCTCGACGTCGCCTTCCACGATCCGTCGTCGCGCTCCAGCAGCACCTCCGGGCGCGGCTGCGCGAGCACTCGCCGAATCAAGTTCGGAAGCGTCTCCTTGACGGGGAGCGCCGCGCCGGTCATCAGGGCCCAATGCGCTTCGAGCGGCAAGCCCCCCTTTGTCGCCGGCGCGCTAGGGCTCGCGCAGGTAGGGACGCGCGCGATCGAGCCGCGACGCGGTCATGCCCGCGACGTCGAGCAGCTCGTCGAGCGAAGCGAAGTCGCCTTCGCGAGCGCGCAGTTCGACGATGCGCGCGGCGATCGCACGCCCGATTCCGGGAACGGCGGCGAGCCGATCGGCGCCGGCGGCGTTGACGTCAATGCTCCCGGCGGGCGGCGGCGACGCCGAACGGCGGCGCGGGGCGCGGGCCGTCGAGCGAGCGCGCGGCGCGGCCTCGCCGGCGGCCGGCACGTAGATCTCATCGCCGTCGGCGGCGCGCTGCGCCAGGTTCACCCCGCCCGGCTGCGCGTCGGAGCGAAGCCCGCCGGCCAGCGCGACGGCCCGGTCGTAGCGGTCCCCCGCCCCGAGGCGGTAGAGGCCCGGCTGCCGGACGGCACCCGCGACGTAGACCACGACGTCGCCGTTCGGCGCTGGCGCCCGTGCGCGCGGGTCGCCGCGGCGCGGACGCGTGCCGGCGAGCGCCGCGGCGTCGAGCGGCGCGGCCGAGGAGGCGGTTGCGACGAGGGCCGGCCCGTGCGCCGGATGCCAGAGCGCGAAGGCAACGATGCCGAGTGCCGCGGCGACCAGGGCGTACTTCTGCACGGCGTTCCATCACGACCGGCGCGGCCGGCGAAAAGGGTGGCGGAGGCTCGCCGGAGTCGTGTACCATGGCGCTCATGTACGACTTCGCGTCCGTCGAGCAGAAGTGGCAGTCGCGCTGGGAGCGCGACCAGCTGTATCGCGCCCGCGACGACGGCCCGAAGCCGAAGTACTACACGATGGAGATGCTGCCGTATCCGTCGGGCGATCTCCACGTCGGCCACGCGAAGAACTACACCCTCGGCGACGCGGTGGCACGGATGATGCGCATGCTGGGATACGACGTGCTGCATCCGATGGGCTGGGACGCCTTCGGGCTGCCGGCCGAGAACGCCGCCATCGAGCGCGGAGCCGACCCTGGGGCCTGGACCGTCGAGAACATCCTGCGCATGCGGCGCCAGATCCGGTTGATGGGAACCGGTTACGACTGGACGCGCGAGATCGCGACGTGCGAGCCCGAGTACTATCGCTGGAACCAGTGGCTGTTCTTGCGCCTGTTCGAGCGCGGCTTGGCTTACAAGCGCGAAGCGCCGGTGAACTGGTGCCCGCAGGATCGTACGGTGCTCGCGAACGAGCAGGTGATCGACGGGCGCTGTTGGCGCTGCGAGCACCTCGTCGAGCGCCGCAACCTGTCGCAGTGGTTCTTACGGATCACGGCCTTCGCCGACCGTCTGCTCGACGACCTGACGAAGCTCGACGGATGGCCCGAACGCACGCGCACGATGCAGCGCAACTGGATCGGCCGCAGCGAGGGCGTGCGCGTGAAGTTCGCGATCGACGGGATCCGCGAGCCGGTGGAAGTGTTCACGACGCGCGTCGATACGTTGTTCGGCGCCACGTTCTTGGCCGTTGCGCCCGAGCACCGGCTCGTTGCCGAGATCGAGAAGCTCGTTTCCGACGAGCGCCGCGCAGCGATCGCCGCGTTCGTCGACAGCCTCAAGTCGAAATCGGAGCTCGAGCGCACGAGCTTGATGGAGAAGCAAGGCATCTTCACCGGCGCCTACGCCGCCCATCCGCTCTCCGGCGAACGCGTGCCGATTTGGCTGACCAACTACGTGCTGGCCGAGTACGGGAGCGGCGCGGTGATGGGCGTGCCGGCCCACGACGAGCGCGACTTCGACTTTGCGACGAAGCACGGGCTTCCGGTGACGCGGGTGGTCGTTCCGGACGAAACCGGCGCGAACGCCGACCTGCCGTTCGTGGGCGACGGAACGCTCGTGGCGAGCGGCGAGTTCGCCGGGACGCGCAGCCCCGAAGCGCGCGAGGCGCTGGCAAAGCATCTCGCCGCGGCCGGCCAAGGCGAGAAGAGCGTGGGCTACAAGCTGCGCGACTGGCTGATCTCGCGTCAACGCTATTGGGGCACGCCGATTCCGATCGTGCACTGCGGGCGCTGCGGCGAGGTGGCCGTGCCCGACGACCAGCTGCCGGTCGTGCTGCCGCCCCGGGAGCGCGTGCGCGCGCAGGGGTCGGGATCGCCGCTGGCGTCCATCCCGGAGTTCGTGGAGACGACGTGTCCGAAGTGCGGCGCCCCCGCGCGCCGCGAGTGCGACACGATGGATACGTTTTTCGAGTCGTCGTGGTACTACTTGCGCTACCTCGATCCGCACAACGACCGGCGGCCGTGGGATCCGGGGCGCGCAGCGCTCTGGATGAACGTGGATCAGTACATCGGCGGGGCCGAGCACACCGTGCTGCACCTGCTCTACTCGCGCTTCTTCTATAAGTTCTTCCACGACCTGGGCTGGGTGAGCGGCTCGGACGAGCCGTTCGAGCGGCTCTTCCATCAGGGGCTCGTGCTGCGCGACGGCGAGAAGATGTCCAAGTCGCGCGGCAACGTGATCGGCATTGACGAGACGGCCGAGAAGAGCGGCGTGGACGCGATGCGCCTCTTCTTGCTCTACGTGACGCCGCCCGAAGAGACGAGCAACTGGACCGAGGACGGCATCAGCGGCCGCGTGCGCCTGTTGAACCGCATCTGGCGCGCCTGCGAACCGCATTTCGCCGCAATCGCTCGTCATCCCGAGCGTAGCGCACATACACCTTGTCATCCTGAGCGGAGCGCCCCGCAGGGCGCGGAGTCGAAGGACGAAAAAGCGCTCTTGCGCGCGGTGCACGTGGCGGCGAAGTCGGCGATCGACGAGACGCTGTCGCGGCGTTTCCACTACAACACGACGATCGCGAAGCTGGACGAGCTGGTGAACGCGATGACGGCCGCAGCCGGGGAGCCGTCGCCGGCGATGCGGTACGCCGCGAGCGTGCTGCCGATCGTGATCGCGCCGTTCGCTCCGCACATCGCCGAAGAGCTGTGGGAGCGGATGGGGCATGCGACGTCGGTGCATCTGGAGCCCTATCTCGAGCCCGACGAACGGGTGCTGGCGACGGACGAGATCACGCTGGTGGTTCAGGTCAACGGCAAGGTTCGTGCGCGCATCACGGCCGGCTCGGGCCTGAGCGAAGACGAGGCCGTGGCGCTGGCGATGGCCGAGCCGAACGTGCGGGCGCACCTCGACGGCAAGGAGCTGCGCAAGCGAATCTACGTGCCGGGAAAGCTGCTCAACTTGGTGGCGGCGTGAGCGATCCGCAGAAGATTTCGACCACGGTCTGCGTCGTCGGCGGGGGTCCGTGCGGGATGATGCTCGGCGTGCTGCTGGCGCGGGCGGGCGTCGACGTGACGGTGCTCGAGAAGTACCCGGACTTCTTCCGCGACTTTCGCGGCGATACGATCCACCCGTCTACACTGCAGCTGCTCTACGAGCTGGGTTGGCTCGACGACTTCTTGAAGCTGCCGCACGACGAGATCCGTCGTGCGACGGTCAACATCGCGGGCGAGACCATGCAGGTCGCCGACATGTCGCATCTCCCGACGCACTGCAAGTTCGTCGCCCTGATGCCGCAGTGGGACTTCCTCAACTTCCTGGCCGAGCGCGGCCGCGCGTATCCCACCTTCCACCTCATGATGCGGACGCAGGGCATGGGGCTGGTCGAGAGCGGCGGCCGCGTGACGGGCGTGCGCGCGCGTGGCCCGAACGGTGACGTCGAGATCGCGGCAAAGCTCGCCGTCGGTGCGGACGGGCGTCATTCGACGATCCGGGACCTCGCGGGCTTCGCCGTGGAGGACCTCGGCGCGCCGATGGACGTGCTCTGGATGCGCATTCCCAAACTTCCTAGCGACTCGCTGCAGCAGCTCGGCACGATTCGGACCGGTCACATGATCGTGACCTTAGACCGGGGCGATTACTGGCAGTGCGCGTACCTCATTCCCAAGGGCGGGTTCGACGAGCTCAAGGCTGAGGGAATCGAGGCGCTCCAGCGCGGCGTCGCCGAACTCGCGCCGTTCCTCGCCGATCGCGTCGGCGTGCTCGACGACTGGTCGAAGGTCTCGATGCTGCTGGTTCGGGTCGATCGGCTCGACCTCTGGCATCGGCCCGGACTTCTCTGCATCGGCGACGCGGCGCACGCGATGTCGCCAATCGGCGGCATCGGCATCAACCTCGCCATTCAAGACGCCGTCGCCGCGGCCAACATCCTCTGGGCTCCGCTGCGGAATGGAGAAACCCCGACCGAAGCCGATCTCCAACACGTGCAAGACCGGCGGATGTTCCCGACCAAAGTGACGCAGGCGTTCCAGCTGTTCGTCCAGGATCGCGCCATCGATCCGATCTTGCACGGCGCCGAGATCGAGACGCCGCCGCTCGTCGTGCGGCTGTTCAGCGAATTCCCCGCGCTGCGACGCCTGCCCGCGCGGCTCATCGGCATGGGCGTGCGGCCCGAGCACGTCCGCACGCCCGACGCGTTTGCGGATACCGGTTAACGAGCGTCGAGCGCTTCCCGCGTAGGCTAAGCAGCTCGGCCGCGCCATAGTCGCCGCGCTCCCGCAGGTAGACGGCACAGCGATGGGCGAGGCCGGCCGCCGACGGCGACCCGGTGTCGCTCGGTAGCGCATCCAACACGGTGCGTGCATGGGGGAGCAGACGCTCGCATTGCGCCCACGTGGTGAACTCCACTTCGGGGAAGGCAGCGTTTGCTACGTCTACGGCACACTCACGCCACACAGGCGCGGCATGAACGATAAGATCTTTTCCTGCGAGCGCAACCAGCCGGTGCACCGAATAGCTGCGCGACGTTTGGGCGAACGTGAGCAGCGAGAGGCGGTCGAGCGCGCCAAGGGCTTCGTCCAGACGAAAATCGTCGGCCAATACCGATCGCAGATCGAGCGCTTCGTCGCCCGAGACTGCCGGCTGCAGACCGTCGGGATGGAGGTCGAGCGGCTGACGAAAGAGTTCGTCCGGAATGGCGTCGGGCGCGAACGAAGCCGCGAAGCACAGCACGGCCGCCGCGCCGGGCGTCTGCTGTTCCGCCTGAGCGATCGCCGTGGTGAAGGTCGCAAAGACCGAGCCGGGATACTCGACGCCGCGCGGAGCGTTCTTGAGACGCTCCTCGATCCGCTCCAAATAGCGCTGCGGCTCGACCATCCGCATTTGACGCAGCGATGCCGCCGCATGCGACAACGCCAGCGGAAGCCCACCGAGTGCCTGCGCGATCGCTCGCGCGTCGGCGTCGCCGAGATCGGTGCGGCCGCTCTCGCGTTGAAGATACTCTGCCGCCGTTTCCAGCGGCCACGTTTCCATGCTAACGGTCGTCACGCCCGGACCCCAGGAGACGTCGCGCGAGGTGACGAGCACCTGCGATCCGCTGCGCGGCCGCCACGCCCGCAGCAGCCGTTGGTCTTCGAGGTTGTCGAAAACGAGTAAGACCGGCTTGGCGAAGCCGCTCAACATCGAGCCGGTCACCTGCTGCGCTGCGGCGCGGCGGTCTTTGATCCGATCGAGGCCGCGCGCGAAGACCGAATGTAACCGCATATCGTTAGCCAGCAGCCCTACCCCTCCTCGCGCGCCAGCATCTCGCGATAGATCTCGCGCACGCGTTCCAGCGTGTCGATCTCGGCGGCGGGCTTGTCGTCGCGGATGCGCACGATGCGTGGGAAGCGCAGGCTGAAGCCGCTCTCGTGCAGATCGCTCTCCTGAATCACATCGAACGCTACCTCGAGCACGACCGACGGTTCGACGGGAATCTCGTGCGAACGCGCCTTCTCCCGTTGCGCCGATTGCGGCAGCCGATGCTCGAGAAACCACGGCGTCAGCTCCGCGATCTCGGCGTCGGTCAGGCCGGAGTAGGCTTTCCCGATCGTCAGCAGCTCGCCGTCCTCGCCGCGCACCGCAAACGTGTAGTCCGACAGCACGTTGGCGCGCTTACCGTTTCCCCACTCCACCGCGACCACCGCGACGTCGAGCGTCGAGAGCTCGCGCTTGAGCTTGAGCCACCACTTTCCACGGCGTCCGGGCGCGTAGGGCGAGTCCGCGCGCTTGAGCATCAGGCCCTCGTTCCCGCGCGCCCGCGCGGCCTCGAAGCGCTCGTTGACGCCGGCCGCGGGCAGTTCGCCGGCGCTCTCGAACGGCGCGTGCATCAAATGCGCGCCGGGCGCGAACAGATCGGCGAGGCGTTCGCGCCGCACGGCGAGGGGCTCGTCGAGCAGCAGTTCGCCGCCCTGCGCCAGCACGTCGAACGCGACGTATGCGATCGGAACGTCGCGCTGCAGGTCCTCGTCGATCGACTTGCGCTGCAGTCGCGCCTGCAGCGTGCGAAACGGCAGCACGCGGCCGTCGCGCGCGGCCACGATCTCGCCGTCGAGGATCGCGTCGCCGGAAACGGCCCGCAGCGCCGACGCGACCTCGGGGTACGAGGCCGTCACGTCGTTGAGCCGGCGCGAGAACAGGCGCACCTCTCCGTCGCGCACGTGTGCTTGCGCGCGGATGCCGTCGTATTTGTCCTCGACGATCCACTGCGCGCCGTCGAGCTCGGCATAGGCGTCGCCGTACGGCACCGGCGTCGCGAGCATGAACCCGATCGGAGCGCCGTACTCGACGCGCAGCTCCGCCAGCGTCCCGTGCTTGGCGGCGAGCGCCACGGCACCCACGTCGCCGGCCGCCATCGCCCCGCGGCGCACCGCCGCGGGATCGGCGCCGAAGGCGCGCGATATCGCGTCGAACACGAGCCCTTCGCGCAGGCCCACGCGCAGGTCGCCGGTGACGATCTTCACCACGTACGTCGCCTCGAGCGGGTCGTCGCAGGCGCGCAGGATCCGCTCGAGCACGGCTTCGCGGCGCTTGCCGGCGCGCTTCCCCGATGCCTCGGCGATCTCGCCGAACAGCACGTCGAGCGCGGACGGCGTCAGACGATCGCGGAACAGCTGTGCGTCACGCGGCGCGCGCAGCAGCGGGCCGAGTGCGGCGCCGAGGTCTCCGGTTTCGCGATAGCCCCGCCCGAGCGCGGCATCGTCGAACTCCCAGACGCGTCGCGCCACCTCGACGATCGTGCGGCCGCCGATCGACAGCGTACGGCGATCGCGCGCTGCAAACGGCGTTCCCGTGAAGAACCTTGCGGCGGCGAGCAAATCGGCGTCGCCCAGCGTGGCGAGGTACTCCGCGAGGATGGCGATCTTCTCGAGCTTGGCGGGAACCGCGGCGATGCGCTGCGCCGCGGCCGCGAAGCGCTGCATCGTTACCGGGCGGGCGTCAGCCGCTCGAAATACTCGTAGGTCGCGCGGATTCCGTCGGTGAGCGCGGTCGAGGGCGCCCAGCCGAGCTCGGCGCGCGCGCGCGACGAGTCGAACTGCGCGTCGCGCGCGTCGCCGACGCGTGCGGGCGCGTGCTCGACGGGAGCCTCGAAGCCGCTGATCTCGACGAGCGCGCGATAGATCGCGTTGACGCTGGTCTTCACGCCCGTCCCGATCACGTAGCATCCGCCCGAGCCGCGGTCGAGCGCCGCGATGTTCGCCTTCGCGACGTCGGCCACGTAGACGTAGTCGCGGGTCTGCTCGCCGTCCCAGTCGATGCGCACCGGCGCCTGTGCGAGGAACTTGCCGATGAAGATGGATACGACGCCGGCCTCGCCGTTGGGATCCTGGCGCGGACCGTAAACGTTACCGTAGCGCAACGCGGTGAAATCGAGCTCCTTGCTCTCGCGGTAGAAGCGCAGGTAGTGCTCGGCCACCATCTTGGTGATGCCGTAGGGCGACGAGGGCCGCTGCGGGGTGTCGTCGGTGATCGGGAAGCGCTCGGGCGTGCCGAACGACGCGCCGCTCGACGCGAATATCACCTTGCGCGCCCCGCTCTTACGCGCTTGCTCCAGCACGTTGAGCAGGCCCACGACGTTGACTTGCGCGTCGTAGATCGGATCGCGCGACGAGATCGCCACCGAGTGCTGGGCGGCGTGATGGTTCACGACGTCGGGCTTGAAATCGGCGAAGACGCGGCCGATCGCCTCGTCGCGGATGTCCATGTGCACCAGCGATACGCCGTCGGCGACGTTGGCCCGCCGGCCGCCGCCGTGCTCCCAGAGCGAATCCACGACGAGCAGGTCGTGCCCGGCGGCGAGGTACGCGTCGACGACGTGAGAGCCGATGAAGCCGGCTCCGCCGGTAACGATGATTCGCAAAACGCTTCCCTTCTGGCAGCTCGCAAGTCTGGTTGGCGCGCCGGTTCGTCGCAGGAGACCGGCGATGCCACCGTTTGCGCTCCTTCTCTGCGCCGCCGCCGCAGTACTCGGAACGCTGGCCGCGGCCCCGCCGGCCCCCGATGTGCGGGTCTGCGTGGACGCCGGCCTGGCACTCCTCGCCGTGGCCGTGGGGTCGGCCCGGTGCGGCTCGCCGCGTTTTCGCGCGATCCTGGCCGGCGCCTTCGTGGCGGCAGCCATCAACGCCGGATGGCGCCCGGATGCGCCGCCGGGCGCCTTCACCGATCGAACCGCGCGCTTTCGCGCGATCGTGCTCGACGCGAGCGCGGCAACCGACGGTTCGACGGCGCTTACCGTCGCGCTTGGCGACGGCCGGCACGCGATCGCGAGCGTGCGCGGCGCCGTGCCGGCTCTGGGTTCGCGCGTCGTTCTGCGCGGCCGCCTGGAGCCGTTCGACGAGAGCCGCAATCCCGACGAGCCCAGCGAACGCGACCTCGAGCGCGAGCGCGGTCTCGACGCGCGGGTCGGCGCCGCCTCGATCCTCGCCGTCGCGGCCGGCGATCCGTGGGACGCGACGACGTGGCTCGCGCGGGCGCACGAATGGGCGCACGCGCGGCTGCGCGACGGCGTCGGCGAACCGGGCGCATCGGTCGTGGCGGGCGAGCTGTGGGGAGAGCGATCCGCGTTGCCGCCCGAGCTGCGGGCGGAGTTTCAAGAGACCGGCACGGTGCACGTGCTCGTCACCGCCGGGCTGCATCTCGGCGCCGTCGCCGCGCTGGCGGTCGCGCTGCTGACGTGGCTCGCGCTGCCGCGTTGGCTGACGTGCGCGACGGCGATCGCGCTGATCTGGGCGTTCGCGTGGTGGAGCGGCGGCCAGCTGCCGGCCATGCGCGCGGCGACGATGGCGACGGCTGCGCTCGGCGCGCGCAGCTTCGGGCGCGCTACGCTGTCGTGGAACGCACTGGCGATAGCGGCCTTCGTCGTTGCGTTCGTTCGGCCGTCGAGCGTCGCGACGGTTTCGTTCGGACTCTCCTTCTCGTGCGTCGCCGCCATCTTCACGTGCGCTCCCGCGTTGGAACGCTGGATCGAAGCGCGCGTCGCGCTCCCGGACCGCGTGCGCGAGGCGCTGGTGCTGTCGGTTGCGACGCAGATCGGCATCTGGCCGCTGGGTGCGTCGGCGTTCCTGCAGTTCACGCCGTACGCGGTTGCGGCGAACTTCGCGATCGTGCCGTGCGTCGCCGCGACCATGGCGCTCGGCGCCGCGCAGCTCGCGCTGGCGTGGTGCGCTCCGCTCGCGCAGGCGTGCGCGAACCTCGAGTCGTGGCTCCTCGCGTGGATGCTCGGCGTGGTACGGACCGTGAGCGCGCTTCCCGGAGCGGCGATACCGATGACGCCGGCGCCGGCATGGTGCGTCGCGTTCTACGACGCAGCGCTGCTCGCGGCGCCGGCGCTCTGGGCGCGCGGCGCGCGCACGGCGGCAGCCGGGGCGCTGCTGCTCGCCACGACCTGGGTGCTCGCACCGCCGCGTACGATGGATCCGCGGCTGCGCATCACGGTCCTCGACGTCGGACAGGCCGATGCGATCGTGGTGCAAACCCCGCGCGGTCACGCGCTGCTGGTGGACGCAGGCGGCCGGCTCGAGCGCGGCGCGCCCGGCGCCGATTCGGTGGCGGAACGCGTCGGCGAACGCATCGTCGTACCCTTCTTGCTGCGCCACGGCATTCACGCGCTCGACGCGATCGTGCTATCGCATCCGCACGGCGATCACGCCGGCGGCGTTGCGCCGGTGCTTCGCCGCCTGCGCGTGGGCGAGCTCGCCGACGGCGGGCAGACCTACGGCGGGCACGCCTATCGCGACGCGCTGGCGACGGCGCATAGCGAGGGCGCGCCGATCGTCTATCCCCGTGCGGGCGCGGCGTGGCAGACGGACGACGGCGTTACGCTGCGCTTCATCGGACCGTCGCTGCCGTTCATCGGCGGCACGAACGCGATCAACAGCAACTCGGTGGCCTTCGTGCTGCAGTACGGCCGCTTTCGCATGCTGTTCACGGGCGACGCCGGCAGCGAATCGGAGGGACGCTTTCTCGCACAAGGCGTCGACTTGCACGCCGACGTGCTCAAGGTCGGCCATCACGGGTCCGCGTACGGCTCCTCGCCGCAGTTCGTCGCCGCGGTGTCGCCGCGCTACGCGATTATCTCGGTCGGCAGGCACAATCTGTTCGGCCACCCGGCTCCGGCGACGCTCGCGACGCTGCAGGCGTTCGGCGTCGAAGTCCATCGCACCGATGAAGACGGCGCCGTCACGGTGCTGACGGATGGAACCGGCGTCGCCATCTCGAACGTGTTGCACCGCCCCACAGCACCGTAACGCGCCCAAAACGAGGCCGCAGATACCTGCAATGGCTGATGAGGCCGAAACGCTCTACCAACGAGCGCTGCGCGAGGCCACAACCGCCTCGCCGAACTTCGCTCGCGCCGCACAGTTGCTCGAAGAGGCCGCCCGACTCGGGCACGCTAAGGCGACCTATGCCTTAGCCACGTGGCATCTCTTCGGCAAGGAGCCGTTCGTACGCCGCGATTATGACGAGGCGGCGCGGCTGTTGCAGCTGGCGGCTGCGGCGGGCGTTCCCGATGCGATGTACGACCTCGCCGTGTGTTACGAGAAGGGCAAGGGCGTCGCGAAAGACGAGCGGGAAGCGTTCGAAAACTACCTGCGCGCGGGGATCCGTGGCGATGCCAAAGCCATCTTCGCCGTTGGGCGATGTCTGTTTTGGGGCATCGGCGTCGCGCAGGACCAGCATATCGCTCGACTGTGGCTCGATCGCGCCGACGAGCTCGGCACCTACGAACCCGAGTCGAGCGGCGAGTAATCTCTGCAGAAGGGGGAACCCACTGGATTCCCCCTTACCCTCAGCCGATTCGAAGTTAGCCTCGCGGCGGTCTGCCGTGACCGCCGCCACCACCAGGACGGCCGGACGTGCCGCCGTGCGGAGCACCGCCAGGATGCCCGCCGGACATGCCTCCGTGCGGAGCTCCGCCTGACGAACGTCGGTAGTGCGCCGCGCCGGATGACGACCGATTGCCATACGCCATCGCGGAGCTATGATGCGTGGTCAACCTCGGCGCGTTGTGCGCGCCGTCACGGCGGATGCGACACCGCCGCCGAGCCGCCGTGGTGCGCCACAGCATTGTGGTGCGCGGCCGCCGACGCATTGTGATGCGCCACCGAGGCGTTGTGATGCGCCACCGAGGCGTTGTGATGCGCCACCGAGGCGTTGTGATGCGCCACCGAGGCGTTGTGATGCGCCACCGAGGCGCCGTGATGCGACGAGGCCACCGATGCATTGTGATGTCCCGTCGCGCGATTGTGATTCGTCCCTCGCAGCGATCGTTGCACGGCCGCGACCCGCGGATGGCCGTGGTTCACGGACGCGAGCTGCCCGCGATCGTGCGCCGCCGCCTGCTGGTGGAGACGCTGGGCGGTCGTTCCGGAGACGCCGTGCCGGCGCGCGGCGAGCTGTGCCCGCGTCGGTCTCGCGCGGGTTCCGCCGCGGCCGCCGTTGAAGCTGACGCGCGATCCGCGGTTGACCACGTTCCGGTTGATGACGGTTTTGTTGAACGTGTTGTGGATAACGGTACGGTTGACGTTCGTTACGGCGGTGTTGTAGTTGAACGCGCCGCCCGACCAGTAACCGCCGACGAAGCCGCTGCCGTAGTAGCCGTAGCCATAGTTGATTCCGCCGTAAAAGCCGACGGTCGGTCCCCAGTAGCCCGGATTCCACGCGTAGGCGCCATTCAGATATCCCCAGTAGCCGGGCGTCCAGTAGTCTCCCACGACGGGCGCCGGCGTCCAGTAGCCGGGGATCCAGTAATAACCGTACGCTCCCCAGGCCCAGTAGCCGGGGATCCATTGGTAGTTCGGATACGGCGCCGCGGGCTGCGCGTAGACCGGCAACGCCGGCGGGGCGTATCCAGCAGAGATGCCGACGCCCCACCCGCCGCCGCCGATGCCGACGCCGACGCCCCACGAAACTTGTGCCGAAGCGCTCAGCGGTGCGGCGGCCAGCAGAAGGGGCACGATGAGCGCGGTGATCGATAGTTTGATTCGCATAGGTTACCTCGACCGGCGCGCGGCGGCGCCGGGATAGACGTACAACGCTCTACCCCTACGGCCGGCTCGCTAACTGGCGACTAACCGATTTTTTACGTGATTCGTCCGATCTCTAGCCGAGCGCCCCGTCGGACGGCGAGCGTCTTAGCCCACGGCAGATTTGATAAACGCGAGCAGGTCGGCGTTGATGGTCTCCGCGTGAGTCGTCGGCATGCCGTGGGGATAGCCGGGATACGTCTTTAACGTCGAGTTCTTCAACAGTTTCGCCGAGAGCGGGGCGGAGTCGGCATACGGCACGATCTGGTCGTCGTCGCCATGTCCTACGAATACGGGCACGTCGATCGCTTTGAGATCGTCCGTGAAGTCCGTCTGCGAAAATGCAACGATGCCGTCGTAGTGCGCCTTGGCGCCGCCCATCATTCCCTGACGCCACCAGTTCTGGATGATGGCTTCCGACGGTTTCGCGCCCGGCCGGTTGAAACCGTAGAACGGGCCCTCGGGGAGGTCGCGGTAAAACTGCGTCCGACTGGCTGCGAGCTGCGCCTGCAAGCCGTCAAAGACTTCCTTCGGCAGGCCGCCCGGATTGGCGGCGGTCTTCAGCATCAACGGCGGGACGGCGCTGAGGATCGCAGCCGCCTTGACTCTGCTCTGACCGCGACGCGCTAGATAATGCACCACCTCTCCGCCGCCGGTCGAATGTCCGACGTGAACGGCGTTGCGCAGATCGAGATGCTCGGTCACGGCCGCGAGGTCGTCGGCGTAATGATCCATGTCGTGACCGCCCGAGGTTTGCGTGGACCGGCCGTGTCCGCGGCGATCGTGCGCGATCACGCGGTAGCCATGGTTGACGAAGAACATCATTTGAGCATCCCAATCGTCCGCCGAAAGCGGCCACCCGTGGCTGAAGACGATCGGCTGCCCCGAGCCCCAGTCCTTGTAGTAGATCTGGGTGCCGTCATCCGAAGTGACGAAACTCATGCCTTAATCTCCTTAATTACTTTTGGTGTGACGAAAGCGTCGCGGTCGGCTATCTCGTGGGCTATCCGCGCTACGGCGGCGATATCCGCGAAGCCTGCACTCGTCGCCAACCCACCGAACACCGCCGGGCACGAACCGTACGCCGCGGGCAGCGGATTCAATTGCGCGGAGCGAACGGGTGGTGATGACAGCCTCCGAGCCGCACCGCGAGCTCTTCGTGCTCGGTCTCTTGCGGCGAAAGCCGGCGTCGGCGTATCAGCTCGACAAGGCGATGCGCGAGCACACGCCGCTCTATCGAAGCTTCAAGCGCGGAAACGTCTACGCCCTCGTCGACCGGCTCGCCACGGCTGGATTGCTCGAACGAAAACCCGGCGAGACGAAGCGCGGACCGGCGAAGACCAAGGCGATCTACGGGCTTTCGGCGGATGGCGAGCGGCGCTTTCACGAGCTGCTGCGCGGCGTGTTGCTCGACGTGCAGAGCGAAGACGCGGCCTTGGAAACCGCACTCGTCTTGCTGGGCCAACTGCGGCGCGACGTCGCGGCCGATCTTCTCGAACAGCGCGCGCAGAGCGTCGCGGCGCATGAAAGAAGACTATCGCGCTTGTTGGGCGACATGCGCGAGCGCGCCGGCGCCGCCTACCTGAGCGCCTCGCACACCGTCGCGCGACTCCGCGCGGAACGGCGCTACCTCGGCGACACGATTTCGCTGCTGCACGATCCGCGGTGGGAGCCGGACTGGATCGCCGACGATGGCCCGATCGTCGATCCGAAGCGGCACGTCTGAAGATGTTAGCGGTTCAGCAGCACGTGGCCGCTCGCCAGCGCCGCGACCGCAACGAACGTGACCAGATGCCAGCGCCGCAACGGGCGGCGATAATCGCCGGGCGACTGCAGGTTGCTGCCCAACAGCGCTTGCCAGATTAGCCCGAGCATCGCCAGGGTCGCGAGCCACACGCCGGTCGCATCCGCTCCCGCCATTGCGGCCATCGACGAGCCGGCATGCACGAGCGCGACCGCGACCACCGCGTAGCCGGCAACGTAGTGCGGGCGCATGCGAACGCGCAACGCGCCGCGCGCGAAGCGCCGCGTCAGCCACCCGGCGAGCGCGACGATCGGAATCGCCGCGAGGGCGAGCCAGCCCGCGATCGGACCGAGCGCGCTCACTCGACGGCGGCGTAGGGCGTCACCACGACGACCTTCTTCACGTCGGCGTGCGCGGCGGTCGTCGTCACGGCGTAGACGAACAGGATCGCGCCGGGCTTGACGTCGGCCGCCGATCCCATCACGATCGGCGTCTCCTCCGGCACGTACAGCGTCACGTGCTTGCCGGTGGCCTTGTAGCGCGCGTCGGTGATCCGCTCGAGCAGCTCCGCGGTCACGGCCGTCCTCGCTGCCGTCTCGACGCGCACGGCCAAGATCACGTTCTGACCGGTCGCGCTGGCCGCGAATTGACTCGGCGTCAGCGGGGTAGGGGCGGCCATCTGCGCGGCGGCGACCGCAGGAGAGAGCAGCAGCGCGGCGATCGACGAGAGTGCGAACTTCATGGCCCTACGATAGGCGATCGGCGCCGCGATGGAACGCGCCGGCGAAGCGATATTACTTCGCCGCGGAGTAATTCGCGCGGCGAACCGGGAGCCGGCGCGAACCCGCGAGCTAAAGGTCGAGGCATGTTCCTCACCCGCTTCGCACTGCGCAATCCCATCGCGGTGACGCTGGTCTACGCGACGATCGGGCTGGTCGGCATCGCGGCGTTCGCTCGAATGGGGCGCAGCATCTTGCCGCCGGTGCAGTTTCCGGCGGTGTCCATCGCCGCTCCCTACCCGGGCGCGGCGCCCAACGACATCGAGCGCTTGATCGTGGCGCCGATCGAGGATCAGCTCGATGGCCTCACCGACGTCGAGCGCGTCTCGGCCGCGGCGCAAGAGGGCGTAGCGCAGATTCAGGTTCGTTTCCGCTTCGGCAGCAACCCCGATGCCGACCGCACCGACGTGCAGCAAGCCGTGGATGCGGCGCGCCCCAACATGCCGCCCGACCTCGTGCCGCCGGTCGTGATGGCGCGCGATCCGTCGCAGGCGCCGATTCTCGAAGACGCCGTGACGTCGGCCGTCTTGTCAACGCGCGAACTCACGCAGGCCGTCGAGACGCGCATCGCGCCGGCCCTCCGCGCGACTCCGGGCATCGGAACCGTGCTGATTGCCGGCGAGACGCGCGCGCAGCTCACGGTCGTGCCCAACGCCGGCGCGCTCGCGGAAGCCGGCGGCACGCCGCTGGACGTGGCCCGCGCCGTGGCGTCGGCCAACGACATCTTTCCGGGTGGCCGGCTGCGATCGTCACAGCGCGAGGCGACCCTCGGCGTGAAGTCCGCGGCCGACACGGCGGACTCTCTGCGCGCGCTGCCGGTGGCCATTCCCGCCGTCGCCGCGCTGCGCGTGGGCGACGTCGCGACGGTGCGCGACGGCATCGAGGATCCCGGCGTGATCGTAACGGTGGACGGAGCGCGCGGCATCGTGCTGTCGGTCAGTCGGGCCGCGGGCGCGGATTCGCTGGCCGCGATCGCCGCCGCCGCGAAAACGTTCGCACGGCTCGCGCGCGAGTACCCATTGGTCCGCTTCACGCCGTTACGCAGCGACGCGCCGTTCACGCGCTCGGCCATTAATGGCGTTCTGCAGACGATCGGTGAAGGCGTCGTGCTGACCGTCGTGGTCATGCTCGCCTTCCTGCGCGCCTGGCGCAACGCCCTCATCGCGGCGATCTCGATCCCCGCCTCGCTGCTCGCCGCTCTCTGCGCGATGTGGGCGATGAGGTTCAGCATCAACGTGCTGTCGCTGATGGCCCTCTCCCTGACGATCGGCATCCTCGTCGACGATTCGATCGTCATCGTCGAGGCGATCGCCGACAACGCGCGCCGCGGGCTGCGCGGCGACGAGGCGGCCGTCGCGGGCCGCAACGAGCTGGGCGGCGCCGCGTTCGCGATCACGCTCGTCGACGTCGCGGTGTTCGCCCCGATTGCGTTCATGAGCGGGATCGTCGGGCAGTTCATGCGCGAGTTCGGGCTGACGGTCGTCTTCGCGACCGCGTTCTCGCTCGTGGTCTCGTTCACGCTCACGCCGCTGCTCGCCGCGCGCTGGGCGCTGGCCCCGCGCCCGCAGCGCCGCGCCCGAACCGCGCCGTGGATGCTGCGCACGACTGCAGCACGATCGTCGATCGCGGCGGCTCGCGCGCTGCCCGCGATAGCGTTGCGCTGGGAGACGCGCTTGACGCAGCTCTACGTGGAGCGTTGGCTGCCGCTCGCGTGGCGCCGTCGCCGCGCTCTGGCGCTGGTAACCGCGGCCGCCTGCGCGGCTGCGATCTGGCTCGTGGGTTCGGGCCGCATCGCCACGGAGTTCTCGCCGCCGGTGGCGGCCGGGCGAGCATCGCTTTCGCTCACCTTCCCACCGGACACGTCGTTGGAGCGCACCGAGCGTCGCGCGGAGACGATCGCGCAGCGTCTGCTCGAGGATCCACGCGTTCGTCACGTCGTGCTCGAGACCGGCACGACGTTCAACGGCACGGCCAACGTATTCGCGAGCAACGTCGCGATGCTCGAAGCGACGCTCGAGGACGAGACCGCCTCGGGCGACGCGATCGTAGATCGCGTCAAGGCGATGCAGCCGCTGCTGCCCGACGCCGCGATCGCCGGCGCCGGGCGCGGGATGGGCGGCACGGCGCCGATCGGCTACAACGTCGCCGGACCGCCGGCCGTCGTCGACGTTGCCGCCGCGCGCATCGTGGGGGCCCTGCGCGCGAATCCGCTCGCCACCGACGTGCGGGCGAGCGACGTCGGGGTCGGAACGAAACTCGATATCGTCGTCGATTCGTCCAGGGCGACGCTGCTCGGCGTTTCGGCCGACGATGCCGCGCAGACCGCGCGCATCGCGACGGGCGGCGCGATCGCGGCCAAAGTGCGCACCGCGTGGGGGCTCACCAACGTCGTGGTTCGCTCCGATGCCGCGCTGCGCGGCGATCTCGACGCGGCGCTTCGCCTTGCGGTGCGCGCGTCGGACGGGCGCCTGATTCCGCTCGGCGATCTAACGACGGTCGCCGCATCGTCGGAGCCCGGCGTCATCGAGCGCGAAAACGGCGAGCGCATCGTGTCGGTGACGGCAAATGCCGTCGGGTCGGCGCCGATCGGCCTCGTGACGCGTCCGATCGCCGACGCGCTGCGCGATCCCGGCTTTCTGCCGCCCGGCGCGCGCATCGAGCCGCGGGGCGACGTCGAGCAGTTCGTAGAGACCGCCGGGAAGATCCTAACGACGCTCGCATTTTCCGTGGCGATCGTGTATGCGATCCTGGCGATCCTCTACCGGAGTTATGCCCTGCCGCTCGCCGTGATGCTCGCGGTTCCCCTGGCGTCGATCGGCGCCTTCGGCGCGCTCTACGTCACGCGTCAACCGCTCAATCTCTACTCGATGCTAGGCATCGTGATGCTCGTCGGCCTCGTGGCCAAGAACGGCATCTTGCTGGTCGAGTACGCCGAGCGTGAAGTGCGCCGTGGCCGCGCGCCCTATGCGGCGATGACCTCGGCGGCGCGGCGGCGCCTTCGTCCGATCCTCATGACCACCCTCGCAATGGTCGCCGGCATGCTTCCGCTTGCACTCGGGCACACGATCGGAGCGCAGTATCGTCAAGCCCTCGGCGTCGTCGTGATCGGCGGATTATCGAGCTCGCTGCTGCTGACGCTCTTCGTCGTCCCAGTCGCCTACGTTCGCTATCGGCGCGCGCCGCGCGTCGCCGGCGACGACGAGAGCGACGAACAGACGCGGAACAACCCGGCCAACACGAGCGCGAAGACCACGACGCCCGCAACCATGCCGACCGGCGCGAACGAATCGCCAACCAGCCCCAGTGGCGTCGCGTTGCTGCTGAACACGATCAGCGCGGCGAGCAGAACGCCGAACAAACTCTCGCCGACGATCATGCCGGATGCGACGAGGATGCCGAGCTGCCGGGCGCGATCGGGATGAGACCGCGTGGCGGCCCACCGGTTGTACCACCACCCGAGCACGGCGCCCATTACGACCGGCGCCGTCGTCGAAGCCGGCAGATAGATGCCGAGCCCCACCGCCAGCGGCGGCAGCGCGTAGCGCTTCGTCGCGCGCAGCGCCTCGTCAATGGCGACGACCAGCGCGCCGACCAGCGCGCCGATGCCGATGAGACCCCAGTCGATCTGTCCTCCGATCACGCCCTTCGCCAGCGCGGAGATCAGCGTCGCCTGCGGCGCGGGCAGCGGCTGCATGCCGGCGTGCACGCCGGGCGCACCGACGAAGCCGTACGCGCGATTGAGCAGGTTGAGGATCGGCGGGATCACGAGCGCGCCCACCGCAACCCCCGCAACCAGCGCGATCTGCTGCCGCCACGGCGTCGCGTCGACGAGTTGGCCCGTCTTGAGATCTTGCAAATTGTCGTTCGAGATCGTCGCGACGCAGAGCAGCACGGCGGTGACGAACAGCGCGTACGCGATCATCTGCGGCACGCCGGGCGCGCCGGCGCTGCGCGCGATCGCGAGCACGACGAGCGACGCGCCGAGCACCGAAAGAATCGCAAGCCCCGAGACCGGGCTGTTCGACGATCCGATCAAGCCCGCCATGTAGCCGCACGCCGCGGCAACGAAGAACCCCGCCACGACGACGTAGAGCACCGCTGCGAGCGTCAGCGCGCCGGAGAGCGGAGCCAGCGCGCCGTGCGCGAGAAACGTCCATAGCAGAACCGCGAGCGGCACGAGGCAGACGGCGCTGATGAGAGCGACGATGCCGATCGGAAGATCGCGCTCGGTGCGCGGCAGCTCCTGCGCGGACGCGCGCCGCTTGCGCTGCGCGGCGATCGCCGACGCGACGCCGAGCGCGACGGGCCGCGCGAGCCGGCCGAGCGACCAGAGCGCCGCGACGCCGATCGCGCCAGCGCCGATGAAGCGCACCTTGTGGGACCACACGGCGGTCGCAACGCCGGCCGCGGCGCCGGCCGCCGGATGCATCGCGGTGAGCACCGGCGTGGCGACGCCCCACGCGATGACGAGCCCGGCGAAGATCGCCGCGCCGACGGTGATGCCGATCAGCTGCCCGGCGCCGACGAGGGCAAGCGACAATCCGAAGCCCATGCCCGTCGCCGCGTTACCGGCGCGAAAGTAGCCGGCGATCTCGCCCGCAAAAACCTTCGTTGCGACGACCAAGGCGAAGCCGGCCGACGCCACCGTCCCCGCGACGAGCGCCAGCAGGCCCTCGCGATTTCCCTCGGCGCCCGCGCCGGTGCCGACCCTGAGCACCTCGGCCGCCGCCACCCCCTCGGGATAGGGCAGGTCCGAGCCCGTCACCAGCGCACGCCGCAGCGGGACGCTGTACATCACGCCCAGCGTGCCTCCGATCGCGCAGATCGCGAACGTCTCGGCGAACGGAAATCCCGTCCACCAGCCGATCATCACGAGGCCCGGCAGCACGAAGATTACCGCCGAGAGCGTTCCTGCGGCCGACGCGATCGTCTGCACGATGTTGTTCTCGTAGATCGTCGCGCTGCGAAACGCGCGCAACGCCGCCATCGAGATGACCGCGGCGGGAATCGACGAGGCGAACGTAAGGCCCACCTTCAGGCCCAGGTAGACGTTGGCCGCGGTGAAGACGAGCGTGATCGCCGCGCCCAAGATGAATCCGCGCAGAGTGAGCTCCGCCCGGCCTTCCATTGCGCGCTTGATTGCGTGCGGCACGCAGCGTCGCCTTCCGGAATAAGGCAAAGCCCGCGGCGTAAGCAGCGGGCTTCGCGGTATCCCCGGTCTATGCCGCCTGTTTGAGGTCTTTGCAGGCCTCCCACCGACGTCGATCCGGACTTCGAACGGCACTCACTCGGATTCGCCGCTTACGCGACGTGGTCGTCTACGTGTTGCCGGTCGCGGCTCGATACACTCCGCACTTCATCGTTTGACGAAGTGATTGCATGCTAACAAAGCACGGCGGAGCGTTCAAGGCACAAATCGCCGAGTCCACAAGGGCTCCACAAGAAATTGCGGTTACCCACAACTTATGGACACGCCGCGCCGAAAAAGCGCCTTCGGTGGCGCCGTTATGGACGCATGGTCGTTGCGGGTGTCGGCGACGGCGATACCATCGGCGACATCGTGGGCGCCGGCTGGGCCGTGGCCGCTACCGTCGTCGCTCCGGCGATGCACGCTCCGGCGAGAATGATGCCGGCAAACCATCGTTTCATGTGGATTCCTCTCCCTTCGGCTGCTTGGGTGTCCCATCGGGCTCGTACCCCGCGACGCCGCGCCCCTAAACTAACCGAGGGTCGCCCGATTGTCGCGCCGCATACCGACGCCCGCGCGCCGGGTATGAAGCGATGGGGGAGAAGCGGCGGTGCGGACCGCAATCACCTAGAGAGCAAGCATGGGCGTCATCGATCTGACTTACACGGAGAGCCTCGCCGCCGAGACCGAGCCGATCCTCCGGCGGGCGGAACGCGTGATTCCCCGCGTCGAGTGGCCGTTGCACGCGCCCTACATCTCGGCGATCAACCGCCTCAAGCGCGAGCGCAACGCGGTGATCCTGGCCCACAACTACCAGGTACCCGAGATCTTCTACACGGTAGCCGACATCGTCGGCGACTCGCTGGCCCTCGCGATGCAGGCCGCCGCGACCGACGCCGACGTCATCGTGCTCTGCGGCGTCCACTTCATGGCCGAAACGGCTAAGCTGGTGAATCCGTCCAAGACGGTGCTGGTTCCCGACCTGCTTGCCGGCTGTTCGCTGGCGGAGTCCATCACGGCAGCGGACGTGCGGTTGCTGCGCGAGCGCTATCCCGGCACGCCGGTCGTCACCTACGTCAACACCTCGGCCGAGGTCAAGGCGGAATCGGACGTCTGCGTGACCAGCGGCAACGCGGTCCAGATCGTCGAGGCGTTGGGCGTTCCGCGCGTCATCTTTCTTCCCGACGAGTATCTCGCGAAGTACGTCGCGTCGAAGACGAAGGTCGAGATCGTCGCCTGGAAAGGCCACTGCGAGGTGCACGAGCGATTCACCGGCGAGGACGTGCGCCGCTTCCGGCGCGACGACCCGTCGCTCATCGTGCTCGCCCACCCCGAGTGTCCGCCCGACGTGCTCGCCGAAGCCGACTACGTCGGCTCGACGCAAGGCATGTCGGAGTACGTGGGGACCGTCGGGCGCGCGCGCGTCTTGCTCATGACCGAGTGCTCGATGGCCGACAACGTGTCGGGGCGCTATCCGGAGGTCGAGTTCGTCCGCCCCTGCAACCTGTGCCCGCACATGAAGCGCAACACGTTGCCGAAGGTGCTGCACAGTCTCGAGGCGATGGAGTACGAGGTGACGATCGATCCCGAGATCGCGCAGCGCGCGCGGCGCGCCGTCGACCGGATGCTCGCCTACAGCCGCGCGGCCCGCGACTAAGCAGCGATTCGTGGAAACGCAGCGGAGCGACGCGCTCGTCGTCGGGGCCGGCATCGCCGGTTTGATCGCGGCGCTCAAACTCGCGCCCGCGAACGTCACGGTGCTCTGTAAGACGCGATTGGGCAAGGGCGCCGCCACCGACTGGGCGCAGGGCGGCATCGCCGCGGCGATGGGCAAGGACGACTCGCCCCGGCTGCACGCGATCGACACGCAGCGCGCCGGCGCCGGCATCAACGATCGCAAGATCGTCGAGATTCTCACCCGCGACGCCCCGGCGCGCGTCGAGGAGCTGCTCGAGCTCGGCGCGGCGTTCGACCGTACCGAAGGCGGCGAGCTCGCGCTCGGACGCGAGGCCGCGCACCAGCGCCGCCGCATCGTGAAGGCCGGCGGCGACGCCACCGGCCACGAGATCCTCAAGACGCTCATCGAAGCCGTTCGCACGCATCCCGCGATCCGCGTGGTCGAGGACGTGACGGCCGAGGATCTGATCGTCGAGGATGGCCGCGTGCGCGGCGTCGCGGCGATCGACAACGCGAGCGGCGAGCGGTTAGCGTTTCGTGCCGGCGCCGTCGTGCTGGCGACGGGCGGGATGGGACGGCTCTACCGTTACACCACGAATCCCGTCGAGGCCACCGGCGACGGCATCGCGATGGCGGCGCGCGCGGGCGCGCTGCTCGCCGACATGGAGTTCGTTCAATTCCATCCCACCGCGCTCGCGATCGGGCGCGATCCCATGCCGCTCGTCACCGAGGCGGTGCGCGGCGAAGGCGCCACGCTCGTCAACGATCTCGGCGAACGCTTCATGCCGGCTTTGCACCCCGACGCCGAGCTGGCGCCGCGCGACGTCGTCGCACGCGCCATCTTCGAACAGCAGCAGCGCGGTCGCACCGTCGGCCTCGACGCGCACTCGGCCATCGGCGCCAAGTTCCCCGAACAGTTCCCGACCGTCTTCGGCTTCTGCATCGCCGCCGGCATCGACCCGCGCGTGCAGAACATTCCGGTCGCACCCGCCGCCCACTATCACATGGGCGGCATCGCGGTCGACGAGTGGGGGCGCACCTCGCTCGAGGGGCTTTGGGCGTGCGGCGAGACCGGCGCAACCGGCGTGCACGGCGCGAATCGCCTCGCGAGCAACTCGCTGCTCGAGGCGCTCGTCTACGGGTCGCGCGTCGCAACCGACATCGCCAACGTGCAGACCGCCGCCGCGCCGGGCGGCCGCACGCGCGCCGTCAAGGCGCCCATAGTTCGGCGACGGCGTTCGCGGACGACCGCGGCGCAGGCGCTGAGCGACGTGCGCAGCGTCATGTACTCGAACGTGGGATTGGTTCGCAACGAAGCCGGGCTTCGCGAGGCGCTGCAGCGCATTCGCGAGCTCGACGACGAGCTGGGCGGCGCGAGCGGCGAGCTGCGCAACCTTCTCGTCGTTGGACGCCTGATCGCCGAGGCCGCGCTCGACCGGCGCGAAAGCCGCGGCAGCCACTACCGCACCGACTATCCGCAGGCCGATGAAGCCTTCGCAAAACGCTCGTTCACGCGGCTCCTCAGCGTCGCTTAGTCTCCTGGCGGAGCCGCTGGTCCGCGCGGCGCTGCTGGAAGACGTCGGCCACGGCGGCGACCTGACGACCGACGCCATCGTCGAACCCGACGCCACTACCACGGCGCGCATCGTCGCGCGCCGCGATGGAATCGTCGCGGGCATCGAGGTGGCGGCGATCGCCTTCGCGCTGCTCGACGATCGCGTCGAGTTCTCGTCGCGCGCCGACGACGGCGACCCCATCGCGGCCGGCGAGTGCGCCGCGGAGATCTTCGGGCACGCGCGCGCGATCCTTACCGGCGAGCGCACCGCGCTCAACCTGTTGTGCCGCCTCTCCGGCATCGCCACGGCAACGCGCGCGCTGGTCGACGCGGTTGCGGGCACGCGCGCGAAGATCGCCGACACGCGCAAAACAACGCCGGGGCTGCGCGCGCTCGAGCGCTACGCGGTTCGCTGCGGCGGAGGCGTGAACCATCGCTTCGGGCTCGACGACGGCGTGCTGATCAAAGACAACCACATCGCGGTCGCCGGTTCGATCGGTGACGCCGTCGCCGCGGCGCGCGCCGCCGTCGGCCACATGGTGAAGGTCGAAGTCGAGGTCGACACGCTCGAGCAGCTGCGCGAGGCGCTCGACACGCACGTCGACGCCGTGCTGCTCGACAACATGGCGCCGGCTCAGCTCGCCGACGCGGTGCGGATCGTGGGCGGCCGCGCGGTCACCGAGGCGAGCGGCGGCGTGACCGCGCAGAACGTACGCGAGATCGCAAGCAGCGGCGTTGACCTGATCAGCGTCGGCTGGCTGACGCATAGCGCGCCCGCGCTGGACTTCGGCCTCGACATGAGTTAGTGCGAAGCGAGGAGCTCGATCGCAACGAGCGCACCCACCGCGGCGACGAACAACGAGAGCAGGTAGCCGGTAAGCGTCGAGAGCCTTTCGACGCGCCCGGCGCGTAGGCCGCGATCGGTTACCGCGTAGCGCCACGCTCCGAGTATGGCCACCAAGATGCCGAACATTGCCATCGCCGTTCCGAAGGCGCCGGAGAGTCCCGGCGCGGGCGTCGTGCTGTGCGCCAGCACCGCGAACTCCCGTGCGAAGAGCGAGAACCGCGCGATCACGAAGCCGAACGCGATGAACGCCAGGGCCGTCCGCACGTAGGCCAGGTAGGTGCGCTCGTTCGCGAGCGTGTCGGTCGCGCGAACGGGGTCTCCGGGCACTGGCGATGGATCGGCCGGCATGACCCGTCGTCGCTTCAGCGAATCTCCGCCGAACCATGTCTGCCGAGAAAAACCTCGAGCGGCCCCAGGATGCCGCCAAAGCCAGCCACGATTTCGTTCCGCCGACGGCGCTCGTCGAGTTCATGTCGAGCGACTGGATCGACCGCCCGGCTAATCGGGAACGCCGGCCGGAGGCCGATCGCTTCGCGCAGCGGCGAGAGGCGCTCTCGAAGGCATATCCGGGAACGTATCTCGTGCTGCCGGCCGGGCGCGAGCGCGTGCGTGCCAACGATACGTTCTTCCGCTTCCGGCCGTCGAGCGACTTCGCGTACCTGATCGGCGGCGGCGAGCCCGGCGCGGCGCTCGTTCTGGAGCCGCACGGCAGCGGGCATCGCAGCCTGCTCTTCGTGCCCGCGCACAACCGCGGCACCGCCGAGTTCTTCACCGACCGCGTCTACGGCGAATTGTGGGTCGGCCGTCACCGCGGCGTCGAGGAGAGTCGCGCGTACTTCGGCGTCGACGACTGCCAGCCGATGGCACACCTCGGCGATTACCTGCAGGAGCTGCGCGAGCGAGGGTACCCGTTGCGCCTGTCGCGCGGGCACGACGACGAGATCGACCGCCGCTTCGACGCGAACGACGGCGACGACGAGCTGGCCGAGCGCCTCTCGGAGATGCGGCTGGTCAAGGACGAGTACGAGCTCGACGAGCTCCGCAAAGCCTGCGCGATCTCCAAGCGCGCGTTCGAAGACGCGATCCGGGCCATGCGCGGCGCGACGAGCGAGCGCGCGGTCGAGGCGGCGTTCTGGGGCCGCGCGCGCACCGACGCCAACGACGTCGGCTATTTGACGATCGCGGCGGCGGCCGAGCACGCCTGCACGCTGCACTGGACGCGCAACGACGGCGCGCTGCGTTCCGGCGAACTGCTGCTGCTCGATGCGGGCGTCGAATGCGACTCGCTCTACACGGCCGACATCACGCGCACGCTCCCGATATCGGGAACGTTTTCGCCCGAGCAGCGGACGGTCTACGAGATCGTCTGGGAGGCGCAGCGCGCCGGCATCGAGGCGGCGACGCCGGGCAACGACTTCCTCGAGCCGCACCGCCGCGCGACGCGCGTGCTCGCGCAAGGGCTCATCGATCTCGGCATCCTCAAGACGTCGCTCGACGAGGCGATGGACCCCGAGCGGCTCTTCCATCGCCGCTACTCGCTCCACGGCGTGAGCCACATGCTGGGGCTCGACGTGCACGACTGCGCGCGAGCGCGCGAGCAGGAGTATCGCTACGGCAAGCTGCGCGAGGGCATGGTGCTCACCGTCGAACCGGGTCTCTACTTCCAGCCCGACGACGGCACGGTGCCGGAACGCTTCCGCGGGATCGGCGTCCGCATCGAAGACGACATCGCCGTCACGAACGCCGAACCCGAGAACCTGTCGGCCAGCCTGCCGTCGCGCGCGGGCGACGTCGAGCGCTGGATCGAGGACTGCTGGTCGAAGTAGGCGCCGCTACGTCGGCATGACCGACGAGCCCGGCGGCGGAGGCGGCGGCATCGTCGGGGGCGGCGGAACGCCGTGCCCATATGCGGCGGCCAGCTGGTCCTCGATCGGCCAGCGCCCGAACGCCAGGATGAGCACGCAGATCAGCGGACCGACGCCGGGAATGAAGTTGAGCAGCGAGAGCGCGCCGTTGTATCCCGCTTTGGCGAAGATGCGCCAGTAGACCCAGACCGTGAACGCGATCAGGGCGATGAGCACGATAGCGTAGATCAGGCCGAACGTCGCGATCAGTCCGGCTGCCGCCGCGGTTGAGCTATCCCGGTCCATTTTGAAAAGCCTCCGTTCTTCTGTAGCAACGAAGCGAAGCTAGTGGCCTCTTCGCCGCTTGCATCGCCCTTCACTTCGAGCGCGCCGACCGGCGCGCTTAGTGGACCGTTCAGCCTCGCGGAGGCGAGCCCCATCCCGACTGCGCGTACCGCCCGTCGACGACGATGACGGGCACCGTCGGATCGCCGTCGCTGTAGGCGAACATCCGCTCGCGGACGCGCCGGTCGTTCTGCGCGTCGTAACTCGCGTACGGCGTGCCCGCCGCGTCGTAGTAGGCCATCGCGCGCTGACAGTACGGGCAGCTCGGCGAGATGTAGAGCTCGAGCTTGGCGCCCGGAGGAATGTGCTCGACGTCGAAGGCTCGCGCCATGCCCCTGGTCTTCGTAGCCACGCCGCTCGGCAACCTGCGCGACGTCACGCTGCGCGCCGTCGACGCGCTTCGCGACGCCGAGCTCGTCGTGGCCGAAGACACGCGGGTCGCGCGCAAGCTGCTGCACGCGCTCGGCCTCCCCGGGCGCGAGATTTGGAGCTACCGCGAGCAGAACGCGGCCCGCGCGACCGAGGCCATCCTCGAGCGCGCCCGCACTGGGCTCGTCGCCGTCACGAGCGACGCCGGCATGCCGGGCGTCTCCGATCCGGGATCCGAACTCGTGGCCGCGGCGCGCGCCGCCGGCGTCGCCGTCGAGGTGCTGCCGGGCCCGAGTGCGGCGACGGGCGTCGCGCTGCTCTCCGGTTTTCCGCTGGCACGGTTCTCGTTCGAGGGCTTTCCGCCGCGCACGAGCGCCGCGCGGCGCGACCGCTTCGAGCGCGCGCTGCAGAGCGGCGCCACCACGATCTGGTACGAGTCGCCGCGCCGCCTCCGCGCCACGCTGCGCGATCTCGCCGCCGTCGCGCCGCGGGCGCGGGTCTTCGCCGTGCGCGAGTACACGAAACTGCACGAGCAGCAGATCGCCGGCACGGCGGACGAGCTGATCGCGGCGCTGCCCGACCCGGTGCGCGGCGAGGTCGCATTCGCGATCGCACCCTCCGCCGCGGCGGCGCCCGCCGCGCCGTCGGCGGGGGCGACGAGCGCCGCGATCGACGCGCTGCTGGCCGACGGGCGCCGCGTGGGCGACGTGGCAAAGCTGCTGGCGGCGCGCGGGTACGGCGAGCGACGCCAACTCTACGCCAGGGCCACCGCGCGGAAGGCGCGCCGGAAAACCCCGATTAAACAAGGCTGACCGATATGGAGCGGCCCTACTACGTCACCACGCCGATCTACTACATCAGCGGCAATCCGCACATCGGCCACGCCTACACCACGGTCGTCGCCGACGTGCTCGCGCGCACCGCGCGCACGTTCCGGCCGACGTTTTTCCTCACCGGAACCGACGAGCACGGCCAGAAGGTGGCCAACGCCGCCGCCGCCGCCGGCAAGAGTCCGCAGGAGTGGTGCGACGAGCTGGTGCCGCGCTGGCAGGCGCTCTTCGCCGCCTACAACGTGCAGTACGACGATTTCATCCGTACCACGGAGCCGCGTCATACCGAGAAGGTGACGCGCGTCTTCGAGCGCCTGCGGGAGAGCGGCGACGTCTATCGCGGAAAGTACGAGGGCTGGTACTGCGTTGACGACGAGACGTTCTGGCTCGAGTCGAAGCTCCGCGACGGCCGCTGCCCCACGTGCGGACGCGAAGTCGTCTGGATCTCGGAAGAGGATTGGTTCTTCCGGCTCTCCGCCTATCGCGACCGTCTGGTCGAGTATTTCGAGCGGCGCCCCGAATGGGTGCGGCCGCGCAGCGTCTACAACGAAATGATGGCCTTCCTGCGCGAGGGCCTCGACGATCTCTCGATCTCGCGCACTAGCTTCGACTGGGGCGTGCCGATCCCGGGCGGCGGCGTAGTGTACGTGTGGCTCGACGCGCTGCTCAACTACATCACGGCCATCGGCTGGAGCGAGGACGAGCAACGCTTTCGCACCTATTGGCCCGCGCAGACGCAGCTGGTGGGCAAGGAGATCGCGCGCTTCCACACGATCATCTGGCCCGCGATTCTCTGGGCGCTGGGCGAGGAGCCGCCGGAGCTGGTCTTCGCGCACGGCTGGATCACCGTCGACGGACAGAAAATGAGCAAGAGCCTCGACAACGCGGTCGATCCCTTCGCGCTGGCCGATCGCTTCGGCGCCGACGCGCTGCGTTATTTCTTGCTGCGCGAAGCGCCGTTCGGCAGCGACTTCTCGTATTCCGAAGAGAAGATCGCGCAGCGCCGCAACAGCGACCTCGCCAACGATCTGGGCAACTTGCTGCAGCGCACGCTCTCGATGCTGCAGCGCTATCGCGACGGCGCCGTTCCGAAGGGAGACGCGCCGGCGAGCGAGCTGGGCGCGCGCTTCGCGGCGCTGCCGCAGAGCGTGCGCGCGCAGATCCTCGACCTGCGTTTCCGCGAAGCGCTCGAGGCGGTCTGGGAGCTGGTCACGGCGCTCAACCGCACCATCGACGAGCGCAAGCCCTGGACGCTGCACAAGGAAGGCCGGGCCGGCGAGCTCGACGCCGTGCTCTACGATCTGTGCGAGGGGCTGCGCTGGACGGCGATCCTGCTCTACCCGGTGATGCCGGAGCGGACGAGCGAGATGTGGCGCCAGCTCGGCGAGCCGGGCCGGATCGACGACGATTGGTCGTCGTCACTCGCGGCGTGGGGCGGGGTGATGCCGGGCACGCAGACGGCGCTCGCGGCGCCGCTGTTCCCGAAGCTCGACGTCGTCGCGCAGCCGTGATCGACACGCACTGCCACGTCCACGATCGCAAGTTCGACGACGATCGCGACGCGGTCGTCGCGCGCGCGCGCGACGCGGGCATCGCCGCGATGGTGACGATCGGCGAGGATCTCGCCGACAGCCGCGCAGCGATCGCGACGGCGCGGCGCTACGGCATCAACGCGGCCGCCGGCATCCACCCGCACCGCGCGAGCGAGGCGCCGCCGGACATCGGCGCCGAACTGCGCCCGCTGCTCGAGATGCCGTCGGTCGTGGCGATCGGCGAGACGGGCCTCGACTACTACTACGACAACAGCCCGCGGCCGGCGCAAGCCGAGGTGCTGCGCGCGCAGCTGCGCGTCGCGCGCGAGACGGGCATGCCCGTGGTCTTCCACCAGCGCGACGCCTTCGCCGACTTCACGGCCATCCTGCGCGGCGAGTGGCAGAAGGGCATGCGCGGCGTCGTGCATTGCTTCACCGGCACGGCGGACGAGGCGCGCACCTGCGTGGACGAGTTCGGGCTCTATCTGGGCATCGGCGGCGTGCTCACGTTTCCCAACGCCGGCTCGCTGCGCGAGGCGGTGCGCGCCGTCGGCCTTGCCGCGTTGGTGCTGGAGACGGACTGCCCGTATCTCGCGCCGGTGCCGGCGCGCGGTAGGCGCAACGAGCCGGCGTTCGTGGCGCACGTGGCGGCGAAGCTGGCGGAGGTGCTCGCCGTCCCGCTCGCGGAGATCGTCGAGATCACCGACGCGAACGCGCGAACGCTCTTCGGTTTCTAAGGGCTCACCGGAAGTCGGACGTCGCGCGCGGCCTGCCAATCCGCTTCGAGGCGGCGCCGGACCGTGCCGGCGATCTTTGCGTCGGCGGTGCAGAGGCCCCAGTCGATCGAGTCCCACTTCTTCACGGCGACCGTGGCGTTGGCGGAGCCCAGCCACGCGCGCGCGCCGGCGACGGCGAGCTTCTCCGAATCGTTGCCGACGCGCACGCGGACGCCGTCGCGAACCAGGCCGGCAATGGCGCGCCGCTCGCGGTCGTTACCGCGCAGGTCGCGCGCGTTGACGATCAGACGCGGCGCCGCGCCGGCTCTTCCGAGTGCGCGCAGCGCACCGTACACGCCGTTGCAACAGCCGAACGACTCGCTCTCGACCACGACGGCGTCGCCGGGACGGGCGCCGCGCAGGAGCTGCGCCTCAGCCGCGAGTGCGTCGCGCTTGGTGGCCGCGGTGGGCGTCGCGCCGTGCGGATCGGAGTCGCGCAGCACCACGTCGCCGCGGTTCCAGTTCTTTCCGTCGAGATAGAGATCGCCGTCGAGCCGAATCTCCTTGGCGTGCAAATCTTGCTGCAGCGCCACCGCGGCTCCGGCGCGGCGCAGCTCGGCGGCGACGCGCGCGTTCTCACCGGCCAACCGCCCGTCGCGGGGCGGAGCGGCGAGCCGCACCGTGACGCGCGCCCCGCGCCGAGCCGCCTCCTCGGTCGCGCGCAAGACGGCGCCATGCAGCGTGTAGGCCTCGACGGCGACGGCCCGCGCCCGCGTCATGGCGGCCAATACCTCGCCGGTCGAGCTGAGGGCGATCATCGCGCCTGCCATCACGCCGGAGGTCCGGAGCGCCTAGGCGAAGCAGCGGCTCGATGACCTCGACCCCCATTCACGGCCGGGAGGCGGAGAAGGGCGCGTACGTTCGCGAGATGTTCGCGGCGATCGCTCCCCGCTACGATCGTGCAAACCGGGTGATGACCGCCGGCTTGGACGAGCGCTGGCGCCGGCGAGCGATCGAGCTGCTCGCGCCGCCGGCCGGCGGGCGCATCCTCGACTGCTGCTGCGGCACGGGGGATCTCGCGTTCGGCCTTCTGCGGGCCGATCGCACGCTCGACGTTACGGGCCTCGACTTTTGCCGCCCCATGCTCGAGCGCGCGACGCAGCGGGCTGCCGGCGCGGCCCGCGGCAATGTCCGCTTCATCGAGGGCGACGCCATGGAGATGCCGTTCGACGACGGCGCGTTCGACGGCGCGACGATGGGCTTCTCGCTGCGCAACGTGGTCGACGTTGACGCGACGCTGCGCGAGATCATTCGCGTGCTCCGGCCGGGCGCGCGCTTCGTGAGCCTCGACGTCACGAAGGCGCCCAACCGCACGATCAAGCGCCTCTTCGACGTCTACTTCTATGGATTGGTGCCGCTGCTGGGCGGCCTCGTCGGCGGCTCGCGCGCCGCCTACACGTATCTCCCCAACTCGCTGACGCACCATCCCGCAGCCCCGGAGCTGTGCGATCGCTTCGCGCGCGCCGGCTTCGCCGGCGCGGGCTACGCCTTGATGATGGCCGGGTCGATCGCCATTCACTACGGCACGAAAGCGTGAGCCTGATCGATTCCACGGCCGGAACCTACGACGACCTGCGCGAGCTGGTCGAGCGCTTCTTCCGCGAACGCTTCTCCACCGACAATCCGCTGATCACCGAGGCGATCCGGCGGATGCTCGCGGCCGGCGGCAAGCGGCTGCGCCCACGCATCACGCTGCTCGCGGCGGACTGCTGCGGCGGCAACGCCGAGGAGCACCTGTACCTCGCCGCCTACATGGAGCTCATCCACGTGGCGACGCTGATCCACGACGACGTGGTCGACCACGCGCCCACGCGCCGCGGGGTCAACGCGACGGCGGTGGACTACGGCAATCGCATCAGCGTGCTGGCCGGCGACTACCTGTTCGCCTGGATCTTCAAGAACGTCACGCTCAACTATCCGCATCCGGTGCCGCACGTGCTTTCGGCAACGCTAGCGGACATCTGCGACGGCGAGGTGCTGCAGCTGCAGGCGCTCGGTAACCTCGATCTGCCGCTCGACACCTACGTCGAGATCGCGCGCAAGAAGACGGCGTCGCTCTTCGCAGCGTCGGCCCAGTGCGGCGCGATCATGGGCGGCGGCAGCCCCGCCGAGATCGCCGCGCTGCGCCAGTTCGGCGAGTGCTTCGGCGTCGCGTTTCAAATGAAGGACGACCTGCTCGACATGACCGCCGACGAACGCTCCCTCGGCAAGCCCGCGGGCAACGACCTCACCGAGCGCAAGACGACCATTCCGCTGATCGCCGCGCTGGCATCGGGCGACGGGAGCTTCCGCGCGGAGGTGCGGCGTTTCTACGATGCCGCCGCGAACGACGCGATTCCGAGCATCGTCCACGGGATCGAGCGCGAAGGCGGGCTGTCGGCCACCCGAGCGCAGATCGGCCGCTTCGTGGAGCGGGCCAAGAGCGCATTAGAGCCCATTGCGGACGGCGCGGCGAAAAAGGAGCTCTTCAAACTCACGGAGGCCCTCGGATCATGACCGTACACCCGCTTCTCGCCATCATCGACGCGCCGATCATCATCGGCATCCTCATCGTCGGCGCGCTGCTGTTCGGCGCCGACAAGCTGCCGAAGCTCGCGCGCAGCGCCGGCCAGGCGAAGAAAGAGTTTCTGGTCGGCCAGGCCGAGGCCGACTTCGCCGCCGCCAAGGCGCGCGAAGAAGCGCGCCGCCGCGCGGAGATGCAGCACGCCGACGTCATGGATAACGTCGAAGCCACCTCGATTGCGGGCGAAGTCGTCCCGCCGCCCACCCCGGGACGCGGAACGCCGTCATCCTAACGCAGGAGCGCGCGCCTTCCGAGGCGTCGTCGTGGGATCAGAAGGAGATGCCGTTTACGGAGCACCTGCGGGAGCTCCGTAACCGTCTGCTGATCTCGCTCGCCACCGTCGGCGCAATCGCCGTCATCCTGTTCTGGCCGTCGCAGTATGCGATCCACTGGATGATGCGCGAGTATTTCGGCGGCATCGAGCTGCACGCGTTCGGCCCCGCCGACGTCATCTTCACCGAATTCAAGTTCTCCGTGATCGGCGCGATCGTAATCGGGCTGCCGGTGCTGCTGCAGCAGCTCTGGCTGTTCGTGGTTCCCGCCATCCATCCGCGCACGCGGCGCATGGTCTACGCGTTCATCGTGCCGTCGCTCGCGCTCGCGGCGCTCGGGCTGGCCTTCGCGCACTTCGTCGTGATCCCGCGCGTGGTCGCGGCGCTGATCCACATCACCGACGCGGTCGCCACGCCGACGTTCGGAGTCGCCTCGACGCTCAACTTCGTGATGGTCCTGCTCGCGCTCTTTGCGATCGTGTTCCAGACGCCGATCGTGCTGATCGGATTGGCGCGCCTCGGCATCGTGAACGCCGCGTCGCTGATGCGTTACCGGCGGCACGCGCTCTTCGCGTTCTTCATCGCCGGCGGTCTCGCCGCGCCCGACGGCAACCCGCTCACGATGGCGCTGCTCGCCGTGCCGATGTATCTGCTCTACGAGATGTCGATTTGGGTGATTCTGCCGCTGCAGCACCGATGGTCGTCCCCTTCGACGGGCTCGAGGTGACCGCGGGATGATCGCGACGGCGAGGGCGGTCTACGGCGACTTCGTGCGCACGTTCGGAAACGTGCTCTTTGCCGTGTCGCTGTTCGTCGCGTGGGGCCTGCTGACCCTCATCGGCGTCGTCGTCGATCAGGGGCAGGATGCGGGCATCTACTTTCAATCCTACGCCGCGCCGCTGGCGCGCGCGATCCTGCGCCTGAACCTCGACAACGTCTACCACTCGCCGTGGTACGTCGGCATCATCGGCTTGATCTTGCTGTCGCTCGCGGTGTGCACGTTCAAGCGGGTCATTCCGGCGCGGCTCCCGCCGCTGCGTCCGGTGAGCGTCGACAAAATCCCGCTGCACGCGACGTGGCAGGCGCAGGGCACGGAGGCCGACGTGCGCCGGCGAATCGCCGAGTTCTTCGCCTCGCGCGGTTGGGCCGTGCGCGAGCGCCCCTTCGGCGGCGTGGAGTGGACCTTCGCCGACCGCCACAATTGGGCGCGCCGCGGCGTGTTGGTGGCGCACGCGGGCTTCGTGATCGTCGCCGCCGGCACGACGCTCTATTGGGCGCGCGGTTTCTCGGGCGAGATGGCGGTGCTCACGGGCAACACGGCGCAGGTGGCACAGACGCACGCCCTGCTGCGCCTCGACGACTTCGCATACAAGATCGCTCCGATCATGACGAAGAGCGGCATGGTCTACCAGCCGATCGACTACGTCTCGCGCGTCACCGTCACCGGCAACGACGGCGTTCCCAAGGCGATGACCGTGCGCGTGAACCATCCGATCGACGTAGACGGCACCCTCTACTATCAGGCCAGCTACGGGTTCGGCGCACGGTTCGACGTGAGCCGCTACGGGCGGCGCGATGCCGCACTCTCGGCGCGGACGCTGCTCGAAGGCGAGTCGCTCGACTTACCCGGCTCGGGGCGCAGCGTGATCTACGACCGGTTCGCGCCGACGGTGGACAAGCAGAGCGGCATGCCGACCGCCGACCCCCGCGTGAACGATCCGGGCGTCGTGCTCGACGTCGCGCAGGGCGGCGCGCCCGTCGGAGCGGCGCTCGTGCCGATGCACACGTCGATCGACCTCGGCGACGGCTGGCGAGTCACGCCCGCACGCTACGTGCCGTACAGCGGCTTCCAGTATCGCTACGACCCGGGCGTTCCGCTGGTCGGGATCGGCGCGTTCGTGCTGCTCGCCGGATTGATCGTCTCGTTCTACTTCCTGCCCGCTCGGCTCTACGTGCGCGTGGATCCCGAAGGGCCCGACCGCTGCCGCGTGGGCGCGGCCGCGACCACCGTGAAGGGCTACGACGTCTTTGCCGACGAGTTCGGCAGGCTGACGGCGGCTTTGGGGCAACGGTTGTAACGTGTCGCTCGACGAAATCCTCATCGCCGTCGCGCTCGCCTGCTACACGCTGGGCGCGCTCGCCCTGCTCGTGTACTTCTTCTCGCGCGCGGACTGGCTGCGCGACGTGGGCGCCCCGCTGGCCATCCTGGGATGCGTCGCACAGTTCGCACAGCTGATCGCGCGCTTCGAGATGACGCACGTGTGGCCGCTGCTCAACCTCTACGGGTCGCTCTCGCTCTTCGCGGCGATGTCGGTCGCGATCTACATCGGCTTCGCGTTCCGCTACAAGCTGTGGTTCGCCGGCGGATTCGTTCTCGCGCTGGCGGCGATCTTTTTGGCCTACGGCGTGACGTGGTACGAGGGCACGATGCCGCCGGTGCCGTCGCTGCAGTCGTATTGGGCGAAGATTCACGTGCCGATCGTCGTGTCGTCGTACGCGGCGTTCCTGGTCGCGTTCGTCTTCTCGTGCGTCTACCTGGTCAAATATTACGCGCAGCGCGCGGTCGTCCGCGCGCACGGAGAGCAGGCCGAGCCCGGGCCCGTCGCGCGCTGGCTGGCGGCGCTTCCCAGCCTGTCGCAGCTCGACGTCGTGGTCTACCGGGCGGTCGCGATCGGCTTGCCGCTCATCTCGATCGGCATCATCACCGGCGCGATGTGGGCGAAGGAGGCCTGGGGCGCCTATTGGCAGTGGGATCCAAAGGAGACGGCCGCGCTGTTCTCGTGGATCATCTACCTCGCGTACATGCACCTCCACACGCGCCACGCCTGGCGCGGAGTGCGCACGAACTGGGTGAGCGTCATCGGGTTCGTCTCCATCATCTTCTGCTACCTCGGCGTCAACATCTGGATATCGGGCCTCCACAGCTACAAGGTGTGAGAGCCGCCAAGCTCGGCGTTCCGAGTTTCGTCCTGGCACGCCGCTAGAGGGCAGGCTTACACTAGGGGCAAATGGTGCTGCACCCGTAAAGCGCAGCTTTCCTGGAGAACGAACTTGTCCGATACGAACGCCGACGCCGCGCAAGCCGCCGGACGCAAGACAGTGAGCGCGTACGACCTTCCCCAGACCGAGGAGGAAGTCACTCGCCGCACCTTCATGGCCAACGCGACGCTGACGATCGGCGGCGTCATCGGGCTCGTGCTGGCGGTGCCGATCGTCGGCTCGCTGCTCCCGCCCAAGAACTCGTCGACCGGTTCGTGGGCGCCGTTGACGCCGGCCGAGCTCGATGCGCTGCAGAAGGCGACCTCCAAGCCGGTCAAGCTCACGTTTACCTTGAAATTCACCGACGGCTATCTGCCCGAGCAGGCCGCGCCCGAGTATTGCTGGGGCATCAAGGTCGACCCGGCCAAGTTCCAAGCCGCCCGCCCCGACATCTTCACGCTTCCCGGCGGAAAGCCCGACGTGCCCTACGACGTGGTCACCATGGGCTTCGTCGTCTTTAGCCCGATCTGTCCGCACCTCGGCTGTTACTACAGCTGGAACGACTCGCAGAACCGGTTCATGTGCCCCTGCCACGGATCGCAGTACAACTTCGACGGCACGCACATCGCCGGTCCCGCGCCGCGCGGACTCGACCCTCTGCCGCTGCGCGAGCAGAACGGCACCGCGGAGGTAACGTGGATCGTCTATCAGTCGAACACGCCCCAGCGCATCGTCGTCTCGTACCAGGCATAGGGTAACCGCCGATGCTGAACTGGATCGACAAGCGCACCGGCTTCGTCTCGATGACGAAGGACTTTCTCACGGAAGACGTGCCGGGAGGCGCCAGCTACTGGTACGTCTTCGGCAGCGCCACGCTGTTCGCGATGACGGTGCAGATCGTCACGGGAATTTTCCTGACGTTCTTCTACGCGCCGTCCGCGGCCACGGCGTGGGAGTCGACGCGCGCGATCTATCTCAATCCGTACACGCACTTCTTGTTGGCGATTCACTACTGGGGCGCGTCGGCGATGATCGCCCTGGTCTTCCTGCATCTGCTGCAAGTGCTGATCTGGGGAGCGTACAAGTCGCCGCGCGAGCTGCAGTGGGTCGTCGGCGTGTTGCTGCTGCTCGTCACGCTCGTGCTCGGCCTCACGGGCTATCTGCTGCCGTGGGACATGGACGCCTACTTCGCGTCGCAGGTCTCGCTGAACATCGCGGGCCTCGCGCCCATCGCGGGCCCGATCCTGCAGCACATCGCGCAGGGCGGCGGCAGCATGGGAACCGCGACGATCAACCGCTTCTTCGGGCTGCACGTGTGGCTGATGCCGGCCGTGCTGCTCGCGCTCGTCGGCGCGCATCTGACGATCTTCCGCCACAACGGGCCGGCGGGTCCGGTCGCCGACGATCCGCGCACGCTGCGCCCGGGGCGCTTCTGGCCCGATCAGATGTTCATGGACGGCGCGTTCTCGCTGATCGTCTTCGTCATCATCTGCTTCCTCTCGTTGGCGTTCCCGCCGTATCTCGACGCGAAGGCGGATCCGACGAAGTTCTTCGTGCCGTATCCGGCGTGGTATTTCTTGTCGCTCTTCGGCCTGCTCGCGATCGTGCCGCCGGAGATCCACCTCGGTCCGCTGACGATCAGCCTCGAGCTGATCGCGACGATCATCGTCCCGACGCTCTTCCTGCTGGTCGTGCTCTTCATTCCATGGATCGATCGCAGCACCACGCGCCGCTTCGGTTCGCGCGCGGGCCTGTTATGGGCGACGACGATCATCGTGGTGGGCATCGTCGCGCTGTCGATCTACGGCCAGGTGACGACGATGATCAAACAGGCGGCCGCGCCGGCGTCACCTCCCGAATCGGTCGTGCTCAGCGCCGAGGCCGCGACCGTGCCGAGCGGCGGCGGAACGGCCGTCGCACCCGGCAGCGGCGCCACGAACGCCAACGGCGCCAAGGTCTTCTCGAATAACTGCGCCAGCTGTCACGGCGCGCAGGGCCAGGGAGTTCCGGGCACGTTCCCGCCGCTTGCGAACAATCCGGTGGTCACCGGCGATCCGGAGAAGGTCATCGGCATCGTGCTCGGCGGCCTGCACGGCTCCATCCAGATCAACGGTCAGGCGTATAACGGCATGATGCCGGCGTGGAAGGGCACGCTCAGCAACAAAGACGTCGCCGACGTGATCACCTATATCCGCGCCTCGCTCGGAAACAACAAGGCCTCGGCGGTGCCCGAGGCACAAGTGGCGGCGCACAAGCCCTAGGCGTTAGCGGCAGCGCGGTCCGTCGTAGAGCACGAGCGCGGCCTTGCGATCGATCTCGACGATGTGCCGCCGCCGGCCGTAGTCCGGATCCGACTCCGGCCGCGACGCCGGAACGATCACCCACGCGCGCGGCGCGCCGCAGATGAAGGCCCGCGGCTCGATGCCGTCGTTCTCGGGATCGCTCTCGCCGGGTTCGGCGAGCACGTGCACCACCGGGCGCGTGTAGAACAGCAGCGCGTTGCCGCCGGAGACGTTCTGAATCGCCACCGCGTCGCCGGGCCGGCGCTCGCGTTCGATGCGCGCCGCCAGCCGCGGCACCGGCTTGAACGCCTCGGTGTACGGCAGCACCGTGAGCGCCAGCACGTCGACGGCGACGATCGCCGCGATCGCGAGCGCATACGGCGCGAAACGCGCGCTGCGCGCGCGGCCCACGAGGAGCGCCGTGATCAGCGAGCCGGCGAAGATCGCAAACGCCATGCCGACTAGGGCCGGCACCGCGCTTGCGACCTCGGCGGTCAGGCGGTTGTTGCGCGTGAAGAGCCACATCGCGAAGGCGAGCGCGCCGATCGTCACCGGCACCGTCGCGGCCGAGATGGCGGCCGAGCGCAGCGCTCCCTTGCGCACGACGCCGTCGAAGTAGACCGCGGTGAGCAACGCGAGCGCCGGAAACTCGAGCGCCACGTAGTTCGGCAACTTCGTCCGCGCGAAGCTGAAGAAGAGCAGCGGCATCACGCTCCACACGAACGCAAGGCGCAGCAGGCGCCGGCGCTGCCGTTCGTCGGGCGCCGGATTGCCCAGGCTGCGCGCGCCGTCGACGACGGCCATCGGCAAGAACGCGATCCACGGGAAGAATCCGAGCACGACGACCGGCAGATAGTACCAAAACGGCCCGGCCTGATTTTCCACGACGCTCGTGTAGCGCCCGAACGTGTACTCGCCGATCAGCTTCTGGAGCGGAAAGAGATGGAAGTGCGCGACCAGCGCCAGCGGCCACGGCGCGACGATGACGACGAACGCGAGGGCCCCGAGCAGCCACGCGCGCTGTGCCGGCGGCGGCGTCGCCTCGCAGCGGCGATCCCAGAGATAGAACGGGACGATCACGAGCAGCGCGACGACCGGCGCGACCAACCCCTTCGCCAAGAAGCCGCCGGCCGCGGCGATCCAGCCGTACACGACGTACCGGTCCCGGCCGGTCTCGATGCCGCGGTACCACCAGAAGATCGACATCGCGACGGCCAAATCGAGCAGGGCGTCCATGATCGCGAGACGCCCGATCACGGCCTGCATCAGGCACGTCGACAGAATGACGGCCGCGTAGATGCCGACCCGGGTTCCCGCCTGTCGCGCGACGGCGTAGCCCGTGAACCCGCCGAGCGCGATCGTGGCGAGCGCCGACGGGAGCCGCAGCGCGAACGCGGTCGGCCCCATCAGGTACGAGAACGCCGCGCCCAGCCAAAAGTAGAGCGGGGGCTGAACGAAGTAGGGCACGCCGTTGAGGTGCATCACGACCCAGTCGTGCGTCAGCAGTATCTCGCGGGCAACCTCGCCGTAGGCCGTTTCGCTGTTGTCCCAGAGCGTGCCGACCCATAAGCCGGGGAGCGTCACCAGCGCGGCGACGACCGCTCCGGCAATTGCCGCTCTGACGGCGCCTCGCCTGGATGAACTCACGAAGCGCGGCCCGTCACGAGGCGGTTTTTAGCTGCCGGACGCGGAACTCTTTGTGCGTTCGCATGCTTCCCATCTCTCTCCGGCCGGACGGTCGTCGAGCCGTGATCGTCGGCGGAGGCAACGTCGCCGCGCGTAAAGCCGAGGCGATTGCCGGCGCCGGCTTTGCGATCTTCGTCGTATCGGAGCGTATCTGCGACCGCTTGCGCGGCGTGCTCGCACGCGGCGAGGCGGCCTTTGCAGAGCGCGGCTACGACTCGCGCGACGTCGAGAACGCCGCAATCGTGATCGCCGCCACCGATTCGAGCGAGGTCAACGCGCGCGTCGTCGCCGACGCCCGCGCGGCGCACGCGTTGGTCTGCGACGCGACCGCGCCCGAGCGCGGCGACTTCACGATGCCCGCGACGCAGCGCGCCGGCGACCTGACGATCAGCGTCGATTCCAACGGCGCGTCGCCCGCATTCTCGCGCCGCGTCGCGCGCGAGCTGCGCGAGCGCCTCGGCGCGTCCTACGCGCAGGCCGCCTCGACGCTCGCGCGCATGCGCGATCACGTGAAGGAGTCGTACCCGTCCGGCGAACGCGCTCCGATCCTGCGAACGCTCGCGGAGCGTCCCATCGACGAGCTCGCGGCCGCGCGGCCGGCCGTGGTGTGCGCGACGCGCCGCAGTGCGTTGGCCACGGTGCAGAGCCGCGCGATCGCCGCGCGTCTCGCCGAACGCGGCGTCGCGACGACGATGTTGCGCGTGACGACCGGCGGCGACCGGGATCAGACGACGCCGATCTACGAGCTGGGCACGATCAACGTTTTCGTCAAGGAACTCGAGAACGCGTTGCGCGAGCGGCGCGCGGATTACGCGGTGCATTCGTGTAAGGATCTCGCCTCGGTGCTGCCGCCCGACATGCGCATCGCCGCCATCTCGGTGCGCGAAGACGCCCGCGACGCGTTCTGCAGCGAGCGATATCCCAGCCTGGCGGCGCTGCCGGCCGGAGCCGTGGTCGGCACGTCGAGCCACCGGCGGCGCGCGCAGCTCGCCGCCCTGCGCCCCGATCTCGACTGCCGCCCGCTGCGCGGCAACGTCGACACCCGTCTGCGCAAGCTGGCCGGCGGCGAGTACGACGCGATCGTGCTGGCGATGGCCGGAATCAATCGCCTGGGGCGCCGCGCGACCCATACGGTGCCGTTCGGCCTCGACGAGATGGTGCCGGCGGCCGGACAGGGCGCGCTCGCGGTAGAAACGCGCGCAGATGACGAGTGGCTCTCCGACCTGCTGCACGCCGCGGCGAACGATCCGCAGAGCGAGCTCGCCGTCGCGTGCGAGCGGGCCGCGCTGCGCGCGATGCGCGCCGGCTGCAGCGCGCCGCTCGGCGTGCACGCCCGGCTCGAGGCCGGAACGATGGTCGCGTCCGGTGCCTACGAGCCCGAACCCGGGGCGCTGCGCCGCGTTCGCATCGCGCGCCCGGTCGCGCGCCTGGAAGAGGCCGAGGCACTCGGCACCGAACTGGCCGGCAACTTGAACGCATCCAACGCCGCGCCCACGGGAGCCGGAAGCTGATCGCCCTGCGGCCGCGGCGCCTCCGCCGCAGCGAGGTCGTGCGCGCGCTGGTGCGCGAGCATCGCGTCCACGTGGAGCAGCTGGTGCAGCCGCTCTTCGTGGTCGAGCGTGCCGCCGACGCGGGAGCCATCGATTCGATGCCCGGCATCGCGCGCTACGACGCCGTGGGCGTCGTAGCGGAGGCCCGCGAGCTCTTCGCGCTGGGCGTCAAGAGCGTACTGCTCTTCGGCATCCCCGCGAACAAAGACGCGACCGCGTCGAGCGCGGACGATCCCAATGGCGTCGTGCAGCGCGCGATCGCGGCGATCAAGGCGGCGCTTCCGCAGATGCTCGTCATGGCCGATCTCTGCTGCTGCGAGTACACCGATCACGGCCACTGCGGCGTCCTCGACCCCGACGGCGGCGTGGACAACGACGCGACGGTCGCGCTGCTGGCGCGCATCGCACGCACCTACGCCCAGGCGGGCGCCGACGTCGTCGCGCCTTCGGACATGATGGACGGCCGCGTCGCCGCGATCCGGGCGGCGCTCGACGAAAACGGCTACGGCGACGTCGCGATCATGGCGTACAGCGCGAAGTACGCCTCCGCGTTCTACGGACCGTTCCGCGAGGCCGCGGGATCCGCGCCCCAGCACGGCGACCGCCGCGGGTATCAAATGGATCCGCCCAACGCGCGCGAGGCGCTGCGCGAGATCGCGCTCGACATCGAGCAAGGCGCCGACATCGTGATGATCAAGCCCGGCCTTCCCTATCTCGACGTCTTGCGCGCCGCGCGCGACCGCTTCGACGCGCCCCTCGCGGCCTACAACGTGAGCGGCGAATACGCCATGCTGCAGGCCGCGATCGAACGCGGCTGGCTCGACGGCGAACGCGCGGTCGACGAGGTGTTGACGTCGTTCGTGCGGGCGGGAGCCGACATCGTGATCACCTATTTCGCCAAAGAGTACGCGCGGCGACATGGCTGATGCCGCGCGCGATGCCACGGCCGTGGTGCTGCTCGCGGGCGGCGAGGCGCGGCGGTTTCCGAACAAGTTGGAGCGGCGCGTCGGCGACCGTCCGATGGCGGCGCGCGTTTTCGAGCGCGTACGCGCGGCCGGGTGGCCCTTGTACATCGCCGGGAAAGGGTCGTTCGAGCGCGAGACCGACGCCCTGCTCGACGCGCCCATGGTGATCGACCGGCGACCCGGCGGCGGGCCGTTCGACGCGCTGCTCTCGGCGTGCGCGGCGATCCGCACCGAGCGCGTGTTCGCCGTCGCCGCCGATCTGCCGCATCTCGGCGCGGACGTGCTGCAGCGCCTCGCGGCGTGCTGGCAGCCGGGCGACGAGGCGGTCGTGCCGCAGCACGGCGGTGCGATCGAGCCGCTGGCCGCACTCTACGCGCGGCGCGCCATCCTGCGCGAAGGGTTCGAGCTGCGGCGCGCGCGCTCGCGCTCGATGCGCGATCTGGTGCGCCGCATCGCGGCGCGCTTCATTACCTTCGATGCGGCGAGGTTTCACAACGTCAACGTTTCGGCGGACCTGTCGTGAGGCTCGAGCGCTCGATCGCCGCGTTCGCTCGCGCGCGCAACGTCATCGCCGGCGGCGTCAACTCGCCGGTCCGCGCGCTGGGCGCCGTAGGCTTGTCGCCGATCTTCATGAAGAGCGCGTCCGGTGCGACGCTCTACGATCTCGACGGTCACGAATACCTCGACTACGTGATGTCGTGGGGCGCGCTGCTGCTCGGTCACGCCCATCCGGCCGTCGTTCGCGCGATCACCAACGCGGCGGCGCGCGGCACGTCCTTCGGAACGCCCACCGAGGTCGAGAGCGACCTGGCCGAGCTGATCGCGTCGATGATGCCGTCGCTGCAGCGGCTGCGGTTCGTCTCGAGCGGAACCGAGGCGACGATGGCCGCGGTCCGCCTCGCGCGCGGATTCACCGGCCGCCCGAAGATCCTGAAGTTTGCCGGTTGCTATCACGGCCACGCCGATTCGTTCCTGATCGCGGCAGGCTCGGGCGCGCTGACGCACGGCACGCCGGACTCTCCCGGAGTCACCGAGGGTACCGCGCGCGATACGATCGTGCTGCCGTTCAACGACGCAGCGGCCGTTGCGGCCGCGTTCGAGGCGCATCCGGATTCCATCGCCGCAGCGATCGTGGAACCGTATCCGGGCAACATCGGCCTCGTGCTGCCGAAGCCCGGCTATCTGGCGAGGCTGCGCGAGCTCTGCACGCAGCACGGCGCTCTTCTGATTTTCGACGAGGTGATGAGCGGCTTTCGCGTGGCGCGCGGCGGCGCGCAAGAGCGCGAGGGCGTGGTGCCCGACCTCACGACGCTCGGAAAGATCATCGGCGGGGGCTTGCCGGTCGGCGCCTTCGGCGGACGGGCCGAGGTGATGGCGCACCTTTCGCCCGACGGTCCCGTGTATCAGGCGGGCACGCTGTCGGGCAACCCGCTCGCGATGGCTGCGGGGCTCGCCGCGCTCGGCATCGTCGCGTCGGACGCGACGCTCTACGATCGGCTCGCCGAAACCACGCGCCGGCTCGTCGAAGGCGTGAGCGGGGCGATGGACCGCCACGGCGTGCCGCACTACGGCACGCGTGCGGGATCGATGTTCACGTTCTTCTTCACGCCGGACCCGGTGACCGATCTCGAGAGCGCGCGGCGCTCCGATCGCGCCCTCTTCGCGAGCTACTTCGCCGCCATGCTCGAGCGGGGCATCTACCTCGCGCCGTCGCCGTTCGAGGCGAACTTCGTCTCGGCCGCGCACACCGAGGCCGACGTCGACCGGACCATCGCCGCAGCCGACGCCTCGCTCGCCGAACTGCTGGCCACCGCATGACCGCAGGCCGCGCGGAACTGCCGATGCGATGGATGCGCTTGCCGGGCGAACGGTCCCGCCGTAGGATTGGGGCGTAATGCCGATCACGTGCATCGGGCTCTCCCACCACACCGCGCCGGTCGAGGTTCGCGAGCGCCACGCATTCCCGCCCTCCCGCATGGCGGAAACGCTGGTTGCCCTGCGCGACTACCAAGCCGTGCGCGAAGCCGTGATGCTGCAGACGTGCGGGCGCCTCGAGATCTACGCCGAGCTCGACGACTACGAGACCGGCGTCGCGCAGGTAAAATCGTTTCTGTCGAACTTCCGCCACGGTACCACGCCCTACGACATCGACTCGTATCTCTACACGCACCTGGGGCACGAGGCCGTCGAGCATCTGTTCCGGGTGTGCACCGGCCTCGACTCGATGCTGATCGGCGAGGCCGAGATCCTCGGCCAAGTCAAAGAGGCCTACGTCGCCGCGACGCGCGCGAAATCGCTGGGGCGCACGCTGCACCGTCTCTTCCGCGATGCGCTCGCCGCGGGTAAGGCGGCGCGCGCGCGCACTCCGATCGCCAAAGAATCCGTTTCGGTCGCGACGGCGGCCGTCGAGGCGGCGCGCGCGCATCTCGGATCGCTCGAGGGCGCGACGGTGCTCGTCGTCGGCGCCGGCAAGATGGGCCGGACCGCGGTGCGGCGGCTGCGCCAAGAAGGCGCGCACCGCGTCATCGTCGCCAACCGCACGATGTCGCGTTCGCGCGAGCTCGTGGCCGACGCCGGGCTCGGCGAGGCGGTCGAGTTCCCCGATCTGAACGACGCGCTCGCGGCTGCCGACGTGGTGGTGGCCTCGACGGGTTCGTCGCAGTTCGTAATCGACGAAGAGCTCGTACGCGCGGCGATGGCGACCCGTCCGCAACGGCCGCTGTTCGTCGTTGACATCGCGGTGCCGCGCGACGTCGATCCCGCCGTGACGAACGTGGACGGCGTCTCGCTCGTGGATATCGACGGGCTGAAGTCGGTCGTAGACGAGCGGATCGAAGTGCGCCGCGAGGCGATTCCCGCCGTCGAGGAGATCATCGGCGAGTACGCGCGGCGCTTCGACGAGTGGTACCGCTCGCGCGCCGCCGTTCCGGTGATCGCGCGGCTGACGCAGAAGGCCGAAACCATCCGGCTCGCGGAGCTCGAGCGCCTGCTGGCGCGCTGCCCCGACCTCGACGAGCGCGAGCGCATGCTGGTGACCGGGATGACGATGACGATCGTTTCGAAGCTGCTGCACTCGGCGATCTTGCGGATTCGCGAGAAGGCGACGCTCGATAACGCAGAGGCGCTGTCCAGCGCGCGCGTCTTGGAAGAGCTCTTCGAGCTCGACCTCGATGGCGCAAAGTAATGCCGGACGCGTCTCGCTGATCGGAGCGGGCCCGGGGGATCCGGGCCTGCTGACGTTACGGGCCGCGGAGTTGCTGCGCGGCGCCGAGGTCTTGCTCTACGACGCGCTCGCGAGCGATCCGATCGTGGCCCTCGCGCCGCCGGAGTGCGAGCGGATCTTCGTCGGGAAGCGTGCCGGCGCGCACGCGATGCCGCAGGAGGAGATCGAGGCGCTCGCCATCGCGCACGCGCGGCGCGGCCGCCACGTCGTTCGCCTGAAAGGCGGCGATCCGTTCGTCTTCGGGCGCGGCGGCGAGGAGGCGCAGGCGCTGCGCGCGGCCGGCGTCGCGTTCGAAGTGGTGCCCGGCATCAGTTCCGCCGTCGCCGTGCCGGCGTATGCCGGGATTCCCGTGACGCATCGCGACCACGCAGCGTCGTTCACCGTGTTCACCGGCCACGAAGACCCGGCGAAAGAATCTTCCACGCTCGACTGGGCGAAGCTGGCCGATCCGAACCGCACGCTGATCGGATTGATGGCGACCGGGAACCTGCGCGAGATCGCCGCGCGGCTGCAGAGCGCCGGGCTCGCGCCGTCAACGCCCGTCGCCGTGATTCAAGACGGCACGCGGCCCACGCAGAAGACGGCGGTCGGAACGCTGGCGACCATCGCCGACGAGGTCGCGAAGGCGAACGTCGGGGCGCCTGCGATCGTGATCGCCGGCGGAGTGGTGTCGCTGCGCGACGCCCTGCGCTGGTTCGATGCGGGGCCGCTCTTCGGAAAGCGCGTGCTCGTCACGCGCGCGGGAGAGCAGGCCGAGTCGTTCGCCCGCGCGCTGCTCGCGCGCGGAGCGGAGCCGATCGTGGCGCCGTCGATCGCGATCGTCGAGCCCGACGACGCGAGCGCGGCCGAGGCGGCGCTCGACGAGCTGACGTCGTTCGCGTGGATCGTCTTCACGTCGCGCAACGGCGTCGACGCATTCTTCGATCGACTGCGGGATCGCGGCCGCGACGCCCGCGCGCTGGGCGGCGCGAAAGTCGCAGCGATCGGCGAGCGCACCGCGGAACGCCTGCGCGAGCGAGGCGTCGAACCCGACGCCGTGCCCGCGGTCTTCGTGGCCGAGGAAGTGGCGCGCGCCGTGATCGGCGCGGCGACCGCGGGCGAGAGCGTGTTGATCTACCGCGCGCAGGAGGCGCGCGACGTGCTGCCGCGGATGCTCGCCGACGCGGGGCTGCGCGTCAGCGTCGTGCCCGCCTACAAGACGATCGTGCCGCAGGATCGGGACTTCGCGCGCAAAGTCGAGCGGGCCGACGCGCTGACCTTCACCAGCGCGAGCACGGTGCGCGGCTTCGCCTCGCTGCTCGGCGGCGACCCCGGCGCCGTGCGCGCCGCCGCCGGAAAGCGCGTCGCCTGCATCGGTCCGATCACGGCGGCCGCCGCTCGCGAGGCGGGACTCACCGTTGACGTCGTCGCGAGCCGCTACACCACCGCCGACCTGCTGGCCGCGCTCGAAGCCTCGTTCGCGCAGCCGAGGTAGCGATGCAGATCGCGATCGGCGTCGCGCTCGCCGCCGCCGTCGCGGCGGTCGCCTATCGGGCGCGCGCGCTCGATGCGAGCGGCGCGATCGCCGCGTTCTGCGTGGGGGCCGCGGTCTTCGGCGCGGGCGGATGGCCCGGCGCCGCGGTGCTGTTCGCATTCTTCATTCCGTCCACGCTCTTATCGCGGGTCGGGCGTGCGCGCAAGCGCGAGCTCCACGGCGACCAGAACGAGGCGCGCAACGGTTGGCAAGTGCTGGCCAACGGCGGCGTGGCCGCCGTTGCTGCGCTGGCGGGGCTGCACGCGGGAGCGCCGTTGGCCGCCGCGTTCGCCGGCGCGTTCGCCGCGGCGTCCGCCGATACGTGGGGCACCGAGATCGGCATGCTCGCGCGCGGCGCCCCCGTGTCGCTGCTCACCTTCCGGCGCGTCGCGCCCGGGCTCTCCGGCGGCGTAACTGTCATCGGGCTCGCGGCGTCGGTCGCGGGCGCGCTCTGCGTTGCCGCGGTTGCCGCACTGCTCGGGCTCGCGCCGCTCGCGGTGGTCGCCGCGGGCGGCGTCGCCGGCGCGTTGGTCGACTCGCTGCTCGGCGCCGGCCTGCAGGCGTTGCGATGGTGCCCGCAGTGCCGTTGCGAATGCGAGACGCGCGTTCACTTCTGCGGCTCGCCGGCCGAGCTGCGGCGCGGCGCGAGTTGGATCGAGAACGACGCGGTGAACTTCGCGGCGACGCTGAGCGGCGCGCTCGTCGCCGCGTTGCTCGCGTTCTTCGCTTTTCGCTAGCGCGACGAGTCGAAGCGGTCCGCTTCGAGCCCCCACGACGCCCAGCCGGCGGCCGACTCGCGCGCGAAGAGCTCGATGCGCGGGCGATCGCCGCAGAGCCGTTCGATCGCCGCTCGAAAGATAGCCGGCTTGCGGCTGTGCTCCGCGCGCGGATGCAACACGACCTGAGCCTGCGCGAGGTCGAGCAACGGAAACGCGCGCCCGCGCGGCATCGTCGTGGCGGCGAGCACGAACTCCGTCGTCGGCTTGGTGAAGGTCGGCGGCACGCCCTGGCCTGCGATGATCTTTCCGGCGCGGTTCGTCTTCACCCACACGTACGCGACGCCGCGAAAGTACAGCTTCCACTTCTCCAGCAGCTCGAGCGCGCGATCGAGGCGCGGCCCGGTCGCCCACATGAAGAGCGCCGCGCGTCGGGCCATGATGTCGCGCACGGGCAGCCGCGCGAGATCGTCCTGCGACATCAGCGGGTAGTGCTTCGCGGCGGCGGCGTCTTTGATCGCGCTGCCGTAGTAGTGCCACGGCGGGTCGGCGTAGACGATCTCGAAGCTCCCGGCCGGCAGGGGCGGAATCGTCGCCGGCAGCGGCGCCGGGGCGCGCCGAGCCAGGCGGGCCAAATGGCGGACGTTCTTCTCCGAGTACCGGGTCATCGGGAGCGCCGCCGGGGCTTCACGCGGCAAAAATTCCCCGGGATGCGGCGATCCCCTCGCTCGCTCGTCACCGGCGGGGTGGGTCGCGCGTTCGAATCGAAGGGGATGCATCCATGATTGCGGCAGCCGGCGCACGGACGCGGATGGGGCGAGCCACGCTCGCCTCGGTATCCGTTCACGTGCTCGCGGCGCTCACGATTCCGGCGCTCGCATGGACGGCCTCGAGCGACGTTCCCGTCGAGACCGTGAGCTTCACGCACGTGCTCCACGTCACCGTCACGCCGACGCGCCCGCCCAAGCCGCCGCCGCGCGCCGTCGCGCAGCGCCGCGATCCGAAACAGACCGTCAGCTACGCCGACCACGTGCGGCTCGTGCGCGCCCTCCCCCGTCGCCACGCGCCCAACGAGGTCGCCGTCGCCACGAACGCGCCGGCCGCACCCGCCGTGGGCGCGGTGCAGCGCGCGGGCACCGGAACGTCGGAAAGCGACGCCGCGCCCAACGTGACGCCGTCGCCCGCCGTTCGCGCGGTCGCGAGCGTCGGCACGCATCAGTCCGGGGGCTACTTGCCCTTCGGCGCCGAGCAGCCCGACCCGGTGCTCGATCCCGGCGTCCGCAAACAGCTCGACTCGCTCGGCGCGCACGTGACGCTGGTCGTCACGGTGGGCGACGACGGACGCACCAAGAACATCGTCTTCGATCCGCCGGTCGACCCGCAGCTCGAGAGCCGCATCCGTTCGATGCTCGCCGACGCGAGCTGGGACGCCGCGGTGTGCGGCGGCGGCGTCGCGTGCCAAGCGCAAGCGACGATCAAGCTCTAGCTACAGAATAGATTTTCCGAGCGCCGAGCAGATGAGCCCGACGGCGAGCGCCGCCGTCTGATTGCGATTGTCGAGGATGGGGTTGATCTCGACCATCTCGATCGAGCCCAGCTGTCCGGTGTCGTGCAGCATCTCCATCACGAGATGCGCTTCGCGATAGCTCAGGCCGCCCTTCACCGGCGTCCCGGTGCCGGGCGCCTCGCTCGGGTCGATCGCGTCCATGTCGAACGACACGTGAATCCGCCGGCCGCCCGCGCCCGCGATCGCGCGCGCCTCTTCCATCACCCGCGGCATGCCGAGCTTGTCCACGTCGGTCATCGAGTACGCCTTCACGCCGAACTCGCGCAGCAGGCGCTTCTCGTCGCGATCCACGTCGCGCAACCCGATCTGCACGCTCTGCTCCGCCTTCGCCCAGCCCTTGCTCAGCGCGAAGTAGAGCGGCATGCCATGGACGTTGCCGGTCGCCGAGCTGCCCGGGCTGTTGATGTCGGCGTGCGCGTCGATCCACACGAGCCCGGGCGGCGCGCCGTAGGCGCGCGTCAGTCCCGCGAGCGTCCCCATCGCGATCGAGTGATCGCCGCCCAAGACGATCGGAAGGCCGCCCGCGCGCACGCTCTCTTCGACGAGCGCCGCGAGGTCGTCGCAGACCTTGGTGATGACGTTGAGAAATTTGGCCGACGCCTCGTCGGCCTCGGCCGATTCGCGAATGGGCACCACCAAATTGCCGTGATCCACGATCGGGGCGATGCCGAGCTTGGCGAGCGAGTCGTGCAGCCGCGCGTAGCGAACCGCCGACGGACCCATGTCGACGCCGCGGCGGCTCGCGCCGAGATCCATTGGAACTCCTACGATGTCGACGCGCTGCACCGGTGACAGAGTCGTGCTCACGAGGGCCCCTGCTTCGTTTTCGCCGCTTCGAGCACCCGCACGGCCACGACGCGCACGACGCCGGCGACCGGCACCGCGACCAGCATCCCAAAGAGTCCGGCCACTTCGCCGCCGATCAGGAGCGCCACGATCACGACGAAAGCGCTGAGGCGCACTTGGCTGCCGACGACGTTGGGCGCGATGAGGTGTCCTTCGATCTCGAAGATCGCGACGAACGCGACGGTCACGAGCAGCGCGTTGACCCAGCCGTTCGTCATGACCGACGAAAGAAACGCCGGCACGAACGCGAGCACGGCGCCGACGTACGGGATCAGGTCGCCGAGCGCGGCCAGCAGCCCGAACAGATAGGGGTAGGGCACGCGCAGCAGCATCAGCGCCGCGGTGATGAGCACGCCCACGAAGAGCGCGACCAGCAGCTGACCCCTGATGAACCCGCCGATGACCGCGTCAACCTCGGAAAGCAGCGCGACCGTGGCGCGCCACCGCTCCGGCGGCACGATCGCCGCGAGGGTCGCCTTGAGGTGGTCGAGATCGAGCAGCAGATAGGCCGTGACCATCGGGACGACGACGAACACCGCGATCACGGCGATGGTCCCGGCGAGCACGATGATGACTTGCCCGAACGCCTGGAAGCCGCGCAGCCGGAGCCACGCCGCCATCTGCGCGGGCGCGTTCGCGAGTTCGTCGCGCATCCACGACGGCATCCGGGCCGCCCACGGATCGTTGGGATCGTAGAGCAGCGAGTGCATCCGAGCGACGACGTCGGGGTAGTGGCGCACGAGCAACGCGACGTCTTCCATGACGTGCGGCACGACGAAGACCGCCACGAGGCCGAGCCCGATCAGGATGCCGGCGTAGACCACCACGATCGCGAGCACCAGCGGCATGCGGCGCCGCAGCCGCTGGACCGCCGGGTAGATCAAGTAGGCCAGAAAGACGGCGCCGATCAAAATGTAGACGACGGCGCGGATTCGCACGAGGATCTCGAGCACGAACTGTGCCGCGTAGAACGCGAGCACCAGCACCATGAGCAGCTTGAGCGCGTAGGTGACGCGGGCCTCGGTAAGCCATCGCCATGGGTTGGAGCGCGATCCCCTCATGCGTTCCGCTTCACCGTGCGAGCGAGCGAGCCTGGTTGCGGCTCGCGCGGGCAGGAGTCGCTTCGCGCGTCACTCAAACCACGTCCATGCTGCGGCCCTCGGCGCTCCTTCCGGCAATTACCCTCTTCCTTGCCGCCGCTACCACCCCCGCGCTCGCATACCTCCCGCCGCCCATGGCGCATCTCAACAGCGACGTCCGCAAACTCGCGCGGCGGACGCCCGGCGCCATCGCGCTCGACGTGCTCGACCTGAACACCGGCTACACCGCCGGGTTCAACGCTGCGCGAAGCATGCCGGCCGCCTCGACGATCAAGCTCCCGGTTATGGTGGAAGTCTTCGTGCAGCTCGAGTCGGGGCGCTTCGATTTGGCGCGGCGCGTCACGCTGCTCGGCTCGGACAAAGACTACGGCTCGGGCGAGCTCTGCGACGCGCCCGCCGGCACGACGTACTCGGTGTCGCAACTGCTCGAGAAGATGATCGACATCAGCGACAACACCGCGACGAACATGCTGATCCGCCTCGTCGGCCGGCGGAGCATCAACCGCCGCATGAACGATCTCGGGCTGGCGCACACCCACCTCGCCGCCGACGTGCGCACCGACGGCTGGGAGATTCGGCGGACGCTGCGGACCTCGCCGGCCGACCTGGTTCACCTATTGGCACTGATGGCGCGCGGCGAGCTCGTTGACGAGTGGTCGTCGAACGAGATGATCGCGATTCTCAAGGCCGATCGCTTCAACACGCTGCTGCCGGCGCCGCTGCCCGGCGACGTGCCCGTCGCCCACAAGACCGGATCGCTCTTCGACACCCTCAACGACGCCGGGATCGTGTACGCCGGCGACGCGCCCTACGTGATCGCGGTCATGACGACGGCGCTGCCGTCCAAAGATTCCGGCCGCGCCTTCATCCACGCGATCTCGCGGCTGACCTACGCCGACGAGCTGCGCTTAGCGCACTGGCGCCAGGCGAGCGGCGTGGACGGCAGCGCGCTCACTCCCGACGCCGGCTACTGGAGCGAGCAACTCTCGATTCCGCCTACGCGCTGACCCGCTGCGACGCGTACGTGCGCGTCAGCCACGCGCCGAAGCGCGGTTCGCGGCCGCGCACGATCCGTTCGTAGAGCTCCCGCAGCCGCTGCGTGATCGGACCGATCGCTCCGTCGCCGACGCGGCGGCGGTCGATCGCGGTGACGTAGCAGATGCCCACGGCGGTGCCGGTGAAGAACACTTCCTCGGCGGAGTAGAGCTCGCCGCGATCGATCGAGCGCTCGACGACGTCGAGCCCCAACTCGGTGCGCGCGATGTCCATGATGGCCCGGCGCGTCACGCCTTCCAACACGTTCTGCGACGGATCCGGGGTGTAGAGCACGTTGCGCCGCACCAGGAAGATGTTTTCGGCCGATCCCTCGGCGACGTGGCCGTCGTGCGAGAGCAGGATCGCCTCATCGTAACCGTTCTGGATCGCCTCGCTCTTGGCGAGCGCCGAGTTGACGTAGAGGCCGGTGATCTTCGCGCGCGGGGGCGCCATCGTGTCGTCGGCTCGGCGCCACGAGCTGACGCAGACGTCGAGCCCACGCTCGCCGTCGATGTAATGCGTGAACGGGATGGGCACGATCGCGAACGCGTCGGGTACGTTGTGCAGGCGGACGCCGATGTCTTCGGCGGCCTTGTAGGCGAACGGGCGGATATACACGTCGGTCTGGTACTTATTGCGCAGGCAGAGCTGCGTGGTGATCTCGACGAGCTCGTCGACGCTGTTGGGCAGCTCCATGGTCAGGATCTTCGCCGACGTCACCAGGCGCTCGTAGTGGTCGCGCACCAGCACCAGGAACAGCTCCCGCTCCTCGGGCACCCAGTACCCGCGGATGCCTTCGAAGCAGCCGGTTCCGTATTGCAGCCCGTGCGTGAGCAGGCCCACCTTGGCATCGTCGTATTTCTGGAACCGGCGGTCCGCATAGACGGTAATCGACGAAAGATCCACGGCCTGTGCCCTCCCTTCGGGATGGCCGAAGTTCCTTCGGCGGCGCAAAGCTCCTTTGGCCAAAGCTCGAGCGGGCCCCGGACATTTGGTGTGGGAGCCCCCGCGGGTGGGGAGCGCCGCCGGGACGCTCGAATTACCTCTGTGTGAGCAAACCCTACCTTCGGTTGACGCATCCGCTGGTGCGCGAGGACGGCCGGCTGCGCCGCGCGACGTGGGACGAGGCGCTGGAACGCGCCGCGTCGGCGTTGCGCGACGCGCGCGAACGCGGCCCCCAGCGCACGTACGGGATGTTCAGCTGCTCGAAGGCCACCAACGAGATGAACTACGTCGCGCAGAAGTTCTCTCGAGCGGTCGTCGGCAGCAACAACATCGACAGCTGCAACCGCACTTGACACGCCCCTAGCGTCGTCGGTCTGACGGCGGTATTCGGGGCCGGCGGCGGCACCAGCTCGTACGAAGAGGTGGAGCATGCCGACGTCGTGATCTTATGGGGGTCGAATGCGCGCGAGACGCATCCGATCTACTTTCACCACGTCCTGCGCGGACTGCGCAACGGCGCGAAGCTCTACGTCGTGGATCCGCGCCGCACCGCCAGCGCGCAGTTCGCCGCGGGCTGGCTGGGGCTCGACGTCGGATCGGACATCGCGCTGGCGAACGCCGTGGGCCGCGAGATCCTCGCCGCCGGCCTGGAGAACCGCGAGTTCATCGAGCGCGCCACCAGCGGAATCGACGAATATCGCGCGATCGTCCAGCCCTACACGCTGGAGTACGCCGAGCGGGTTACCGGCGTCCCGGCGGCGCTGATACGCGAGCTCGCGCACGCCTACGCACGCTCGCCGCGCGCGCAGCTCTGCTGGACGCTGGGCATCACCGAGCATCACAACGCCGTCGACAACGTGCGCTCGCTCATCAACCTGGCGCTGCTGTGCGGACACGTCGGACGCTACGGATCGGGCGTCTGTCCGCTGCGCGGACAGAACAACGTGCAGGGCGGCGGCGACATGGGCGCCATCCCCAACAAGTTTCCAGGCGGACAAGACGTCGAGGATCCCGAGGCGGTTGACAAGTTCGAGCGCTCGTGGAACGTGACGCTGCCGCGCGGCCGGGGCTGGAACCTGACCGACATGTTCCACGCCGCCGAGCGCGGCGAGCTCGACACGCTCTACATCATCGGCGAGAATCCCGCGCAATCCGAGGCAGACCAGGAGCATGCGGTCGGCCTGCTGCGCGGCCTGCGGCACCTGATCGTGCAAGACATCTTTCTCACCAAGACCGGCGAGCTGGCCGAGGTGGTGTTTCCCGCGTCGGCGAGCTGGTGCGAGGCCGAAGGCACCGTCACGAGCAGCGAGCGGCGCGTGCAGCGCTGCCGCAAGGCGCTCGAGCCGCCCGGCGAGGCGCGCGACGACGTCGCGATCCTCTGCGAGCTCGCGCGGCGGCTGGGCCACGATTGGCCGGAGTATAGCGCGCAGCAGGCCTGGGACGAGTGCCGCTCGCTCTCACCGTGGCACGCCGGCATGAGCTACGCGCGGCTCGACGCGCTCGGCGGCCTGCAGTGGCCGTGCTACGACGAGAACCATCCCGGCGAGCTGTTTCTGCACGCGCGCCTTTGGCACGAGCCCCGCGAAGGGCCGGCGGCGCCGTTTGCCGCGGTGGACCACGACCCGCCGGTCGAGGCGCTCGACGACGAATATCCGGTGCGGCTTACCACCGGACGCCGGCTCGACTCGTTCAACACGGGCGTGCAGAGCGGCGGCTATGCGTCGCCGATGCGGCGCGGCGAGACGCTCGACATCTCACCCGAAGACGCGCGACGCTACGCCGTCGCCGACGGCGACCGCGTGCGGGTGACGTCGCGCCGTGGATCGGTGGTCGTTCCCGTTCGCGTGGATCCCGGCTTGCGCGCCGGGCTCGCGTTTACGACCTTCCATCATAACGACGACGTCGCGACCAACCTGCTGACGATCGACGCGACCGATCCCAAGTCGGGCACCGCGGAGTTCAAGGCGTGCGCGGTACGCATCGAGCCGTTCGAACGCGTGGGCGCGGCGACGTGAGCGATCTGCACTTCACCTCCGCGAGCGCGAGCGGCGAAGAACGCGCCGCCGTCGATGCGCTGCTCGGGCCGCACGACGATGGCGCGCGTCCCGGACGCGACCTGCTGCTGCCCGCGCTGCACGCCGTGTCCGACGCCGTCGGCTGGATCGGCGCCGGCGCCGTGAACTACGTCGGCGAGCGCCTCGGCGTCGCGCCGGCCGAAGTCTACGGCGTTGCGACGTTCTACAAGCTGTTCTCTACGACGCCGGCGCCGAAGCGGGTGGTCCACGTGTGCGACGACATCGCGTGCATCTGCGCGGGCGCGGAGGCGCTGTGCGAGGAGATCGAACGCAGCGGCGTCGCGTGGCACCGCAGCCCCTGCCTGGGGCAGTGCGATCGCGCGCCGGCGACGCTGACGTTCGAGGCCGGCGCGCGCGACCGCGCCGCGGACGACGCTCCGGCGCCGCACGTCGGCGGCACCGAACTGCGCCTGCTGCGGCGCGTGGGCACCGTGGATCCCGAGAGCCTCGACGCGTATCGCGCGGCGGGCGGCTATGCGGCGTTGCGCCGAGCGTTCGAGCTGGGTCCCGGCGGCACCGTGGCGGAGATCGCGGCGTCGAAGCTGCTGGGCCGCGGGGGCGCCGCGTTTCCCACCGGCAAGAAGATGGAGGCCGTCGCGAGCGCGCCCGCAACGCCGCACTATCTGGTGTGCAACGCCGACGAGTCGGAGCCGGGCACGTTCAAGGACCGCGTGTTGATGGAGGGCGATCCGTTCGCGATCGTCGAGGCGATGACGATCGCGGCGTACGCAACGGGCTGCGAGCGCGGCTTCATCTATATTCGCGGCGAGTATCCGCTCGCGGCGCGGCGGATCGAGAACGCGATCGGCGCGGCGCGCGCCGCCGGCCTGCTCGGCGACGACGCGATGGGCGGCGGGATACGCTTCGACGTCGAGGTGCGCCGCGGCGCGGGCGCCTACATCTGCGGCGAGGAGACGGCGCTGTTCAATTCGATCGAGGGCAAACGCGGGGAGCCGCGCAGCAAGCCGCCGTTTCCCGCGGAAGCCGGGCTCTTCGGCAAGCCGACGCTGGTGAACAACGTCGAGACGCTCGCGAACCTGCTGCCGATTCTGCTCGAGGGCGGCGCGGCGTACGCGCGCGTCGGCACGCCCGAGTCGACGGGCACGCGCCTGTTCTGCCTGTCGGGCACCGTGGCGCGCCCCGGAATCTATGAAGTGCCGCACGGCACGACGCTTGGCGCGTTGATCGAAATGGCGGGCGGCGTGCCCGCGCCCGGCACGCTGCGCGCGATCCTGCTCGGCGGCGCCGCGGGCACGATGGTCGCGCCCGACGCGGTCGATCTGCATCTGAGCTTCGAAGCCGCGCGCGCGGCGGAGGCAACGCTGGGCTCGGGCGTGGTGATGCTCTTCGACGACCGCGTCGACATGACGGCGATCTTGCGCCGCATCGCGCGGTTCTTCCGCGACGAGTCGTGCGGGCAGTGTGTCCCGTGCCGGGTGGGGACGGTGCGGCAGGCCGAGGCGCTGGATCGCATCTCCCACGGCGCGCACGGCGCGGCGCGCGCGCGCGACGTCTCCCTGCTCGGCGAGATCGGCGCAGCGATGCGCGATGCGTCGATCTGCGGCCTCGGGCAGACGGCCGCCAGCGCCATCGAGTCGGCGCGCAGGAACCTGCACCTGCTGGCGGCGGAGGACGCTCCGTGAAGCTCATCAACCTGACGATCGACGGCGCGGCGGCGCAGGTGCCCGAGGGCGCCACCATCTTGGATGCGTGCAACGCGCTGGGCGTCGAGACGCCGACGCTCTGCTATCTCGAGACGCTGACGCCGGTGAACGCGTGCCGCGTCTGCGTGGTCGAGCTCGAGGGGTCGCGCGCGCTCGTCCCGGCGTGCGCGCGGCGCGCCGAGCCCGGCATGAAGATCCAGACCGACTCGCCGCGCGTGCGGCACAGCCGCAAGATGGTGCTCGAATTCCTCGGCTCGTCGGTAGACCTCTCCACGGCGCCCGACGCGCGGCGATACTCCGAGCGGTATGCGGCCGACCCGTCGCGGTACGGCGACGAGCGCGCGACCGTGGCGCAGCCGGTGAAGATCGACAACGCGCTGTACGTGCGCGACTACTCGAAGTGCATTCTGTGCTACAAGTGCGTCGAAGCGTGCGGCGTCGACGCGCAGAACACGTTCGCGATCGCGGTTGCGGGACGCGGATTCGAGGCGGAGATCTCGACCGAATACGACGTGCCGTTGCCGGACTCGGCCTGCGTCTACTGCGGCAACTGCATCGGCGTCTGCCCGACGGGCGCGCTGATGTTCTCGTCGGAGCACGAGCTGCGCGAACGCGGCGAGTGGAGGGAAGACGAGCAGACGCAAACCGACACGATCTGCTCGTACTGCGGCGTGGGCTGCACGCTGACGCTGCACGTGCAAGAGAACGAGATCGTGAAAGTGAGCTCGCCGATCGAGAACTCGGTCACGAGCGGGCACCTGTGCGTGAAGGGCCGCTTCGGCTACGCCTACGTGCAGTCGCGCCCCGACGAATGATGGAGACGAGGGCGGGCAGGAGCGTCGAGGTGGAGACCGTGGCGCTGCAGGGCGAGAAGCGGACGCGCAAGCACGACGCGGTCGTCGGCGAGGAGCCGCTCGAGATCCGGCTGAGCGCGGGCGGGGAAACGCGGCCGCTCGCGGTGACGATGCGGACGCCGGGCAACGACTTCGAGCTCGCTGCGGGGTTCCTCCACGGCGAGGGCATCGTGCGCTCGCGCGACGACATCGCCGAGCTCACCTACTGCCTGGACCCCGCGATCGATGCCGACCAGCGCTACAACGTGGTGAGCGTCGAGCTGCGCGGCGCGGCACCGGCCGACGCGGCTCGCTTCGAGCGCCACTTTACGATGAACAGCTCGTGCGGCGTCTGCGGGCGCGCGCAGCTGGATTCGCTGCGCGAGCGCGGCATCGCGCCGATCGGCGACGACGTGCGCGTGCCGGCCGGCGTGCTCTACGCCTTACCGGAGCGGATGCGCGCGGCGCAGCGCGTCTTCGCCTCGACCGGCGGCCTGCACGCCGCGGCGCTGTTCGACGAGCTCGGCGAGGCGATCGCGGTGCGCGAGGACGTCGGTCGCCACAACGCGGTCGACAAGCTCGTCGGCTGGGCGCTGCTCGACGGACGCCTGCCGCTCTCGCGGCGCGCGCTGGTGGTGAGCGGCAGAACGAGCTACGAGATCCTGCAGAAGGCCGTCGTCGCGCGCGTTCCGATCGTGGCGTCCGTCTCGGCGCCCAGCAGCCTGGCCGTGGACCTCGCGCGCGAGTTCGGCGTCACGCTGGTCGGGTTCTTACGCGGCGACCGCGCGAACGTGTACAGCTCGCCGGACCGCATCGTGTCGGCCTAAGCGGAGCGCGCCCCGGCGTTCCACACATGTTGCTGCGGGACTCCGACGCGAGCGCCATTGACAGGATGTCATTAACTCTTCCTCAGCAGGTGGCGCGAGCGCGGCGTAGCAGGAGCGCCGCAGGAGGTGGCGCGACGAGCGACCGCAGCGGCATGTGTGGAACGCCAAAGGGCGCGGTGCGTTTCCTAATGCTGTCCTTCGACACGCGCGCCTGCGGCGCGCTGCTCACGATGACAAGAGCAAAAACTCGCGGAGGAGCGCGTTGAACGCCGGAGCGTTGTCGGCGTTGGCCACGTGGCCGGCGTCCGGAATCGTCGCGAGCTTCGCGTTGGGAATCGCCGCCGCGATCTCTTCCGACAACGAGCCCGGCGCAACCGCGTCGTTCTCGCCGTGCGCGACGAGCGTCGGCACGCGGATCTGCGGCAGCACGTCGCGATAGTCGCCGGTCCACGTCGCCTGCGTCGAGGCGACGTAACACTGCACGGATTTGCACGCCATCTGCTCGACCGTCTCGCCGAGGCGTCCCGGCGGCAGGCCGAGCTTCGCCGCGCGGCGTTCGCCGAACGTGCGCATGTCGCCGGCGCCGAGAACGTCGGCCGTGATCGCCGCGACGTGCTGCTCGGCGTCGGGGTAACGCGCGAAGGTTCCCAGCAGCACGAGACGCTCGATGCGCTGCGGTGCGGAGCGCAGCAGCTCGAACGCGACGACGCCGCCCAAACTGCAGCCGACGAGCGTGAAACGCGGCGCGCCCAGCGCGCCGCCGACCGCCAGCACGTCCTGGGCGAAGCCCGCGCGGGTGATGGTCGCCGGATCGGGATCGGGCTTGCTCGCGCCGTTGCCGCGCAGCTCGATGGCCGCGCAGCGGTACTCGGCGCCGAAGGCATCGAGCTGCGCGTCCCAAATCGCCGCGGTCGAGCCCACGCCGTGCACGAACAGCAGCGTGCCGCGCGATTCTCCGGCCGGACCTGCGAGCCGCGCGCCGCCGATCACGCCGCGCCGCGCTTTCGCGCCACGAACGCGAGCACGTCGTCGAGCGGCCGCGCGTTGAGCACGTCGGCCTTGACGAGCCCCGCGCGCCGCGCCTGGCCCACGGCGAACTCGATTGCCGACAGATCCCCCGTGCGGTGCGCGTCGGAATCGAGCGCGAACGTGACGCCGAACGATTTGGCCTTTCGCGCCAGCGGCGCCGGAAGATCGAGGCGCGCGGCCTGGCCGTCGATCTCGAGGGCCGTACCCGTGCGCGCCGCGGCCGCGAACACCGCGTCGTAGTCGAACTCGTACCCGCTCGCCTGCAGCGAGCCCGCCGGACTGAAACGGCGCCCGGTCGGATGGCCGATGATCGTCACGTACGGATTCTCGCACGCGCGAATGAGCCGCGCCGTCATCTCCTCGCGCGATTGATGCGTCGCCGAGTGCACGGAGCCGATCACCACGTCGAGCCGGGCGAGCACGTCGTCGTCGTAGTCGAGCGAGCCGTCGGGCAAGATGTCGACCTCGCTGGCACAGAGCGTGCGAATGCCGTGGCGCGCGCCGAGCTCGTTCGCAATCGCGCGCTGCTCGAGCAGCCGGTCGGGCGTCATGCCGAACCGCCGGCCGCGCCCCTGCGAGTGATCGCTGATCGCGTGGTACTCGTACCCGCGCGCCGCCGCCGTCGCGATCATCGCCTCGAGCGAGTCGTCGCCGTCGCTCCACGTCGAGTGCATGTGGAAGTCGCCGCGCAGGTCGCCGGCCTCCACGAGCTCGGGTATCGCGCCGGCCAGCGCGAGGTCGAGCTCGTCGAGTCCGCTGCGCAGCTCCGGCGGGATATACTGCATGCCGAGCGCGGCGTAGACGCCGGCCTCGTCGGTGCACGTGATGACGTCGCCGGTCTCCAGGTTCAGAATCCCGTTCTCGCTGACGCGCAGGCTGGCGCGCACGGCGTGCTCGCGCAGCTTGATGTTGTGCTCGCGCGATCCGGTGAAGTGTTGCATCAGGTTACCATAGAGATGATCGGGCAGCACGCGCAAGTCGATCTGCAGTCCGCCCGCGAGCCAGATGCTGGCCTTCGTCGGCCCCTCCGCCAGCACTGCCTCCGCGCGCGACCACGCCGTGAAGTGCCCGATCACGCCCGCGGCGTCGTGCGACGTGCAGACGAGATCGACGTCGCCGACGGTCACCTCGGCGCGGCGAAGGCTCCCCGCGATGGCGAATCGCGCGAGCGCCGGCCCCGCGCGCACGTAGTCCATTGCCTCGTGCGCGATCGCGAGCGCGAGCGGCAGCGGCGTCCGGTGCTGACGTCCTTTATATGCGAGGATGCCGCGCTTCCAGTTCTCGATCGTCTTCTTGCCCAGGCGCGGCACGCTCTCGAGCGCGCCCGACGCGATCGCCGACTCGAGGTCGGCGAGCGAGGCGATGCCGTACTCCGTGAAGAGCATCCCGGCCGTCTTCGTGCCGATGCCCGCGACGCCGAGCACCTCGAGCAGCGTCGGCGGGAAGCGTTCGTGCAGCGCCGCCAGCTGATCGGACGTGCCGGAGCGCACGAGCTGTTCCACGACGGCGCCGATCGTCTTGCCGATCCCCGGGAGCTTCAGGTGCTCGCCGGCGGCGACGAGGTCCGCGAGCGGCGGAGCGTTCTCGACCGAGGCCGCGGCCTTTTCGTAGGCCGTGTATTTGTAGAACGAGTCGCCCGCCAGCTCCATGAGCGTACGAATCTCCAGCAGCTTCGCAGCGACTTCCGTATTCGAGAGCGATTGCACGATAGTGTAGTGGTGTTGGCCGTACGTGCCGAATGATACTGCCCGGATGCCACTCTTGCGCATGCGAGACGCGACGTTTTCGAGCGCGGCCGGGCCGGCCGGGCCGTTCGCCGTCAGTATCGAAGCCGGCGAGCGCGTCGCGCTGCAATGCGGATCGCCGAAGGAAGCGGCGATCGCCGCGCTCCTCGGCGCGGGCATCGCGAAGGCCTCGAGCGGATCGGTGCTGATCGGCGACTACGATCCGCGAGTGCAGCCGGTCCACTGCAAACGCATCGCCGCATTCGTGCCGCACGAGCCGCTCGCGCTCGACGAGGCCGAGTTCGAACGGTATCTCGAGTATCGCGCCGCGCTTTGGGGCGTCGATCCGCGCCGCGCCGCCGCCGAGGCCGCGGTCTTGCAGCAACGGCTCGCCGGCGTGCACGAGGCGTTCGCCTATCCGCTGATCGGGGCGCTGATCGCGGCGCCCAAACTCGTCGTGCTCGACCGGCCGCAGCCCGTCTATGCGGCGCAGATCCTCGAGGCGGTCGCGGGCTGCGCGCTGTTCTCCACGCACGCCGGCGCCGGCGCCGCTGCGGCCTTCGCGTGACCGCGCGGGCGCTGGTCGGCGTGCTGCGCGCGCGGCTCTACGTGCAGCGCTACGCCGTCATCGCGGCCTGTGCCGCCGCGCTGGTCGCCGGATCGTTTGCGCCGCCGGGACCGGCGGCGCCCGTGCTATTCTGCACGCTGCTCGGCATCGGGCTCGCGCTCGTGCAGAGCCCGGGCCTGCACCCGCACCTCGACCGCTGCGAACAGAGCGCGCCGCTCTTCGGCCGCGAGCTCGCGCGGGCGAAGGCGCTCGTGCCGTGCGTTGCCGCGGGGCTCGCGGTGTTCGCCTACGCCGGCGCCGCGTTGACGAGCGGCGCGGCCGGCGTGCCGGCGGCGTTGCTCGTCGCGCTGCCCGCCGTGTTGGCGAGCACGCTCGTCGCGCTTTCGGCGACGATCCGCCGCGGCGCGGCGCGGCTGCTCTACGTGCTGCTCGCGGTGGCGACCAGCGCGGCCGCCTACGCGCTCGCCGTCGCGGGGCGTTCGGTGTTGGCCGAGCTTGCGTTGTGCGCGATCGTCGCGTTCCTCGCCCTTCGCCAATACGGCGAAGCGCTGGCGCGCTACGACCCGATCTGAGCGGGCGCCGCGGTGGCGAGCTTTTCGAGCATCGCGCGATTGAACTGCGAGATGTCGTCGCTGCCGCGGGTGGAGACCCAGTTGGAATCCGTCACGGTCGGCTGATCGCGATAGAGGCCGCCCGCGTTGCGAATGTCGTCGGCGATCGAGTGCACGCCGGTGACCTGACGTCCGCGGACGATCTGCGTGGAGATGAGCACCTGCGCTCCGTGGCCGATCGCGAACATCGGCTTCTTGAGCGTTTCGAACTCGCGCACGAACCGATGCACTTCCGGATCGGTCCGGATGCGGTCGGGCGAGGTTCCTCCCGGGATCAACAGCGCGTCGAAATCTTCGGCGGTGCAGTCGGCCACGAGCTCTTCCGCCCGCAGGGTCTGCCCTTCGTCGAGCCCGCGCTTTCCGCGAATGCGCTGACGCGAACGCTCGTCGACGCCGACGATCGTCACGATGGCCCCCGCCTCTTCGAGCGCGCGGCGGGGCTCCGCCAGTTCGATCTCCTCGAACCCGTCGCCGATCAGCGCGGCGACGCGTTTTCCTTCTACTGCCTGCATATCGGCCCCGTAGATTCGCGCCGCTCCCTAGCGGACCTTCGCTGCCCCTCCCTGCAGGAGGGGTCTAGCCGAAGAGGCCCCGGACGAGGCCTCCGTCGACCGAGATCGTCTGCCCGGTCACGTACCGCGCCGGCTCGCTGCACAGGAACGCGGCCATCGGTGCGAATTGCTCCGGCGACGCGAAGTAACCGACGGGCACTTCCTCCGCGGCCGCCCGCAGCTTGACCTCGTCGTTGCCGTACAGGGCGCGCAGGCGGTCGGTCTCTATGCGGCCGGTGGCGATCGCGTTCACCGTCACGCCGTCGCGCGCGACTTCGGTCGCGAGCGTCCGCAGCGCGGAGACCAAGCCCGTGCGAAACGCGTTCGAGAGGACGAGCGTGTCGATCGGCTGTTTGACCGAGCTGGAGGTCAGCGCGACGATGCGTCCCCACTTGTTGGCGCGCATCGCCGGCACGAGCGCCTCGAGGAGCACGAGCATACTGCGCAGCAGCAACCGGTACGCGCCGTCCCAGTCTTCGAGCAGCGTCTCGGTAAAGCGGCCCGCCTTCGGTCCGCCGCCGTTGAGCACGCCGATCGCGACGTCGCCGTATGCCGCGCGCACGCCGTCGAGCATCGAGGCGATGGAGCCGGGGTCGGTGAGGTCGAGCCGAAACGCGCGCGCGTCCTGCGCGCCGGCGTCGCGCGCCCGGCGCACGACGCCCTCGAGCCGCTCCTCGTCGCGGGCGGCCACCGCCAGCTTCACGCCCTCCCCGGCGAGCGCGAGGGCGACCGCCTCGCCGAGCCCCGAGCTCGCGCCCGTCACGAGAGCCGTCTTGCCGCGAATGCCAAAGTCCATGCGTTTGCCATTGTGCGGCGGCGAGCGCGCACCTTGCGGGCCGGGCGCCGCTCTGGTATCCTAGGCCGGTCGCCGGGACGGTGGAGCAATCTGTACCCGAGCGAGACCATCCTGATCAAGGAGTTTCATTCGTGCCGCTCAGCAAAGAACAGAAGGCGGAGATCGCCTCCAAGTACGGCCGCGGGTCCAGCGACACCGGGTCGGCCGAAGTGCAGATCGCGATGCTCACGTCGTCGATCAATCATCTCACCGAGCACCTGAAGATTCACAAGAAAGATCACCACAGCCGCCGCGGCCTGTTATTGCAGGTCGGGCAGCGCCGCCGTCTGCTGAACTATCTCAGCGCAAAAGATCTCGAGCGCTACCGCAGCCTCATCGGCGAACTCGGCCTGCGCCGCTAGCACCGCCTCTCTTTTATTGTCGCCCCGAGCGAGGCTCAGGGCGACAACTGCTTGCGTTTGAGCGCGCGGCGGACCGCGCCGGCGATTGCGTCGGCGCCCATGCCGTAGTACTCGATCAGCTCGGCCGGATCGCCGGATTGCCCGAACGTGTCCTCCACCCCGACCATCTCCATCGGCACGGGGTGGCGCTGCGCTAAGATTTCGGCGACGCGCGAGCCCATGCCGGCGTGTTTCTGGTGCTCCTCGACGGTCACGACGGCGCCGCACGCGCGCGCGGCGGCGACGATCGCCGCTTCGTCCATGGGCTTGACGGTGTGGTTATTGACGACGCGGCACTCGATGCCATCGTCCTTGGCGAGGCGGTCGGCGGCAATCAGCGCGTTGTAGACCAGGATGCCGCACGCAACGATCGCCACGTCGCCGCCCTCGCGGAACGTCTGCGCCTTGCCCACGACGAACGGCGTCTCGCCGGTCGTGATGACCGCCGACTTCTCGCGGCCGAAGCGCAGGTAGACCGGGCCCCACATCTCCGAAAGCGCGAGCGCGGCCTTCTTCGTTTGCACCGCGTCGCACGGCACCACCACGGTCATGTGCGGGATCACGCGCATGATGGCGATGTCTTCGATCGCCTGATGCGTAGCGCCGTCGGGGCCGACGGAGACGCCGGCGTGCGCGCCGGCGATCTTCACGTTGGTTTCGTTGAGCGCCATGATCGTGCGCACTTGCTCCCACGAGCGACCGGGGTTGAACATCGCGTAGCTGGCGATCCACGGAACCTTGCCCACCGCCGCGAGCCCGCCGGCCATCGCCACGAGCATCTGCTCGGAGACGCCGATCTCGATGTATTGCTCCGGATGCGCCTTGCGGAAGCCCTCGAAGCGCGTCGATTCCGCAAGGTCGGCGCAGATGCCGAGCACGTTGCGATCGCGCGTGCCCGCTTCGATCAAGCCCTCGCCGAACCCGTTGCGGGTCGGCACCTGCTTGACCTCGCCGCGATAATCCTCCAGGTGCATCTCGGCGGCGACGCCGTCGCGCAAACCCGTATCGCTAGCCATTGGCGACGATCTCCTTTCGCGCGGCCTCGAGCTCGTTCAGCGCCTGCTCGGCCTGCGCCGCATTCGGCGGCTTGCCGTGCCACGTGTAGTCGCCCTCCATATACGAGACGCCCTTGCCGGGCACGGTGTTCGCCACGATCACCTGCGGCTTGCCGACGCACTGCGTCGCGCGCTTCGCCGTCGCGATGAAATCCTCGATGTCGTTGCCGTCGCATTCGAGCACTTCCCAGTTGAAAGCGCGGTACTTGTCGGCGAACGGCTCGAGCGGCATCACGTCCTCGGTGCTGCCGTCGATCTGGATGAAGTTGCGGTCCACGATCGCGGTGAGGTTGTCGAGCTTGAACTTGGCGGCCGTCAGCACCGCCTCCCAATGCAAGCCGCACTGATGCTCCGCGTCCGACGTGACGACCCACACGCGAAAGTCGTTGCCGTCCATCTTCGCGCCCAGCGCCATGCCTGCGCCCTGCGCGAGCCCTTCGCCCAGCGGCCCCGACGTGGTCTCGGTGCCGGGCAGGCGCACGCGCTCGGGGTGGCCCTGCAGACGCGTGCCGAACTTGCGCAGCGTCAGCAGCTCCTCGAGCGGAAAGTAGCCGAAGTTCGCCATTGCGGAGTAGCGCACGGGCGCGATGTGGCCGCACGAAAGAATCAGGCGGTCGCGTTCGGGCCAATCCGGATTCTTCGGATCGTGGCGCATCAAGTGGCCGTAGAGCGCGGCGAAGACGTCAGACATGTCGAGCGGCCCGGCGGAGTGACCCGAGCCCGCGGCCAGCAGCGAACGAATGATGCCCTGACGCACGTCGTTGGCCTTGAGCTTCAGCTCGGTCAAGCCGGCGGGGGTTAGGCTTTGCATGGGAGCCGTAATACCAGCCTGGTGCGGGAGGAACCTACAAATGAAGGTCGCGCGCGGCGAGGGCCCGAAGCCCGCCCAAACAATAAAATAAGAAGTTATTAGGAGATACTGTGCCCGAATCCGTAACGTTAACGGTCGGCGGGCGCACGATGACCATCGAAACCGGCGAACTGGCGAAGCAAGCAAACGGCTCCGCACTGGTTCGTTATGGCGACCAAAACGTCGTGCTCTGCGCCGCCACCGCCTCCGAGAAACCTCGTGAAGGCATCGACTTTTTCCCACTTACCTGCGACTTCGAAGAGAAGATGTACGCGGCCGGAAAGATTCCCGGCGGCTACATCAAGCGCGAAGGACGGCCGCCCGAACACGCGGTGATCAGCTCGCGCCAGATCGACCGGCCGATTCGCCCGCTCTTCCCCGAGGGTTTCCGTAACGACATTCAGATCGTCGCGACGGTGCTCTCGGTCGATCCGCAACTCGACGCCGACGTGCTCGGCGTCTGCGCCGCGGGCGCCGCGCTCGCGCTCAGCGACATTCCGTTCGACAAGACGGTCGCCGCCGTGCGCGTGGGCCGCGACGAGAACGGCGAATTCATCTGCAATCCCACGCTGCCGCAATACGGACCCGGCGGCATGGACATCGTGATCGCCGGCACCGCCGACGCCGTCATGATGGTCGAGGGCAGCGGCAACGAGATCGCCGAGGAAGATTTCCTCGGCGCGGTCGAGTTCGCTCACGCCGAGATTCGCAAGATCGTCAAAGCGATCGATCAGCTCGCCAAAAAACACGGCAAAGCCAAACGCGAGTTCCCGCTGCTCAAGATTGACTCCGATTTCGAGCGCTGGGTCCGCAAAGCGTTCGCCAAGGACGTGGCCAAGGCCATGCGCACGGTCGACAAGCAGAAGCGCGAGGCGCTGTTCGGCGAGATTACCGTTGACGAAGCCCTCTCGCGCTGCTCCAAAAAGGACGATGCGGTCAAGGTGCTGCTCGAGTCGCCCGCGACCGCGAAGGACTTCAACAAGGTCGTCAAGAGCATGGAAGAGGACGAGCTCCGCACTATGGTCGTCGACGAGAAGGTGCGCCCGGACGGCCGCAAGCCCGACGAGATCCGTCCCATTTGGTGCAAGGTGCACTACGTGCCCCGCGTTCACGGCTCGGGCGTCTTCACGCGCGGTCAGACGCAGGTGTTCACCGCCGCGACGCTCGGCTCGACGAGCGACGCGCAGCGCCTCGACGGGATCGTGGATCTCGAAGACAAGCGCTACATGCACTTCTACAACTTCCCGCCGTATTCGGTCGGCGAGACGCGCCCGATGCGCGGTCCCGGCCGGCGCGAGATCGGGCACGGCCACCTCGCGGAGCGCGCGCTCGTGCCGGTGCTGCCGCCGAAGGACGAGTTCCCCTACACGCTGCGGCTGATGAGCGAAGTGCTCGAATCCAACGGCTCGTCGTCGATGGCGTCCGTTTGCGGATCCACGCTCGCGCTCATGGACGCCGGCGTGCCGATTCGCGAGCACGTCGCCGGCGTCGCGATGGGACTGATCCTCAAGGGCAGCAAGTACTCGATCCTCACCGACATCCAGGGCCTCGAGGACGCGCTGGGCGAGATGGACTTCAAGGTCGCGGGCACCAAGAAGGGCATCACCGCGATCCAGATGGACATCAAGGTCCAGGGCATCACCATCGACATCATGCGCGAGGCGATGACGCAGGCGCGCACGTCGCGGCATTTCATCATCGACAAGCTCGCCGAGGCGATCTCCGAGCCGCGGGCCGAGCTGTCGCAGTTCGCACCGCGGATGATCGTGATCAAGATCGATCCGGCGAAGATCAAGGACGTCATCGGACCCGGCGGCAAGGTGATCAACAAGATCATCGCCGATACCGGCGTCGAGAAAATCGACATCGAGGACGACGGTAGCGTGTTCATCACCTCGCTCGACGGCGCGTCGGGCGACAAGGCGAGAACGATCGTCGAGAACATCACCAAAGAGGTCATGGTCGGAGAGACCTACCTCGGCACGGTCACCCGCATCATCAACATCGGCGCGTTCGTGCAGATCCTGCCCGGCAAAGAGGGACTGGTCCACATCAGTCAGCTCGCGCCGACGCGGGTCGAGAAGGTCGAAGACGTCGTCAAACTCGGCGACGAGGTGATGGTCAAAGTCATGGAGATCGACGGCCAAGGCCGGATCAACCTCTCGCGCAAGGCGCTGCTGGGCGGCGGCGGCGGCGTCTCGGGCAACGGCGAGTTCATACCCCGAGCGCCGCGCGAATCGCGCGAACCGCGCGAATCGCGCGAATCGCGGAATGCCGAGCCCCGCGAGTCCACGCCGCCGCCGTCAGCCGGCGATCCGGGCGCGCCGCCGACGCGGCGCCGCCGGCGCCCGCACGGACGGCACGACGACTAAGAAGCGCTAGCGGCCGACGAACCGGATGCCGACGTCCACGAACGTTCGCTGCATCCGGTCCTCGGCGCCGGCGTACCAGCGCAGGCCGTTGGCGATGGGTCCGGAGATCGCTCCGTCAACGTGATAGAACGGATCGTCGTTCAGCAGATCGCGGCGATAAATAACGTCGGCGCGCACGCCGCCGGCGCCCTCGTACGTCAGCCATAGCGCATTGACGGTCGGTGCGACGCCTTCGTACGGAAAGACTCCGTCGAGCGGCGCCGTGTCGGTGACGTGCATCGTCCACGCGCGCACCGAGATCGCCGGCGCCACCTGCCAGATCGCCGAGATGCCGCTCGACGTCACCGTGCCCGTCGCGGCGCCGTTGACGTTCTGCGACGCCCCCTCCACCGAGAAGCGAAGCCGCGAGTCGTCCGTGTAGCTGACCGAGGCGGCAAACAGCGAGTTGCGTTGATAGGCGACCGGCGCCGGTTGCGCGTCGGCGTAGAGATACTGATCGGCGAACGTCGGCAGCGTGAACGAGCCGCTGCCCTCGAGATCGAAGCTCCACTTACCGCTCGGCATGAACTTCGCGCGCAGCGACGGAATCGCGAACGCCGCCTTGGCGGGCTGCGAGATTCCGTACGTTCCGCCCGAGTAGTCGAACCAGTACGCGCCGACGCCTCCCGTCACGCGATAGCCGGTGCCGCTCGCGTCGAATCCCGCGTCGGCTCGCGTCTCGTCGAGGGCCGCGCCGAGCCGCGGCGGACCGAACGGAACGGCGAGCGCGTCGTAGAGTCCGGTCGACGAGCGCACGCCGACGTCGGCGAATCCCACGATGGGGCCGTTGGTGTGGACGCCGGCGCTGACGCCCGTGTCCGACCACACCGACGCGACCGGCCAGATGCCGGCGTTCCACCAGTAGTCGCCGCGGTCGGCGAGCGCCGATACGTTCAAGTTGAGGGCGCGCGGCGCCGCGAAGGTCGCGTTGGCGAATGAGAAGCTGGTGGCGGATGCCGAGTCCGGCGACTCGTAGGTGCGCCCTTGCTCGGTGCCGCCCGCGAACGCGAGCGTCTGATCGCCGCCCAGCCCCCACGTGCCGAAAAGATCGGTTCGCTGACGCGACTCCTGACCGTTACTGAACGTGCCGGCGGCGAGCCCGGCCGCCGCGGATCCGATCTGTGCGCGCGCGATCGTGTCGCTGCCGACGATCGCGATCTCGGAGTTCGAACCGTTCGCGAACGGCGTGAGCTCGACGATGCCCCCGGCGGCCTGGTCGCCGTAGACGAACGCGTTCGAGGCGCTGCGCACCGCGGCGTTCTGCTCGTAGCGCGCCGGGATCGCGCCGTACGGCGACTCGCCGGCCACGATGTCGTAGTTCGGCGATCCGTCGTCAACCAGCAACGAGCCGCTCGCGGAGAGCCCGCGATCGCTGAGGCGCGAACCCGGATAGAACCCCGTGGTCTGCGAGAGCAGCGTGAAGGGGCGCAGCGCGACGGCCGACTCGACGTGGGCGTACGGCAGGTTCTCGAGGTCTCCGGCGGAGGGCGAATCGTCGGCGAGCGCCGCGTAGCGCCGGACGATCGCCACGACCGGCTCGTCGGCGCGCACCGGCGCGACCGAACTTTGGCAGTAACGGCAGGCGATCGACACGGCGACGATGCCCGCGCCCCGCAGCGCGAAGGTGCCCGCAGCATCGGTAGTGGTGGCCGGTCCGGAGCCCCCGGCGGTGCGGCCGGCGACCGTCGCTCCCGCGATCGGAACGCCGCGCTGATCGCGCACCGAGCCGACCACGAGGGGCGCTTGGCCGCGCGCCGGCACCGCTGCGAGCACGACCGAGAGCAACACAGCGGCGCCGAGAGTCCAATTCACGGATTCTTTAGACTTTCGGCTATGATGGAAGGAGTGTCAAGAACCCATCTCCTCCGCATGCTCGCGGCGCTTCTGCTGGCCGGCGCCTTCGTCTTTTCCGGGAGAATCGCGGCGGCGGGGGCGGCTTCGCTCGAAGACCTGCTCGCCGGGGCGCTCGCGCCCTCGGCAGCCCCCGCCTTGCTGGGGCCGATCACCTCGAGCGGCCGCGTGGGATGGGCATGTAAGCCCGAAAAGGCGGCCTCGGCCGCCGGCTGGCATGAAGCCGAATTGCCCCACGACCTCGGCACTCCATAACCGATGCGGGTTCCCCTACTCGCCGCCCTTCTCGCCCAGCTCGCAGCGGTCCCGGGAGTAGCGCAGAGCTACACGCCGGCGACGCCGGTGCCGCGCACGACCTCGGCGCCCACGTTGCGCGCGCTCGCGGTCAAGCGCGAGATCGAGGAGCGCTTTACGATCGGGCTCGACGCGCAGGCGCGCGGCGATTGGAAGGCGGCCGCCGCGGAGTTCGAACGCATCCTCGCGCTGCATCCCGCCGAACCGCAGGGTTCGACAGCGCACTACGATCTCGCGATCGCGTATTCGAACCTGCAGCGCCACGACGATGCGGCGCGCGAGTTACGCGCGGCGATCGCGCTCGATCCCGGCTTCCTCGCGGCAATGGCGAACCTCGTTTCTATTGACGTCGCGCTCGGCAACCTGAACGAGGCTCGAAAGACGGCGGAGCGCTACGTGACGCTTGCCCCGGACTCGGCGCGCGCGCTCTACTCGCGCGGCATCGTCGCGCTGCGCGTGGGCGATGCGGCGACGGCACAGGCCGATTTCGGCAAGCTTCTGCACGCGAATCCGTCGTACGCGGTGGCGCACTACGATCTTGCCCTGGCGGAAGAGCGGCTCGGGCGCTACGACGCGGCGGAGCGCGAACTCCGCGCGGCCCTCGCGCTCGCACCCGGATACGCGCGCGCGCGCTTCGCGCTCGGCGTGGTGCTCTTAAAGGAAGGAGAGCACGGTGCGGCCCGCAATGCTTTCGCTCGAGCGACGCTCGACGCCGCCGGTGACCCGGCCCTGCAGAACATTGCGGCGGCCATGCGCGACTCGATCCAGGCGCCGTAGCGCTTTACACTTTCTTCATCCTCGACCGCTAGGGTAGCTACACTACCACCTTCGCTCGCTTGGAGGCCACATGTCTAGAAAATCCGTAGCCCTCGCCGTGGGGTTTGCCGCGCTGCTCGCAGCATGTGCCGGCCGCTACGGCAGCAATACCGCATCGAATGGCTCTACCTTCACCCTGCCAAACCTTCCGGATCTGCAGTTCACCGCCGTCTCTCCCGACGGCAAAAAGACCGGGACGGTAAGCGAAGAGCTTCCGGCCGAGGGACTGGGACAGGTCATGGATCCGTTCTGGAACGCAAAGCTCGGCGGTTACACGCAGCAGCAGTTCTCGCAGGCGCTGGGCTTCGCACCCGGCACCAAGCTGACCATCATGAACATCTCGAAGTCCATCCACCACACGCTCAACGTGGTGAAGAAGATCAAGGGACCACCGGCGGTTTTCCCCGGCAATCCGACACTGTCGCAGAATCCGTCCGGCGGTAAGCTGCAAAAGGGCTACGCCAGCGGCTCGATCAATCCGGGTTCGTCCGTCACCGTTACGCTCGGCAAGGCGGGAATCTATCTGATCGGCTGCGCGTTCCACTATCACTCCGGAATGCAAGACGTGCTGGTCATCGGCAAGAACGCCACGCCCGGTCCGCAAGCGACTTCTCCGGCGCGATGAAATTCGGCGCCCCAGCCGTCTGGCTGTGCGCGGTCGCGCTCGCCGCATTCGCGGCGTGCACGAACGGCGGCGGCTTAGGCAGTATCGGCGGCGGGGGCGGCGGGTCGCCCTCGCCGCCTCCGTCCTCGACCGGAATCGGACTCGGCGTTCCCGACGGGAAGATCGGCGTCGAAGACGATCCCGTGTGGGGCTCCGTCGGCGGGTACACGCAGGACAAAACCTCGCAAGTGCTCGCGTTTCCGCCCGGCTCGTCAATCACGCTCACCAATCTCTCCAACGCCGACCCGCACACGCTCAACGTGATCGCGACGGCCAGCGGTCCGCCGCCGGCGTGGCCGCGCAGCCCCAGCCTCAACTTCTATCCGGCCGGCAACGGAAAACTCGGCTCCGGATACGCAAGCGGCACGATCAACCCCGGCGCGTCGGTGACCGTCAAGCTCTCGAAGCCAGGCACCTATCTGATCGGCTGCGCCTATCACTACATCGAGCTCAGCATGCGCGACGTGATCCAAGTCGTCGCCGGCGCGACGCCCGGCCCGACGGCGTCGCCGGGACCCGGCGGCTATGCGGTCTCGTTGCCGCATCCCATCAAGAAGCATTCGGCGCCGGCACGGCATCCGCGGTTGGTCGATCAGCAACGTCACGCGTTCACGTTCGAATCGCTGCGCGGTAAGCCGCTGGCGGTCACGTTCGTGGCGGCCCACTGCACCGACGCGTGCCCGCTCATCAACGCACAGTTCGGCGAAGCGGCGAAACGCATCGCCCAAGCTCACCTCGACGCGCGACTCGTGACGATCACGCTCGATCCCGAGCACGACTCCCTTGCTGACATGCGCGCGATCGCGACGCGGTTCCAGGCCGACCCGCGCTACTGGCTGGTCGCCGGCGGCGCGAAGTCCGAGGTGTTCGCGGTCATGCGCGAGTTCGGCGTGCTCTCGGTCGAGGGCAAGCGGGGTTACCGCGACGAGCACACCACCTACGTCTATATCCTCGATCGCAACGGACGCCTCGCGCAGACGATGCTCGCTTCGAGTGCGCTCGGCGACGCCGTCGTCGAGGCGCTCCGCGCGCAGCAGGCGGCGCGGCGATGATGCGGCGTGCCGCCTTCCTGCCGGCGTTCGCGCTCGCGGCGTGCACGGCCGGCGGAATCCCGACCTCGACCGGCGGAAGCGGCGGCACGACGATCGACGTCAGCCTGACCTCGTATCAGCCGCAGCAGACGCCGTACGGTCAGAGCGGCGGCTACTCGCCGGCAGTGACCACCGTCTCCGTCGGCACGCAAATCCACTTCGTCAACGCCGATAGTTTCGCTCACACCGCGACGGAGATCCCGAATGCCACGTCGTTCCCGAGCGGCTCGCCCTTCAACGCGGGCGCGCTGCAGCAGAAAGGCAACACGCTTTCGGGCGGCTTCACCAGCGGGGCACTGCAGCCCAACGACTCGTCGCAGACGCTCACGGCCGATCAGCCCGGCACCTATCTGTTCGGCTGCTTCTTCCACTACGGCGCGCCCATGCGAGCGGCGATCGTTGTTCAATAAGTTCGCCGTCGCGTTCCTGGCGGTTCTCTTCCTCGCGCTGGACTCCGCGCCGGCGCGCGCCATTCCGATCTTCGCGCAGCGCTACCACCTGAAGTGCGGGCAATGCCACAGCGTTCTGCCCGAGCTCAACGCGTTCGGAAACTACTTCCGCTCGCACGGCTACCGGCTGCCGCTGCCGGAGCACGGAACGACGGTCTTTGCAATCCGCTACCAGCTGGAGTACGACGAGCATCCGGCGCCGGGCTCGCGCGAGTTCTCGCCCGGCGGCATCCTGCTGGGCAGCGGCAACCTCGGACCGATCACGGCGTTTCTGCACTACAGCTTCGGCGCCGGCGGCGGGCCGGCGGGCACGTACCTGCTCTTCGGCGCGGGTTACAACGCGCACACGAAGACGCTATATCGCGGCGGCCTCTTCGAGCTGCCGCTCGCGCAATCGCCGGGCCAGCGCCTCGACGATCTGCAGCAGTACGGCTACTACGGCGCGCACGTCGGGCTCAACAACCTTCCGCTGTCGTCGCCCCGCTGGGGCGTGATGGCCGAGCGCACGATCGGCAACCTGCGCGCCGACGTCGTCGTCGACGCCGGATACTACCAGGGCTCGGCGTACGGCGGCAAGCCCGTTGCTACCGGCGAGTTCACGTGGCTCAAGAGCCCGGAGATGAGCGTGTGGCTGCGGCAGACGATAGCCCAGACGCGAAAGACCGAGTTCGACATCGGCGCGACCGCGCTCGGCGGAACGCTCGGCGTCCTCCCAACCGGACGCCTGCCGTTCGCCGATCTCTACGAGCGCTACGGCCTGCTCGCGCACGCCACCTACGGCGATCTCGATTTGCAGGCCGAGCAGTGGTACGGCGACGACCACGACTCGGACGGCTTTCTCACCAACCAGCACTCGTCGGGCGGCTACGTGCGGCTGAAGTACTACCCGATCCCGCACGCCTACTTCGGCCTGCGCTACGACGCCTATGCGAACCCGTTTATCACCCGCGATTTCGTCTACTACGCGGCGGTGCAGATCGCGCCGTTCCGCATCCTGATGCAAGAGGTGCAGCCGCCGGCCTCGCACCCCTTCCTCAGCGGCGCCGTGACAGTAGCTTTCCCGGGCCCGTTGAAGTATTGACCGTGCGCGTTTTAGTCGTCGAAGACAACGTTCCGGTCGCGGAGTCGATCCGTTCGATGCTCGAGGTGCGCCACTTCGCCGCCAACGTCGTGACCGACGGGGAGGCGGGGCTCGACCACCTGCTGCGGCGGTGCTACGACGCGGCCGTGGTCGACGTGGGTCTGCCCGGCATCGACGGCTTCACGGTGGCCCGCAACGCCCGCGCCGAGGGCGTGCAGACGCCGATCCTCATGCTCACTGCCCGCGACGCCGTCGAGGATCGCGTCGAGGGCCTGAACTGCGGCGCCGACGACTACCTCGTGAAGCCGTTCGTCGAAGAAGAGCTGATCGCGCGCATCACGGCGATTCTGCGCCGGGGCGACCGGCCGGTGGTCGGCGTGGTCGAAGTCGGCGCGCTGCGCATCGATCTGGCGGGGCGCAACGTCACCTACGGCGGCGAGCCGGTGCCGCTCGGAGCCACCGAGTTCCGGCTGCTGGAGTTCCTCGCGCGAAACGCCGGCATCGCGCTCTCGCGAACGCAGATCGTCGAACGCATCTGGGATTACGATTTCGAGGGCTCCAGCAACATCGTCGACGTTTACGTGAGCCAGCTCCGCCGGAAGCTCAAGAAGCTCGGCGCGAGCGGCGTCATCGAGACGGTCTGGGGCATCGGATACCGTCTGAAACTTACTTGATCGCTGAACGTAGTTGATCGCTCGCGCGGCGCTCCTCTACCTTCTCGTTTTCGTCTGCGTGCTGCTCGCGCTCAACGCGGGGGCGTACGCCTTCATGACGCGCGAGTACGCATCGCTGCTCGCTCCCGCGCTCGGCACGCCCGAGGGCTCGGCGGCGATGGCGACCGCGATGCGGCGCGTGGTCGCCACGCTGGCCGCGATCGACGCTCCGCTCGTCGCCATCGTCGCCATCGCCTCGTACGTGCTGGCGCGCGCGACGATCGCGCCGCTCCAGGCCGCGCGCGAGCGGGAACGCCTCTTCGCCGCCGACGCCGCGCACGAGCTGCGCTCGCCGCTCGCCGCGATCGCCGCCCTGGCGCAGGCCGCGCGCACCGGCGCCGGCGAGGAGAGCCGCAACGCGTTCGAGTCGATTTCGCGCGCCGCGTTCGAAGCGTCCGACGTCGTGAGCGATCTCCTGACGCTCGCGCGCGACCCCGGGCGCCGCGCGCTGCACTGCGAGCCCGTGGACCTGGCGACGATCGTGGCACACTCGTCACGCGATACCGCGCCCGTGGCCGCCGCGCGGGGCATCCGGCTCGAGTCCACGGCGGAGAGCGCGATCGTCGAGGGCGACGAGCGCCGCCTGCGCGAGCTCGCACGCAACCTGCTCGACAACGCGATCCGGCACGCGCGCGGCAGCATCTCCATCGCGTCGCGGCGCAACGGCCGCGTCTGCGAAATCGTCGTCGACGACGACGGCGAGGGCATTCCGCCCGACGAACGCGAGCGCGTTTTTGCGCGCTTCTATCGCCGCGCGAACGACGCTTCCGGCACCGGCCTCGGGCTCGCGATCGTGCGCTGGATCGCGTCGGCGCACGACGGCGAGGTGATCGTGGCCGAGGCGCCCTCGGGCGGAGCGCGTTTCGTCGCGGCGATTCCGGCCCGGCGGGAGTGACGGGAAGGAGCCTCTAGGGGTCCGAGGCCGCTCCGGCGCGTAAGACAGGCTGCCATGCCGTTTGCGTCGCTCGGGGAGTTCGTCGCCGCCTTGCGCAAGGCGGGAGAGCTGCACGAGGTCGGCGCGAGCGTCGACCCCCGCTTGGAGATCGGCGAGATCACCGACCGCGTGGTGAAGGCGGGCGGTCCGGCGCTGCTCTTCACCGACGTGCGCGGCTCGCGCTTCCCGGTGCTCACGAACCAGTTCGGCACGCGGCGGCGAATGGCGATGGCGCTCGACGCGAACGACCTCGACGAGGTCGGCGACCGGATCCGCACGCTGATCGACGTCGTGCCGCCCGCGGGCTCGCTGGTGGGAAAGCTGCGCGGCGCATTGCGGCTTGCGCCGTTCGCGAACGCGATCCCGCGGCGAGTGCGGGGCGGCCCCGCGCAGGAGGTGGTGCACGACCGGCCCGACCTCACCAAGCTGCCCGTGCTCACGACGTGGCCGCGCGACGCCGGCCCGTTCATCACGCTGCCGCTGGTGATCACGAAAGACCCGCGCACCCAGCGTCTCAACGTCGGCATGTACCGCATGCAGGTCTACGGCCCGAACGAAACGGCGATGCACTGGCAGCGGCACAAGCACGGCCGCGCGCACGCCGACGCGTGGGGCTCGAAGATTCCCGCAGCGGTCGCGATCGGCACCGAGCCCGCGCTGACCTATGCCGCCACCGCGCCGCTGCCGCCGCTGCTCGACGAGTTCGCGTTCGCCGGCCTGCTGCGCGGCAAGCCCGTCGACGTGGTGCGCGCGCGCACGATCGACCTCGTCGTTCCCGCCGAGGCCGAGTTCGTTCTGGAAGGGTACGTCGACAACGACGATCTGCGCGACGAGGGCCCGTTCGGCGATCACACGGGGGTCTACACGCCGGCCGATCGCTACCCGACGTTTCACGTCGCGTGCGTCACCCATCGCCGCAATCCCATCTACGCGGCAACGCTCGTCGGCAAACCGCCGATGGAGGACGCGTGGCTCGGGAAGGCCACCGAGCGCATCTTCCTGCCGCTGCTGCAGGCCATGCTGCCGGAGGTCGCCGACATGAATCTGCCGGTCGAGGGCGGATTCCACAACCTCGCGATCGTGTCCATACGCAAATCGTATCCGGGGCAAGCGAAGAAGGTGATGAACGCGCTGTGGGGCCTCGGACACATGATGATGCTGACGCGCGTGCTCGTGATCGTCGACGACGACATTGACGTGAGCGACCCGCGCGCGGTGGCGTGGTTCGTGCTCAACAACCTGGCGCCGGAGCGCGACGTCGTGATGATGCCCGGTCCGGTCGACGACCTGGATCACGGCTCGTACAGCGTGGCGTACGGAACGAAGATCGGCATCGACGCGACGCGCAAAGACGCGTCGGAAGGCTACACGCGGGGCTGGCCGCCGGAGACGATCATGGACGGCGCGACGCGACGCCGCGTCAGCGCGCGGTGGCGCGAATACGGCCTCGACAAGATCGAACACGCGCTGCAGGCCGACGGCTGGTCCGGGCAGGGCGCGGGCGCTTACGAACGGCTGCTGCGCTCGGCCGCCGAGCTCGAGCCGTGAAGACGATCGCGCTCTTTCTGCGCGAGATTCGTATCGAGCACACCCTCTTCGCGCTGCCGTTCGCGTACGTCGGCGCGGTGCTCGCGGCGCGGGGAATTCCGGCTCCGGCGCAGCTCGTGTGGATCACGCTCGCGGTGCTGGGTGCGCGCACGGCGGCGATGTCGGCGAACCGCTTCCTCGACCGCGAGATCGACGCGCGCAACCCGCGCACCGCTCGCCGTGCGGTCGCCAGCGGCACGCTGCCCGCGGCGGCCATGCTGTGGGCGGCCGGCGCCGGACTGGCGCTGCTGCTCGTCTCGGCGTGGATGCTCAATCCGCTCTGCGTGAAGCTGCTGCCGATCGCGGCGGTGCTCCTATTGATCTACCCGCTCTGCAAGCGTTTCACGTGGACCACGCACTTCGTGCTGGGCGCGGTCGACGGACTCGCGCCGCTCGGCGCGTACGTGGGCGTCGCCGGCACGGTCACGCTGCCGGCGGTCCTTCTGTTTCTGGCCGTCACGATCTGGGTGGCGGGATTCGACATCATCTACGCGTTGATGGACTTCGGCGTCGACCAAGACCAGGGCATTCGTTCGCTGCCGGTGCGCTTCGGCGAAGCGAGCGGCCGCGTGCTGCCGATGTTGCTGCACGCGGCGATGCTGCTGCTGCTCGCGGCCGCCGGGATCCTCGCCGGCGCCGGACGCACCTACTTTCTCGGCGTGTTCTCAGTCGCGGTGCTCATCCTGTACGAGCGGTATCTCTTTCGCAGCGGCGCGAATCTCTTCATCATCAACGAGCGTGTCTTCATCTCCAACATGACGTTCTCGGTCTTCTTCCTCATCACGACGGTCGCGGGATTCGTATGAAGCGCCGCGCCTTCATCGCCGCCGCCGGCGCGGTGGCCGCGAGCGGAGCGACCGCCGGCGCGCAGGTCGTGCCGGTCCAGCCGATCCAGGGGCCGCAGGGGCAGTTTCTGCAACAGCTCACGATCGCGGTGAGCGTCACGCTCTCGGGCCCGCTGCAGAAATACGGCCAGGAGGTGGTCAAGGGCGTGCAGGCGGCGGTCGACGAGCAGAACCGCTTCCACGCGCCGATCTCGTTCGTGTGGGGAATGCGCGCGCTCGACGATCGCAACGATCCCGGCGTCGCCGCCTCGAACGCGAACGTCGCGGCCGCCGACTTCAGCGTGATCGGCATGATCGGAAACCTGACGGGGCCTATGACGCTCGCGGCGCTCTCGCGCTACGCCAACGTCGGCTTCGCCGTCATCGTGCCCACCGTCACGGCCGATGCGGTGACGAAGCGCGGCTACCACAACGTCTACCGGCTGCCCGCCAAGGACAGCACGTCGGGCCGTCTCTTCGCCAAGTCCGTGCTCGAAGGCAAGAGCGGCATCAATTCGATCGCGATCGCGTTCGACGACGACTACGGCTACGACGTCGCCAACGGGTTCGTGCAGCAGGCGCAGAACGATCGCCACACGGCGCAGCTGCTGCTCTTCCCGCGCGCAACGACCGATCCGGCGCGCGCCGCGCGAACGGTGCTCGACCGGTCGCCGGGCTACGTGTTCCTGGGCGGCAAAACCGCGGAGCTGGGACCGATCGCCGCGGCGCTGCGAACCGCCGGCTACACCGGCGAGTTCGGCGCGGGCGACGGCTTTTACAACAACGACACGATCGCGACGTACGCCAAGACGCTGGCGGGCGCGCACGTGGCGGCGTCGATGCCGCCGATCGACCGTATCCCGAGCGCGGCGCAGCTGATCACCGACTTCCAGCGGGAGGTCACGCAGATCACGGCCTTCTCGGCCTACGGATACGCCGCGGCCCAGCTGATGATCGCCGCTTCGCAGCGCGCGAACGCGAGCACGCGGAGGGCGCTGCTCACGTCGCTGCAGATGGGCGGCACGTTCACGACCCTCGTCGGGCAGTTCGCGTTCAACATTAGCGGCGATCCGCTGATTCCGAACATCTATCTCTATACCGTCGGCGCCGACGGGTTCAAGTACGATCGGCCCGCCGTGCGCAACGGCTTTATCTTATAGGAAACTTCGCTCAGCGGACGTACTCGTCTTCGGGCACGACGCGCAGCCGGTGCGGCGTGCGGGCCTTCTCCTGCGGACGGGCGTCGGTGTCTTCCAGGGCGAGCACGAAGCGCAGCCGCCAGGCGCCGAGCGAGAGGGTGAAATTCGTTCCAATGATTTCCACGATTTAGGCCTCCACGCGCTGCCACTGCCAGATGGCAATCGCTCCATAGACGACGAAGAATATCACCTGGGCTCCCAGTCGAAGCCCGAAATCGTTACTCGCATACGCCAAAGTTCCGTTGTCCTGCGGGATGACGAACGACACGTAGGTCAGGGGAATGAACCGCGAGAGCACCCACGCCGTGTCGCGCACGAACGTCGCGACGACGTTGTAGGGGTGCACGAGCGTGAGCAAGCCGATCACGATGGCAACCGGAGCCGAGGCGACCAGCACGCCGATCCACGCGCGCCGAAGCCAGGTGGTGGCCGCGATGAGCATGGCATACCAGGCGAGCGGGGCCGCGATTCCCATCGCGATCGCTCGGGAGTTGACGCCGCTGAAGTCGAGCCGCGCCGACTCGAACAGCAGCTGGCAGATGTAGAAGGCGATTATCGTCATCACCGACGCCGCCAGGATGCCCACGCAATCCACGCCGATGGCGCCGGCCGCGAAGCGAAGGCGCGAGCACGGCTTGGTCAACGCCACCTCGAGGTGGCCGTCGACCTCGCGAGCCAGCGGCGCGGCGAGGATCGTGGCGACGATGAGGCCCACGATGTCCGCGAACAGCATGTAGTAGAGCATCGGTACGGCGCCGTTCGTGTCGATCACCGTCGTCGTGACGGAGCCGTGGCGCGTCTCGAAGGCCTGGATGCTGCCGATGCTTACCTTCACGGTCTCCTTATGCGCGCGCTTTGAGGGCTCGGTTACGACGATGTGCTTGCCGGCGTAGCCGTGGTCGTCGATGATCACGTGCGTCTGCTCCGACGAGTCGTCGATGATCGTGCGCTTCGTTCCGTCGGGGAGCACCGTGTGTCCGATCTTCGTGCCGGGCCTCATCGTTATGTGCTGCACCCACGCGTCGGGCGACATGTAGCGCGCGACGGAGATGCGCAGCACGATGCCGAGCAGCACCAAGATCCCCAAGACGATCGCGACCATCTTGAGCGTGTTGCGGATACGCAACCATTCAACGTAGTTCATTGCGAGTTCTCTCTAACGACGATGTCGGCGGCGTCGGAGTTCGGCGACACCGCGTACAGGAAGATGTCCTCCAGGTTGAGATCGAGCACGCGCACGCCCATCGCGCCGGCGCTCGAGAGGCGCGTCGCGATGGCCTCGGCATCGGCGGTGACCAGCAGGCGCACGATCCGCTCGGTGCGGTCCGCGCGCGCGACGTTGGGATCGTTCGCGATGCCGTCGAGCGTGAAGTTGACGTCGGGGAAGATGCCTTCGACGATCTTGCGGTCGGCCTTGAGGTCGTCCACCAGGCCCTGGAGCACGACCCGCCCGCGGTCCATCACCGCGATGTGCTCGGCGGCGCGCTCGACTTGGCCGATCTGATGCGACGAGAAGATGACGGAGTTGCCCTTCGCGGCCTCGTTGATCATCAGGCTCAGCACGTGGCGCTGATTGAGCGGATCGAGGCCGCCCGTCGGCTCGTCGAGCACCAGGATCTCTGCGTTGCGCGCGAAGGCCACCGCGACCATCACGGCCGTCCGCATGCCCTTCGAGAGCGCGCGCGCCTTCTTGCGCGGATCCACGTTGAAGGACGCGAGCAGTTCCATCGCCCGCGCCGGCTCGAATCGCGCGTAGGCTCGCTTGTTCATCTCGACGTGCTCGGCGACGGTCATCCAGTCGTAGAGGACACTCCGCTCCGGCACGTAGGCGATCCGCTCGAACATCTCGGGCACGAGCGCCTTTCCGTCGTAGAGGATCCGGCCGCTCGTTGGCCGCGCCAGGTCAAGCATGCACTTGAACGTGGTCGTTTTGCCGGCGCCGTTAGGCCCGAGCAGCCCGAAGACGCTGGCGCCGGGAATGTCGAGCGTCAGCCCGTCGACGGCCGCCGTGCTGCCGTAGAGCTTGCGCAAATCCGTTATTGTGATACTGCTCATGCCTTCTCTCACTTCTCGATGCCGCCGAACCAGTGTTGGAGTGCGCCGTCGAAGAGATCGCTGACCTCCGCGCGGGATAGTCCTACCGATCGCGCCTCGCGCAGCGCCACGTCGAGGGCGGCGCGCCCGATCTCCGCCGCAACCTTGGGGGAATCCGCGACGCCGTTGGAGCGGACGAACGATCCGCGTCCGGGCGACGTTTCGATCACCGATTCGCGCTCGAGTTCGCGATAGGCACGCGCGACGGTGTTCGGGTTGACGGTGAGATCGATGGCGAGCTGTTTGACGGTGGGGAGCTGCTCTCCCGACTGCAAGACCCCGAGGGCGACCGATCGTTTTATCTGCTCGATGATCTGCAGATAGATCGGGACGCCGCTGCGTGGGTCTACGGTCAGTACGGCCGGCATTCGAGTGTCCTGGTACGACCTAAAACTTCGGGCCCCAGCCCGGGAAGAGTCCGGCCGAGCGACGATCGGGGAGCCGCACCGGGGTGCGGGCTTCGCGGGCGATGTCGGTGTCGGAAGCGAGCGTGGTGTGAATCATTTTGGGTTCCTTTCGACTGTCTAGTACCATCAAGCTATTGTACTAGTACACTAGTACGATAGCGCATTGGTACGGCCCCGTCAAGGTGCCGGCAAAAACTTTTTCAGACCTCGGCGGGCACGAAGCGGCCCGAAGGCGCAAGCGCCTCCGGGCCGTCGGCTTTCGAGGAGCGTCTAGGCCGGTTTCTGCTGCTTGGATCCCGCGGAGTGCCGGAGTGCGGCGAAACGGGGATCGTTCGCCAGCTCCGTCGCGTAGTAGCTGTTGGTCCGCCAGCGCTTGAGCCACGTCAGCGCGGCCTCGCGCTCGCCGACCGCCTCGAAGGCCGCGGCGAGATCCTGAGGCGCCACGTCGGCCGGGCGGGCCGCCGCGATCGCCAGCGCAGCGCGCGCCCGGGGCATCTGATCGTTGCGGGCGTAGAGCGCGGCCAGCAGCGCCGCGGATTGGGCGCGGCACGGCGAGCAGGCCTGGCCGAGCCGGCGGAAGGTCTCCGCCGCGCGCGGGACGTCGCCGAGGGCCTCGTAGGCAAGGCCGAGCGTCTCGTAGGCGTCGTCGCGCTGCGGCGACAGGTCGAGGGTCTCGCGGGCGTAGCCGATCGCCTCGCTATAGTGCCGCTCGAGATAGGCGGTAGTCCCGAGCCACGCCGTCGTCGCGACGGAGAGCGGCTCGAGCTGCGCGGCCAGCCGGAGCTCGGAGTAGGCTTCGCTCACGCGCCCCTGCTGCAGCAAGGCCATGCCGTACCACTCGTGGGCCGAGCCGCTCGACGTGTCGAGGGCGATCGCGTGCCGGAGATCGCGTAAGGCGCGGTCGTTCTGCGGTGCCGCCCCCTTCATCACCTCGGACGAGATTAAGCCGAGCACGGCGTAGGCCTCGCCGCTGCGCGGATCGAGCGCGAGCGCCTTGCTCGCATAGGTGCGAGCGCGGCCGATATAGATCTTGGCGGGCAACGCCCCGTAACCGTAGTCGGCCTCGATGGCGTTGGCGGACGCGAGGCCGGCGTAGCCGCGCGCGTCGTGCGGGTCGAGCTCGACGACCCGCGCGAAGTAGTCGATGCTCTTGGCGATGCCCTCGCGCGTGCGCAGGTTCCAGTAGTAACGCCCCATCGCGTAGAGTCTCGTCCCCTCCACCGAGCCGTTATGGGCGCCGGACGACGGGCTGGCGGTAAGGGCCGAGCCGCCGAGCAGGGCCACCGCGAAGGCGGCCGCCAGAACGAAGCCGTGACGCTGGATCCATGTGGGCGCGCGCGGCGCGAGCGCCGGGACCGGGCGCTCCGCGCACTCGCGGCGCCGCACCGGCGCCGTGAAGCGATACCCGCGCCGCGGGATGGTCTCGATGGCCTCGGCATTCCAGCGCGCGCGCAGCGTCTTGCGCAGCACGTACACGTTCTGCGCCAAGTTCGCCTCGTCAACGTAGCCCTCGGGCCAGATGCGCGCCAGCAAATCGTTCTTGCCGATCAACTCACCGGGGTGCTCGATGAGCGCGAGCAGCGTCTCGACGACTTTCGGCCCCAACGGTATCGGGGCGTCGCTATCGAGTAGGAGCAAGCGCTCGGCGTCTAGCTGGAAGGGTCCGAATTCGTAAATGCTCATGCGAGACTCCTGGGCGAGAACCGTTCTGGCTCTATATACGCGCCGCCGTTGAGAAAGTTTTCGGTCTTACGCGGTTGGAACGAAAACTCGTAATGCCTGGGGGGCGAGCGAGAAGCGCGCCGGCGTGGTGCCGGCCGGCTCCCCGTCCGCCGTGATCCGGTGCGGGCGGTGGGTGAAGACGTCGAACGCCCGGGCACGGTAGCTCCGCAGGCCGCTGGCGTGGCGCCGCTTTCCCGTCACGATCGCCGCCACGACCGAGAACATCTGCTTGAGGCCCTCGATCTCGACGGAGTAGAGATCGAGCCAGCCGTCGTCGATCGAGGCGCCCTCGACGGTGACGAGACCGCCGAAGTGCTCGCTGTTCGCGACGGTGAGCTGCAGGGTCTTGAAGCGCAGGCGCTTGCCGTCGTACGCGATCTCGGCGTGGAACGTGCGCGCGTACCGCAGTGCTTGCAGCGCGCTGGCGACGATCGCCAGGGCGCCGAACCTTCGCTTATCGGACGTCTTCTGCAGGCCGGCGACCCGGCTCGAGATGCCGATGCTGGCCTCGGTCGCATAGTACGCGCCGTTGACGTGCGCTACGTCGATCGCTCGCGTGCGGCCGCCGGCGATTGCCTCGCACGCGCCCTGCACGTCGTGCGGAATCCCGAGCGAGCGCGCGAGGTCGTTGAACGTGCCGGCGGGCACGAGGCCGATCGGAACGCCGAGCTCCAGCGCGTGCGGGATCTCTCCGGCCACGGTGCCGTCGCCGCCGATGACGACGATCGCATCCACCTTCGTCGCCGGGGCGTCGTCCGCGATCTCCACGCCCATGCGCCGCAGGGCCGCGCGCGCCTCGTCGCCGATCTCGCGGCCCCGCCGGGATTGCGGGTTGACGACCAGCCGCGCCCGCACCGGTCAGCGATCGCGCCCGAACAGGAGACGGAGGTATCGGTAGGCCGCCCACGCCGCGATCGCCGCGAGCGTCAGCGTGCCGCCGACCATGATCGCGTAGCCGAAGTAGATGCCGCCCTGCGTCGTCGGATCTACTTGGCCCACGGCGTTCTCCGACGCGGTGAGGTTGACGTAGACGCCGTGGAAGACGTACCAGACGATCGCAGCGGCCGCACCGCTCAGCACCGCGGTGAGCAGCCAGCGATTACGGTCGTCGCGGCGATTCATGTCAACGGCAGTTCGCCGCGCCGCGCCGGAGAAACTCCGCCGGATGCATTCGCTCAGGCGCCCCCGGCCGCACAACCCGATGCCCGAGTCGCGCTACGAAGTGCTCGCGCTCTTCACCGGCGCGATGGTCGGCGCGTCGCTGTCGCTGATGTCCACGGGCGCGCTGATGACGTTCTTCGCGACGGCGCTCCACCTCGACCGCGCCGAGCTGGGCGTCGTCCTCTCCATTCAGATGATCGGATCCGTGGCGATGACCTCGGTGGCCGGCCTGCTCACCGACCGTTTCGGCGACAAGGCGGTCGTGCTGTGGAGCGGCGTGCTGATGGGCCTCTCGCTGCTCGCCGCGTCGCTGCTCGCCAGCTATCCGTGGCTGGTCTTCTGGCTGCTGGTGTACGGCATAGGCTACGCCGCCGTGACGCCGGCCGGCAGCCACGCCATCATCTTCTTTTTCAAGAAGGCCGATCGCGGGCTCGCGATGGGCGTGCGGCAGTGCGGCGTGCCGATCGCGGGATTCGTAGGCTCGCTCGTGCTGCCGGCGATCGCCCTGCATACGGGCTATCGCGGCGCACTCGCGGCGGCCGGCGCAATCACCCTGTCCGCGTGCTTCGTCGCGTCGGGACTCTATCGCGAACCGATCGAACTGCATGGCGAACGCATCTCGCCGCGCGCCATGGTCGCCGAGATGATCGCGATCGCGCGCGAGTCGCGTCTCATCTTGCTGACGCTTACGTCCATGATTTTGATCTGCGGTCAGTTCGCGCTGATGGGCTTCCTCACGCTGACGCTCGTCCACGCGGCAAACTTTCCGCTCTCGCTCGCGCTCGCGCTGTTCACGCTCTCGCAGCTTGCGGCGATCGCGGGCCGCCTCGCATGGGGCTGGATCAGCGATCACGTCTTCGGCGGCGATCGCACGCTGCCGCTGGCGGTCGTCTGCGTGCTCGTCGCGCTCGCGGCGTTCGCAATCGGCGGCGCTCGCCCCGGAATGCCGGCGTGGATCGCCGGCGTGCTCGCGTTCGCGCTGGGTTTTACGGCCGAGGGCTGGCTGGGCGTCGGCGTGATCGGCCTCGCCGAGATCGGCGGCGAGGAGCATTCCGGCAGCGCGCTCGGCGTGGGGCTGACGTGGACGCTGCTGGCCGCCGCGGTGACGCCGATGATCTTCGGCGCGCTCGCTCAGGTGGATGGATTCGGCGCCGCGTGGCGCTGGCTCGCGTTTCTGCAGCTGCTGGGCGTCGTGCCCGCGCTGCTCGCTACGGCGACTTGCCGGCGAGGCGCGCCGTCTTGATGTAATCGAGCTTCGGAAAGTCTTTGATCAAGTAGGCGTTGCCGCGCGCGGCGATCTGATCCTGATCGGGCTTCTCCCCGTAACCGGAGTAGATGCGATCGACCGCGGTCATGCCGCTCGACACGCGGCCGATCGGTGCAAAGCCCATCGCGTCGAGCCGCGCGTTGTCGCCGAGGTTGATGAACACGTGCGTGGTGCGGCTGTTGGGCTGACCCGTTGCCGCGAAGACCACCGTGCCGCGCGTGTTCGACGTTTTGACCGGATCGTCGGGAATGGTGACGTCCCACTTCTTGGTGACGGCGGGATTGGCCGCCGCGCCCCACTGCACGACGAAGGCCGGAACGACGCGGTAGAACCGCGCGCCGTCGAAATACTTCGCCTTGACCAGTTCGTAGAACCGCTGGGCGCCGTGCGGCGCGAGGCGGCGATCCACGTCGATCACGACGGCTCCTTTGGTAGTATCGAGTACGACGCGGAACGTTGAAGGCGCCAGGCTCGGCGCGGCGGTCGGCTTCGCGGCCGCGGCGGTGGCGCCGGCAACCACGAGCGCCACGAGGGCGGCGATGTGCAAATGCTTCATACGAGCAACGGTGCTTGGCGGCCGGTTCGTGGGTTCCCTCGCCGGCCCCGGGCGTGCCGGTTGCCGTGATAGACCGTTAGCGGCGCGCGGGCGTTCGGCGGGCCGGCTTCTTCGAAGCCTTCGACGCCTTTGACGTTTTTTTAGCGCTCGCGCTTCGGCCGTTCCGCGCTTTGCTCGAGGACTTCGCCATCAAGCGATTCTTGGCGGCTTCCATCTCCGCGCCCAACTCCTCCAGCTCGTCGGGATGGAGCGTTTCGCGGGCCAGCGTGAAGATCGTGGACTCTTCTTCCTTGACGTGATGCTTCACGTTCTCCGACAGCACCTGGAGCTCGGCCTTGAACTGCTCGTCGGGCTGCCGCCCCGACTTCAGCAAGGCGATGAGCGTCTTGATGAGATCGTGTTCGGTGTACGCCTCGAAGACGTCGACGACGTCGTCGGTCTCCTCCGACCGGTCGTGGAGCTGCGGATAGAAATACTTCTCCTCGATCGTTGCATGAACGGTCAGCGCAGCCTCGATCTCTTGGGCGAGCTCTTCGATGCGCCCGTCTCCCGGCTCGCACTTGTTGGCTTGGTCGAGCAGCGCTCCGACGGCCTTGTGGTCATTTTTCAGCAAGGTCAGTACGTCCACGAACTCGGCTCCTTTGTGATGTGAAAGTTGGCGCTGGGCTACGTTCCCAATGTCATCGCAGGCGAAACATGTGCTAGCGATCGATTTCGGTCGTCGAGGTCGACCACAAGTCCGGAGTGATCGGTGAGACCGTCGGTCCGAAACACGTGATCGTACTCGGCCGACGTCAGCTTGGGCAGCAGCGCCGGCGACAGGAACGCCTTATCGATGCGCCAGCCGGCGCGGCTGCGGTAATCGGGATCGCGGCGGAACGGATACCAGCTGAACTCGTACGTGTCCGGGTGCAGATAGGTCCACGACTCGCTCCACTCCGTCTCGAGCTCGCGATAGAGATCGGCGGTGCTGAACTCGTCGCGCAACCTGCCGGACCGCAGGTTGATCTCGATGTCGGTCTCGTTGCGGCCCGAGTTGAAGTCGCCGATGCACGCGACGCTCTCGCCGGCCTCGTTATGACGCTTGGCGGCCGCGATCAGACATCGCAAGTGCGGGCGCTTGCGATCCTGCCCCGGCAGATAGACCCCGTACGCCTGGAAATCTTCGAAGCGGGCCTTCAGAACGGCGTTGGGATACTCGTCGTCGGCCAGCCCGAACGGGTTCGGCAACGCCTCGAATGCCCGGTCGGAAGCGATCAGCACGCCGTTGCCGCGCGTCGCGGCCGCGATCGCCTGATGCCGCAACCCGATGCGCTCCAGCTCCGTGCGGACGAGAGCGCCGGCGCGAGTGTCGCGGAACTCGGAGAATACGACGGTTTCGGCGTCCAGATACGCAACCCGCCGGACGATCTGCGGGATCGTCACGGGGTTCCCGCCGGCCCGCAGATTCAGCGCTACGATCCGCACGTGTGGACTGTACCCAGCGGCCTCCCCGTTGCACGCTCCGCAGTGTTGGGTAGACGGCAACCATGAGTACGGCCGTCAACGCCACCAATTACGACATGATACCAACCTTCGTGCCGAAAGAGAAGGAGCTCGTTTTTGCGGTGATCGAGACGCCGGCGGGCATCCGGCATAAGTTCGCGTTCGAGCCCGAGTACGGCATCATGCGGCTGACGATGACCCTTGCCGAGGGACTGATGTGGCCCTACGACTACGGATTCATTCCGCAGACGATCGGGGGCGACGGCGATCCGATCGACGTGTTGGTGCTCAACGACGCTCCCACGTTTTCCGGATGCCTGCTCGCCGTGCGCGTGGTCGGAGGAATCTTGCTCGAAAAGAACGGCGTCAAGAACAACCGGCTGGTCGCGTGCCCGGCGCGGCGCAAAGGCGTCGCGCTTACGACCGACGCGTTCGACGACCTCGAAGATCTGCCCAAAGACACCGTACGCGGGCTCGAGCGATTTCTCGTCGAGTACTCCGAGGAGGAGGGCAACAAGATCACCCTCGAGGGGAGGTGCTCGCGAAAGGACGCCTACAAGCTGATCGAACGAAGTCACAAGGCGTTCGATAAGAAGCGCCGCTAGTCGAAGGCCCATTGCGGGCAGGGCGCCGGTCGCTAGCGCTGAAGCGCATTGGATGCGCATTTTTGCCACGATTGCCCTCGTGCTGGTCTGCATCGCGCCGGCCGCCGCGGAGATCCCCGGTCCCGACGACGCCGTGGCGGTTTCCGGCATGGTTCAGGACCGGCTCAGCGCCACCGACATCAACGTCCAGATGGTCGAAGAGAAGCCGTACGTGATCGCCTTCTGGAGCGCCGGCAAAAACTACGCCGCCGGCCAGGCGCTTGCGAACAAGAGCAAGAGCGGCTGGACGATCGTCAAGATGACGAACGGCAAGTTCACCCAATCCGCGCTGGCTGCGCTCGGCGTCCCGGCATCCACCGCGAAGGCGCTCGTCGCCGACCTCAAGGTCGCCCGGCAGTAGGCTCGCACGCCGAGATACCCGTTACTCGGGATCTCCGTGCTGCTGCGTGTGAGGCCTGCGCAAGAAGTCGTTCTCGTTCAGCTTTGAGGGGATCTTCTTGAACTTGCGCGGCGACTGCGTGTAGTTGAACACGTCGCCGATACTCGTCGAGCGCGCGTCGGTGGTTCCGAGCGAGCCCAGGTTCCAGTTCTGCTCGACGAACGCGAGGATGCTGCCGAACTCGTACTGCGTGTGTGAAACGTAGCCAGGGCTGCCCGGGCCCTTGACCGCGTACGGCGAAACGACCAACATCGGCACCCGGAATCCGAGGCCGCCGAATTGATCGACGAACGGCGGCGGCGCGTTGTCGTAGAATCCGCCCCAGTCGTCCCAGACGACGATCACGGCGGTGGACTTCCAATACTTGCTCTGCCCCACCGCGTTCACGACGCTGGCGACCCACGACGGTCCGTCGTCGCAGCCGCAGGGCTGATTCGGGTGGTCGGAGTTGTTGTCGGCGGGAATCACCCATGACACCGCGGGCAGCTTGCCTTTCGAGATGTCGGTGAAGATCTTGGTTTCCGGCCAGGCAACGTTCGTGCCCCATTCCGGACCGTTGCGCACGGGATAGATGACGTCGAAGGCGTTGAGCAGACTGCCGTTACAGTTGGGTTTGCTGCCGTGGCAGTCGGAACTGGGACTGCAGCCCGGCTGCGCGGTGGTGCTGAAGCACGGCGTGTAGTACTTCCACGAGACGCCGGCGGCGTCGAGCAGATCGGCGAGCGTGTGGTATCCGTTGTAGTTCGGGAACCTCTTGGAGCACGGGTACGGACCGTTGAGCTTCTGCTCGCCGTAGATGTTGAGGGTGTAGGTGACCACCGACGGCGGAGCGTCGCAGCCCCACGGCCAGTAGGTCGGGTTGTCGACGAGCGTTTGCGTCGAGGGTTGCGGCGACGGACAGAGCCTGATGCAGCTGCCGCCCCGGATCAGATCTTGATGCGCCGTGAAGCTTCCGCTGCCTTGGGTTTGGAACATCGCGTCGGCGAGCACCCACTGCTTCGCGATGTCCCAGTACGGCTGGATGGCGGTCGGGTTGACGTACTGGTAGGGCTTCGTTCCGGCCTGCTGGCCGCTGCCGCACGCGTTGAGCACTTCCAAGTTGAAGCCGTCCATCTTGCCGTCGTCGTACGCGTCGAGATAGGCGGGCCGGCAGTGGGAAAGATCGTACTTGATCACGAGCGGCGCCGATTTGAGCGTCACCCACTTGTCAACGTATTTGCTGCCCTGCTTCACCTTCATCTGGCCGCGCGTCGCGCCGTTCGCGCCCGGGAACGTCGCGAAGAGATTGTCGAAGCTGCGGTTCTCTTGCACGACGATCACCACGTGCTGGATCGGCGAGCCGGCCGACCCCGGGTGCTGCGTAAACGCCCCGCTTCGCGGCAGCGACTGCATCGCGCCGCCGCAGGCGGCCAAGGCAAAGCTTGCGACGAGCAACGCGATCCAGCACTGCAACGAAACGTATTTCACTGCGCGCGCCTTCGCCGAAGGCCCGGCGTTTTCATCGGACTTCTGGATTACATGACCGTCGTCATCGCCGACGACCATCCCGCGCGGTTACGCGGAGACAATCTGCCCAGAAAGGGACTCGAACCCCCACGATGTTGCCACCACTGGTACCTGAAACCAGCGCGTCTACCAATTCCGCCATCTGGGCGCGGAGCACAGCACGATTCGTGGCGCCCTAGGGCGCCCCTCTCCCGAAACCCGCATCGGCGCCGAGCGGTTGGGAGGGGCCTAGATGGTTCTCCCCCTCGTTTCTATCCAAGACCCGGCGCCGCTCGACCCGTACTCCGAGGCAGTGACCGCGGCGGCCGAGCGCGTGAGCCCGGCCGTCGTGAGCATCGAGGTACGCAACGGACGGAGCGGCGGCAACGGTAGCGGCTTCGTATTTACGCCCGATGGCTTCGTGGTTACCAACAGCCACGTCGTTCACGACGCGCAGCGGATCGGCGTGGCGCTGCTCGACGGCCGCGAGTTCCCGGCCGAGCTGGTCGGCGACGATCCGCACTCGGATCTCGCCGTGCTGCGCGTCGACGCGCCCGATCTGGCGCACGCGACCCTCGGCGACTCGTCCGCGCTGCGGCCGGGTCAGCTGGTGGTCGCCGTCGGCAATCCCTACGGGCTCGCCTACACGGTGACGGCCGGCGTCGTGAGCGCGCTCGGCCGCTCGCTTCGCTCGCAGTCGGGGCGACTGATGGACAACATCATCCAAACCGATGCGGCGCTCAATCCCGGCAACTCGGGCGGGCCGCTCGTCACCGCCGCCGGCGACGTGGTCGGCGTGAACACGGCGGTGCTGCCGGGCCAAGGCCTGTGCTTCGCGATCGCCATCAACACGGCCAAGCACGTCGCCGGGCTGCTGCTGCGCGACGGACGCGTGCGGCGCGGTTATCTGGGCATCGCCGCGCAAGACATCGTGCTGGCGAGCGCCGCGGCGCGCCGGCTCGGCCTCGACGACCGCCGAGCGGTCGCCGTCGACTCCGTCGAACCCGGCAGCCCGGCCCACACGGCCGGGCTTCGAGAAGGCGACGTTCTGCTGGCGTTCGAAGGGCGTCGCTTGCACACCGTCGACGCGCTGCACAAGGTTCTCACGAGCATCGATCTCTCGCGATCGTACATGGTCGACGTCGTGCGCAAGAGCGAGCGCTTCTCGCGCATCGTCCTGCCCGTCGAGTCGCCGCTCTAGCGCGCCGTGATTCGCAAGCTGCTGCCGATCCTCGGCATCACGTTCATCGACATCGTCGGCTTCAGCATGCTGATCCCGATGCTGCCGTACTTCGTCACGCACTTCGGCATGTCGCCGTTCGTCGTCGGCCTGCTGATGTCGACGTTCTGCCTTTGCCAGTTCGTGTCGGCGCCGGTGTGGGGCGCGATCTCCGACCGGGTGGGGCGGAAGATGGTGCTGATCGTCAGCCAGATCGGGGCCACGATCGGCTGGGTGATGCTGGGGCTCGCCCCGAACATCGCGGCCGCGCTGGCGCTCGCGCCGATCGGCGTGGTCTTCGCCGCGCGCATCGTCGAAGGAATCTCCGGCGGCAACATCAGCATCACGCAAGCCTACGTGGCCGACCTGGTCGAGCCGCGCGAGCGCGCGCGCGCGTTCGGCCTGATCAGCGCGATGTTCGCGGCCGGCATGGTGTTCGGTCCGCTCGGCGGCGGCGTGCTCTACGCGCGCTACGGCTTTGCCGTGCCGTTCTTGGTCGCCGCGGCGCTGCAATTCCTGACGCTCGTCGTCACGATCGTCATGCTGCCGGAGTCGCGCGCTCGCGGCGCGGACGAAGAGCGCATTTCCATCCGATCGCTTAGGGTGAGTTTCAGCAAGCCGCGGCTCGCCCGGAACCTGTGGCAGAAGCTCGCGATCGCGCTCGCGCTCTACGGCTGGTTCGCCGTGTTCTCGCTCTACTTCCAGCGCCAGCTGCACTTTACGCTGGCGCAGACCGACTACTTCTTTTCGATCTTCGCGATCTTCAACGTGGTCATGAACGTCTTCGTCGTCGGCCGCGTCTCGGCGCGGCTCGGCGACCGCGCGATGTCGAATATCGGACTGGCCGCGCTGGTCGCCGGCTTCGCGTCGCTGCCGTTCGTTCGCGAGCCCGGGCTGCTCGCCGTCACGATGCTGTTCTTCTCGTTCGGGATGGCGCTCGCGAACACGGGCATCACGGCGATCATCAGCGCGACGGCGTCGGATCGGGATCAGGGCACCGTGCTCGGCACGAGCTCGGCGCTCGACTCGCTCTCCGGAATTCTCGCACCGCCCGTCTCGACGAAGCTCCTCGCCGCGTACGGGCCCGGCTTCGCCGGCGTCGAGTCGCTGACGATGGCGGGCGTCGCGCTCTTGATGGGCCTCTACAACGCGCGCGACGACCAGGGCGTCATCCGCGCCGACGACGGCCCGCTCTCGCTCGCCCGCGAAGTCGAAGCCGCGAAGATCGCCGACGGATAACGCGGCTTAGGCCGCGGTCTTCTTGCGGCGCTTCGTCGCCGGGGCCTTGGCGTTCGCCGCGGTTCGGCGCTTCTTGCTCTCCTCGAGGCTCTGCGCGAGCACGTCCATCAGGTTGACCACCTTCGCCCGCGCGGGGGCACGTTTGACCTTCGGCAGTTCCTTGCCGGCGGCGCGCGCCTCGATCATCGTCAACAGCTGGTCGTGGTAGTTATTCTTGAACGAATCCGCGTCGAAGTCGTCCACGCTCATCGTGTCGATCAGCATCCGCGCCATCTTCATCTCTTGCTCGGGCAGCTTTTCGCGGCCCGGCAACTCGAGCGTTTCCGGATTGACGATCTCGCTGGCCCAGTGCATCAGCTCGAGCACGAGCGCGTCGCCGATCGGCTTCACCGCCGCGATGTACTCTTTGGTGCGGATCACGACGCGCGCGAGCGCCACGCGATTGGTGTTGGCGAGCGCCTCGCGCAGCAGGGCGTAGGCGTGCCGGCCCTGCTTGGTCGGCTCCAAGTAATACGGCTTGTCGAAGTACATCGGGCTGATCTTGTCGAGCTCGACGAACTGCAGGATGTCGACCGACTGCGTCGCTTCGGGATTGACCTTCTTGAAGTCGTCGTCGGTCAGCAAGACGTACTCGCCTTTGTCGAACTCGTAACCCTTGACGATCTCGTCCCAGGGCACCGGCTTTCCGTCCACGCTGCAGACCCGCTCGTACTTGATGCGGCCCTCGTCTTTCGCGTGAAGAAGGTTGAACGACAGCTCGTCGGTCTTTACCGCGGTGAAGAGCTTGACCGGAATGGTGACCAGTCCGAAGTTAATCGACCCCGACCAAATTGCGTGCGCCATAGTCCGACTATTTTACCCAAGGCATGGGCCGGCTCGCTACTCCCCTATATGTAGTGGTTACTCGGCGGGCGACCACAAGCGCTGCGCCTTGGCGATCGCGGGTTCGAGGCGCTGCTTCTTCCAGAGCTTCGGCCCCCAGAGATCGCCCTCGCGCGCGAGCCGTTTCGGCGTGGTCGCCATGTCGAACGCCGCGAACGCGTCGGCGGGGGCGATGCCGCCGCGCCGGCGCGCGAACGCTTCCACCTCGTCCCAGTGCAGCGGGGTCGAGACCGGCGCCGCGTCGCGCGCACGCGCCGAGTAGGGCGCGACGATCGTCTTGCCCTGACCGACCTGCACGTAGTCGATGTAGACGGCGTCCTGCGGCCGCTTCGAGATCGTGCGCGCCAGCGTGACGCTCGCGCCGAGCACGCTCGCCGCGCGACGTGCGACGATCTCCGCGAAGATCTTCGCGGTGTCGTAGGAGTAGCCGGCGGCCAGCGGGACGATCACGTGCAGCCCGTACCCGCCCGTCGTCTTCACGAGCGGGCGCAGGCCGATCGACTCGAGCAGCTTACGAACGCCCAGCGTGACGGCCGTCAGCGTCTTGAGCGTGCACTTCTCGCCCGGGTCGAGATCGAAGATCACGAAGTCGGGCTCGTCGAGCGCGGCCACGCGCGACGTCCAGACGTGCAGCACGATCGCGGCGAGATTGGCTAGGTAGACGAGGCTCGGCGCGTCGTTGCAGACCGCGAACGTGACGTGGCTGCGGGAGCCGCCCGGCGTGGGGACCGTCACGCGGTCGATCCAGTCGGGCATCCCGCGCGGCATCTGCTTCTCGAAGAACGTCTCGCCGTCGATCCCGTTGGGAAACCGCTGCAGCGTCAGCGGCCGGCCCTTTAGGTGCGGCACCGCGAACGGCGCGACGTTCTCGTAGTAGTCGATGAGATCGCCCTTGGTGTAGCCGTCGCGCGGCCACAAGACCTTCTCCAAGTTCGAAAGCGAGAGCGCGCGCGACCCGACGCGCACGTTAACGCGCTGCTCCGCCATCAGCTCGCCCGCTCGGCGACCACGTCGGCCGCCGCCTTGTCGGGTCGCAGTCCGAGGTATGCCGGCTGGCGCAAGTATCCGTCGCGCGTCCACTCGGAGAAGCGCACCTGCACGACGAGTTCGGGCGACGCCCAGTGGGCGGGCGCGTTGGCGTCGACGTCGTTGACGAACGGCGACGTCTTGCGCTCGATCTTGCGCAGCTTCGCGTGCAAGTCGGCCAGGAGCTTGGTGTTGAAACCGGTGCCCACCGAGCCGACGTAACGCAGCGATTTCTTCTCGTAGACGCCGAGCAGCAGCGCGCCGAAGCCGCGGCGGCTGCCCTTCGGCTCGGTCCAGCCGCCGACGACGAACTCTTGCTCGCAACCCGTCTTGATCTTCACCCAATCGCGGCTGCGTCGCTCCTGATAGGTGGAGTCGCGCTTCTTGCCGATGATGCCCTCGAGCCGCTGCTTGCTGCGCGTTCTCGTAGAGCGCCTCGCCGCGGCCGACGACGTGCTTGGAGTACAGCACGATCGAGTCGTCGCGAATCAACCGTTCGAGCAGCGCCTTTCGCTCTTCGAGCGGGTGCTTGCGCAAATCGGTTCCGTCGGCGTAGAGCAGGTCGAACGCCACGTACGTGAGGCCCGCCGGCTTCTTCTGCGACTCTTGCAGCCGCTGGAACTCCGAGCGGCCCTTCGAGTCGAGGCTGACGATCTCGCCGTCCACGACGACCGGCACGCTGGCGAACGCGCCCGCGAGGGCGTCGAGGCCGGGAAAGCGGCGAAGCATGTCGAGGCCGTTGCGCGACACGACCGCGAGTTTGTCGCGCTCGACGGTGCAGAGCGCGCGATAGCCGTCCCACTTGATCTCGAAGAGCCACGCAGCGTCGTCGAACGGTTCGTCGATGAGCGTGGCGAGCATCAGCGCCTTGGGGTGCGGTATCGGATCGTGCTTGAGCGCACGCTTGCGCGTCGCGGCGGCGTGCCGCGCGCTCGGCTTCGACTGCCACGTCTTCGCGCGCGGATCGCGGGCGACGTCGGCGAGCGTCTTGCCGCTCTTCACCGACTCGGGATGGTCGGCGGTATCGTAGTCGTCGTCGGCGTGTTCGTCGCGGTCCTTGAGGAGCAGCCACGGATCGCCGCTCTCGCCGGCGCGCGGCTTGATCTTGACCAGCGTGAATTCGCCGCGCAGCTTCTTGCCGTGCAGGATGAACTTGATCTTGCCGTTCGCGATCTCGTCGGCGGGATCGTCGCCTTCGGCGAGCGCGTAGGTGCCGCGGTCCCAAACGATGACGTTGCCGGCGCCGTACTGCCCCGCGGGGATGTTGCCCTCGAAGTCGCGGTAGTCCATCGGGTGATCCTCGACGTGCATGGCGAGGCGGCGGTCGCCGGGAACCAGGGTGGGGCCCTTGGGCACCGCCCACGACGCCAGCACGCCGTCGGCCTCCAAACGAAAGTCGTAGTGCAGTCGCGTTGCGCGGTGCATCTGCACGACGAACCGCAGGCGGCTCTTTCCCGTGCGTTCCTTGCGGCCGCTCGGCTCCGGCGTGGTCTTGAAGTCGCGCTTCTTGCGATACGTCGAGAGCGAACCGGGGCGCGTCGATTGCATTCGGGCGGCCATCGCGCTGGCTTTCGACGCAGCGTCGCGTTACTCTTAGAGCATCATGTCGTGGAGTCTCGCCGGCGCGGCGCTCGCGCTCGTCGTCGCCGCCGTCGCGTGGCGGCGCAGTCGTTCGACCGGCGGTTTTCACGACCGCGAGACCTATGGAATGGGCGCCCGGGCGCACCGGCGCTACGCGGCGATCGGGCTGGTCTTCGCCGCGTTCTTCGTCGCGACGTACCTGGCTCGCGCGGAAACGGCAGGCCTCTACGGTCTCGCGCTGTATGCGTTGATCGCCGTCTTTTACGCCACATCGTTTCTGCAGGGAGCGCCCGACCGCTATGACTGAGTTCCGCTTCTCGCCGCGGCCCAACCGCGCCGGCGAGATCGCCTGGATGCCGTGGGGCGCCCCGGCCTTCGAACGCGCCGAGGCCGAGGACAAGCCCATCCTCCTGTCGATCTCGGCGGTGTGGTGCCACTGGTGCCACGTGATGGACGAAACGTCGTACTCCGATTCCGGCGTGATCGCTGCGGTCAACCGCGACTTCGTTGCGGTGCGGGTCGACAACGACCGCCGCCCCGACGTCAACGCGCGCTATAACATGGGCGGCTGGCCGACCACCGCGTTTCTGACGCCCGACGGAACGACGCTGACCGGCGCGACCTACCTCCCCCCGGAGCAGATGCGTGCGCGCGCTCGAGCAGATCGCGCGCTTCTACGCCGAGCGCAAGGGCGACATCGCGCAACGCGCCGGCGAACTGCGCGCGCAGGCCGGGCAGCGGTCTCCGGAGAGCGGCGACGTGAACGGCGAGCCGGCCGACGAACTGGTCGAAGCGCTCGAGGGCGCGTACGACGAGGAGTACGGCGGCTTCGGCGACGAGCCGAAGTTCCCGCAGCCCGAGGTGCACGAGTTTCTGCTCGCGGAGTGGCGGCGCTCCGGCTCCCCACGGCTGCACGAGATCGTGGCGCGCACGATGCTGGCGATGTCGCGCGGCGGCACGTACGATCGGGTCGAGGGCGGGTTCTTCCGGTATTCGACGACGCGCGACTGGAGCGTGCCGCACTTCGAGAAGATGGCCGAGGACCACGCCGGCCTGCTGCGAGTCCTCGCCGGCCTCGTGCTCTACGCGCCCACCGCCGACTTCCACGCCACCCTGACGTCGGCCGTCGGCTACGTGCGCGCCGTGCTGCGCGACCCGCGCACCGGATTCTTCGCGGGCAGCCAAGACGCCGACGAAGCGTACTACGAGCTGCCGCTCGAGCAGCGGCGGGCGCGCGAGGCGCCGTTCGTCGACCGCACGTCGTACACGAACTGGACGTGCGCGCTGGCCGGTGCTCTCTGCCTGGCGGCACGCGCGCTCGACGACGACGCGCTGCTCGCCGAGGCGTTGCGCGCGCTCGACAACGTCGCCTTGCTGCTGTCCGCCGGCGACGGCCTGCTGTACCACGTGCTGCCGCCCGGCGGCGAGCCGCAAGTGCGCGGTCTGCTCGCGGACCACGTCGCCTACGTGCGCGCGCTGCTCGACGCGCACGAGATGTGCGGCGAAGCGCGCTTCCTGCAGCGCGCCCGCGCGACCGCGGATGCCGTCATCGCGCAGTTCCAGGCACCCGGCGGCGGCTACTACGACCGCCTCGCGAGCGACGACGCGTTCGGCCGTCTCGCGCTCGCCGACCGTCCCATCGTCGACAACGGTCTCTTCGCCGAGTCGCTGCTGCGGCTCGCGGAGCTCACCGGCGAAGCCGCCTATCGGAAACGTGCCGCGGCCACGCTGCGGATCGACGCAGCCGGCGCGCGAGGCGCCGGGCCGTTCGCCGCGACGTACGCGCGCGCGCTGCGGCGCTACCTGTCGCCGGAGCCGAGCGTGCGGATCGTCGGCGCTCCCGCCGCGACCGACGCGTTTCGCGAGACGGCGCTGCGGTTGCCGACCCCCTACGTGACGATTCGCACGCTGACGCCGGCGGAGGCGCCGGCGCTCGGGATGCCGGCCGACGAAGGCGTAGCCTACGTGTGCGTGGCCGGCGCGTGCGGCGCGCCGGTTCGCGATCCGGCCGCGCTGCGCGCGGCGTACGACGCCGTCACGTCCGTACGAAGCTGAGCCAGTACCAGCAGCCCCACAGGCCGGCGGCGACGGAGTACGCGATCAGCGCGCGTCCCCACAACGCGAAGCGATCGCGAACCGCGAGCATCATCAGCGCGACGAGGAACGGCTCGAAGTCGAGCGCGTGGCGCATTCCGAACTGCGCGAAACCGTTCACGTAGTAGACGAAGTTCGGCACGGCCGTCAACAGCGCGGCGGCCCAGAGGGCGATCACCCAGCGCGCGGGCGAGCGCGCGAAGAGCGCGAGCAGCAGCGCGGGCGACGTCCACGTGAGCGCGACGCCCGAATACTCGGGACGCAGCCACGGAAACTCGGGAAGTCTCGTCGGGAGCTGGACGAAGAACGACCACAGCTGATACGGCAGATACTGCAGGCGGAACGGCGATCCGGCCGGCATGCCGGCCTGATCCTGGTGATACCACGTGGTGTAGCCGATGTCGGCCCACGTTCCCCAGCGCGCGCGGTTGTAGAGCGCCCACAGCACCGCGACGCCGCCGAGAACGGCGCCGAAGGAGAGAAGTCGCTCTTTGACGATTTTCGTGTCCGAAGCCAATAAGTACGCGTACACCGGCAGCGCTGCGATCATCGAGAAGCGCGACTCGACCGCGCAGGCGGCGAAGAGCGCCACGAGCCAGCCCCGCCGCCTTCCGGCGAGCTCGACGAGCGCGAGCAGCGTGAACGTCGCGGCGGCGACGTGCGCGATGAACCAGACGTCGCCGAGCATCGCGCACCACAACAGATCGGTGCCCGCGAGCAGAAACGCGCAGATCCACGCGTTGGACGCCGCGCGCAATCCGAAGCGTTCGCCGAGCTCCCACGCCGCCCCGACGCCCACCGCCGCGAGCAGCGCCGCGAGCAGCGTCTGATTCGCGGCCGTGCCGGCGAGCGCGACGTAGGGCAGCAGCAGGACGGCCGGCAGCGGCGCTTCGATCACGTAGTAACGGCCGTTGTATCCGAGCGCGTCGATGTAGGATCCCGGCCAATCGATCCACGCGTGTCCGTGCAAGAACGCCTGCGCGAGCAGGACGTAGTTGTTATACGGCGTGGCGCGCAGGTGCGAGACGAGCGCCGTCGCGGCGAACGCCGCGATCGCCGCCGCGTACGCGGGCTTGAACCGCGTCACATCGACGAAGGCGTCGCGTTCGGGAGCGGCGCGGGCGCCTGGAACGTCGAGGCCGGCAGGCTCGCAGGAAAGCGGTACTCGCTCCATGCGATCGTCTCGCGTGCGAGCTTACCCTTCACGCGTGCCTGCGCGCTCGCCGACAGCGGCATCCAATACGTTCCGACCGGACCGAACTCGATCTGCGCGGTGCCCGCGATGTCGAGGCCGCCGCCGTGGAAGCGGACGGCGCGCGGCAGGAAGGTCTCGCCGTCGATCGTCACGCGGTCGATCGTCGCGCCCGGCGGGTGCGCGATCGGCGTCGCCTCATAGACGTAGTCCAGGTGACGCCCGTCCTTCGCCGTTCCCAGGAACAGCAGCTCGTAGGCGTCGGTGCGCGGCGCGAAGCGCGTCACGGCGTAGCGCTCCTCGCGGCGCGAGAAGCGCACGATCTTGCGTCCCAGCGCGATGCCGTCGACCGACAGCGTCTCGTCGCGCACGTCGGATCCGCTGCGATAGACCTGATGACGCTGCTCGATGTTGCTCGGCCCGACCTGCGATACGGTATAGGAGTAGACGACTACCTTGGGCATTTGCACCGCGCCAACGGCGCGCGCGTAACGCTGCAGCACGTCTTGCGAATCGAGACGCAACGGCGCCGCGCCGGCCAGCGCGCACGCGGCGAGCGCGAGGGCGGCCGCGCGCAGCCTCACGCCAAGACCGCGTCCCGAATCGCGCGCACGGCGGCTTCGGCGCCGCCGGCGTCGGTGCCGCCGCCCTGCGCCTGCGCGGCCTGTCCGCCGCCCTTGCCCGCGACGAGCGGTGCCGCGAGCTTCACGAGGTTCCCCGCGTGCACGCCCGCCTTCACCAGGTCGTCGCTGGCGCTCACCAGCAGGCTCACGGTGCCGTTGTCCACGCCCGCCAGCGCGACCACGCCGCTGCTCAAGCGCTTGCGAATCGCGGCGCTGAGGTGCCGCAGCGCTTCGGCGTTGGCCTCGCGCACGACCGCGCCGACGAAGGCGCGGTCCGCGTTGCGCTCGGCCCGCTCGACGTACGACTCGGCGTCGCTCGCCGCCAGCCGCGCGCGCAGCTGACCGAGCGCCGTCTGGAGATCCTTGACCTCGCGCTGCATGCGGTCGACGCGTTCGTTCAGCTCGTCGGGCGGCGCGGCGAGCGCCGACGAAAGCGTCGCGATCAGCTCGGTCTGCCTGCCGACGTGCTCTTCGGCAGCCTCCGACACGCACGACTCGATGCGCCGGATGCCGCTGCCGATCGACGATTCCGAGAGGATGAGGAACATCCCCAGCTCGCCGGTCGTGTGCGAATGCGTTCCGCCGCAGAACTCGATGGATGGGCCGGCCCGCACCACGCGAATCATGTCGCCGTACTTCTCGCCGGCCATCCAAATCGCGCCGGTCTTCTTCGCCTCTTCCAGCGGCAGGACGCGCGTGACGAGATGCGCGTCGTCGCGAATCATCTCGTTGACGCGCCGCGCCACCGCCGCCTTCTGGCCGGGCGTCAGCGCGCCGCCGGGCCAACGGAAGTCGAAGCGCATCCGGTCGATACCGACCCACGAACCGGCCTGATTGACGTCTTCGCCGAGCACGTCTTTGAGCGCGCGCTGCAATAAGTGCGCCGACGTGTGATGCCGGCGAATCTCGCGCCGCCAATGCGGATCGACGCTGGCGCGCACCGCATCGCCGGCCGCGATCGAGCCGCCGCGCAGCACGCCGTGATGCGCGATCGCGTCGCCCATGTACTGCGTGTCGCGCACGTCGAACGTCGCCGCACCCGCCGCAATCGTGCCGCGATCGCCGATCTGTCCGCCGCGCTCGGCATAGAACGGCGTGCGGTCGAGGATCAGCGTCCCCTCGTCGCCGGGCGCCAGCGCACTGGCGACGTTGCCGCCCTTCAGCACGGCCTTCACCGTGCCGTCCGCGTCGAGACCCTCGTCGTAGCCGGTGAACTCGCTGCGCATCGCCGGCAGGTCGGTGACGCCCACGACGTCGCGCTTCGCCGCGGCGTCGCGCCGGGCGCGCTCGCGTTGCTCGTCCATGAAGCGGTCGAAGGCCACCGCATCCACCACCGCGCCGCGCTCCGCGGCGATCTCTCGGGTCAGCTCCACGGGAAATCCGTACGTGTCGTGCAGGGCGAACGCGTCCTCGCCGGAGAGCACGCCGCCGCGATCGGCAATCGCGTCGTCCAACAGGCGGTCGAGCATGGACATGCCGCGCTCGAGCGTCCGTTCGAAGGTCTGCTCCTCTTGCCGCAGCGCGGCCGCAATGCGGCCCGCGCTCTGCGCGAGTTCGGGATAGCCCGCCTCGAGCGAACGCACCACGGCCGGCACCAGCTCGGCCATGAAGCCGTCGGGATAGCCCAAGAGCTTTCCGTTACGAATCGCGCGCCGGATTAGAAAGCGCAGCACGAAGCCGCGGTCGGTGTTCGACGGGTAGATGCCGTCGTTGATCAGGAACGTCGCCGCACGCAGATGATCGGCGATGATGTTCCGGCGCGCGGCCTGCTCGTGCTTCGAGAGCGCCGTGCGGCCGATGGGCGGCTGTGCGGCGACCAGGTCGGTGAAGAGATCGGTCTGATACATCGACGCGACGCCGTTGCAGACGGCGAGCATCCGTTCCATCCCGGCGCCCGTGTCGATCGCTTTGCGCGGAAGATCCTCGAGCTTACCGTCGGCCGTGCGGTTGTACTGCTGGAAGACGATGTTCCAGATCTCGACGTAGCGGTCGCCGAGGTTCGGGCCGGTGTCGCCGTCGCCGCTCGCGTGCTCGGCGCCGGTGTCGTAGAAGATCTCCGTGCACGGGCCGCACGGGCCGGTGGGCCCCATGGTCCAGAAGTTGTCTTCGTCGAACCGCGCCACGCGCGCCGGCTCGAGGCCGATCTCGTCAATCCAGATCCGCTCGGCTTCGTCGTCGCCGGTGTGAACCGTGACGTGGATCCGCGCCGGATCGAGCCGGAGGATCGTGGTGACGAACTCCCACGCCCACGCAATCGCCTCGCGCTTGTAGTAGTCGCCGAAACTGAAGTTGCCCAGCATCTCCAGGAACGTGCCGTGCCGGCCGGTCCGTCCGACGCTCTCGATGTCGCTCTTCGCACCCGCCACGCGCAGGCAGCGCTGCACCGTCACCGCGCGCGGCGCCGGTGCCGGCTGCTCGCCGAGAAAGACCGGGACGAACTGCTCCATGCCGGCGATCGTGAAGAGCGTGGTGGACATCTCGTGCGGAACGAGGGTCGCGGGCGGCAGCAGCTGGTGCTGCTTGCCCACGAAAAAGTCGATCCACGCCCGCCTCAGCTCCTGGCTCTTCATGCCCTTATTCTACGACACGCCTTCAATCGGCGAGGACGGAGCGGAGCTTTTCCAGCGCCTTGGCCTGCAGGCGCGACACGTGCATCTGCGACACGTTCAGGCGTTTGGCGATCTCGGTCTGCGAGATCGACTCGTAAAAGCGCAGATAGATGATGACGCGCTCGCGGCCGCTGAGCACGTCGAACGCGCGCTCGAGGTTGGCGCGGTCTTCGAGCAGGGCCAGGCCCTCATCGGCCACGCCCACGGTGTCGGCGAGCGTCTGCGACTTCTTGTCGTTCTCGCCGGAGACTTCGCTGTCGAGCGAGAGCAGATTGTAGGCCTGCCCGAGTTCCTGAGCCTCGAGGATCTCGTCTTCGCCGGCGCGCAGGTGCTCGGCCAGCTCGGCTACCGTCGGGCTGCGGCCCAGCTCGATGGCGAGCTTGTCGCCGGCGCGGTTGACCGCGAGGTTGAGCTCCTGGAGGCGGCGCGGAACCTTGACCGCCCAGCCCTTGTCGCGAAAATAGCGCTTGATCTCGCCGACGATCGTGGGCGTGGCGTAGGTCGTGAACTCGACGCCGCGCTCGAGGTCGAACCGGTCGATCGCCTTGAGGAGCCCGACCGTGCCGACCTGCACCAGATCGTCGAGGGGCTCGCCGCGGTTGGCGAAGCGTACCGCGAGGAAGCGCACCAGGTTGAGATGCGCCACGACGAGCTCGTCGCGTAGGCGTTCGCGGTCGGGATCGTCGCGTTCGGGATGGCGCTCGTGACGCTCGCGCGCGCGAATAAAGCGCGCAAAAAGCTCACGGGTCCGTTCGCGATCCGGGCGTGTCTCTTCCCGTCCAGTCATCAGGTTGGGCGGGCGGCCAACCTCTTGACCATGAGCAAATCCGTTCCGTGCTGCGGATGTACGTCGTAGCTGACTTCGTCCATCAGCGTGCGGATCAGGAAAATCCCCAGGCCGGCGATGCGCGCCTCTTCGAAGTTCATGCGCTGCGCCTCGACCGCGCGCATCTCTTGGCGGCCGCTATCGCGCACGCGCACGCGCAGCGAATCGCCGAGCGCCTCGCACGTGAGCTGGATGAACTCGCCGTGCGGTTCGTGCTGGATGACGGCGGTGCATGCCTCGGCGACCGCGAGCTTGACGTCCTCGATCTCCTCGATCGAGAACCGCAGCCGATTGGCCACCGTCGCGGCGGCGAGCCGCGCGAGCGCCACCCATTCGGCGCGCGAGGGGATGCGGAGGTCGACGAGCTCGGGAGCCGTCTGCTCCACCGCCTGGTTCATACCAGGGCCCTCATGGCGGAGTCCTCGCTATCGAAGATCCCGAAGATCTTTACAAGCCCCGTGATGTCGAAAATCTTTTTGATCTGCGGATTCGTGCAGACGAGATTCACCGATCCGCCGTGCTCGCGCACTCGCTTGAGGCCGCCGATCAGCACGCCCAGGCCGGTCGAGTCGATATAGCGCACCTTTTCGAGATTGATGACGAGATGATAGACGCCGCGATCGATCAGCGATCCGACTGCGTCCTTCACCTTGGGAGACGTGTAAACGTCGATCTCGCCGCTCAAATCGACGACGTAGCAATCGCCTGGGGCTTCACGCACGTTTACCTTGATGTCCAAGATTATCCCTCGGCTTTCCGCGTCAGCTCGTCGTGCGTTTCGTCCACTACGGCCCGTCCCTCGGCGACCGCGGCGTCGATGTTCGCGCGGGCGCTCTCGACCACTTGACGGCCGCGCTCGTAGAGCTCGGAGACGTTTGACTGCCACTGCGACGTTACGTCGCCAACCTTGCCGCGCAGATCGCCGGTCGCGTCCTTCGCGAAGTTGCCGGCATCACGCGCCGTGTCCGCGATACGATCGCGAGCCTCTTGCTGCGACAGCAGCACCGCGGCGGCGCCGCCCATAGCCGCGCCGATAAGAAAACCGGCGAAGAATCCTCCGCCTCCGCCATTGCCCTTGCCCATCGTTCACATACTCCCTGGAGTTAATCCCCGGCTTGTCGGTCTTTTCCCGTAACCAAGCGTCGTAAACCGGCGGTGATGCCGCCGACCGTCGCGCCGACGTTCACGATCGCCGGCACGACGGCGCTCTTGGTGAGGTCCGCTGTGCGAGACAGCGTGCTTGCCGTGTCCTCGAGCGAGCGCGTTACCTCGTTGACGTGCGCGAGCGTGCTCGTCACCGGCGGACCGATGCTGTCCAGCTGCCGGTCCACGGTGTCGAGCGTGATTCGCACGCGCGCGAGCGTCTTGGCAAGCGCGAGCATCCCGATCAGGACGCCGATGCCGACCAATAGCGCACCCACCCCCACGAGTACGTCGAGGGTAAGGGGCCCGTACTCAGTACTGCTCAAAGCTTCTGCCTCCAGCGGCGCGCCGTTCGTTTTGGTACTCTACCCATCCCCCCGCACCTCCGCCGCGCAAACCGGCCACGACCGGCGGCAGCAGCTCCACGACCCAGTCGATCTCCTCGGCGGCCGTGTCGGGACCCAAAGAAAACCGCACCGTCCCGTCCCGGGCGCGCTCTCCCAGGCCAAGGGCCGCGAGGACGTGGCTGGGCTCGAGTGCGCCCGCGGTGCAGGCGCTTCCGGCGGCGACGGCGACCCCCGCCAGGTCGAGCGCGATCAGGAGCGCGGCCGAGTCGGTCCCCTCGAAGCTCGCGTTGAGCACGTTGGGCAGGCGCGGCGCGCCGGCGCCGTTGATACGAATACCGGGCACCGCCGCGAGGATACCGGCCTCGAGCCGGTCGCGCAGCGCACCGGCGCGCGCGCTCGCCGCCGGCCGCTCGGCCGCCGCCAGCTCCAGCGCCGAGGCCATCCCCACGGCGCCGGCCACGTTCTCCGTGCCCGGGCGGAGCCCGAACTCTTGGCCCCCGCCCAGGAGCAGCGGCGCGATCGGCACACCTCGCCGCACGTAGAGGGCGCCGACGCCCTTGGGACCGCCGAACTTGTGGGCCGAGATCGCGAGCAGATCCACCCCGAGCTCCCGGACGTCGAGGGGCAGCCACCGCGGCGCCTGCACGGCGTCCGTGTGGAAGAGCGCGCCGCGCGATCCGGCAAGGGCGGCCAGCTGGCCGATCGGCTGCACGACGCCGATCTCGTTGTTTGCGTACATCACGGAGACCAGGGTCGCAGGGCGCTCCAAGGCCCGTTCCAGCTCGTGGGGCGCGACCCGACCCTGCGGGTCGACGGGCAGCAGCGTCACCTCGAAGCCGTCGTCCCGCAACCGGTCGAGCGGGGCCAGCACCGCGCGATGCTCCACGACGGTAGCGATCAGGCGCGCCGCCGGTCCCGCCGCCCGGGCCACGCCGGCGAGCGCCTCGTTATCGGCTTCGGTGCCGCCGGAGGTAAACGCGATCTCGCCGCGCTCCGCGCCCAACACCCTCGCGACGCGGGCGCGCGCCGACTCCAGCAGCGCCCGCGCCCGGCGTCCTTCCGCGTGAAGCGAACTCGGGTTATAAGCGCCGTCGCCGGCCGCTTCGCGCATTGCGTTTGCAACTTCCGGACGCAACGCGGTGGTCGCCGCGTTGTCGAGATAAATTCGGTTCGAATTCACAGGTCGCTCACAGTATGCCGTTCTATTATCTGGTTGTGCGAAGCTCCAACGCACACTCCGAGAAGTAGCAACGGGAAAAAGGCGGTCCGAGTATCACTCGGGCCGCCACTTTTTTTCGGCACCTTGGGTTCCGGGCCGATAGTAACGGCGATCGCTCAACCCCGGCGGCAAATTTATCTGACGAATGTCGTAATCGTCGTGCGCGTAATGATAATCCTTGCCGTACCCCAGCCCCCGCATCAACCCCGTCGGCGCGTTTCGCAGGTGCAGCGGCACCGGTTCGTTGCGCGTGTCGACGACGTCGTCCATCGCGGCCGAAAAGGCGCGGCCCACGCTGTTGCTCTTGGGCGCCGTTGCGAGATAAATCGTAGCGTGCGCGAGCGGAAAAAATCCCTCGGGCATGCCCACGAAGTGCGCCGCCTGCTGCGCCGCCACTGCAACCTGTAAGCCGCCTGAGTCCGCCAGGCCTACGTCTTCCGATGCTAAGATCACGAGCCGCCGTGCGATGAACATCGGATCCTCTCCGCCGTCGATCATGCGCGCCAGCCAGTAGAGGCCCGCGTCGGGATCGCTCGCGCGAACCGACTTGATGAACGCGCTGATCGTATCGTAATGCATGTCGCCCGACTTGTCGTAGAGCGTGCCGCGGCGCTGCATCGCTTCGCGCACGAGCACCGCGTCGATCGCGCCCCCGCGCGAGTCGGCCAGCGATGCGGCGAACTCCAACGCACCCAGCGCGATGCGAGCGTCGCCGTTGGCAAGCGATACCAACAGCGTGCGGGCCTCGTCCTCGAGCCGGACGCTTCGCGCGCCGAGGCCGCGCTCGGGGTCGGTCAGCGCGCGGTCGACGATGGTGCCGACCTCGGCGTCTTGCAGCGGCTGAAGCACGAACACGCGCGCTCGCGACAGCAGCGCCGAGTTGACCTCGAACGACGGGTTCTCGGTCGTCGCGCCGATGAACGTGACGGTGCCGTCCTCGACGTAGGGCAGCACCGCGTCTTGCTGCGCCTTGTTGAACCGATGGATCTCGTCGATGAACAGAACCGTGCGCCGCCCCGAACGCCGGCGCGCGGCCGCCTCGCGGACGACGCGCCGCAAATCGGCGACGCCGGCGCTCACCGCCGACATGCTCTCGAAGTAGGCGTTGGTCGAGCGAGCGACGATCTGCGCGAGGGTCGTCTTGCCGGTTCCCGGCGGGCCCCAGAGAATCATCGACGGCACCGCATCGCGCTCGATCGCGACTCGGAGCGCGCGCCCTGGCCCGAGGATGGCGTCTTGTCCGACGAACTCGTCCAGCGTCTCCGGCCGCATGCGGGCCGCCAGCGGTATCTCGCCGCGAGCGAAGTCGAACAACTAGCGAACCCGCGCCCCTATGGCGAGGAGCTCGAGACCGGCTGGGTGAGTGCGTTCTTGGGAACTTTGAGGGGTTTCGGCGTCGCCAGCTTGCGGTGCAGTTCGCCGGGGAACTGCATCGTGACGTCGCCCGACGCGTGGGCGGTGCCCGTCACGGTATTGTACAGAACGCGCTGCGCGGTCATGTTGCGCGTTCCCTGCGTGATGTGAACCGATCCCTCGAGCAGCAGCGTGTGCGCCGAGTCGTCGAGCGTGCCGTTGTTGGCGTCAACCACCGTGTCGGCCTGGACGTAGTGCACGTTGCCGATCGCCTTGTACACTTTTGCCGCGCCGTCGATCTGCGCTTTGTCCGCGGTGAGGGTCGAGGGGCTCGGCCCGCTGGGGGGAGCCTCTCCGCCGACGCTTGCCGCGCCGCCCTGCGAGTCGTGCATCACGACGTGTCCGTTGAGGAACAACGTCTTCTTCTTGTAGTTGCCGTTCGCGCGATCGGCCGAAACGTCGCCGCCCGCGCGCGTCATCACGACCTTCGCCGGCGTGCTGAAGTCGCCGTTTTTGAAGTTCGCGTCCAGCGAGCTCGCGTGCACCGTCCAGACGCCGACGTCGAACGACGTCGAGCCGGGGCCCGACGGATTGCCGGCGCCCTGCGGCGGCATGCTCGGGGGTAGCTTCGGCGGCGGCAGATTCGTCGCGCCGCCCTTGACCGGAACGGACGGCGACGCCGGCGGGCGCGGCGACGGCGCCGCGGACACCACGGGCGTCAGCAGCGCGACGGCCGCAGCGAGCGAGAGAGTAAACCGGATCATGGTTCGCGCTTTGTCCTAACTTTGACGGTCGGCCGTTCGATCGGTCCCAGCAACTCGGTGAGGCGCTGCCCCGAAACGACGCCCTCACGAAGCAAACGGGCGTGCGTGCCGGAGAGATCGACGATCGACGACTCGTCATTATAGCGCGTCGGCCCGTGCTCCACCAGAAGATCGGCGGGCGGCAGCATCGAGGTGTCGTCGCCGCCGGCGTAGCGCTGCCCGCCGCGGGGATTCGCGGTGGTGCCCGCGATCGGCCCGCACCGATCGAGCACCGCGCGGGCGAAGGGGTCGTCGGGCACGCGGAACGCCAGCGTCTGCAAGCCGGCGGCCAGCTCGTCGCTCACGAAGGCGGGCTTGCGGATCAACACGATCAGCGGGCCGGGAAGCAGCCGTTTCGCGACCTGTACCGCGAGCGGATTGTCGTGGGCGTATTCCAGGAACTCTTGCGCGGTAGCCACGTGCATCGTGAGCGGCCGGTTGTCGGGCCTGCCCATCGCCACGTAGACGCGGTCGATCGCTTCGTAGTCGTACGGGTCGCAGCCGATCAGATAGCTGGTGTCGTTCGGCAGGATGACCGTGCCCCCGGAAAAGACGACGGTCGCTACCTCTTCGGCGACGTCGTCGGTACGCGCACCGCTCGCATCGATGACGCGCCCAAAGCGCTCGAGCGGCATTAGGGGATCTCCGAAGCCTCGATTATACGCGCAGCCGTGCGCCCGTGCCGATCGCCACGCACGAGAGCGGATCGTCCGCGACGATCGCGGGCACCCCCGTCACCTCGGACAGCAGCTTCTCGAATCCGCGCAGCAGGGCGCCCCCGCCGGTGAGGATGATGCCGCGGTCGATGATGTCGGCGGCGAGCTCCGGCGGCGTCTTCTCGAGCACCGACTTCACGGCTTCCACGATCGAGCCCACGGGCTCGGAGAGCGCCTCGCGGATCTCCTCGCTCGTGATCTTCACCGTCTTCGGCAAGCCGTTGATCAGGTCGCGGCCGCGAATCTCCATCGCGAGCTCCTGCTCGAGTTTGTATGCGGAACCGATCTTGATCTTGATCTCTTCGGCGGTGCGCTCGCCGATCATCAGGTTGTAGACGCGCCGGATGTAGCGCACGATCGCCTCGTCCATCTTGTTGCCCGCCACGCGCAGCGACTGCGAAACGACGATGCCGCCCAGCGAGATCACCGCAACGTCGGTCGTGCCGCCGCCGATGTCCACCACCATGCTGCCGGAAGGGCCGCCGATCGGCAGGCCCGCGCCGATGGCGGCCGCCATCGGCTCTTCGATGATGCCGACGTCACGCGCGCCCGCGAGCTTCGCCGCATCCTTCACCGCGCGCTCCTCTACGCTCGTGATCTCCGCCGGTACGCAGATCGTGACGTGCGGCTTCGGCTTGATGATGGACGACCACCACGAGCGGTCTTTCATTACCTTCTTGATGAAGTACGAGAGCATCGCCTCGGTGACTTCGAAGTCGGCGATGACGCCGTCGCGGAGCGGCCGGATCGCTTGGATGTGCGCGGGCGTGCGGCCGAGCATCTGGCGCGCCTCCTCGCCCACCGCGAGCACGCGCCCGGTGTTCATGTCGCGTGCGACCACCGAAGGCTCGCGCAGCACGATGCCCTTGCCCTTGACGTGCACCAGCACGTTGGCCGTGCCGAGGTCAATCCCAATGTCCAAGTGTTACTCCTAAAATGCTTATCCGGTCGCGGATACGCGCGGGTACTCGCTGGTCTCGAAGAATCCGGTCGGTTCGACGAGCGGCGTCACGCCGCTGCTTCGCTGCACTTGGCCGCCCAGCTCCGAAAGCAGCTCTTCCAGCCGTTCGTACCCTCGGTCTATGTACTCGAGGCCGATGATCTCGGTCTCGCCGGCCGCGGCGAGCCCGGCGACCACCAACCCGGCGCCGGCGCGAATGTCGGGCGCCTCGACCGGCGCGCCCGAGAGCTGCTTCGGCCCCTTGATCACCGCCGCATTGCTCTCCATCGTCACCTTGACGTCGGCGCCCATGCGCGCCAGCTCGTTGACGTACGAGAAACGCGCGTTGAAGATCGACTCCTCGACCACGCTCGTGCCGGGACACGTGCACAGAAAGCCCACCATCTGCGGCTGGAGATCGGTCGGGAAGCCGGGATACGGCGCCGTGAGGATGTCGGTGCCGCCGGTGATTCCGTCGGCCTTCACGCGGATCCAATCGTCGCCCGCTACCATCACCGCGCCGCACTCAACGAGCTTGTCCGTTAGCGCACCGAGATGATCGGGGCGGCACCGCTTCACCGTAACGTCGCCGCGCGTCACCGCGCCGGCGAGCAGCAGCGTGCCGCTGACGATGCGGTCGGCGATGATCTCGTACTCCACGCCGTGCAGCTCGTCGACGCCCTCGACGACGATCGTGTCGCTGCCTTGGCCGGCGATCTTTGCGCCCATCGCCGCGAGGAAGTTGGCGAGATCCACGACCTCGGGCTCCATGGCGACATTGTTGAGCGTCGTCGTTCCCTCGGCGAGCACGGCCGCGAGCATCGCGTTCTTGGTTGCGCCAACGCTCGACATTCGAAACTCCACGTTCGCGCCGCGCAGCCGCGGCCCGCGGGAATGGGCGATCAGATAACCGTGGGCGTTGTGGACGTCGCACCCGAGCGCAACGAACGCCTGCTCGTGCATATCGGTCGCGCGCGTGCCCAAGACGCAGCCGCCGGGCAGCGGCACCTCCGCGCGGCCGAAACGGCCGAGCAGCGCGCCGACCACGTCGAACGACGCGGCCAGCTTTCGGACCAGCGCGTACGGCGCGCGATACGACGCGACGTTGCTGGCGTCGATCGTGACGGTGTTGTCGCCCTCGTAGCGGATCCGAGCACCCAGCGCCTCGAGCAGCGACCACATCACCGAGACGTCGGTGATGCGCGGAACGCGGTGCAGGGTGACCGTGCCCTTCGCCAGCAGCGCGGCGGCCATGATCGGCAGCGCGGCGTTCTTCGCACCGTGCGTCGTGACCGAACCTTCCAGGCGCGCGCCGCCCCGAATCCGGAGCGTCGTTTCGAGACGATCGAGCATCGTAAATGCCCTGTTCGCGTAGCTGGGCGGCTCGCCTACCGGTGGCCCGTCAAACGCAGCCTGGCGTTGGCGAACTCGATGATGCTCTGTTCGCGCGCGTACTGCTCGGAGCCCGGTGTGGCAGCCTTCTGCCGGTCCGTCGCTTCCGCCAACTCCGCGCGGGCGTGCGCCACCACGACGTCTTCGAACCGGACCGCCTCGTCGACCAAGACGGTGACGCGGTCCGGCAGCGCTTGCATGAAGCCGTCGCTGGTCGCGAGCTCGAGCCGCGAGCTCCCGCCCTCCTTTGAAATCACGTTGGCGCGCAAGACGCCGGGCCGCAGCGCGGCCAAAAACGGCGCGTGCTTGGGCAGGATGCCTTCCTCGCCTTCCGTCGTCACCGCGATCACAAGCTCGGCCTCGCCCTCGAAGGCCACCTGCGTGGGCGTGACGAGCTTGAAGGGAACCGTGCTAGGCACGGGCCATCCGTTCCGCGTTCTCCTTAACCTGCTCGATCGTGCCGGCGTAGAAGAACGCGCCCTCGGGCAAGTCGTCAACCTTGCCCTCGAGGATCTCCTTGAACGACGCCACGGTCTCCGCGAGCTTGACGTAGCAGCCCGGACGACCCGTGAACTGCTCGGCGACGAAGAACGGCTGCGAGAAGAAGCGTTGAATGCGCCGCGCCCGCGCAACCGTGATCTTGTCGTCTTCGGAGAGCTCCTCGACGCCGAGGATCGCGATGATGTCCTGCAGGTCGCGGTAGCGCTGAAGCACTTCCTGCACGCCGCGCGCCACCGCATAGTGCTCCTCGCCGACGATCGCCGGATCGAGGATGCGCGACGTTGACGCGAGCGGATCGACCGCGGGATAGATGCCCAACTCGGAGATCGGGCGCGAGAGCGCCGTCGTCGCGTCGAGGTGCGCGAAGGTCGTGGCGACCGCCGGATCGGTGTAGTCGTCGGCCGGCACGTACACCGCCTGCACCGACGTGATCGAGCCCTTGCGCGTTGACGTGATGCGCTCTTCGAGCACGCCCATGTCGGTGCTGAGGGTCGGCTGATAGCCGACGGCCGACGGCATGCGGCCCATCAGCGCCGAGACTTCGGAGCCCGCCTGCATGTAGCGGAAGATGTTGTCGATGAAGAGCAGCACGTCGGCGCCGAGCACGTCGCGGAAGTATTCTGCCATCGTCACGCCGGTCTGTGCGACGCGGAAGCGGACGCCCGGGGGCTCGTCCATCTGCCCGAAGACGAGCGTCGTCTGAGCGAGCACGCCGGATTCTTTCATCTCGAGCCAGAGGTCGTTGCCTTCGCGCGTGCGCTCGCCGACGCCGGTGAAGACCGAGAAACCCTTGTGCACGTAGGCGATGTTGCGGATGAGCTCTTGGATCAGCACCGTCTTGCCGACGCCCGCGCCGCCGAAGAGGCCGACCTTGCCGCCGCGCGTGTAGGGCGCCATCAAGTCGACGACTTTGATGCCGGTCTCGAAGACGCGCGCCGTGGGTTCCTGATACTTCAGCTCGGGCGCGGGCCGGTGAATCGGCCAATGGTCGGCGGCATCTACGGGAGCGTCGGTATCGATCGTTTCGCCGAGCACGTTGAAGATGCGTCCGAGCGTGCCTTCGCCCACGGGAACCCGAATCGGGCCGCCCGTCGCGCGCACTTCGGCGCCGCGCACGAGACCGTCGGTCGAGCCGAGTGCGAGACAGCGCACCTGATTGTCGCCCAGCTCGTCTTGCACTTCGAGCACGAGCTCGCGCTCCTTCATCGCCGTGCCCCCGAGCTCGGCGCCCGGCGCCGCCGCGCCGTTACCCGCCGCCTTGGATGCCTCGTTCACGCGAACGCGCAGGGCGTCGTTGATCTTGGGCAGGGTCTCGGGCGTGAACCCGACGTCGACGACGTTGCCGAGCACTTGGACGACTTTTCCGGTATCAGCCATTTCTATTTCCTTACGTTGATGCGGTCTGTAAAAAGCTAGCCGCCCAGGGCCTCGGCGCCGGCCACGATCTCCAAGAGCTCCTTGGTGATGGCCGCCTGGCGAGCGTTGTTCATCGCGATGGTCAGCTCGTCAATGAGCTTCGACGCGTTGTCGGTCGCGTTGGTCATCGCGACCAGCTGCGCGGCGAAGAACGCCGCATCCGTCTCGAGCATCGCCGAGTAGATCGTGAACTCGAGATACTTCGGGAGCAGCCGCGACAGCACGAACTCCGGCGACGGCGAAAACTCAATTGATCCCTTCGACTCGTGCTTCGACTCCGCTTCGCTTCGCTCAGCACTTCGCTCAGGACTGCGCTCGCGGAGTTTACCCTGAGCGGAGTCGAAGGGCGAGCTTGCCCCTAAGGTATTTGTAATTGGGATTAGACTACGTACTTCCGGGCGTTGCGACATCATCGAGATGAGCCGCTGCGAGACGAGGACGATCTCCGAGATCGTGCCGTCGGCGAAGTCGTCGGAGGCGCGGCGCGCCGCTTCGCGCGCGGTGTCGATCTTCGAGCCGGAGCCCAGCGGCCAGGTCGCGTGGTCGGCCATTCCCCAGCGGCGGGCGGCGTTGCGGGCCTTGACGCCGATCGTGTAGTAGCGCACGCTCTTGCGCTCGCGCGCGACCCGCTCGGCCGCGCCGATGACGTTGGAGTTGAACGCGCCGGCGAGCCCCTTGTCCGAGCTGATCAGCACGATCCCCGCGGGCGCGCCCTCTTTGCCGGGGCGCATGAATGGATGGTCCACGGAGGAGACCGCGGCGATGAGATCGCCCAGCATCTCGGCCAGCGCGTCGGCGTAGGGGCGCGCGCTCTTCTGCGCGGCCTCCGCGCGGCGAATCTTCGCCGCGGCAACCTGCTTCATCGCCTTCGTGATCTGCTGCGTGTTCTTCAGCGAGCGGATGCGATCGCGAAGATCTTTTACGGTGGGCACTAAAAGCTCTTGTTGAAGTCCGTGAGCGCCGCGTCGAGCTGCTTGCGCGCGTCGTCGGAGAGCTGGCCGCTGTCCGCGATCGCCTTCGGTATCTCGGGATGCTTGGAGTGCAGGTAGTCGACGAACGCGGTAGCCCAGTTCTGCAGGCGCGGCGTCGCAACGCCGTTGACGAACCCGTTGGTGGCGGCGTAGAGGATCGCCACCTGATCTTCGGTCCGCTGCGGCTGATACTGCGGCTGCTTGAGCAGCTCGGTGAGCTTCTCGCCGCGCGTCAGCTGGTTCTGCGTGGCCTTGTCGAGATCGCTCGAGAGCTTCGCGAACGCCGCGAGGTCGCGGTACTGCGCGAGCTCGAGTTTCAACTGGCCGGCCACCGACTTCATCGCCTTGGTCTGCGCGGCGCCGCCGACGCGCGACACCGACAGCCCGATGTCGACCGCGGGACGGATGCCTTGGAAGAACAGCTGCGGCGTCAGGTAGATCTGGCCGTCGGTGATCGAGATGACGTTCGTCGGAATGTAGGCCGCGAAGTCGCCGGCCTGCGTCTCGATGATGGGCAGCGCCGTCAGCGAGCCGCCGCCCATCTCGTCGGAGAGCTTCGCCGCGCGCTCGAGGAGGCGCGAATGCAGGTAGAAGACGTCGCCCGGATAGGCCTCGCGGCCCGGCGGACGGCGCAGCAGCAGCGACATCTCGCGATACGACTGCGCGTGCTTGGTGAGATCGTCGTAGATGATGAGGACGTCTTTGCCCTCGAACATCAGTTCCTCGGCCATCGCGCAGCCGGCGAACGGCGCCAGCCAGCGCAGGGCCGCGGCCTCCGACGGGCTCACGGTGACGATGGTCGTATAGGCCATCGCGCCCTTCTGCTCGAGCAGCTCGGCGAGCGCCGCGACCGTCGAATTCTTCTGGCCGATGGCGACGTACACGCAGAAAACGTCGCGGCCACGCTGATTGATGATCGTGTCGATCGCGATCGCCGTCTTGCCGGTCGACCGGTCGCCGATGATGAGCTCGCGCTGGCCCTTGCCGATCGGAATCAGCGCGTCGATGGCGCGGATGCCGGTCTGCAGCGGCTGCTTGACGGGCTGGCGCTGCACGACGGTGGGCGCGACGTTCTCGATCGTGCGAAAGCGCGTCGCCGCGATGTCGCCCTTGCCGTCGAGCGGCTCGCCCAGCGGATTGACCACGCGACCGAGGAGCGCCTCGCCGACCGGCACCGACGCGATGCGTCCGGTGCGCCGCACCCGCGTGCCTTCCTTGATGTCGACGTCGGGCCCCATGATCACGACGCCGACGTTATCCTCTTCGAGGTTGAGCGCAACGCCTTGCAGTCCGTTTTCGAACTCGACGAGCTCCGACGAGCGAACGCCGCGCAGCCCGTAGACGCGCGCGAGGTTCGCCCCGACCTCGATCACCGTACCGACCTCGTCTTCTTGGACTCCGGTCTTGAACTGCTCGATCTGCTGCTTGAGAATACCGGCGATTTCGTCAGCGTTTATCATCCGTCAATTTCCTGTCGTGCGTCTTTCTAGTTGGTGTGAGAGAGCTCGCGGGCGAGCGAATCCAGGCGTCCGGCGATCGAGGCGTCGATGCGGCGGTCGCCCATCATCATTCGCAGTCCGCCGATGAGGCTCGGATCGACGACCTGCGTGACCTCGAACTTCTTGCCGTAGGTGCGTTCCAGCTTGTCGATCAGGCGGCCGTACTCCGCGCGGTCGAGTTCGCGTGCCGTCTCCAGCGTGAGCCGCTCGACGCCGCGCGCCTCGCGTTCGAGCGTGAGGTATTCGGCGACGATCGCCGCCAGCAGGCTTTCGCGCCGCTTGCGAACGAGCAGCAGCAGCGCGTGGAGCGCGATCGGGTGGACCTTGCCTTCGAACACTTGCCCGAGCACGCGTTCCTTCGCCGGCCGGTCGACGACCGGCGATTCGAAGAAGTCGCGCACGAGGCCCGGGGCGCCCATCGCGTCGCCGATGGCCCGCAGGTCGGCGCTCACACGCTCGACGGCGTCCTGCTCCTTGCCCAGCATCGCGATCGCGACGGCGTAGCGGCGCGCCAGCGTCTGATTAACCACGGCTCGCGGCCTCGAGCGATCCGGCAAACGCGTCCACGAGACGCGCGTCGGCGGCCGCGTCAACGCGCAGCGCAGCCTCCTCGCGAGCGCGTTTGAGCGCGCCTTCGACGAGCTCGTCGCGCAGCAGAGCGCGCGCCGCGGCGCGCGCGCGTTCCAACTCGCGGCCCGCGTCGGCCAGCGCGCGTTCGCCGGCCTCGGTGGTCTCTTCGCGCATCGCCTCGCGCTCGTGCTCGACGCGCTCGATCACGCGCCGTTCGATCAGATCCGCGTCGCGATGCGCGGTCGCAATCTCCTGCCGCAGCATCTCGAGCGCGCCCTTGACCTCGTCCCGATGGCGCTCCGCCTCGGCGATCTGCGCGTTGCTGCGCGCCTGCGCAGCCAGAAACACCGGCAGGAGCACCTTGAACCACATGTAGACCAGCACGCCGATGAAGACGATCGATGAAACGACCTGGCTCCAGACCGCGATCTCGAGGTAGAGCTTGGCCTCGTTCACTTCGCGGCCTCGGGGATCACGCGGTCGAGCATGAACTGCGCCACGCGGTCCATGGCCTCACGCTCTCCGGCGCGTGCCGCGTCGAGCTCTCCGGCGGCGGTGCGCTGCGCCTTTGCGACGATCGCCTGCGCCCGGCGGGCGTAGTCGGCCGACAGCTCGGCGGTTTCGTTCGACGCCTCCGCGCGACCCGCGGCGACGCGCTGCTCGGCCTCGCGCCGGGCCGCGGCGCGGATGGCTTCGGCTTGCGCGCGCAACTCGTGCGCGTCGGCCTGATACCGATCGTAATCGGAGACCAGGCTGTTGATGTAGGCGCGCCGCCTCGCGATCGCAGCGGCGACCGGTCGGAGAAACACAACGTTCAACACCGCGAAGAAGATCGCGAAGTTGATCAGTTGTACGACCAGCGTCCCGTCGATCGAGAGGAAGGACACGAGCTATTTTACCAGCGTCGTGATGATCGCCGGCACCTTGGCCACGACCAGCAGGATGTAGAAGGACAGCGCGATCGCGATGAACGGCACCGCCTCCAGCACGCCGACGCCCAAGAACATGAAGAGGAAAATGTTCGGACGGGCCTCGGGCTGGCGCGCGATCGCCTCGACGGCCTTGGAAGCGACGATGCCGTCGCCGACTGCCGAACCGAAGGCGACCCCCGAGATCACGATGCCGAAGCAGATCACTGCCGCGGCCGCAATTATAGCTTCTGGGTTCACAGAGGTTCCTTTCTAGTGCTCGTCGGCAAGCGCCAACGAGAGATAGACGATTGCCAGTAGCGTAAAGACGAAAGCCTGGATCGTCCCGACGAAAAAGTTGAAGAACTGGATCAAGATCGGAACGACGGCCACGCCCAACGAGAGGTTGAAGAATCCGATGCTGACGTGTGCCAAGATGATCGACGTGACGATCACGAAGAGCAGCTCGCCCACGAAGATGTTGAAGAAGAGCCGCGCTGCGAGCGTAATGGGGCGCAAGATCTCGTCGAGGATGTTCACCGGCAGCAGGGCCGGGAACGGCTTGAGCACGTGGCCGAAGTACGAGAGCCCCTTCTTCCGGAACGCGACGGTTTGTATCATCACGAAGACGACCAGCGCGAGCGGGACGACCGTGTTGAGGTCGGCGGTGGGCGACCCGCCGAACGGCAGTCCGAGCGCCTTGAACGGCAGCATGCCGAACTGGTTGAGCAAGAAAATGAACATGAAGAGCGCTACGAAGAACGGCACGAACCGCTCGCCGCTGCCGCCCAGCACGCTCGTCACGAGGTCGGCGATGTAGTTGAAGACGGCTTCGAGCACCGCCTGGCGCTTGGTCACGTACGGCGAACGGTAGCTGGCGCCGATCCAGCCGAAGAACAATAGCGCAATAACCATGACGAGCCACGTCGTCATGATCGTGTCGGCATGAACCGGCCCGAGCAATGGCACGTGCCAAAGAATGTGTTCGCCGATTTGTTCGTGCACGCGTTATGGATCCGTAGAAGGCTTGTGTCGGGACGCGCCCAGCGCGTACGCCGCGAGCGGGAAAAAGAAACCGGCGAGGAACGGCCCCAGCGACCACCACGGTCCCCGGGCCGCCAACGCCGCGGCTACTATACTAAAGGCTGCCAGCCGCAGTAAACTACTTAACCCAAAGAACGCCGGGTTCCGCGTTTCTACCAGGCGCTCGCTTCCTCGCATGATCCCCAGCGCATTGAGGATGCCGCAGAGAAACCCCGCGCCCAGCGCGAGGGCGCCGTAGCGGCTCCAGATCAGCACGACGAGGCAGGCGGCGAGGGCGATCAGGGTCGTCCGGACGACGACCGACCACTTGAAGCGGAAGTAGGCGGCGAGCTCGGCGGCCTGTTGCGACGAAGGGTCGGCCTTCACCGCATGGACCGCACGATGAGCCGGATCGCGCCGTAGCCGCCCGCCGCCGCCCCGACCACCAGGCCGGCGGGCACGAGGAGCGGCTGACCGGTTCGATTGGCGGCCAGCACCCCGATCAACAGTCCGATGACCGCGGCGCCCGCGAAGGTCCCGCCGGCGACGACCACCGGCAAGAGCTCGCGCACGCTAGGCGGTGCTGGCCGGGCCGCGCACCGGCTGCCCGGCAAACGGCTCCGGGTACGGGCCGCCGCGCAACCGCGCCAAGAGCCAATCGGCGATTCGCCCCGAGGCCCGGCCGTCGCCGTAGGGATTGGCGGCGTGCGCCATCTGCGCGTAGGCGGCCTCGTCGGTGAGCAGCCGGTGCGCCGCACCGGCGATGTGGGTGCGGTCGTGACCGACGAGCTCGAGCGTTCCGGCGATCAGGCCCTCCGGTCGCTCGGTCTCGTCGCGCATCACGAGCACCGGCTTGCCGAGACACGGCGCCTCTTCTTGCAGACCGCCCGAGTCGGTGAGCACGAACGTAGATGCTTTCACCGCCGCAACCATCTCGGCGTAGTCGATGGGATCGACGAGCACGACGCCGGAAATGCCGTCGAGCACCGCGTGCGCCACGGGCGCGACGCGCGGCGACGGATGAACCGGCCAATAGATCTGCGGGCGCATCGGCTCGCGGGCGATGTCGGCCAGCGCCTCGCACATCTCGCGCATGTGCGGATGATTCTCGCGGCGGTGCGCCGTCACGACGACGATCGGGCGCGACGGATCGAGCTCGTTCCAGCGCGGCGGATACGGCAGGTCGTCGCGCTCGGCCGTGCCCAGGAATGCGTCGATTACGGTGTTGCCGGTCACGATCACGTCGTTGGGATCCACGTTTTCGGCCAGCAAGTGATCGCGCGAGAGCGGCGTGGGCGCGAAATGGTACGACGTGATCGTCGCGGTGAGCCGGCGGTTCATCTCCTCCGGATAGGGCAGCCAGCGGTTCGACGTCCGTAAGCCCGCCTCGACGTGCCCCACCGCGATCTTCTGATAGAACGCCGCCAGCGCCGCCGCAGTGCTGGTGGTCGTGTCGCCGTGAACGAGCACGACGTCGGGCTTGGCCTCGGTCAGCACGCGTTCCATGCCGGCCAGCACGCGCGTCGTCACGTCGGTCAGCGTCTGGTCCTCGGTCATAACGTCGAGGTCGTAGCGCGGCGCGATCGCGAACAGCTCGAGAAGATCGTCGAGCATCTGCCGGTGCTGCGCCGTGACGCAGACGAGATCTTCGATCTCGGGGTGCGAGTCGAGCGCGTGAACGACCGGTGCCATCTTGATGGTGTCCGGGCGCGTTCCGAAGACGCTCATGACTTTCAGCTTGTCGGTCATCAATTTCCTTAGGTCGCGTGTCGAAAAACGTGAGTGAACTCGCCCGAGAAGGCGAGCGCCACCGCGCCGAGCACGAAGCACACGGCGTAGAGCAGCAGCACGGCCTGACGAACGTTGAGCCCAAAACGGAAGATCAGCTGGTGGTGGAAGTGGCCGCGATCGGCCTCGCCGATCGGCTTTCCGCCGAGCGCGCGCCGCACGATCGCCGCCGCCGTGTCGAGGACGGGGAGCGCGAGCACGAGCAGCGGCACGACCACGCTGATCGCGATGGCCGTCTTGCTGGCGCCGATGATCGACACCGTCGCGAAGACGTAGCCGATGAAGAGCGATCCGGCATCGCCCAAGATGATCCGCGCCGGATTGAAGTTATAGGGGAGGAACCCCAATGCCGCGCCCGCCAGCGCCACGACGACGAGCGCCACGACCGGATTGGCGTGCAGCACCGCGATCACGAACAGGAAGATGCTCGAGATCGCCGCGACGCCGGCCAGCAGGCCGTCGAGGCCGTCGAGGAAGTTGATCGCGTTCATCATGCCGACGTACCACAGCAGCGTGAGCGGCACGCCCGCCCACAGCGGGAAGTCGATCCAGTTCGTGCCCGGATTGCGATCGAACGGATTGGTGATGCCGGGGATCACGAAACCGTAGAGCATCGAGATCAGGGCTACGACGATCTGCGCGATCAGCTTGTTGCGCGGGCGCATCTGCATGACGTCGTCCCAGACGCCCACTCCCAAGATCAGCAGGCTGCCGAAGAGCAGGCCCACGAGCCGGTGGATCGCGTCGAACTGCTCGGAGGCGGGCAAGAATCCGAGCGGCGACGCAACCGCGACGCCCAGCACGGCGAAGAGCGCGAACGCGAAGCCCAGGAACACCGCGATGCCTCCGACGCGCGGCTTCGGCGACGCGTGCATGCGCCGGTCGGCGCCGTCGTCGTCGACGATGCCGAGCCGCGTCGCGAGGCGCACGACCAGCGGGGTCGCGAGCGCGCTGACGCCCGCCGCCAGCCCGAAGCCGGCAGCGTAGAGCACTCCGGGGCTCACGTGAGTCATCGCGCGCCCTCGAGCGCGGCATAGTGCACGAGCGCCACACCGGCCTCGGCCAAGAGCTGCGACGCGATCGCATCGGGATACGCCTCGCCGTAGACGATCTTGGCGACGCCCGCGCTGATCAGCAGCTTCGAACAGTTGACGCACGGCTGGTGCGTGCAGTACGCCGTCGCGTGCTCGAGGCTCACGCCGTGCAGCGCGCCCTGAACGACGGCGTTCGCCTCGGCGTGCGTGGCGCGCAGGCAGTGGTCGTTGACCAGCGAGCAGCCGACCTCGCTGCAGTGCGCGACTCCTCGCGGCGCGCCGTTATAGCCCGTCGTGAGGATTCGGTGGTCGCGCATCAGCACGCAACCGACCGACGCGCGCGGACACGTGGCACGCGTCGCGACGGTATGTGCGATCTGCATAAAGTACTCGTCCCAGCCGGGGCGCATCGTCCGGCCTCTTTAGTAGAAGAGCGCCGATGCCCTTCGCGTTATTTGGAGAGCGACAGCTTGAACACGGCGCCGCACCCGTACGCATAGCTTCCGCCGGGACAATCCGAATACGGGTACGTGCCCCCCGAGGCCGACGTGCCGAAGAGCGCTCCGTTGACCTCGATCAGGTTCGCCGGAACGAGCGCCGCGTCCGGAGGACCGCCGAACCGGTAAATCACGCTCTCTTTTCCGGACGGCTCGATGGAGAACAGCGTTCCGAGGCCCTCGTTACCCTCGCCGGTGCTCAGGCCGCCAACCCACGTCGTTCCGTAGAGCGTGCCGTTGACGTTGACGAGGCCTCCGAACGGAAACAGCCCATCCGGCACACCCTTGAAACCGTGCAGCACCTTCTCCTTGCCGGACGTCGTAACGCTGTAGACGGCTCCGCCGTTCGCGGCGCTTCCGCCAAACCACGTCGTACCGTACAACCTGCCGTTGACCTTGACGAGCGTGGAACCGGGGCCAGAGGCGTCGTGACCGTACGGTGCAAACCGGTAGATCACTCGCTCGTTGCCCGACGTCGTGAGCTTGAACACCGTGCCGGCCCCCGAGCCGCCGCGAAAGGTCGTGCCGTAGAGATCGCCGCCGACCTCGGTCAAGCCGCCTCGAGGATTCTCGCCGTCGCCGTACGACCCGCCTTTGAACGAATACAACACCTTCTCGATGCCCGATTGTGCGATGCTGAAGACGGTGCCATTGCCGTATGCACCGCCCTCGGAGGTGGTGCCGTAGAGCGTCCCCTTGACGCGGATCAAACTTGAGTACGGGCTGGCGCCGTCCGGCTTGCCCGCGAAGCTGTGAAGCAACTTCTCCGTTCCCGAGGTCGTGACGCTGAAAACGGTGCCGGCGTCAAACCTGCCCCCGAAAAAGGTCGTGCCGTAGAGCGTTCCTCTGTCATCGATCAGGCTCGACTCCGGATCGGCGCCGCCCGGGCCCTTAAAGCTATAAACGACACTCTCCGCGCCGTCGGTCGTCACGCGGTAGACCGTGCCGCATCCGCCCGGGTCGCACAGCGACCCCGTGCCGGTCCCACCGTAACTCGTCGTTCCGTACAGCGCGCCGCCGACGTTCACGAGTCCCGCCTTTGGAACGGAGCCGTCGCTGCCGGCGAAGCTATGGATCACGCTTTCCGCCACGGACGCGCGAGACGACGCCCGCGCCATTCCGCCGACGGGCACCATACGGGCACCTTGCTCGCCGGCGCACGCTGCGAGAATCAGCAGCGCGGCTGACGGCAAACACGCTAAGGCTAGTGATGGCCGGCGCATACTCTTATCGATTCGGCTTAGAACCGTGCTTGGATAGCGCAATGGAAAAGACGGTTCCACAACCGCGGTAGTCGCCGCACGCATCGGAGCCGCCGTTCTCCGTCGTCCCGAGGATCGTACCGCGGGCATAGATCAGGTCGCCGTATGGAAGTGCGCCGTCCGGCGGCCCGGCGAATTCGTGAACGACGGTCTCGCTGCCCGACGTATCGACGGAAAAGATCGTGCCGCATTCGCTGTGCCTGGTGCAGTTGTGGGTGCCGCCGCCCGCGGTGCTTCCGAAGAGCACGCCATTGACGTCCGTCAGGCCTCCCTGCGGACCAGCTCCGTCGCCGCCGTTGAACTCGTAAACCACGTTCTCATTGCCCGACGTGTCGATCGAAAAGACGGTCCCGCATCCCAGGTTTCCCCGCGAGAGAAAGCAGTAGCCCGACGGGCCCCCGCCGCCCGCCGCCGTGGTCCCGTAGAGGGTGCCGTTGAGCTCCGTAAGGCCGGCAGCAGGAAATGCGCCGTCGGGCGGTCCGGAAAAGTTGTGAAGCACGACCTCGTCGCCCGACGGCGTGATGCTGAAGACGGTTCCATATGAATACGTGCCGCCCGACCGGGTCGTGCCGTAGAGCGTTCCATTGACGTTGACGAGGCCTCCGGTCGGTTCGAGACCAGCGGGTTTCACGAAACTCACGAGCACTCTTTCGGTACCGGAGGTGCCGACCTCGAACACCGTTCCCCGTCCGTACATGCCGCCGTAGGACGTGACGCCGTACAAGGCGCCGTTCAAAGCGGTGAGCGTCCCAAGGGGTCCCGCGCCGTCGCGTCCGCCTTTGAAGGCGTAGACCAATCGCTTTTTGCCGGACTTGTCGATCGCATAGACTTCGCCGGCGCACCGACCGACGCGCCGAGACCCGCACTGAGAGTTCGCGGCGGCAGTTCCGTATAGTTTGTTGCCCAGCGGCGTCAGCGCTCCCGTGGGCGAGAAGCTGTGCCGTCCTCCCTTGAAGTTCAGCAGCACGCGCCCCGCCCCGGCGGTGGTTACCCGGTAAACCGTTCCGACGTTCGCCGCTCCGCCGTTTGTGGTCGTGCCGTAAAAGGCGTCGCCGCGTCCGTTCAACTGGGTCAGGCCGGACGTGGGATAGAGACCGTCGGTGCCGTCGAAACTCCAGAGAATCTTTTCGTGTGACGTCGAGCCGGGCCGAGAGGAATTGGCCGGGTGCTGCATCGGCGCCGGTGGCCCGAACGCCGATCCCGACGACTGACAGCCCAGCAGCGCCAACGTCAAACAGGCGCCGGCAATGTAGCGTGCGATCACTACGATGACTCTACCAAGCCGCACCAGGAGTTACGAGAATCTTATGGACCAACGGTCCGGTGGGCCAATCGTCCTACTCTAGCCGAGAGAAAACTCGGCCAGAAACGTCATGCGCCACACCAGCACGACGCCGGCGAGAAATGGATCAGGCCCCCTCTGCGGGGGTGCAACCGGCCTCGACGTGGCAGCGGACGAGGAAGTGCTCCCCGTCGGTATGCGAAATCGTTGCCGTCGCGATGAAGTTTATCGCTTTGTGCTAGGGTGCGGTCACGATGCAACGTGACCGTTCTGAATCTCGACGTGCAATCGAGGATCGTCGCTCACGATGCTCCAGCCGGACTTCGGCAAGAGGCGAAAGACGGCGCTTCCGATATCATTCGGCGTCCCGGATATCAGGCTCAGGAGTACTTCCGAGAGATGGGGGATGTGGCGGAGCGCGCCGCGGGGATCGTCGACCCGCCTTGTGCCTCGCCGGAAGGCATCGCCAACGATTTTGTCGCCGGCGAACATCCGGCACTCAACAGCACGCCAGCGGCGGCGCACGCCATCTCTTTGCGGTTCATACGTCTCCTTTCAAGGACCCGACTAGGATTGGGATCGCCGGTGATGGTTCCGCTCCGCACGAGTCGCTTCTTTCTTGCCCCGAGGTGCAGGGTCGTCGTCTATCGCGAGCCCGGCGCCGCGTGGTACGCCTCTGTGCGCTCGTACGGCCCCGGCGAATCCATCGCGCCGATCGCCTTTCCCGACGCCGAGTTGGCCGTGCGAGACCTTCTGCCGTCCCAACAATGATTGCTTTGGGCAACCGGTCGGCAACCCTAGGGCACGTCGAAACGCGACGTCAACTCGCGGACCCGGCCGCGGAGCCGATCGATCTCGGCGCGCGCTTCGACGTCGGCGAAGCCCTCGCAGATAATGCGCGCCACCTCGCGGCACTCCTCGCTGCCTAGGCCGCGTGCCGTGATCGCGGGCGTACCGATTCGGATGCCGCTTGCGACCATCGGCTTCTGTTTATCGAACGGGATGGCGTTCTTGTTGACCGTAATGCCGATCTCGTCGAGATATGCCTCGACCGCTTTGCCGGTGAGTCCCTTCACCGAAACGTCGACCAAGATCAGATGCGTGTCGGTGCCGCCCGCAACCAGGCGCAGCCCGGCGCGGCTGAACTCCTCGGCCATCACTCGCGCGTTCTCGACGACCTGCCGCTGGTAGTCGGCGAAGTCCGGACGCAGCGCCTCGCCGAAGGCGACCGCCTTGGCCGCGATCGTGTGCATCAGCGGCCCGCCCTGGATGCCGGGGAACACGCTCTTGTCGAGCGGCTGCGCCCACTTGCCGGTGGACAACACGAAACCGCCGCGCGGGCCGCGCAGCGTCTTATGCGTGGTTGACGTCACGAAGTCGGCGATCGGCACCGGCGACGGATGCAGTCCGGTCGCGGCCAGTCCGGCGACGTGCGCGAAATCAACCATCAGCGTCGCGCCGATCTCGTCGGCGATCTCGCGGAACGGCGCGTACTCCATCACGCGCGGATACGCGCTGGCGCCCGCGACGATCAGCTTGGGCCGGAACTCGCGCGCCATCGAGCGCACCTGATCGAAATCGATGAGCTCGGTGTCTGGCCGAACGCCGTAAGCGATCGCGTTGTAGAGCTTGCCCGAGAAGCTGACCTTCGTTCCGTGCGTGAGATGGCCGCCGTGCGCGAGCGACATGCCGAGCACCGTGTCGCCGGGCTGCAGGACCGCCATGAAGACCGCCATGTTGGCCTGCGCGCCGGAGTGCGGCTGCACGTTGGCGTGCTCCGCACCGAAGAGCTCCTTCAGGCGCTCGAGCGCCAGCGTCTCGGCCACGTCCACCCACTCGCACCCGCCGTAGTAGCGCTTTCCGGGATAGCCCTCCGCGTACTTGTTGGTCATCACGCAGCCCATCGCTTCGCGAACGGCGCGGCTCGCGTAGTTCTCGGATGCGATCAGCTCGAGATTGTCTTTCTGCCGCCGCTCTTCGCCGGCGATGGCCGCGTAGAGCTCGGGATCCTGCGCTTCGATAGCGGTGGGAGTGAGAATGTCCACGCGCAGTGCTTCGCTACGGAACGCCGATTAGCTGCTGGGGCGTGACCGCGTCGGTGACCTCGCCGCGCTCGAGGTCCTTGAGCGTGCGCGCGCGCTGCGCGTCGCCGAACTCGAACAGCTGCTCGGTGCGAAACGCGTGCCGGCCGCCGTCGAACGGCGTGTCGAGATAGACGTCGAGCATCTTCTCGATCATCTCCCAGCCGGTGAGGCGCTCGGAAAAGGCGATCACGTTCGCGTCGTTGTGGCGGCGCGCAAGCTCGGCCGAGTACGGCTCCGCGACGGGCGCGCAGCGCACGCCCGGAACCTTGTTGGCCGCCATCGCGATGCCCAGGCTCGATCCGCACACGACGATGCCGCGCTCGGCCTGTCCGCTCGCGACGGCCTCGCCGACGGCGTAACCGTATTGGGGATAATCCACGGGCGTCGAATCGTGCGTCCCAAAGTCGAGTATCTGGTGGCCGCGATCGCGCAGCAAGTCGGCGATGCGGTCTTTGTATTCGTAGCCGGCGTGATCGGCACCGAGGGCGATTTTCATAGTTTCATGCGATCCAAGGGTAAGGCGTGCTGCGGTCGAACGTCCGACGCCGATGAAGCTTGCTTGCGCGAGCGGTTCGCTTCACCGCGACATCGAGAGCGGCGAGCTTACGCAACTCGAATTCTTGGACCTCTGCGCGAGCGACCTCGCTTGCGACGGCGTCGTGTTAGACGTGCGCCATTTTCCGCGCACCGACGACGACTACCTCGCACAGGTCAAGAAGATGGCGGCCGACCGCGGGCTTACGATTGCGGCGCTGGCCGATCGCGCGTTCTTCGCGTCGTCCGGCGAGCAGATAGCCGCGGTGCTGGGGCGCGCGGCCGCCCTCGGGGCCCCGCTGCTCGCCGCCCCGCTGGCGCACGAGCTCGACGAGCCGTGGAGCGAACAGCTGGCACGTCTCGGCGTCGCGACGTCGCTGGCCAAGGCGGTCAACGTGACGCTCGCGGTGCGCAACGCTCCGCAGACGTTTGCCGCGAGCACGCACGATTGCAAGCGCGTCGCGAAGGAGGCCGACTCGGCGTGGCTGCGGTTCGGGCCCGAGCCGCAACGGCTCGACGCCGCGAGCGATCCGGCGGCGCTGGCGCCGAACACCGTGCTGCTCTGGAGCGACTGCCGCACGCAGACCGAGCGTTCGATCGCAAACGTTCTTACTGCATTTAAGGATTTTCGCGGCCATCTGGCCGTCGACGACGCGTCGGGCGCAGCGAGCGCTGCAGAGCTCGCCGCGGCGCTCGCGCAATGGCGCACCGCGCTGCGCGGGTGAAATTACCCGACCGCAGATAGCGTCTTGCTCGCGAGGATCGAACCTGCGTTCTCGCAGGTGGGTGCGGCCCGGGCGCCGATCCGGCAAGTCTGTTCGACCCGGCCAATTCGTCGTATCCGGAGCTGGTGCTCCCTAGGTCATATAAGTCGGTTCGGTACCTACGCGGGCTGCGCGCTAAACGCAGTCGAGCCCCTCTACCGTAACACCGCCCGTCAAGCTCCTCTCGGCCGCCGAGGAAGGCGCATCGTCCGGTGGAAAGCGGGCGTCATGCTGTCGCTGACCGTGGACGCGCTCGACCTGCCGCTGCGCCACCCGTTCAAGATCGCGCGCGGCGAGGAGACGGTCGCGCGCTCGGCTCTGGTTCGAGTGCGAGCGGGCGATTGCGAGGGCCTAGGCGAGGCGACGCCGACCGAGCGCTACGGCGAATCCGTCGAGAGCGTCATCGAGTACTTCCGTTCGCACGAGCTCGCCGCCGGCGATCCGTTCCGCCTCGAGACGCTGCTGCACGAGGGCATCCCGGCGGCGGCGCGTGCGGGCCTCGATGCGGCGCTGTACGACCTCATCGGGAAACGGCTCGACCAGCCGCTCTACGCTCTGCTCGGTCTCGATCCGTCGGCGACGCCGGCGACCTCGTTCACCATCGGGATCGCCGACCCGCAGACCACGCTGCGCAAGCTCGCCGAAGCCGGCGACCACCCGATTCTCAAGATCAAACTCGGCATCGGCACGCCGGCGGAGCAGGTCGAGACGATCGCGGCGATCCGTTCGCGGTATCGCGGAACGCTGCGGATCGACGCCAACGAGGGCTGGGACGTCGAGACTGCGATCGCGATCCTCACCGATCTCGAGCGGTTCGGCATCGAGCTGTGCGAGCAGCCGATTCCGGCGGGCGAGCCGCACAAGCTGCGCGCGATCCGCGAACGCGTCGCGATTCCGATCGTGGCCGACGAAGACGCGCTCGTCGCGAGCGATTTGCCGCGGCTTTACGACTGCGTCGACGGCGTGAACGTCAAACTCGCGAAGACGGGCGGCATCCGCGGCGCGCTCGCGATGATCCACACGGCGCGAGCGATGGGCATGAAGGTCATGCTCGGCTGCATGGTCGAGAGCGCGATCGCGGCGACGGCGGCGGCACACGTCTCGCCGCTCGTCGACTGGGCCGATCTCGACGGACCGCTGCTGATCGCACACGATCCGTTCGACGGCGTGCGGTACGACCGCGGCAAGCTCGTGCTGCCCGACCGGCCCGGCCTCGGCGTGATCGCGAGGACGGCGTGAGCCGGCGCTACGCCGTGCTCGCGCCGGACCGTTTCGCGACCGACGCCAAGACCGCGCACGGCGTGATCCGCTACGGCACCGACGAGATCGTCGCCGTCGTGGACCCCGCGTGCGCCGGGCGCCGCGTACGCGACGTGCTTCCGCATCTGCAGAGCGACGCACCGATCGTCGAGAGCGTGTCCGCCGCGCTGCAGTACTCGCCGACCGCGCTGCTGATCGGGACGGCGCCGAAGGGTGGCGGTCTGCCGCCGGACTGGCGTGCCGCGGTGCTCGAGGCGATCGCCGCGCGGCTGGAGATCGTCAGCGGACTGCACGAGATCCTCGGCGACGATCGCGAGTTTCGCGTCGCAGCGGCCACCGCCGCGACCACGATCTGGGACGTGCGCGAGCCGCCCGAGGTGCCGCTCTTCAACGGCGACGTCTACGACGTCGCCGCGCCGATCGTGCTGACCATCGGCAACGACTGCGCCGTCGGGAAGATGACGGCGTCGCTCGAGCTCGTGAGGGCCGCGCGCGACGCCGGCCGCGCGGCGCGCTTCGTGCCCACCGGACAGACCGGCGTGCTCATCGCAGGGTGGGGAATATGCGTCGACCGCGTCATCTCCGACTTCGCCGCCGGCGCGGCCGAGCAGCTGGTGCTCTATGCGGCGCACGAAGGCGCCGACCTCATCGTCGTCGAGGGACAAGGCGCGATCAACCATCCCGCCTACGCGCCGGTGACGCTCGCGCTGATGACGGGCTGCGCGCCCGACGCCCTGGTCCTGGTCGCCGACCCGCGCCGCGCCGCGATCGAGACGTATCCGACGCCGACGCTGGGGTACCGCGAGTCCGTCGCGATCCACGAAGCGCTGCTCGCCACGGTCAAGCCGGCCGAAGTCGTCGGCATCGCGCTCAACACGTTCGGGCTGAGCGACGGCGAAGCGCGCGCGGAGATCGAGCGGGCCCGCGCCGAGACCGGACTGCCCGCCGACGACGTCGTTCGCTTCGGCGCGGATGCGTTCTATCGCGCGATCGCGCCGCGCATCGTGAAGCGCGGTCCGCGCACGCTCGACGCACCGCGGTGATCCTCGCGCGCGTCGCGGCCGCGTGGCTGGCGCTGGCCGTCGCACTCGCCGGCTGCACGCGCCCGCAGGGCGCGACGCGCGACGGCCGGCACAACGCATGGACGATCCCCGGCGTCCTGCGCCTGGGTGAAGACGAAGAACCCGACAACCTCAACCTGATGTTCGCGCATACGGCCGCCGCCGACACGATCGCGGGCATGCTCTTCTCGTTCGTGCTGCGTTGCGACGCGCGCGGAAACTACGTTCCGGATCTAGCGACTCAGGTGCCCACGCTGCGCAACGGCGGCATCAGCCGCGACGGCAGGCGGATCACCGTGCACCTGCGCCGCGGCGTCGTCTGGGCCGACGGCGCGCCGCTCACGTCGGCGGATTGGCTCTTCACCTACCGTGCCGTGGTCAACCCGTCGAACAACGTCAAGACGCGCTACGGCTGGGACGACATCGCCTCCGCGGCGGCGCCGGACCCGCACACGATCGTCATCCGGCTCAAGCGGCCCAGCGTCGCCGTGCTCGGCATTCTCGGCTTCGGCGGCGCCGCCTATCCGCCGATGCCGGCGCATCTGCTGGCGAAGCTGCCGAACCTCAACGCCGCCGCCTTCAACGCGCGCCCGCTCTCCAGCGGGCCCTACGTGCTGCGCGAGTGGAATCACGGAACGTCGCTGGTCTTCGTGCCGAATCCGCGCTACTTTCGCGGGGCGCCGAGGCTCAAGCAAGTGATCTGGCGCGTCGTGCCCGACGTCAATACGCTCTTCAGCCAGCTCGCTACGCACGAGATCGACGTCTACCCGAACGTGAACGCGAACGCCGTCCGCCGGCTGAGCGGCGTTGACGGCATTCGGGTCGATCGCCGGCTCATCGCCGACTGGCGCCATCTAGGAATCAACGTGAGCCGGCCGCAGCTTGCCGACGTGCGCGTGCGGCGCGCGATCGCCGAGGCGGTGGACTGGAGGCGCATCAACGACACCGTATTCCACGGAATCGATCGGCTCGCGGTCTCCGACATCTTCCCGCAATCGTGGGCCGCGCCCGCGCTGCCGCCGTACCGCTACGATCCGGCCGGCGCGCGGCGCCTGTTGGCGCAGGCCGGGTGGCAACCCGGCGCCGACGGCGTGCTGCACAAGGGCGCGCTCGCGCTGCGCCTCACGATCTACGCCACCACCGGGCATCAGGAGAATACCGACTCGCAGGTGCTGATCCAGTCCATGCTGCGCGCGGCCGGCATCGACGTGGTGATCCGCAACTATCCGGGCAGCTATCTGTTTGCCATGAACGGCCCGCTCTACACCGGGAAGTACGATCTCGAATGGTCCATCGAGACCAACGGGCCCGATCCGGACAACTCCGGCGACTGGAACGGCGCGTTCGTTCCGCCGCGCGGCGCGAACACGTCGTGGCTCGACGATCCGATCGTCAACGCCACGAGCAGCGCCGCGGCGAGCACGTTCGACCCCGCGGCCCGCAAGCGGCTCTACCAGCGCGAGGAGGAGCGAATCCGCGAGCTCGTCCCCGCCGTCTTCTTCAGCTGGCGCACGAACTACACGGCGATGAACGCCGACGTCAAGGGCTACGTTCCGGCGGCGTTCGTCGGCGACAGCTGGAACGCGTGGGAGTGGAGCATTTGAGCGCGGCGTCCTTCGCACAGGTCGTGGGCGCCGACGAAGACGCGCGCCTGCTCTTCGAGCCCACGCGAGCGGGCGTGCTGAGCTGGAACACGCACGCGCCCAGCGGGCGGATCGCCTTCCGGCTGCTGCGCGCGCATCAGCCCGCGAGCGATTGGCTCGACCACTCCGAGTGGCGCCCCACCGGCGCGAAGTCGTTCAGCCCCGAGCACGAGGGCGTGCGCGTGGACGTGGACGCGATCCGCGCGGCGCAGCCGTTCGACGGCCTCGAAGTGCGCGCGCGGGACGTGCGCTTCGAGCTGGTCGCCTTCTCTTCGCCGGTGCGCTCGCGCCCGTCGCTGCCGCACGCCCGCGACGCGATCATCCTCGACGTGCCGTCACGATCGCAATACGCCGAGGATCCGAGCCAGCGCGGCTGGTGCAGCCCCGCGAGCCTCGCGATGATCCACGCCTTTCACGGCATCGAGCAACCGGTGGCGCTCACGGCGCAAGAGGTGTTCGACCGCGCCTACAACGGCACGGGAAATTGGTCGTTCAACGTCGCCTACAGCGGCCGGCTCGGCCTGCGCGGCGTCGTGGCGCACCTCTGCAACCTCGACCACGCCGCGCGGCTGATCGAGCGCAACCTGCCGCTCGCGATCTCGTACTCGTGGGGCGAGGGCGAGCTCCCCGGCGCGCCGCTCGAGCATTCCGACGGCCACCTGGTCGTGCTGTGCGGCTTCACGGGCGACGGCGACTGCGCCGTCAACGATCCCGCGGCGCCCAACGTGCGCGTCGTCTATCCGCGCGCCGCGATCGAACGGCTGTGGCAGCGCAACGAGGGCGTCGCCTACGTGGTGGCGCCGGTCGGCATCGACTACGCCGACGTGCTGACGTGGACTTAGAGGCGATCGACCGCGCCGTCGTGCGCTGCACGCGCTGTCCCGAGCTGCGCGCGTACGCGGCCAGGGTCGCACGCGAGCGCAAACGCGCCCATCGCGACTGCGAGTACTGGGGCAAGCCGGTTCCCGCGTTCGGCGACGCTCGCGCTCGCGTGATGATCGTCGGCCTGGCGCCCGGCGCGCACGGCAGCAACCGGACCGGACGGCCGTTCACGGGCGACGCGTCCGGCGGCTTTCTCTATCCCGCGCTCTACCGCGCCGGCTTCGCGTCACAGCCCGACGCGACCGACCGCAGCGACGGCCTGACGCTGCACGACGCGCTGGTCACCGCGGCGGCTCGCTGCGCACCGCCGCAGAACAAGCCCACGCCCCAGGAGCTGCGCAACTGCTTTCCGTTCTTGCTGCAGGAGTTCGACGCTCTCCACCGGCTGCGAGTGACGATCGCGCTCGGATCGGTGGCGTTCGATGCGACCCTCAAAATGCTGCGCGAACGCGGTTTCACGCTCGACCCGCCGCGGCCCGCCTTCGCCCACGGCGCCGAGGCGACGGCGGCGAAGGGACGGCGCAGGATCGCCGTGATCGCTTCGTATCACCCGAGCCGCCAGAACACCAACACCGGCAAGCTCACCGTGAAGATGTTCGACGCGATCTTCACCCGCGCGAACGAGCTCTTGGCTCGCCCGACAGGCTAGACTTTAGTTCAACGCGTGCGACAGAACGATCGTCGCGCCGTATTCGAAACCAGCGAACAGCTCCGGCACGTCGGGATCGCGCGGACGGCAGGTCGCTGCATAGCCGTACTTTGACGCGCACAGCGTATACGTTCCGGGAAACAGGGTTAGGAAGATGAACTGCCCGTTGGAATCGGAGATCGTCCGTGCGTGGAGGGCCGCCGACCGCGCGTAGACGGTCGCCCCCGGCACGACGAGGCCCGTGCCTTCGTCGACGACGGTTCCCCGGATCACGACGTTCTGCTGATTCATCTGCCAGTCCATCGGGCCGGGCCAGAAGAAAAAGTTCGATAGCATCAACAACACCGCGATTTGCATCGCCCACCTCCTGATTCTACTCGTTTATAGAGCGCTTCGGGCGCCGCGAGCGTGACCGGTTTAGCGGGCCTCCGGAGCGTAACGCAGATGCAAGTCGCGGACCAGCTGCTCGGGCACCAGGCTCGGCGCGTCCATCATCACGTCGCGCGCGACCGAGTTCTTCGGGAACGCCGTAACCTCGCGCAGGTTCTGCTCGCCGCACGCGAGCATCACGATGCGATCGATGCCGAGCGCCATGCCGCCGTGCGGCGGCGCGCCGTACTCGAGCGCCCGCACGAAGAATCCGAACCGCTCCTCGACCTGTTCGGCCGTGAGCCCGAGCATCTCGAAGATCTTGCGCTGCTCGTGCGCCTTGTGGATGCGGATCGATCCCGAGCCGAGCTCGTAGCCGTTGAGCACCATGTCGTAGTGCTGCGCGCGCATCTCCATCGGGGCGCGGTCGATCAGATCCCAATCGCCGGGCGCCGGCGCCGTAAACGGATGGTGCGCCGGCATCTTCGCGCCGGTCTCCTCGTCGATCTCGAGGTACGGAAAGCCGGTGACCCACGCGAACGCGTAGGTGTTGGGGTCGCGCAGCCCGCAGCGCTCGCCTACCTCGTTGCGCATCTTGCCGGCAACGGCGTACGCGAGCTCGGTCTCCCCCGCGAAGAGCAGCAGTGCGTCGCCGGTCTCCGCGACGAGCGCCGTCCGCACGGCCTCGATTTGTGCGTCGGTAAGGAACTTCGCGGCGGGCGATTTGATGCCGTCGGCGGCGAGCGCGATCCACACCATGCCCTTCGCTCCGAACTGCTTCGCGGTCTCCGTGAGCGCGTCGAAGTCGCGCCGCGAGAGCGCCGAGCCGCCGGGATACCGCAGCCCGACCACCGCGCCGCCCGCCTCGAGCGCCGAGCGGAACACGGCGAACTCCGTGCCCGCGAACGCCGCGCCGACGTCGGCGAGCTCGAGGCCGAAGCGCAGGTCGGGCTTGTCCAGGCCGTAGCGGGCGATCGCTTCGCGATGCGTCAGGCGCGGGAACGGCGCGAGCTCCACGCCCAGCACCGTGAGCCACACGTGGCGCATGCACGACTCCATCACCTCGAGCACGTCGTCCTCGGTGCAGAACGAGAGCTCGACGTCGAGCTGGACGAACTCCACCAGGCGGTCGGAGCGCTGATCCTCGTCGCGCATGCAGCGCGCGATCTGCATGTAGCGTCCGAAGCCCGATATCATCAGGATCTGTTTGAGCAGCTGCGGCGACTGCGGCAGCGCGTAGAAGTGGCCGGGGTAGAGCCGGCTCGGCACCAGATAATCGCGCGCGCCTTCGGGCGTCGACTTGATCATCATCGGCGTCTCGATCTCCAGGAAGTCGCGCGAATCGAAGAAGTCGCGCATCGCCTTGACGATGCGATGCCGCGTGCGAAGGTTGCGCTGCATGCGGGGCCTGCGCAGGTCGAGATACCGGTACTCCAAGCGCAGGTTTTCGTCGACGTCGTCGTCGGCGTTGACTTGGAAGGGCGGCACCTGCGAGCGGTTGTGGATCTCGAGCGAGTCCACGGCGACCTCGACGTCGCCGGTGGGCAGCCGCGGATTCTCCGTTCCCGCCGGGCGCCGGCGCACGGCGCCGCCCACGCGCAGCACGTCCTCGTTGCGTAAATGCTCGGCGTCGGCGAAGCTGGGGTGCTGCGGGTCGAACACGACCTGCGTGATTCCCTCGTGATCGCGCAGGTCGAGGAAGATCAAACCGCCGTGGTCGCGGCGGCGATTGACCCATCCGTCGAGCTGCACCGCGGCGCCTTCGTCGGCCGCCCGCAGCGCGCCGCACGATACCCTACGGTTCATCGCGGCCCTCCTTGATGCCGGAAACGTAATAGAACTGCAGCAGCAGCTCGCGCGCCAACCGCGAGCGCCCCGCGCGCCGGTCGAGATAGCCCAGGGCGTGCGGCGACCTCGCGAGCAGCGAGTGAAGGCCGAGCGACACCGGGGTCATGCCGAGCTTCAGCATCACCTCGAAATCGGGATGCTTGCGATAGAACCGGGCCGTCGAACGGCCGGCGAGCCGCATCTTCTGCTTCTGGTCGCCGTAGGCCACGTCTTGACAGTGGTAGTTCACCGCGTTGGGCTCGTAGAGAATCTCCACGCCGCCGCGCTGCAATCGGTAGCCGAGCTCCAAGTCCTCGTGCCCGTAGCCGGTGAAGCTCTCGTCGAAGCAGCCGACCCGCACCAAGTCGGCCCGGCGAACCGATGCGTTGCCCGTGAGAAAATAAAGCCACGACAGTTTTTTTCGCGACGGCGGATGGAGATGCCCGCGCGCTTCGGGACGATCTCGCTTGTAGGCGTACTCCGCCAAGTCCCGCACCTGAACTTCCAGACCGACGACCGCGATGCCGGTGCGCTCGCGGTGGCGGCGCAGATGCGTCGCCAGCAAGTCGGGCGACGCCAGGATGTCGGCGTCGTTGAACAGCACGATCTCGCCGGCGGCGGCGGCGATCCCCGCGTTGCGTGCCGCGGCGCGTCCGCCGTACGCGCCGGGCAGGTGGCGCACGTTCGGATGCCGTTCGCGAACGTCCGCAAGATATTCGGCCGTTCCGTCGGTGGAGTTGGAATCGCACACGAGCAGCTCGTACTCGTCCGGCGCGATATCTTGCGCGAGCAGCGTCGGCACGACCTCGGCGAGCGTTTCGAGCCGGTTGTAGGTGGGGATCACGACGGAGATCGCGGGCACGTCAGCTCTCCAGCAGCCGGGCGACGCCGGCCGCGATCTCGTCGCGAAACTGCTCGAGCTCGGCCGCGCCGGGGCTGCCCGGCTTGCGCACCAGCACGTGGGGCACGCCGTACGGCGACCATTCCTGTGAGTTCAGATTGAAGTAGCGGTGCTCGAACGCGACGACCGTCGGACGTTTCACCGCGCTCGCGACGTGCGTCGCGCCCGTGTCCACGGTCACGACCACGCGCGCGCGCTCGAAGACGGCCGCCCACTGATGGAACGGCAAGCCGTGCACGACGCGGGCGACGCCGGCGCTGACTTCGAACGCGGGCGCCATCGCCTCGCAGTCGCTCGCGACGGTGATCACGACCGGAGCGAGCGTGGCGAGCCGTTCGACGATCGCCAGCGTTCCTTCGAGCGTGCTGCCGTGCGAGAACCACCGCTGCCCCAGATGAAACACGATGGGGTCGAGCGGGAGACCGCGCGCGGCCTCGCGGTCGACGTCGGTGACGTCGAGCCGCAGCTCGGTGACGCGGCGATTCGCGCCGGCCCGCCCGACGAGATCGAGCAACTGCACGACCTCGTGTCGCACGACGCGTTCGGGATCGCGATCGCAGAGTTCGGGGTCGGCCTCCGAGATCATTATCCGGTTGAGGTAGAGCGGAGCCGTGAGGCGCGCGAACCAACGGCGTTCGTACGTATAGCCGACGCGCAGCGCGGCGCGCGTCGCGCCGACGAGCTGCAGGTCCACGGCGCGCGGCGCCAGCGCGACCGCCACGTCGTATCCCTCGAGCCGCGCGCCGAACGCTCGCGGGCTTTCGCCGGCGGGCAGCACCAACAGCTCGTCGACGTCGTCGTTGCGTTCCATCACCACGCCGTTGTGGGCGCTGGTGACGATGGCTACGTGCGCGTCGGGAAAGGACGCGCGCACCGTCGCGATCGCGGGCGTCGAGAGGACGAGATCGCCGATCCGGTCCGTGCGCGAGAGCAAGATCTTCACGACCGCAGCGCGCGTTCCAGCTCGTCGAAGTACGCCTCGTTGGCCAGCGCCCGCGCCGCTCGCAGCTCGTCGTTCGCCAGCTCGCGGTCGGCGGCGGCGCCCCCGAGGCGCCGGCGCAGGCGCGCCTCGATGCCGAGGCCGCGAAGCGCGGCGTGGAATCGCAGCTGCACCGGATTGACGCCGGTGGCGAGATAGGCGCGCCAGTGCGGATGGCGGCGCACGAGCTGCACCGCGGTGCGCGCTTGAGCGCGCGCCTGACGCACCATCCGCTCGACGCTCGCGCCGCGCGGAGGGGGCTTGATATGAAACACGAGCGCCTTTGGATTGAACGCAGCGCGCACGCCGCTCGCGCGCAGCCGCAGGCCGACGTCGATGTCTTCCCACCCGTACTCGGCAAACGATTCGTCGAAGCCGCCGATGGCGCGGATCGTCGCGAGCGGCACCGACACGTTGGTCGTCCAGAAGTAGTTGCCGCTGTAGTTCTTGATGCTCCAGATCGGCGGCGGCAGGTCGTCCACGCTCTCGGCCTCGATGGCGCCGCCGCGCACGATATCGGCCGGGCGGCGCGACGCGGCGCGCAGATGCTCTTCCACGAAGTTCGGGAGCGGCAGCACGTCGTCGTCGATGAAGATGACGCGGTCGCCGCTCGTCCGCGCCAGTCCGGCGTTGCGCGCGTTGGCCAACCCGCCGTTGCTCTGCGTCACGACCGTCAGCGCGCAGGTCGCCCGCCGCCGCGCGCGCTCGACCACCGCCGGCGTGTCGTCGGTCGAGCCGTCGTCGACCAGCACGACCTCGTAGTCGCCATCGGCGACGGTCTGCTCGAAGCACGCGTCGAGCACGCGTTCGAGCAGCGGCGCGCGGTTGTAGGTGCAGAGTTGAATCGTCGCGCGCATCACGCGGCCTCGACCAGCAACGCCGCGGCCGCCAGGACGCGCGGAACGTCGAGGTTGGCGACGCAGGCGTAGTCGGCGCAGCGCTCCTTCGTGTCGCCCGGATGACACGGGTACGTCGCGCGCACCGCGGCCGTGCGCGTTCCAAGCGGGGCCCAGCGATCGGGATAGTCCGATTGAAACGGAAAGATTCCGACCGTCGGGCAGCCCACGGCCGCGGCGACGTGCATCGAACCGGTGGTGATGCCGACGAACGCCTTGGCGCGGCGCGCGAGCGCGCCGAACGCGCCGACGCTCGTCGCGCCCGCGATCGAGACGACGCCGTCGCCGGCGTCCTTGGCGATGCGGCCCGCGAACGGTTCGTCGGCGGGCGACCCGGTCACGAGCACCGGCGCGGAGAGCCGGTCCCGCAGGGCGACGGCGAGCGACGTCCAGCCGTCGAGGGGCCAGACGCCGCGACGCGACGCGATCGCGTTGCACGGGTTGAGGATCACGAACTCTTCGGGCGCGCCCAAGGCGCCCGCGTCGCTCTCGTCCTGCGCCGTGGGCTCGAAGCGGTAACACGGATCCGAGGTGTCGCACCCGATGGCGCGCGCGTAGTCGAGCAGGATCTGCGACCAGTGCGACGTCACGTCGCCGTTTTCGCTGCGCACGACGACGCGGTCGGTGAACCGGAACGAGTAGAAGCGTCGCGCCTGTCCCGCGCGCACCGGGATGTTCGCGAGTTGCGGCACGCGCGCCGTCCGCGCCGTCGCCCAAGTGACGACGCACGCGTCGTATGCGTTTCGCTCGAGCTCGCTCGCGAGCGCGCGCTCGTCGCCCTCGTCGACGGCGACGGCGTCCACGTCGGGCACGCGCTGCAGCACGGGCGCGTGTGCCGGCAGCGTCAGCGCGTCCACGCGCTCGAACTTGCCGCGCAGCGCGCGCGCGACGATGGACGCGACGAGCGAGTCGCCGATCCCGCCCCCCGCGCAGTAGAGCAACGCCTTACCCGCGGGCGGCATCGAGCGCTCGAACGAGCTCGCGGGCGTAGATCCCGTCGAGGAGTTGGGCTCGCCCCGCCGCGGCGATCCACGCCGGCGCGCGTTCGCTGGTCGAAACGCCCGCGTAGATCGCCAGCAGCCAGTCGGGCAGCAGATACCGCGCGCGCAGGAGGTTGAGCGGGTGCGCGCCGGTCGCCAGCCGCGCGCGCCGCGAGGGATGCTTGGCAAGAAACCGGCGGGCCATCCGCGCCTTCTCGATCGCCTTGCGCGTCTCGACTTCCAGCGTGTTCTCGTGCGGCGGCTTGAGGTGCCACAGGTACGCGTCCCACGCAAACTTCCAGCGCAGGCCGGCAAGGCGAAGGCGGACGCCGAGCTCGGTGTCCTCCCAGCCGTAGAGATCGAAGCTCTCGTCGAATCCGCCGGCGCCGACGAACGCCGCCTTCGGCAGCGACGCGTTGCACGTGCAGAGAAACGCACGCGAGTAATTGGCCGGTGCGGGCTTCGGGCGCGCGTCGAACGCGGGCACGTTGAGGATGGGCCCGTTGACCACCCGCCGCGGCTCGGCGTGTGCCGCCGCGTGCGCCGCGATCCAGCCCTGCGGCAGCACGACGTCGTCGTCGCAGAACAGCAGGTAGCGCCCGGACGCGGCCTCCGCTCCGCGGTTGCGCGCGTAGCCGCGGTTCGGCCGCGGCGCCGCGACGTAGCGCACGAGCGGCGTCCGGCGCTCGAAGTCGCGCGCCACGTCCGGCGTATCGTCGCTCGAACCGTTGTCGACGACGATCACCTCGAACGGCGGCGCACCCGACTGCGCCTCAAGCGACGCCAACGCACCGCGCAGATACCTCGCGCGGTCCTTGGTTGCGATCACGACCGAGAACTCCACCGCTCGCTCTAGGCCCCCAGCGCGAGCAGCGACGCCGCCATCCGGTCGGCCGCGCCGGCATGACCGCGATACAGCATCGCAAGGCGCCGGCTCGACGACTCGAGCCACTCCGAGTCGTCGTAGCACTCGAGGGCGACGCGCGCGATGCGTCCGGGCGTGACGGTGCCGTGCACCTCGCGAATCAGCGCCTCGCCCGCGTCCATGTTCGGCTGCGTGTGGTGCGGGTGGCGGCGCGAGAGCGCGACCGCCGCCATGCGCTTGAGCGGATCGCCCACGAACGGGATGCGATTGAGATACGTGAGCGGCCCGTTGATCGTCACGACCTCGGGCGCGTTGAGCGGCGTCATGGTGATGACGGGCTTACCCAGCACGGCCAGCTCGATGGTCTTCGTTCCGGGAATCGTGAGCACGAGCCGCGCCCGAGCGGCAACCGCGAGGCCGTCGGTCAGCACCGGTATGCGAACGTCGCCCGCCGGCGTGGTGAGGTAGTCGCGGCCGGCCTCGTTGACGAGCCGTCCGCGCGCGCCGAAGAGGCGCGGGTGCCCGCCGGCCTCGATCGCGGCGCGCACCTGTTCGCGCGGCGTGAACGGCGAGAGGGCGAACGCGATCGGCAGCTGCGGGCGCTCGCGCAGCATCCGCAGCGCGGCCGCGAAGTAGAACGGGATCAGGTTCTCCACCTCGTATCCGCGCGAGCCGGGCATCACCACGATGCCGTCGGCCGGCACGCCGTCGCCCGCCGGCAGCGCGGCTTCGTAGAGCGCGCCGTCGATGGCCAGGTTGCCCACCTCTTCGATGCGATCGCGCGGCGTGCCCCATTCGGCGAGCTGATCGGCGTTGCGCGCGTCCACGGCGAAGGCGCGGTCGAAGAGCTTGCGGTAGGCCCGCCGCGAGAACTTATAGGTAGCGGCGCGACCTTTCAGCCGCGCGTGCAGCCGCGCGGCGTGCAGCAGGTCGCCGCCGAAGTACTGCACCACGTCCACGCCCGCCGGCGCGCCGTCGATCCGGCCGCCCAGCGCAAACCTCACGTAGCTCCGCGGCTCGAAGACCGCGGCCTCTGGAAACGTCTCGCGCACCATCTGCGCCTCGAAGCCGGTCGCGTAATCGTCCGGCACCAGGAAAACGTAGACGAGCGTGTCGGGCGCACGGCGATAGAGCGAACGCAGGAGCGGCCGCAGCCAGCCGGCGACTTCACCCGGGCCGTTAGCGGTTAGTGCTATACGCATCCAAGATATGAGCGATGAGATCGGTCGTGCTCGTGCGTTCCACGTGGGGCGCGAGCGCGATGCGTCCGCCGTGACGGCGGACGACGGTTCGCTCCGGCAGGTCTTCTTCGGCATACTGGTCGCTCTTCACGTGCACGTCGGGGCGAATACGATCGAGAAGCGTTTCGGGCGTGCGCTCGCCGAAGCCGACGACGGCGTCCACGCTGCGCAGCGCCAGCAGAACGGCGGCGCGCTGCGCAAACGAAACGATCGGCCGGGCGGCGCCTTTGATGCGCCGCACCGAATCGTCTTCGTTCAACCCGACGATCAGCGCGTCGCCCTGGGAGCGCGCCCACGCCAGATACTCGACGTGCCCCGCGTGCACGAGATCGAAGCAGCCGTTGGTGAACGCCACGGTGCGGCCCTGCGCGCGCAGCGACTCGCGCCACGCGACGGCTTCGTCGACGCTCATGAGCCGGCCGAAGAAGTCGCTCGCGCTCACGTCGCGGGATCGAGCAGCGCGAGGATCTCCTGCGGCGACGCGGTCGCCGTCCCGAGCTTCGCGACCACGGCGCCGGCCGCGAAGTTCGCCAGCTGCATCGCCTGTTCGATCGGCGCGCCCGTCGCGAGCGCGAGACCCAGCACAGCGATGACCGTGTCGCCCGCCCCGCTGACGTCGTAGACCGTGCGCGCGACCGACGGAATCTCCAGCCGTTCGCCGTCGCGCCCGAAGAGCGCCATCCCGTGCTCGCCCCGCGTGATCACCGCGTAGCGGCAGTCGAGCATCTCCAGCAGCCGCAGCCCGGCGCGCTCCAGGCTCGCGTCGTCGACGATCGGCAGACCGGCGATCGTCGCTGCCTCGGCGACGTTGGGCGCGACGCACGTCACGCCCGAGAACAGCGCGATGTTCTGCGGCTTCGGATCGGCCAGCACCAGCGGACACGCGGCGGCGGCCTCGACGAGCTCGCGCGAGAGCAAGCCCTTTGCATAGTCGCTGAGGATCACCGCGTCGCACTCCGCGGCGCGATCGCGCACGTAGGCGGTCAGCTTGGCGCGGTCGGAATCCGACAGCGGCGACGTGGACTCCCAGTCTGCGCGCACCACCTGCTGGTTGTGAGCGACGATGCGCGTCTTACGCGTCGTCGGGCGATCGGCGCTCTCGAAGACGCCCGAGTCGTCCACGTCCTCGTTGCGCAGCAGCTCGCGCACGTGAGCGGCGAACCCGTCGTTGCCCACGATGCCGCCGAACACCACGTTGGCGCGCAGCGCGCGCAGGTTGTTGGCCACGTTGCCCGCGCCGCCGAGCGTGAACGAGTGATCGGCCACCGCGACGACCGGCACCGGCGCCTCGGGCGAGATGCGGGTGACGGTGCCCCAGATCCATTCGTCGAGCATCAGGTCGCCGACGACCAGAATCTTGCGCCCCGTCGCGCGCTCGAAGAGCGTGCGCGCATCGGGAACCATCAGCGACGGCGTCACGGGATGCCGCCGTCGAAGATCAGCTGCTGCTCGACCAGATCGCAGACGATGTGGGCCATCACCTGGTGCACCTCTTGCACGATCGCGGCGTAGCCGTCGGGCCCGACCAGCGAATGATCCGCGATCTCGGCAACGCGGCCGCCCCCGTTGCCGGTGAACGCGACCGTCACCGCGCCGCGCTTCTTCGCCGCCTCGAGCGCGAGCACCACGTTGCGCGACGTTCCGCTCGTCGTCATGCCGATCACCACGTCGCCCGGCCGCGCGAACGCCTCGACCTGGCGCGAGAAGACGCGATCGTAGCCGTAGTCGTTGCCGACGCACGTGAGCGTTGACGAGTTCACCGAGAGCGCCTCGCTGTAGAGGCCCGGCCGCTCGCGCAGGAATCGCCCCGAGAGCTCGGCGGCCATGTGCTGCGCCTCCGCCGCGCTGCCGCCGTTGCCGCACCACAGCACCTTCTTCCCGTCGCGCAACGCGCGCACGACGGCAACGACGACGGCCTCGACCTGCGCGCGGTAGTGCGGCGCGTCGAGCAGCCCGCGCCGGTCGGCGAGCAGTTCGTCAAAGTTGCGGCGTCCGTGATAGTTCACGGCTTGATCCAAAAAAGTTCCTCGCCCTGCGAGACGAGCTCGCCGTTGTCGGGTACGATGCGCACGATCGTTCCGGCGTCGTCGCTCTGGATCTCGTTGAAGAGCTTCATCGCCTCGAGCACGCACAGCACGTCGCCGGTCTCGACGCGGTCGCCGACCTCGACGTATGCCGGGGCGTCGGGCGACGGCGAGCGATAAAAGACGCCGGTCAGCGGCGCGAGGACCTTCGTGACGTTCGGATCGGCCGCGGCGGCCGGCGGCGCGTCGGACGCCGCCGCGGCGGGCGCGTACGCCACCGCGGGCGCCTCCGGCGAGCGGCGCGACAGCTCGTAGACGGCGCCGCCGAGCTTGACCTTGATCGTGTCGAGGTCGTGCTCGTTCATGATCGCCAGCAGCTCGCGCAGGGTCTGCGTTTCCTCGGCGTAGCGCTCGTCCATCATCGGTCCGCTTCGCCGAGAAGCTCGATAAGGACTCCACTCTCGCCGAGGGGCACCCGCCGGTCGCTCCGATCCTCCAGGTCGCGCACCACGAGCTCGCCTGCGGCCAGCTCGTCGGTGCCGACGATCAGCGCGTACCGGGCGCGCTGTCTGTCGGCGTTCTTCAAGTGGGCGAGCAGCTTGCGGTCGTTGTAGTCGGCGAAGACGGGCGCGTCGAGTCGCCTGCGCAGTTCGGCGACGAGCGGCGCGACGACGGTTCGAGCTTGCGCGCCGAGCGCGATCGCCGCGACGCCGCGGCGCCGCGGCTCTCCCGCCTCCGCAACGGCGTCGACCATCGTGAGGAAGCGCTCCATCCCCAGCGCGAAGCCGACGGCCGGCACGTCGGGACCGCCAAGCGAGCGCACGAGGCCGTCGTAGCGGCCGCCGCCGCACACGCTGCTCTGGGCGCCGAGCACGCTCGACGTGATCTCGAAAACGGTGCGCCCGTAATAGTCGAGGCCGCGAACGATCCTGGGATTGATCGTGAACGGAATCTTCGCGAGGTCGAGATACGCCTTGACCGCATCGAAGTGTTCGCGGCATTCGTCGCAGAGATACGACTCGAACGTCGGCGCGCTCTCGACGAACGGCGCGTCGGCCGGATCCTTGCTGTCGAGCAGGCGCAGCGGGTTGCGTTCCACGCGCCGCCGTGCGTCGTCGCTCATCTCCGCGAGGTTCGGACGAAAGTGCGCCAAGAGCGCGTCGCGATAGAGCGGACGGCAGCGATCGTCGCCGAGCGAGTTGAGGTTGAGCGTCGCATCGGCGATGCCGTAGCTCCGCACGAGCTCCCACGCGAGCGAGATGACTTCCAGATCAGCCTCGGGCCCGGGAAAGCCGAAGCACTCCACGCCGAATTGATGCGACTGACGATAGCGGCCCTTCTGCGGCCGCTCGTATCGAAAGATCGGTCCGATGTAGTAGAGCCGCAACGGACCGCTCGCGAAGAGATGATGCTCCAGCGCGGCGCGAACCACCGGCGCCGTCCATTCCGGACGCAGCGTCAGCGAACGGCCGCCTCGGTCGGGGAACGTATACATCTCTTTTTCGACGATGTCGGTCTGCTCGCCGACTCCGCGCACGAACAGTTCGGTCGACTCGAAGACCGGCGTGCGGATCTCGCCGTAGCCGTAGCGCTCCGCGAGCGCGTGGATGCGCGCTTCGAGGGCGCTCCAGCGCCCGGACTCGGGAGGAAAGAAATCGGCGGTGCCGCGCGGCGCGCTCAGCTTTTCAGGCGTCACCGCGGCGGTCTTCGCCCCACGCCGACGCTAGCCATTGCGCGGCCGCATCGTGATTGTCGCGCGTGCGAACCGTCCTCTACGGTATAGCGGCGGTGGCTCTCGCCGCGCTCTCTTCGCCCGACGCGCTGCGATCCGCGCTCGCGGCGTCGGCGAGCGCGCTCCTCGAAGCGACGCCGTTCGTGCTGGCGGGAATCGCGGTCGCGCGCGTTTTGCCGGGACGCGCGGTCGTCGAGCATCTCGGCTGCGGCTGCGGCGACGGGCCCTCGGCGCGCTCGTTGCCGGCCGCAGCGGCCGCCGGGCTCGTCTTCGGGGCGCCGGTCGCGGTGGCGCGATTGCTCGCCGGGCTGCTCGCGTCGCGCTTACTGCGCCGTTCGTCGCAGTGCGGCGCCTCCGGCGCGTCGCATCCGCTGCGCGAGCTCGCGGCGCTGCTGCCGGCCGCCGCGCTCGCGGGAGCCGCGATGCAGCTGCTGGGCGGCGTCGATCCGGCGCGCCTCCCGCCGTTCGCCCAGGCGCTGCTCGGCGCGGCGCTCGGATTCGTTGCGGCGCCGTGCGGGTTGGGTGCGGTCGCGCTCGCCGGCGCGCTGCGCGTGCGCGCGCCGGTCGCTGCCGCGGCGTTCCTCTGTATCGCGGGCATCGCCGATCTGCGCGCGCTCCGTCCGCGATCGCATGCGGGGCCGGGGCACGACGCGTTCGCCTACGCGCTGCTCGCCGGCGCGCTCGCCGTGGTGGCCGCGCGGCGCGGCGACGCGCTCGTTCATCCCGCGCTCGCGGCGCCGCTGTGGTGCTGCGCCGTCGCGGCGGCCGGCTACGCCGTCGGACACCGGCGCGAACGCTGCGGGGCCGCGCGCGTCGCGCCCGCGCTGATGCTTGCGGGAGCGCTCGCAGGCGCGCCGCCGCCGCAGTATCGCGCGACGGAAACGACGTTGACCGATCTCTTCGCGGGCGAGCGCGTGACGTTCAGCGGCGCGCTCGAGCGCGACGGTTCGCATAGCGCCGTCGTGCGTTACGCGATCGCGTGCTGCCGCGCGGACGCCGTGCCGGTCGCGGTTCGCCTCGACCGCGCGCCGCCGTTCGCGAATGGAACGTGGGTGCGCGTGGACGGCCGCATCGGGGGCGCCGGCGGCGACCTGCGCCTGGTGCCGGCACGCGTCGACCGGATCGCGCCGCCGTCGGATCCGTTTCTCTATCGCTAAGGCTCTTGGTTCTACTTCGCTTTCGGCTCGAGCAGCTCGACCGGAATGCCGTTCGGATCCTCGACGAACGCGATGGCGCGCGTTCCACTCGGCGCCTTGTAGACGTCCTTGAGCACCTTCACGCCGCGGGCCTTGATCTTGTTCACGTACTCCTGCAGGTCGCCCTCGACTTCGAGCGCGAGATGCTCGTACCGGTTGCCGAGCTCGTGCGGGGGATGCTCCTCGAGATCGTACACCAGCTCGATGTACGAGTTCCAATCGCTCCCGACGAACGCCATGTCGGCGTTGCCGGGATAGTGATGCGGGCCGCCCAAGAGCTTGAGCTCCAACTTCTCGGTGTAGAAGTCGATCGACTCCTTCATGTCGTTGACGAAGATCGACGTGTGTAAGAATCTCGGCATTGCCAAACCTCTAGTGCAGGAAGTACCGGTAGTTCGAAAAGACCAGCGCGACGCCGAGGCGATCGGCGGCCGCGATCACTTCGCCGTCTCGAATCGATCCGCCCGGCGCGATGATCGCGCTGCAGCCGCCCGCGGCCGCGGCCTCGAGCCCGTCGGCGAAAGGAAAGAAGCCGTCGCTCGCGCAGGCCGAGCCGGCGGCTTTGGCGCCGGCGCGGTGCGCGGCGATTTGGACCGCGCTCACGCGGTTGGTCTGTCCGGCGCAGATGCCGCGCGTCGTGCCGTGCTTGACGATCACGATGCCGTTGCTCTTCACGTGCCGCACGACGTCCCACGCGAAGGCGAGGTCGTGCCATTCCTGCGCGTCGGGTTGCCGCCGGCTCACCACGCGCCACTCCTCGGCCGGCGCCTCGGGGTCGTCGTTCTCGGCCAGCACGCCGCCCAGCGCGCTGCGCAGCCGCAGCTCGCGCGCAAGCTCGTCGGGCAGCGAGCTCGCGAAGCGCATCACGCGCAGGTTCTTCTTTTCCCTGAGCACCGCGAGGGCGGCGGCGTCGAACGCGGGCGCCGCGACGATCTCCAGAAAGAACTCGCTCAGCGACCGCGCCGCCGCTTCGTCGATCGCAGCGTCGGCCGCCACGATGCCGCCGTACGCCGAGACGGGATCGGCCTGCAGCGCCTCGCGCACGGCCAGCGCGACCGTCGAGCGCTGCGCGACGCCGCACGGAACGGCGTGCTTCACCACCGCGGCGCGCACGAATCGCGAACGCTCGCTGCCGAACTGCGCGCCGAGCGGCGCGCGCGAGAGCACCCGCAGCGTGGCATCGAGGTCGAGCAAGTTGTTATAGGACAGCGCCTTGCCGTGCAGCTGCTCCGGCAGCCGGTCGACGCGATCGAGATAGAACGCCGCGCGTTCCTGCGGGTTGGTGCCGTAGCGCAGCCGCTTCGCGAGCGGCAGCGTGAGCGCCAGCGCGCCGGGAAGCTGGCTCGGCAGCACCTCGCCCGCCGTCGCAAGATAGTGGGCGATCGCGGCGTCGTACTCGGCCGTGCGCTCGAACGCCGCGATCGCCAGCTTGCGGCGCAGCGCCACGGAGACGACGCCGCTCTCGACGGCGGCGCGGTACTCCGCGTACTGCGACGGATGCGTCAGCACGGCCACGTGCTCGAAGTTCTTCGCGGCGGCACGCAGCAGCGCCACACCGCCCACGTCGATCTGCTCCAACGCTTCGTCCGGCGTCGTTCCCTCGCGTGCGACCGTGGCCTCGAACGGATACAGATTGACGACGACGGCGACGATCGCGGGAATCGCGTACTTCTCCGCCTGCCCGGCGTGCTCGCGATCGGCGCGGTCGTAGAGAATCGCTCCAAACACCTTGGGATGCAGCGTCTTGACGCGTCCGCCGAACAGCGCCGGAAACCCGGTAAGCTCCTCGACGTCGCGGGCCGGCAGACCGTGCTCGAGCAGATAGGCGCGCGTGCCGCCGGTCGCGTAGAGCTGCGTGCCGCGCGCGTTCAGCGCGCCGGCCAGCTCGGCCGCGCCCGTTTTGTCGTACACCGAAAAGAGCGCGGCGGGTGAGCCGGGCTCGTTAGGCAACCACGGCCTCGGCTTCGCGCACGAGCTCCGCGGAGACGATCGCACTCACCCCGGCCTCGCGCGTCGTCACCCCGAAGATGCGGTCGGCCATCTCCATCGTCTTCTTGTTGTGCGTGACGATGAGCATCTGCGACCCCGCCGCGAACTCCTTGACCATCGCGCAGAAGCGGTCGATGTTCGCGTCGTCGAGCGCGGCGTCGACTTCGTCGAGCAGATAGAACGGCGCCGGGCGCGTCGCGATCAGCGCGAAGATCAGCGCCGCCGAGGTCATGGCGCGCTCGCCGCCCGAGAGCGCGGCCAGCGGCATCGCCTTCTTACCGGGCGGCCGCACCGCGATTTCGATGCCCGTCTCGGAGAGATTCTCGGGCTGCGTCTGCCACATCTTCGCCTCGCCGCCGGCGAAGAGCCGGCCGTACATCGAGGCGAACGCCTCCGACACGGCCGCGAACGTCTCGTTGAACTGCACCTGCGTCTCGCGCTCGATCTCTGCGATCGACTCGAGCAGCGTCTCGCGGGCCCTGGTCAGGTCGTCGAGCTGCGCGCGCAGGAACTGCTCGCGATCCGCGACTTCCGTGCGCTCGGCCTCGGCGTTGAGGTTCACGTTCGCCTGCAGCCGCGCGAGCTCGTCGCGCAGACGCGGAAGCTCGTCGACCACCGAGTCGTCATCGCCGCGGTAGCGCGTCTCGACATCCGCGCACTCCTCGGCGGTCGCGGGATTCTGCGCGAACTGCGACACGAGCATGCCGAGCTCGGCCTCGACCTGCGCCAGGCGAGTGCGCTGGCGCTCGCCGCCCGCGGCCGTGTCGCGCTCCTCTTGCTCGGCGGCGCGCACGTCGGTTTCGAGCTGCGCCTGTTGCCCGACGAGCGCTTCGCGTTGCGCGCGCGCCGCTTCGAGCTGTTCGTCGATGGAGACGACGCCTTTGCCCAGCCCGTCGAGGTGCGCGTGCGTCGTGCGCGTCTCCTCGACCAGCGAAACGATCTGCGCGAGCATCTCCTCGCGCGCCAGCCCGCCGCGTTCGCTGTCTTGATCGAGCATCGCGAGCCGCGCCGAGGCCGCGTCGCGCTCCGCCGCCAGCGCCGCGGCGTGCTCGCGCAGCTCCGATCCCTGCGCCGTGATCGCCACCTGCGCGCTCTCGGCTCGCGCGATCTCGTCGCGCACGCCGGCGAGTTCGGATTCGAGCGCGGCGCGCTCTGCGTCTTCGCGCTCGGACTCCGGCTCGATGCCCTCGAATTCGCGCTCCTGCTCGCGCGCCCGCACCGCTCGCGCGCGCAGCTCGGCAACGGTCGAACGCGCCGCCTCGAGATCGGCGCGCGTGCGCTCGACCTCCGCACGCAGCGCGCCCTCTTCCGCGCGTACGCCGACGTGCTGCGACTCCGCTCGCGCCTGCCGCTCGCGCGCGGCGTCGCGCGCGCCGATCGCGGCTTCGGACCGCACGTGCGCCGCGTGCAATACGCGCTCGGCTTCCGCGAGCTTCTCGCGCATGCCGACCAGCGCTTCGCGCAGCGTCGCCGCTTGGAACCGGCGGGACAGAATCGAGCGCTCGCGTTGGAAGCGTCCGCCGGTGATCGCGCCTCCGCCGGTGATCTGCTCGCCGCCCAGCGTGACGATCGTGTCGCGCAGGCCGCGCCCGCGCACCAGCTCGATGCCGGTTTCGAGTGCCGTCACGATCAGCACGTTGCCCACGAGGAAATTGACTATCCCCTCGAAGCGCGGCGCGGTGCGCACGAGCGTGTGGGCGTAGCCGATCACGCCGGGCACGTCCTCGATCGGCTTCTCGAGCTGCCGGCCCTCGCGGCGGGCGAGGGTGTCGAGCGGCAGGAACGTCGCCCGCCCCGTCTGCGTGCGGTTCAGGAACTCCACGCAGCGCTCGGCGTCCTCCGACGTCGCGGTGACGACGTTCGAGAGCCGCGCGCCGAACGCCACGTCCAACGCGCGCGCGTAGCGCTCGTCGGTCGTGATGAGGTTGGAGACGATGCCTTCGATGCCGGTCAAGTCGCCGCGCTGCCACGCCTCGACGATGGCGCGCGTGCCGGGGACGTGGCCCTCGAGCGAGTTCTCGAGCTCCTCGATCGTGTGCAGCCGCGACTCGGCCGCCCTCACTTCCACGGAGTGGTCGCGCGCCGCGGCCGTTGCGCGAGTGACGTCTTCGTGCGCGAGCGCCGCTTCGCGCGTGGCGTCCTCGGCGCGTCCGCGCGCGTCGAGCAGCTCTTCCTCGCGCAGCTCGGCTTGGCGCGCGCGCTCGGCGTGCCGGTGCGCGGCGGCGCCGGCGGCGATTTCGAGCGCTTCCGCCCGTTCGCGCGCGGCGCGCTCTTCCGATTCCAGCCGCTCGGCTTCCGCCCGCAGGCTGCCGGCGTTCGCGCGCCGTTCGGCCTTGCGGGCCGCGTGCCCGACGGCCGCAGTCTCGACCTCGCGCAGCCGCGTGAAGACCGAGTCGAGGTGCGAGCGAGCCTGCGCGAGCGCCGTCTGCGCCGCGAGCTCGCGCTCGCGCGCGGCGTCGATCTCCCGCGCGAGCGGCTCGAGGCGCTCCTGCAACCCGGCGATGGCGCCCGCGAGCGACGCCCGCTCCTGTTCGACGCGCGCGGCGTCCTGCGACGTCTGCGTCGACTGGCGCTCGAGCGCCTCACGCCGAGCCAGCGCCGCGGCGTATTGCGCCTCGATACGCGCCAGGTCGCCGCGTTTGCCCTGCGCTTGCGCGCGCAGCTCCTCGAGCTGCAGCTCGCAGCGATAGACCTGCGTTCGCACTCGCGCCAACTCCTCACCGAGCGCGGCCGCCTTCGCGGCGGAGTCGCCGCGCAGCTGTTCGTTCTTCGCGGACTCTTCGCGCAGCGACTCGCACTCCGCGCGGCGCGTCGCGCTGGCGCGCAGATAGCCGAGGATCTCCAGGTCGCGCACGCGAGCGATCACGCGGCGGTAGCGGCGCGCCCGGCGCATCTGCGTCTCGAGCTCGGGGATGCGCCGCGCGAGCTCGGCGATGAGATCGCTGACGCGAATCGCGTTCTGCTCGGTGCGTTCGAGGCGCCGCAGCGACTCGTGCTTGCGGGCGATGAACTTTCCGATGCCCGCGGTCTCCTCGAAGAGCGCCCGGCGCTCGACCGGCTTGCTGCTGAGGATCGCGTCGATCTGACCCTGCGAGACGATCGCGTACGATCCGGGGCCCAGGCCGCTGCCCATCAGCAGGTCGACGATGTCGCGCAGACGCACCTGCGCGCGGTTGATGAAGTATTCGCTCTCGCCCACGCGATAGGCGCGCCGCGTGATCTCGACTTCCGCGAACTCGATCGGGAGTCTTCGATCGGCGTTGTCGAAGGCGACCGAGACCTCGGCGAGGCCGAGCGGTTTGCGCGTCTCGTTGCCCGAGAAGATCACGTCTTCGAGGCGCCCCGAGCGCAAGCTCTTGGTGGACGTCTCGCCCAACACCCAGCGAAACGCGTCGACGAGGTTCGACTTGCCCGAGCCGTTGGGCCCGACGATGGCCGTGATGCCGTCGCCGAACTCGAGCACCGTCGGCTCGGCGAACGTTTTGAATCCGAACGAGCGGATGCGCTTGAGCTTCATCCTGCGGCCTGCGTCGCGCTGCCGGCGGCGATCGAACGAAGCGCGGCCTCGGCCGCCGCCTGCTGCGCGGCTTTCTTCGAGAGGCCCTCGCCGCGCCCCAAGATCTGGCCGTTCACGCTGACGCGCGACTTGAACTCCGGACGCTGCGGCGTGCCGCGGCTGACCTCGCGATAGACCGGCGTCGCGGCCATGTGCTCTTGCGCGTAGTGCTGCAAGCGCGTCTTGGCGTCGAGCAGAGCTTCCGAGGAGTGGTCTACCTCCTCGACGTGCTGCGAGACGACGAACCGCCGCGCCCGCTCGAGACCGAAGCGAAGGTACAGCGCACCGACGAACGCCTCGAACGCGTCGGCCAGCACCGACGCGTTCTCGTCGCCGCCGGCGGCACGCATGCCCGCGCCGAGTTGCATCAGCGCCCCGAAGCCCAGCCGGTGCGCCGTCCGGGCGAGCTGCGCGTCGTTGACGATCGCGGCCTTACGCTGCGTCAGCAAACCCTCGGGCTCGTCGGGAAAACGCTCGAAGAGCCAGTCGGCGGCGATGCAGCCGAGGATCGAGTCGCCGAGAAACTCCATGCGCTCGTTCGACGGGCCGCCGTATTCGCGCGCGTGACTCTGGTGAACGAAGGCCGTTTCGAAGAGACCGAGGTCGTTCGCGGACCGCACGCCCGCAAGGCGAAGCAGGGCGCGCAAGCGCCGCCGGTGAGCTTCGCCGCTCATCCTAAACCTTGCCGAACACGAGCACGCTGTTGTGCCCGCCGAACCCGAACGAGTTCGAGAGCGCCACGCGAATCGGCGCGCGCCGCGCTACGTTGGGCACGTAGTCGAGCCTGCATTCCGGATCCGGAAACTCGTAGTTCGTCGTCGGCGGCATGACGTCGCGCGCGACCGCGAGGACCGTGGCGACGCCCTCGATTCCGCCGGCCGCACCCAGCGCGTGGCCGTGCATGGACTTCGTAGAGCTCACGCCGATGTGGTAGGCGTGCTCGCCGAACGTCGTCTCGATCGCCTTCGACTCGGCGGGGTCGCCGACCGGAGTGGACGTTCCGTGCGCGTTGATGTAATCCACGTCCTCGGGCTTGATATGCGCGCTCTCGAACGCCCGCGCGAACGCCAGCCGCACGCCGCTGCCGTCGGGGTCGGGCGCGACCAGATCGTACGCGTCGGCCGACTGGCCGTAGCCCAGCAGTTCGCAGTAGATCTGGGCGCCGCGAGCCTTTGCATGCTCGTACTCCTCCAGCACCATGATGCCGGCGCCCTCGCCGAGCACGAAGCCGTCGCGCTCGCGATCGAACGGGCGGCTGGCCCGCGCCGGATCGTCGTTGCGCGTGGACATCGCGCGCATCGAGCAGAATCCGCCGATCGCGAGCGGCGAAACCGTGGCCTCGCTCCCGCCCGCGAGCATCGCGATCGCATCGCCGTGAGCGACCAGGTTGTAGGCGGTGCAGATCGAGTCGTTACCGCTGGCGCACGCGCTCGCTGCCGCGAAGAACGGCCCGCGATATCCGTAGGCCATCGAAATATGCGCCGGCGCGGCGTTGGCCATCAGCATCGGAATGAAGAAGGGCGTCACCTTCGACCACGTTCCGTTCTCGTTGGCCTTGTCGGAGTTGAGCCAGAACGTGATGATGCCGCCGATGCCGGTGCCGATGACGCCGCCGACGCGCGCCTTGAACTCGTCGTCCGTGGGCAGCTTGGCGTCTTCGATCGCCTCGCGTGCGGCGACGAAGGCGAACTGCGTGAAGCGGTCCATGCGCCGCGCCTCTTTACGCCCGATCAGCTGCTCGGGATTCCACTCCTTGACCTCGCCGGCGATGCGCGTGACGAAGTCGCTCGCGTCGAAGGCCGTGATCGGGGCGATGCCCGACTCGCCGGCGATCAGGCGCTTCCAAAAGTCTTCGCGGGTGTTACCGATCGGGGTGACTGCGCCAAGCCCGGTCACGACGACTCGACGGCGGCCGGGCGGCTGCATACTCGAAACGCTCAAAACTTCAGCAAGTTACGGCGGGCTCCGGGTGCTTCCCCGCCGAGTAAAACGCGCAACCGCCTTCGAACCCAAGCACGCGTGAGCACACGCGCCGAGTTCCTGGCGGTCGCGGCGGTCGCCCCGGCCGTCGGCGGCTTCCCGCCGTCGCTGCAAAAACCGCCGATGCTCGAGCGCGGCGACCGAGTGGGCCTCATCGCGCCGGCCTCGCCGCCGGAGGGCGACGACGTCGCACGCGCGGTCGCGAACGTCGAGAGCCTCGGGCTGGTCCCGGTCCTCGGGCGCTACGTCCACGAGCAGTACGGCGGTTACCTCGCCGGAAGCGATGCGCTGCGCGCCGCGGACTTCAACGCGATGGCGCGCGACCCGCGCATCCGGGCGATCGTCGCGATTCGCGGCGGCTACGGGACGATGCGGATCCTCTCGGCGCTCGACTACGCGGCGCTCGCCGGCGATCCCAAGATCGTGATGGGATTCTCCGACATGACCGCCGTCCTCAACGCGGTCGCGGTCCGCAGCCGGCTCGTGACGTTTCACGGACCGGTGGGAGCGCACGGCTCGTCGTGGAGCGGCGCCGCCCGTTCCTACTTGGAGGCCGCGCTCTTCTCGACCGAGCCGCAGCGCCTGCGGATCGACGGCGCCACGATCGTCGCCGGCCGAGCCGTGGGGCGCTTGGCGGGGGGCAACCTGTCGCTGGCCGCCGCCCTGGCCGGCACCTCCTACGCCATCCCGGCGGCCGGCGCGATCCTGTTCCTCGAAGAGACCGAGGAGGAACCCTACCGGATCGACCGGATGCTCACCCAGCTGGCCCTGGCCGGCGACCTGGCGGCTGCCCGCGGCATCCTATTCGGGCAGTGCACGAAGTGCGGGGGACCGGGCCCCACCCGGACCGCCCCGGAAGCGATCGCGGAACGCCTGCGCAGCGCCGGGCGCCCGGCGGCGGCGGGGGCGCCGATCGGCCATATTCCCCGGCAGTGGGTGCTGCCGATCGGCGTCCGGGCCGAGCTGGACGCCACGAACGGCACGCTCGTCACGATGGAAGCCGCTTGCGGGCCGCCCCGGCGCTAGCTATAATCAGGGGCTGTCTGCCACCAAGGGTGTGGGACACTACTCTTCGCTAAAAGGGACGCTATGAAGCGGACGTACCAGCCGCACAATCGCCGGCGCAAACGAGTGCACGGCTTTCTCGAACGCATGCAGACCAAGGCCGGCCGTAAGGTCCTGGCGCGCCGCCGCAAGAAGGGGCGTCATCGCCTCACGGTCTGATGCGCCGTTTTCAGAGCCTGCGCCGTCAAGCGGACTTTGCCCGCTTGCGGCGTCAAGGGCGGCGCACCGCGACCAAAAGTCTCATCGTTTACCGCACTAACGTGCTCGCCGGCGATCGATTATCGCTGGCCGGCTTCACGGTAAGCAAATCGATCGGAAAGGCCGTCATCCGCAATAAGATCCGCCGCCGGCTGGCGGCAATCGTCCACGAGGCCCTCGCGCACCGCCCGGCGATGCGTCTGCTCTTCGTGGCGCGTCCGCCGGCGTCGACCGCCGGCTACGCGGACCTGCGCGCCGAGGTGACCTCGGCCCTCGGGACGGCGGAGTAGTCCGCGTGCGGCTCGCGCTGATCGGCCTGATCCGGCTCTATCAGCTCGTCGTGTCGCCGCTCTTCCCGCGGTCGTGCCGGTTCTACCCGACCTGTTCGCACTACGCCGCCGCCGCCGTTGCCGAGCACGGCGCGTGGAGGGGCGCGCTGCTCGCGGTCGCGCGTTTGGCGCGCTGTCATCCGTGGAATCCCGGTGGCGTCGACCTCGTTCCCGACCGAGGTAAAGGAACCTAATCTTGCACCTGCTGCTCGCCACGTCGTGGCTCGACCCCATCGTCAACGTCCTCTCGGGGATCGTGATGGCGATCGACAAGCCGGTCGGCAATCTCGGTTGGAGTCTCGTCATCCTGGCGGCGTTCATCCGCATGATCTTCTGGCCGCTCAACACCGCGCAGTTCAAGGCGTTTCTGGCGATGCAGAAGATCGCCCCGCTGATCAAGCGCGTCCAGGAGCGCTATAAGGACGACCGCCAGCGCCAGCAGCAAGAGACGATGGCGCTCTACAAGGAGCATCGCGTCAATCCGTTCGCGGGCTGCCTGCCGATGCTGGTTCAGTATCCCGTCATCATCAGCGTCTACTACGTGGTGATGAACCACAAGCAGCTGTTCGAAAACCAGAACTGGCTGTGGATCGGAACCTCGATCGCCCAGGCGTCGCCCAAGATCCTCGGCGTGCCGATTCTCGCCGCGAGCCTTGCGCACGCCGACTTGATTCTGATTCTGCTCTACGCGCTGTCGATGTATTTCAGCGTGCGCTACGTCAGCATGCCGGCCACGGATCCACAGCAAGCCCAGACGCAGCGCATGATGGCCGTGATCTCGCCGGTCATGCTGGGCTTCCTCGGGTGGCGCTATAACTGGCCGTCGGCCATGGTGCTCTACTGGTTCGCCTACAACATGTTCACGATGGCGCAGCAGTTCTATCTGCTGCGCCGCTACCACCAACCGCTCGCACTGATCGACAGCGAGCACGTCATCACCGACGACGCGTCGGGCGCGGCCGCCCTGCAGTCCGGAGCGCCGAAGGGCGCGCCGAGCGGCAACGGCGTGGCGAAGCCGAAGCAGGCGCGCAACTCGCGGTCCAAGCGAAAGAATAAACGAGGCGCATAAAGACTCTCCATGCTCTACGAAGACGATTTCGAGTTCGAAGAACAGCCCTCCGACATCCGCGATCGCACGATCGGCGGGGGCGGACGCCGCGGCGGCGGCACCCGACGGCCGCGCGAGCCGCGGCGCGGCTCCCCGTCGCGCGGCGCGCAAGCCGAAGTGCCCGAGGACGCGAAGCCCGCACACGATTTACTGCGAGAAATCCTCGAAAAGATGGGCGTCGGCCCCGTCGACATCCATTACATCAGCCGCACCGAGGGCGAGTATCTCGAGGTCAGCGGCCCGAACCTCGGAATGCTGATCGGACGCCACGGCTACACGCTCGAGGCGCTCAACCTGCTCTTCAACAACTCGTTCAATGCGGGCGTTCGCTCGAACCGGCGCTACTACACGATCGACGCCGAGGGCTACCGCGCGCATCGTGCCGATCAGCTCAAACACCTCGCGCTGGCGACGCAAGATCGCGCCGTGCGCGACGGCAAGCCGCAGAAGCTCGAGCCGATGCTGCCGTCGGAACGCAAGATCGTCCACCTCGCGCTCGCGAACTCCGAGCTCGTGCGAACCGAGTCGGAGGGCGAAGAGCCCGAGCGCCGCGTCGTCATCTTTCCCCGTTGAGCTGCGCTCAACGGGGTCCCCGTTTGAGCTGACGCTCGGCGGGGGCCGCCGGGCCTCCACAATGCGAACCGATACGATCGCGGCGATTGCGACGCCGCCGGGGAAGGGAGCCATCGCCGTCGTGCGCGTGAGCGGGCCGGAGGCCTTCGAGTACGGCCGCCGGCTGGTGCGAACGCCGGCGCCCCTGCGCCCGCGCGTCGCGACGTACGCCACCATCGTGGACGAGCGCGGCGACGCCATCGACCGGGGCCTCGCGATCGCGTTTTCCGCTCCCCGCAGCTACACCGGCGAGGAGATGCTCGAGCTGCACGTCCACGGCTCGCCCGTCGGCGCGCGCGAGGTCGTGCGGGCGCTCTTGGCCTGCGGCGCGCGGCTCGCGCAGCCGGGCGAGTTCACGCGGCGCGCGTTCCTCAACGGCAAGATGGACCTCAACGCGGCGGCCGCCGTCGCCGACGTCATCGACGCCGAGACGCGCTCCGCCATGCGGGCCGCGCTGGCGAACCTCGGCGGCGGCCTGGCCGGCGAGGTGCGTGCGCTGCGCGCCGAGCTGGCAGCGCTGCTCGAGGAGCTCGCGGCCGCAATCGACTTTCCCGATGAAGTGCCCGAGCCGGACCGGCGTGCGTTCGACGGTCGCCTCGCGCCGGTGCGCGGGCGGCTCGAACGCCTGCGCCGCGACGGCGAGCTGGGGCAGTTGGTGCGCGAGGGCCTGAGCGTGGCGATCGTGGGGCCGCCCAACGCCGGCAAGTCGTCGCTGCTCAACGCGCTGCTCGGCGCCGACCGCGCCATCGTCTCCGACGTATCGGGCACCACGCGCGACACGATCGAGGAGACCCTCGCCATCGACGGCGTGCCGGTGCGCCTCGTCGACACCGCCGGAATCCGCGCGCACGCCGACCGGCTGGAGGCCGCGGGCATCGAGCGGACGCGTCACGCGCTCGATGCGGCGCGCCTAGCGCTGATCGTGCTCGACGGCTCGCAGCCGCTGGCGTCCGACGCGCGCGACCTGCTGGAACGCACGCGCGAACGCGAGCGCGTGGTCTTCTTCAACAAGGCCGACCTCGGAACGCTCGGCGCGAGCGAGTGGGGCGGCTCCGGCGCGATCGCGGGCAGCGTGCGCGACGCCGCGACGCTGGAAGCGCTGCGCCGCGCGATCGCGGCCGTCTGGGGCGGCGAAACGTTCGACGGCGCTCGGCCGCACGTCGCCTCTCTGCGCGAGTTCGACGCGGTCAACGCGGCCATCGAGGCGCTCGGCCACGCGAGCGAGACGCTGCGCTCGGAGCAGCCGCTGGACTTCGCCGCCGGCGATCTCCAGCTCGCATTTTCGGCGTTGGGGCATGTAAGCGAGCGGGACGCCGCCGAAGAGGTGCTCGACGGGGTTTTCTCCCGTTTTTGCATCGGAAAGTGAAGAGGACAACGCATGAAACGGATTCTCTTGACCATCGTGGCGCTCTGCGTGGCGGTCGCGCCCGCGGCGGCCGCTTCGAAGAAGAACGGGTCGGCATTCGGCGTGACCATCAGCAGTTGCGTGGTCAACGCCAGCGGAGACAAGACCAACGGCATCAATGTGGTTTATTACAACACCAACGACTCGCCGGCGACCGAGGTCGATTTCGCGGTGAACTACCAGAAGAACAAGTACATCCTGATCGATAAGGGCTCGTTCGCGCGCGGCGCGCAGATCAACCACAACCTCACCAACGCGCTCACCGGCCAGGCCTGGGCGGGTCCGACGCCCAAGCGCTGCGCCGTCCAGCGCGTCTACCTCGAGAACGGCAATGTTCTCCAGTAGCGCGGTGGCGGGAGGGCCGATGCTGCACGCGATCGCCCGCAACTGGTGGACGTGGCTGATTCGCGGCATCGCGGCGGTGATCTTCGGGCTTTTGGCCTGGCGGTATCCGCTCTCGGCGTGGGTAGCGATTGCGATCCTGTTCGGCGCCTACGCGTTCGTCGACGGCATCTTCGCGATCGTCGCGACCTTCCGGGCGGCGGAGCACAGCCAGCAGTGGTGGCCGTTCCTCATCGAGGGAATCGTGGGGCTCTTGATCGCGGCGATCACGTTCTACGACATCCGCATTACGCTGGCGGCGCTCTACTGGACCATCGCCGCTTGGGCGTTCATCACCGGCATCCTGGAGATCGTCGCGGGCATCCAGTTGCGCAAGCACATCTCGAACGAGTTCTGGCTGATCGTCGGCGGGATCGCGTCGATCGCGTTCGGCATCCTGATGATCTACTTTCCGCTCGCGGGGGCGCTCGCGATCGCCTGGCTCATCTCGGCCTATGCGATCGTGTTCGGAATCATCATGATCGCTTTCTCGCTGAAACTGCGCTCGCACGCGCACGAGCCGGCCTCTCCGGCGGCAACGTAGCGACGGCACGATGAAGGGCGACGCCGGCACGATCGTCGTTGGCGGCGGTCACGCCGGCGTCGAGGCCGCCCTGGCGTCCGCGCGCCTCGGCGTGCCGACTCTGCTGGTAACGGGCGACCCCGGGAAGATCTGCACGCTGCCGTGTAATCCGTCGATCGGCGGCAGCGCGAAGGGGCAGCTCGTGCGCGAAATCGATGCGCTCGGCGGCGCCATGGGCGCGATCGCCGACCGCTGCAGCCTCCACGCGCGCATCCTCAACGAGAGCAAGGGGCCGTCCGTCCGCGCGCTCCGTCAGCAGATGGACAAGCCGGCCTACGCGCGCGAGGCCGTCGAGCTGCTGCGCGCGCAGCCGAACCTGGAGATCGTTCGCGGCTTGGTCGAGGACGTGATCGTCGCCGCGGGCGCCGTCCGCGGCGTCGTCTGCGCCGGCGGCGAGCGCATCTTCGGCGCGACCGTCGTCCTCGCGACCGGCACGTTTCTCGGCGGGAAGTCGTTCCGCGGCGACGTGGTGCGCGACGAGGGACGCTTCGGCGAGGCCCCGGCGATCGGGCTGGCGGCGGCCCTGCGGCGCATCGGTTTTCCCACGGCGCGGCTCAAGACCGGGACCCCGCCGCGCATCGACAAGACCAGCGTGAACTATGCCGCGATGGCGCGCCAGCAGCCCAGCGCGACGCCGCTGCTGTTTTCGTACGCGAGCGCGGCGCGTTTCGCCGGCCCGCAGCTGCCGTGCTACGTCACCGCGACCAACGAGCGCACGCACGCGCTGGTGCGCGACAACCTGCACCGCTCGCCGCTCTACGGCCTCGACCTGATTCGCGGCATCGGTCCGCGCTACTGTCCTTCGATCGAAGACAAGGTGATGAAGTTCGCGCACAACCCGACGCATCAGATCTTCATCGAACCCGAGGGGTGGGACGAGCCGACGCTCTACGCCGGCGGATTTTCGACGTCGCTGCCCGCCGACGTGCAGCTGGCGATGCTCCAGACGCTGCCGGGTTTAGAGTCGTGCGCGATGCTGCGCGCCGGTTATGCCGTGGAGTACGACATGGTTCCGCCGACGGAACTGCACGACACCCTCGAGACGCGGCGCGTCGCCGGGCTGTATCACTGCGGCCAGCTCAACGGCACGTCGGGCTACGAAGAGGCGGCCGCGCAGGGCCTGCTCGCGGGCATCAACGCGGCGCGCGCCGCGCGCGGCGACGACCCGCTGCGGTTGACGCGCGCGCAGGCGTACCTGGGGGTTCTGACCGACGACCTGGTCACGAAGGGCGTGGACGAGCCGTACCGGATGCTGACGTCGCGCGCGGAGCACCGCGTGGTACTGCGTCACGACAACGCCGACGTGCGGCTCACGCCGCTCGGCCGCGCCATCGGCCTGGTGGACGATGCGGCCTGGGAAGCCTTCGTGCGGCGCCGCGAGGCGCTGCTGGCGGGAAAGGCCGCCGCCGAGTCCACGCGCCTGGGCGTCTCCGTCGTGGGGGAACAGCGTTTCGAGGCCGGCAGCACGATCGCCGACGCCTTGCGGCGCCCCCAGGTGCGGTTCGACGACGTGGCGCCGCGCTTCGATCCGCCCGTTGCGCCGGAGATCGGCGAGCGGGTCGCGATCGAGATCAAGTGCGAGGGCTACGTGCGCCGCGAGGAGCTGGCGATCGAACGTGCCGGGAAGGACGAGCGCATCGCGATCCCGGCCGATTTCGATTATCGCGCTATCTCCGCGTTGTCGCGCGAGGCGCGCGAGAAGCTCACCGAGCGGCGCCCCCGCACGCTCGGCGTCGCCGCCCGGATCCCGGGCATCACGCCGTCGGACGTGGCGATCGTCGGACTCTTCGTCCACAGACTGTCGGTTTTCGAACGGGCCGAACGTTGAGTGGTCCGAAGGAGGATACCGATCATGAGTGAGTTCGTTTATCTCTACCGCGGCGGACGCCGCGCCGAGTCCCCGGCCGAGGGCGAAGTGCAGATGCAGCGCTGGGTCGCCTGGCTGCAAGACCTGGCCTCCAAGGGCCATATCAAGGACCAGGGGCAGCCGCTGGAGCCCGAGGGCAAGGTCGTTCGCGGCAAACAGCGGACCGTCACCGACGGGCCCTATCCCGAATCGAAGGACGTCGTCGGCGGCTACACGCTCGTCGAGGCGAAGGATCTCGCGCAGGCGGCGGAGCTGGCCGGCGGATGCCCCATCTTCGAGTTCGACGGTCTCGTCGAGGTTCGGCCCGTCATGAAGATGTGACGACCGCGCTCCCGTGAACGTCGAAGAACACCTGTTTCGACAGGAATCGGGACGCATCGTCACGGCGCTGTCGCGCATCTTCGGACTCGATAACATCGCGTTGGCGGAAGACGTCGCTCAAGACGTCTTCTGCCGCGCGTTGGAAGTGTGGAAGCTGCGCGGCGTTCCGCCGAATCCGTCGGCGTGGCTGATGAAGGCGGCGAAGAACCGCGCGATCGACCTGCTTCGCCGCGAACGCACGGCGCGCAAGTTCGCGCCGGAGCTCGGGCGTCTGCTCGAGAGCGAATGGACGCTGGTACCCACCGTTGACGAGCTGTTCAGCGCGGAGTCGATCAAAGACGACGAGCTGCGCATGATGTTCTCGTGCTGCGATCCGCAGCTCGCGCAGGAGTCGCAAGTCGCCCTTATTTTACGGCTCGTTTGCGGCTTCGAGAGCGGCGAGATCGCAAGCGCGTTTCTGCGCAAGCGATCCACGATCGAAAAACGCATCGAGCGCGGCAAGAGATCGCTCGCGAATTCAAAACGGCTTTTTGATTTCGCGGACGCCGAGCTGGCGCCGCGCGTGTCGGCGGTGCATCGCGCGCTCTACCTGCTGTTCAACGAAGGCTATCACGGCGCGTCGGCGAGCGCGGCGGTTCGCGCCGAGCTGTGCGCGGAGGCGATGCGGCTGTGCGCGCTGTTGCTCGAGAACGATCTCGCGGCGACGCCGGCGACCTACGCACTGGGCGCGCTGATGTGGCTGCACGCGGCGCGGTTGCCGGCGCGCCTCGACGAGAACGGCGAACTCATCTCGCTCGCGCAGCAAGACCGCAGCCGCTGGGACGCCGCGGCGATCGCACGCGGCAACGAACTGCTCGACCGCGCCGCCTCCGGCCCGGAGATGACCGAGTATCACCTCGAAGCGGCGATCGCCGCCCTCCATTCGAACGCCGCGCGCGACGACGAGACCGACTGGGAGCGGCTGGTGTGGCTCTACGACACGTTGATGGCGGTGCGGCCCTCGCCGGTGGTCGCGCTCAACCGCGCGATCGCGATCGCCCAGCACAGCGGCCCCGAGCGCGGCATCGAGGCGATCCGCAGCATTGCGGGCGTCGAAGACCTGGCGCTCTACCCGTTCTATCCCGCCGCCCTGGGCGAGCTCGAGCTTCGCGCCGGCCGCAGCGGCCCGGCGCGCGAGCACTTCGCCGCCGCGGTTGCGCTCGCGCGCAATCGGGTCGAACGCCGCTTCCTCGAACGCCGGCGTGACGCAGCCGGACGCTGACGAGCTGGAGGCGCTGCTCGGCGCCGCCGGCGTGGAGCCGCGGCTCGCTGGGCCGCTCGCGCGCTACGGCGCGCTGGTGCTCGACGCCAACCGGCGCTTCAACCTGACCGGCTCGAAGACGGCCGCGGAGTTCGCGCCGCACCTGCTCGACAGCCTCACCGTGGTGCCGTATCTGAGCGCGCCGTACGTTGACGTCGGCTCCGGCGCGGGGCTGCCGGCCATACCGGCCGCGATCGCCGCGGGGATGGCGATCACGATGATCGAGTCGACGGCGAAGAAAGCGCGCTTCCTCGAGGCGACGCTCGAGCGCCTTGGGGTGCGCGGCGAGGTGCTCGCCGAGCGCGCCGAGGCGGCCGGACACGCCGAGGGCCTGCGCGAGCGCTTCGCGAGCGGCACCGCCCGCGCCGTCGGGAGCGCGTCGACCGTTGCGGAGCTGCTGCTGCCGCTGATCGCGCCCGGCGGGCTGGCGGTGCTGCAGCGCGGCGGCCGCGACGACGACCGCTCGGCCTTAGAAGACGCGGCGCTCGTGCTGGGCGGCGCGGTCGAGCGCGAGATCGCGCTCGAGGGCGGCCGGTCGATCGTGCTGGTGCGCAAGACGGCGGTGACGCCGCTGCGCTTTCCACGCCGCTCGGGCGTGCCGGCGAAGCGTCCGCTCTGCGAATAGCGGCCGCGCCCGCGCAAACGGCAGTAAAAGCAAGCATTTTTGCCCCTAGGTACGCTCGCAGCAACCGGTAAATTATCGTACGAATGAGGCTCTACCGCTCGGTACGCGATTGGCTCGACGCCGAGCCGCCGGCCCTCGCAGACGAAGCGCTGCGCCGGGAGTGGGCCCAGTATCTTGCGACGGCGCCGGACACTCAGATCGATCATTCTGATGTAACGGAGTTACTGCTGCGCGAGGTTCGATATCTGATCGACTCCAAGATCGACTTAATAAAAAGCTCGGATAGTAAAGCCGCCATGCAGGTGACCGTGCTTGGAGGCGGCCTGGGGGTTCTCTCGATTCTCGGGGCGAGCGACTCGGTCATGATCAGCGCCGGAGTATCGTGGCTTCTGGCCTTAGCCGCCGTTTTTATTCTTGCCGGCGCCGTTCTCGACTTGGTGTGCCTCGCTCGCGGGTATCGCTACACCTCGCACATGCCTCGTATCGACGTCTACAACTCGCAGGCGGTGCTCAACAATCGCCAGATGCTGCCGAGAGTGGCCACGAGCTTGATCGAGGGGTACGTAACCTACTCGAACGATCTCACTGCCGTCAACTCCCAAAAGTCGCGACTATTGAAAAGCGCAACAATCGCTCTGGTGGTGGGCGTCATGCTGTTGGTGATCAACGCAACGTGGGCTGAAACTCATCCCGCGCATACAAAATCCGACGCAGATTGCCGCTTTTCAGGAAACGCGGTCCATTGTATACTTTTCCGTGATGACCACAAGGATCGTTCGCCGTCCCCCTGAGGACGAGGAGAAGCACCCCGAAAACCCCCTGAAGGCCTAACCCTCTCAGCGATGCCTATGGGGGGCCGCCGTCGGGCTGGCCCTTTTTTATTTGCCCCGAAGCGGGTGCGTTGACAAAGTTCCCCGTGGAACATTTCCGGCAACGTTCCCCGTGGAACGTTCGGTGCGATAGGATGAGTCCGATGTACCGCCCCGCACTCCTCGACGAACGCCTCGCAGCGGTGCTGCCGCCCGGCGCGCTCTACGCCGTGGGCGGCCGTGTCCGCGACGAGATTCGAGCCGAGGCCGAGCGGATCGAGGCGCCGGCCGGCGATGCCGACTACGTCGTGGCCGGCGTCCCGCTCGAGGAGCTGGTGGACCGGCTGCGCCCGCTGGGGCGGGTTGATTTGGTCGGCGCTTCGTTCGCCGTGATCAAGCTCACGGCGGACGGCGTGACGGCGGACGTCGCGCTTCCCCGCCGGGAGCGTTCCCTCGGCAGCGGCCACCGCGACTTCGAGGTGACGAGCGGGCCCGACGTCCCGATCGCCCAGGACCTGGCCCGCCGCGACTTCCGGATGAACATGCTGGCCAGGGCCCTCCCTTCGGGCGAACTCGTCGATCCCTACGGGGGCGAAGCCGACATCCGAACCCGGCGAATTGACATCCTGACGCCGCAAACGTTCCGCGAAGACCCGCTGCGCATGCTGCGCGCGGCGCAGTTTGCCGCGCGGTTCGAATACGCCGTCACCCCCGAACTGCGCGCGGCGATGACCGGCGCCGCCCCGCTCGTCGCGACCGTCTCCGCCGAGCGGATCCACGACGAGCTGGCCAAGCTGCTGATAAAAGCAGCCAAGCCATCGGTCGGTCTGGAGCTTCTCCGCGAGACCGGGGTGCTGGAGCACCTCTGGCCGGAACTGCTCGAGGGCGTGGGGATCGAGCAGAACGAGTGGCACGCCTACGACGTCTGGAACCACGCCATGGCCACCGTGGACGCCGCCCCGCCGGGCGACCTCACCTTACGCTTAGCCGCTTTACTACACGACGTCGGCAAGCCCCGCACGAAGGTGGGGCCGCACTTCTACGGCCACGAGGGCGTCGGGGGCGACCTCGTGCGCCCCATGCTCGAGCGCTACCGCTTCTCGAATGAGGTCGTCGCGACGGCGGAGCACCTCGTGCGCCAGCACATGTACTCGATCGATCCCAACCTCAGCGACGCCGGTGTGCGGCGCTTCATCCGCCGCATCAAACCGCAAGATATCGAACGTTTGTTCGCTTTGCGGCACGCGGACATCAGCGGCAGCGGGTTGCCGAAGCGCGACGGCTCCAATGAGGCCTTCGAGGCGCGCGTCCGCGCCGAGCTCGCCCGCAGGCCCGCATTCTCGGTTCGCGAGTTGGCGATCAAAGGCGACGACGTGACGGCGGCGCTCGTGCGCCGCGGCGACGCGCCGTCCGGATTCGCCGGCGACGAACGTGTCGGCGCAGCGCTGCGCTGGCTGTTCGAGCAGGTCACCGATGAACCCGAACGTAACGAGCGGACCTTGCTGCTGGCGCTTCTCGAGCAGTATCTGGAAACCGCCTAGTACGCCGCGGAAACGTATGGGTCGTATCATCGCGCTCGTGAATCAGAAGGGCGGCGTCGGAAAGAGCACGACGGCGGTGAATCTCGGCGCCGCTTTGGCCGTCGAGGGCAAACGCGTGCTCGTGGTCGACACCGATCCGCAAGGCAACGCGACGACCGGTCTGGGCGTCGACAAGTCGCGCCTCACGCACGACATCTACCACGTGCTGATGCAAGAAATTCCGCTCGACGAAATCCTCGTGCAGACGGAAATTCCGAGCCTCTGGCTCGCGCCGGCGACGATCAATCTCGCGGGCGCCGACGTGGAGCTCGTCGCAGCCCTGTCGCGCGAAACGCGCCTTCGCCAGGCGCTCGCGCCGGTCGCCGACCGCTTCGATTTCATCTTGATCGACTCGCCGCCGTCGCTCGGTCTGCTGACCATCAACGCGCTCACCGCGGCCGACGACTGCATCATTCCGGTGCAGGCGGAGTTTTACGCGCTCGAAGGTCTCGCGCAACTCACCCGCGTGATCTGGCGCGTGCGCGACGCACTCAATCCGACGCTGCACGTCAGCGGCGTGCTGGTCACGATGTTCGACGGCCGCACGCGGCTCGCGACCGAGGTGATCCGCGAGCTGGAGAAGTTCTTTCCGCAGCAGATCTTCAAGACGCAGGTTCCGCGCAACGTGCGGCTCTCCGAGGCGCCGTCCTACGGCAAGCCGGTGATTCTATTCGATCCGCGCAGCCGCGGCGCGCAAGCCTACATCGCCGTCGCGCGAGAGATGCTCGAACCCGCGCGGACGCCGGCGTGAACGCGCCGCGACGGGGCCTGGGGCGCGGCCTCGGCGCGCTGCTCGGCGATGCCGCGGTGCCCACCGCGAGCTCGCAGGAGATCGTGCGCGACATTCCGCTGGCCGAGATCACGCCTAACCCGTTCCAGCCGCGGAAGACCTTCGCGGCCGAGCCGCTCGACGAGCTCAAGGCGTCGATCGCCGAGTACGGCGTGCTGGTGCCGGTGATCGTCCGCCGCCGAGGCGACGGGTACGAGCTGGTCGCCGGCGAGCGCCGCTGGCGCGCCTGCGCGGCCTTGCAGCGCCCCACGATCCCGGCGATCGTCCGCGCCAGCGACGATCGCCAGACGCTCGAGCTTGCGATCGTCGAGAACCTGCAGCGCGAGGACCTCAACCCGCTCGAAGAGGCCGCCGGGTTCGCCCACCTCATCGAAGAGCACGGCCTGACGCAGGACGAGCTGGCGCGGCGCCTCGGCAAGAGCCGGCCCTCGATCGCCAATACGCTGCGGCTGCTCGGCCTCTCCAACGCGATCAAGGCCATGCTGGTCGACGGCCGCCTCTCGGCGGGCCACGCGAAGGCGCTGCTGGCGGCGCCCGAAGCCGCCCGCGACGCCCTGGCGCAGCGCGCCGTCGCCGAGGGCCTGACCGTCCGCGCGCTTGAGCGGATCACCGGCTCGCCCCCGCCGAGCGCGGCGAAGCCGCCGCCCGCGCAGCGCGCGCTCTCGCCCGAGGAGCGCGACTTCGAGTCGCGCCTGCGCGAGCTGTTCGGCACCCACGTCGCGGTGGTGCGCTACGAGCGCGGCGGTCGCATCGAGATCCGGTTCGGCGACGACGCCGAGCTGGCGCGGCTCGGCGATTTGCTGCTCGATCGCGAGTAACCGTGTTTTTTCCGTTCTCGCGCATCGTCGCGCTGCTGATGGCAGCCGTTCTCTGCTTCGCGCTGCTCGTGCCGATGGCGCTCGCGCGCCACGTCCCGGGCCTCGCGGTCTTCATCGTCATCGTCTTCGCCGCGTATCTCGCGGCCAACGTGCTGCTGTGGCTGCGCACGCGTCCGCGCGGCTAGACCGATCGCGCCGCGCCGCGCTGCTCCGCGGCATCTATGCGATTCTCAACGACGACGAGCGAACGCTCGAGCTCGCACGCGCCGCGCTCGATGCGGGCGTTCGCGTCGTGCAGTATCGAGCGAAACGCGGCCTCACCGAGCCGACGCTGCGCGCGTTGCGCGCGTTGACGCGCGAGCGCGACGCGCTGCTCGTGCTCGACGACGACTGGCGCGCTGCCGCCGCGTTCGACTGCGACGGCGTTCATCTCGGGCCGGGCGATGCGGGCTTCGCCGACCCGGCAGACGTGCGCGCGGCGCTGCCGGACCGGCTGATCGGCCTCTCGTGCGGAACCGCCGCCGAGGCGCGCGCGGCGGCCGACGCCGATTATTTGGGCGTCGGCTCGATCTACGCCACCAGCTCGAAAAGCGACGCGGGCGCGCCGATCGGCATCGAGGGCCTGCGCGCGGTGATTGCGGTGACGGCGCTGCCGGTGGCGGCGGTCGGCGGCATCACGGCGCGCACGGTCGCCGGCGTCCGGCGCGGCGGCGCGGCGATGGCGGCCGTGATCTCGGCGATCTCGGGCGCGCGCGATCCGCTCGTCGCCGCGCGCGAGCTGGTGGAGGCCTGGAACGCGTGATCGTCTTGTCGATCGGCACCACGCACCCGTGGAACGTGGCGGGCGTGGGCCGCGATCTGGTCGTCGGCACGGAGCTGGGCGCGCGCGTCTTCACGGCGATCGCGGCGGTCAGCGCGCAGGACGGGCGCGGCGTCGTGACGCTGCACGCGATCCCGCTCGCGCAGTTCGAGGCCCAGCTCGCCGTGCTGCCGTGGGACGCGGCCGGTGCCGTTCGGGTCGGCGCGCTGCCCACGCCGGCGGCGGTGCGCGCGATCGCAACGGCGGTGTCGGCACGCCCGTGGCTGCCGGCCGTCGTGGATCCGGTCTTCTCGGCGAGCCGGGGCGGCGACCTCAACGACCCGCCCGCGCGCTATGCCGTGCGCGACGAGCTGGCAACGCTCTCCAACGTCGTGCTGACGCCCAATCTCGCCGAGGCCGCGTTTCTGCTCGGCTCCGAGCCGATCGGGCGCGGCGGCGTCGCCGACGCGGCCGCCGCGCTGCGGGCGCGCGGCGCGTCGGCGGTGCTGCTCAAAGGCGGCCACCTCGACGGCGATCCCGCCGACGCGCTGGCGACCGGCGCCGGCGTGGAGATCTTCAGCGAGCCGCGGATCGCCGGGGCGATGCACGGCACCGGCTGCGCGCTGGCGATGGCGCTCGCGTGCGAACTGGCGCGCGAGACGCCGCTGCCCGAGGCGGTGCGGGCCGCGCGCGCCTACGTTCGCACCCAGCTCGCAAGGCATTGACCGCCGCGCCGTAACATTGTCGCGCGAATGACTCAGAAGCGGCCGCGCGTGATGTCGGGCATGCGCCCGACCGGCGATCTCCACCTGGGCCACCTCGTCGGCGTCCTGACGCAGTGGGCGAACTACTCGCAGACCGCCGACGCGTTCTTCGAGATCGCCGACCTGCACGCGTACACCACCGACTTCGACGATCCGGCGAAGATTCGCGCGGCGCGCGACGAGATGGTTGCGGTGTGGCTCGCCGCCGGCGTGGACCCGCAGAAATCGACGATCTTCCTGCAGTCGGGCGTGCCCGAGATCGGCGAGCTGCAGGCGCTGCTGGCGATGATCGTGCCGCTCTCGTGGCTCGAGCGCGTTCCCACGTTCAAGGGCCAGATCGAGGAGCTCGGCCAGAAGATCGCCACCTACGGATTCCTCGGCTACCCGCTGCTGCAGCTCTGCGACATCGCGATCGTCCGCGGCGAGTACGTGCCCGTCGGCGGCGACCAGGTGGCGCACCTCGAGCTGGGACGCGAGATCGTGCGGCGCTTCAACTACCTCTACGGCGACGACGAAACGATCTTGGTCGAGCCGCAGGCGACGCTGTCGGAGTTTCCGCAAGTTCCGGGCACCGACGGGCGCAAGATGAGCAAGTCGTACGACAACGCGATCTTGATCGGCGACGACGACGAGACGACCACGAAGAAGGTGCGCGCGATGGTGACCGATCCGCTCAAGGTGCGGCGCGGCGATCCGGGACGCCCGGAGATCTGCCCCGTCTTCGCGCTGTGGCGCTTCGTCAATCCGCTCAAGCTCGACGGCATCGCCGCCGAGTGCCGGTCGGGTGCGCTGGGCTGCGTGCAGGACAAGACCGACTTCGCCAACGAGCTCAACGCATATCTGCGTCCGGTGCGCGAGCGCTACGCGACGTATCGCGACGATCCGTCGCTGGTCGAACGCATCATCGCCGACGGGACCGCGCGCACGCGCGAGATCGCCGCCGGCGTGCTGGCGGACGTCAAACGCGCGATGAAGCTGATCTAGGCTTTCGAAGGCTGGGCGTAACGGGGTCCGGAGACCGCCACGAACCTCAGCCCTTGAACTTCGGCAACGTCTTGGCGATCGAGCCGAGCGCCCAGTCGATGTCGTCGAGCGACGCCGCGTAGGAGAACCGCAGATAGCCCTTGCCGGCGGGTCCGAACGACGAGCCGCCGCCGCAGGCTACGCCGCCTTCCTCGAGCAGGAACTTCGCCAGCCCGCGATCGTCCTGCGTGATCTGCGAGACGTTGGGAAACGCGTAGAACGCGCCTTCGGGCAGCAGGCAGGAAATGCCCGCAATCGCGTTGAGCCCTTCGATCAGACGGTCGCGCCGCGTGCGAAAGATCTCGTTCATGCGCAGCACGGGCTCGTCGGGGCCGGTGAGCGCCGCGATACCGGCCATCTGCACGAACGTGGCGACGCAGCTGAACGTGTTGTTGTTGAACAGCGTCACGGTGCGCGCGAGGTCTTCCGACATCAGCGCGTAGCCGAGCCGCCAGCCCGTCATCGCGTACGCCTTCGAGAAGCCGTCCACGACGATCGTGCGGTCGCGCATGCCCGGCAGCGAGGCGATCGACAGGTACTCGGAGTCGAGATAGAAGTTGCGGCTGTAGATCTCGTCGGCGAGCACGAGGAAGTCGTACTCCTGCGCCAGGTTGGCGATGAACTCGAGATCGCTGCGCGTCAGCACGCCGCCGGTGGGATTGTGCGGCGAGTTGATCACCACGACTTTCGTCTTCGCGGAGACGCGGCGCTTGAGCTCGTCGAGATCCATCCGCCAGTTGCGCGACTCGAGCAGCGGGATTGCGTGCACCTTCGCCTCGAGGTAGCTCGCGGCCGACGCGTAGGCCGGGTAGGCTGGATCGAAGTAGACGAACTCGTCGCCCGGCCCGAGCAGCGCGCTCAGCGTGTTCCAGATCACCGGCTTGGCGCCGGGAGCGATCACGACGTTCTGCTGCTGCCACTCCGGAGCGATGCGGCGGAAGCGGCTCGCATACTCGGCGATCGTGGCGCGCAGCGACGGCAGTCCCGCCGACGGCGTGTAGTGCGTGTGGTTGTCGTAGAGCGCGTCGACCGCCGCCTTCTTGATGTGATCGGGCGTGTCGAAATCGGGCTCGCCGATCTCCATGTGCACGACTCGGCGCCCCTTCGCTTCGATCTCGCGCGCCCGCGCGAGAATTTCGAACGCGTTCTCGGAACCGAGGCGCGCGACGGCGGCGGCGATGCGATCTTCGTGAACTGCGAGCATCTGAAATCGTCCTCTCGTATGGCGGGAAACCGGGCTTCGCCCGCGCGCGCGGCCGAACCTGGAGGCGAGTGCGCTACGGCTTCTTGTGGAAGTACTTGACGAGGATGTCCCGCGCGATGGGCGCGGCGACCGACGCGCCGTAGCCGCCGCTGCGATCGACGAAGACCGCGAGCGCGAATTTCGGGTGCGCCGTGGGCGCCCAGGCCACGAACCACGTCGTGTTCGGCCCGTTGCCGCCGGCGGTCTCCACCGTGCCCGTCTTGCCCGAGAACGGCAGTCCGTCGATCGCCAGCCCGTAGGCGGTGCCCCCCGGATCGGTGACCTTCGCCATTCCCTCGCGCACCGCGGCCAGCGCGTCGTCGGTGACGGGCACGTGGCGGATGACGTGCGGCTCGATCTCGCGGATCGGCGTGCCGTCGGAGCCCCGGATCGCGCGCGCGAGTTCCGGCGTGTACAGCGTGCCGCCGTTGATCACGGCCGACGCCACGTTGACCATCTGCAGCGGCGTGGCTTGCATCGCGCCCTGACCGATGCCCAAGAAGCACGCCTCGCTCGGCTCCATCGGCACGCCGAACGCGCGCATCTCCCACGCATTGGTCGGCCAGTTGCCTTCGTTCTCGCCGGGGAGATCGATGCCGCTCTTCGCGTTGAGGCCGAACGCGAGCGCGTACTTCCGCAGGCGCGCGTTGCCCAACCACCACGCGAGGCGGAAGAAGTAGCCGTCGCTCGATGCCGCGAGCGCGGGCACGAACGTGGTGTTGCCCAATCCGCCGGCGGCGATGTCGCGCGCGTAGTAGCCGCCGCAGTTCCATCCGCCGGTGTCGTCGATCACTTGGTCCACCTTTACGACGCCCTCGGTGAGCGCCGCCGAGCCGGTGACCATCTTGAACGTCGAGCCGGTGGGCGTCGCGGCGGCGATGGCGCGGTCGAAGAGCGGCTGCGAAGCGTCGGTGAGATAGAACGCGACGCGCTTGGCGCGCCCGGCCGCGAAGGCGTTCGGATCGTAGTTCGGATAGCTCGCGAGCGCGAGGATGCCGCCCGTCCACGGATCCTCGGCGACCACCGCGCCCGAGAGCCTTCGGCCGCGCCCCCAGCGCGCCAAGCCGTCGGCGAGCGCGGTTTCGACGATCCGCTGTAGGCGCCAGTCGAGGTTGGTGACGATCGTGTCGCCCGGCACCGCCGACTTCGACGCGAGTTTGATGTTGGGCACCACGGCGCCGGTCGCGTCGACGACCACGCGCTGTCCGCCCGGCGTTCCGCGCAGGTACTTGTCGTAGGCCAGCTCGAGCCCGTCCTTGCCGATCACGTCGTTGGGAGAATAGCCGGCGTGCTTGAGCCGCTCGTACTCTTCTTGCGTGATCGCGCCGACGTAACCGACGACGTGCGAGCCGATCGGTCCGCTCGGATAATCGCGCAGCGGCTGGACTTCGAGATCGACGCCGGGCAAATCGTTGAGCACCTCGGAGATTCGCGCCACGGCCGCCACGGGCAGATCGGTCGCCAGAACGACCGGGCCGTAGGGCTCGTTGGCGACGACCGCGTCGAAGTTCGGGTAGTCGATGCCGCGATGGTGCAGCAGCCGGTAGCGCAGCGGCTGCTCGGCGACGCCCAGCGTGCGCGCGAGCGTCGCCAGCTCGCGATCCGGCTCTCTGACCTCCGACGGAATCAGGGCGATGACGAACGACGGCCGGCTGCGCGCGATGATCGTGCCGTGCCGGTCGTACACCGTCCCGCGCGGCGCTGCGACCGGAATCAGGCGCACCTGATTGGCCTGCGCGGCGGCGCGATACCTCTCGCCCTGCACGAGCTGCACGAAGATCAATCGCGCGACGAGCGCGAGCAGCGCGGCGAGCACGAGCGCGCCGAAGCCCACGATGCGCCACGTGGGAACTTTCCATGGCTTCGGCCGCGGGGGGGTGCGTGCGGTCACTGGCGAGCGACGTCGAGGCGCCGGACGATCAGCATCGCCACGATGACCACCGCCACGGTGAGCGCCGATTGCAGCAGCGCCTCGTGGAAGTGGATCGGCCCGAGGCCGGGCGGGTAACCGAAGAGTGCCATCGCGATCCAAAACGCGAGCGCGCGCACCAGCGTCGCGACGAGCGCGGTCGCCGTGACCAGCGGGATGGAGTCGGCGAAGAAACCGCGCGACAGCAGGCTCGCGAGCACGGCGCTGATGCCCGTCGAGATCATCCACGCCGCGCCGGTCTGCAGCGCGAGCGCGTCCTCGCACAATCCTGCGGCCAACCCGTAGACCGCGGCCCGGCGGGCGTCGACCCGCACCGCGTACCACACCACCACGGCCATCACGAAGCTGGGGACGACGCCGCGAACCGCGACGTAGTGCGCGAGCGTCGCTTGCGCGAGCAGCGCGGCGGCAAGCCACGCGGCGGCCACGTACCACGCCGGCCCGACGAACGGGGCGACGTGCGGCTTACTGCGGGACGACGACAACGCGGTCGAGGGCGCCGAGATCGACGTACGTCTTGAGCACGGCGGTCTGATAGAGCGTGGCATCGCCGCGCTCGATCGCGATCACCTTGCCGATCGGCACGCCGGAGTGGAACGAACGGCCCTCGCCGGTGACGACCGCGTCGCCGACGCGCAGCGGCGCGTCCTGCGGAATGTACTCCATCACGACGCTCTGCACGTTGCCGCGCGCGATTCCCCACCACCGGCCGCGGCGCACGACCGCGGGTATGCGGCTCGTGTAATCCGTGGCGAGCACGACCGTGCTCGAGAACGGGCCGACGGTGGCGACGCGGCCGACGACGCCGTCGGCCGCCAGCACGCCGTCGTCGCGGCGGACGCCGGCCTTCGAGCCTTTGTCGATCGTGACGGATCGCGACTCGTTCTCCGGCGGGAAGCCGACGACGCGCGCCTCGATGCCGTGATAGAGATCCACGATCGGGCGCACCCCCGACTCGGCCGCGTATGCCGCGGCGAGTTCGTGCAGACGCGCGTTCTCTTCGATCAGCCGGCGGTTCCCGGAGCGCAGCTGCGCGTTCTCGCGCTCGAGGTGCGGCAACGCGCCGACCGCCGCCGCGGCGCCGCGCGCGCCGTTGACCGTCGCCGTGATCGCCGACTCGCCGAAACCGAGCAGCGCGCTCGCGGCGGTCGAGATGGGGCTGACGGCGCCCGAGCGCTGCGCGCCGATCTGCAACAGCGCGAGCAATGCCGCCCCGATGATAATGCCGATCAGGGCAAAGAGTCTGCGTTCGTCTCGATACGTAAAGATGGTCCGTTCCCGCGGCCTGGCCGTTGGTTAGGCGCGGTCATTCGGTTTCGGCAGCGCGAATCCCAACCGCCCGAGCGCGCGAATCACGCGAGCGAGCGGCAGCCCCATCACCGTGTAGAAGTCGCCGTCGATCGCCTCGATCAGCGACGCCGCGCGGCCCTGGATGCCGTAGGCGCCGGCTTTGTCCATCGGTTCCCCGGTGGCCACGTACTCGGCGATCTCGTCGCCGGACAGCCGGTAGAAGCGGACCCGGGTGCTCCCGCGCTCCTCCAGCGGTTCCCCGCGGCCCGCGACGGCGACCGCGAACGCCGTATGCACGACGTGCTCGCGGCCCGAGAGCAGCCCGAGCATCCGCGTCGCCTCGCCGGCCCCGGCGGGCTTACCGAGCGCGACCCCGTCAACGTCGACCACGGTGTCGGCGGCGAGCACCACCTCGCCCGGAGCGCGGCCGTCGCGCAGCGCGGCGCGCAGCTTCTCGCCGGCGTGCAGCGACGCCAGCGCGGCCGGCGCGACGCCCGCGACGGCCTCCTCGTCGTAGCCGCTGGGGACGGCCTCCACGTCGAGGCCGAGCGACCGCAGCAACTCGAGGCGGCGCGGCGACGCGCTGGCAAGAACGATGCGCGAGAGCGTCGCCCCGCCGTTCACCGGCGCCTCACTCGTAGATGCGCCCGGCGGTTTGAACGAACCCGCCTTCGTGGCGGCCGCGCGGATCGCGATGCGCCCAGTGGATGACGCCGCCGCGCGGATAGAACTCGTACTCGCCCTTGACCACCACGCGCTGCCCGTTCGCTATCGGGATCGAGCCGGTGAAGTCGGTGTTCGCCTCGACGCGCACGATCAGCGCGCACGACGAGCCGAGCCGCATCAGGAAGCCCTCGTGCGGGCTCACGCGCCCCGCCTGCACGCCGAGCACGCGCGTCACCGAGCCGTCGGCGACGACCTCGACGTGCGAGCGCGCGCCCGAGTATGCGGCACACACGGCGGCGTTATCCGGCGCCGTCTGCGCGGCGCACGCGCACAGCGCGAGGCACGCGGCGAGCGCGGCGCTACGCGCCGGCCGCATCGCCGTCGAGTCCGTAGAGGCGGTGCGCGACGATGTATTGCCACACCGGCTCGGGCACCAGATAGCGAATGCTGCGACCCTGCGCGATCAGCGTTCGAACGAGGGTCGCCGACTCGGGAATCTCCGGAAGGTTGAGCGTCGAGACGCGCTCGCGCAACTCCGCAGGGATCGCCGCGATGACGCGCGCCAGCGCGTCGCCGCCGACGCCGGCCCGCGGCGCGATCGCAAACTTTTCGAGCGCCGCGATCACCTCGTCGAGGCGCACCCACTCGGCGCTGGCCAGCGAATCGGCGCCGATCACGAACGTGAAGCCGGCGCCGGGATACTTCGCGTGCAGCCGGGGCAACAGGTCGGCGGTGTAGCCGGTCGCGTTCTCGCGCAGGTCGGTGGTGTCGAGCTCGAACGCGGCGTTGCTCTCGATCGCGCCCAAGATCATCGCGCAGCGATGCGCGGCGTCGGCCTGCGGCTTGTCGCGATAGTGGTGGTTGCCGGTGGGCACGAACAGCACGCGGTCGAGGCGTTCGAGCAACCGCGCCGACTCCGCGACGAAGAGATGCGCGTTGTGAATCGGATCGAACGTGCCGCCGAAGATGCCGAGCCTCATGAGTACGTGAACTCGTACGGGCCGATGCGCACGGTATCCCCTTCCGCGGCGCCGAGTTCTTGCAGCTTCTTTTCCACGCCCATCTTGGCCAGCGCGCGCTCGAACCGCGCGAGGCCCTCGTCGGAGTCGAAGTTGGTCATGGCGGCGAGGCGCTCCACGCGCTCGCCGGCGATCACGAACGCCCCGTCGCCGCCGCGCTCGATGCGAAACGCGCCGGCCGGCGTCAGCTCGATGTGCGCCGGCGGAGGCGCGACGATCTCGGGCAACGGGGCCTCGGCGATCGCCCGCACCACGGCCAACGTGAGATCGCGCACGCCCTCGCCGGTCGCGGCGCTGATGCCGCGGATCTCGGGGAAGCGCCGCCGCAGCTCGACGAACGACTCGCGGGCGTTCGTAAGATCGAGCTTGTTGAGCACCAGCAGCGTACGCTTCTCGCACAGCGCCGGATTCCAGGCCGCAAGCTCGCGCTCGATCGTGACTTTCTCGTCGAGGATCTCGTCGAGCGGCTTCGCGCCGTCGAGCAGGTGCACGAGCACGCGCGTGCGCTCGACGTGCCTGAGGAACTGATCGCCGAGGCCCACGCCTTCGTGCGCGCCCTCGAGCAAACCGGGAATGTCGACCATCACGAACGACTCGTCGTCGGAGATGCGCACGACGCCCAGCTGCGGCTCGGTGGTGGTGAACGGATAGTCGGCGATCTTGGGGCGCGCCGCCGACACGACGGAGAGCAGCGTCGACTTTCCCGCGTTGGGAACGCCGACGATGCCGCAATCGGCGAGCAGGCGCAGCTCGAGGCGCAGCGTGAAACGCTGCCCCGGCTCGCCGTGTTCGGCGAAGCGCGGCGCTTGACGCACGCTCGTCGCAAAGTGCTGGTTGCCGAGGCCGCCGCGGCCGCCCCGCGCCGCGATGACGCGCGCGCCGGGCTCGTTCAAATCCGCGAGAAACTCTTCCGCGCCCTCGGGCGGGCGCCGAAAAATGATGGTACCCACGGGGACGGCGATGGTCAGGTCGTCGCCGCCGCGGCCGGACTTGTTTGAGGTCCCGCCCGCCTTCCCGGCCGGCGCCGCGAAGCTGCGCCGGAAGCGAAACTCGACGAGCGTCGAGAGTTCGGGCGTCGCTTCGAGATAGACGTTGCCCCCGTGACCGCCGTCGCCGCCCGCTGGGCCGCCCTTCGGAACGTACTTCTCGCGCCGCCACGCGACGATGCCGTCGCCGCCGTCTCCCGCGGCGACGCCGATCTCCGCCTCGTCGATGAACTGCACTGCGTCTACGTTCGCCGGAAAACGAAAAGGGGCCTAACGGCCCCGTTCACTCGACTCGCAGCGAGGCTAGGCGGCCGGTACGATCGAGACGCGCTTGCGCGCGCTGCCGTCGCTGAACTCGACCGTGCCGTCGATCAGCGCGAAGAGCGTATGGTCGCGGCCCATGCCGACGTTCGTGCCCGGGTAGATCCGCGTGCCGCGCTGACGCACGATGATGTTCCCCGCGATCACGCGCTCGCCGCCGAAGCGCTTGACGCCCAGGCGCTGGGCGTTGGAGTCGCGGCCGTTGCGGGTGGAACCGGCCCCTTTTTTCGAGGCAAAAAGCTGAAGATCGAACTCGGGCATAGCCGGCCCATTGTAGCAAAGCCGCCCGAAATTGCAACGCGAGGACTGGCTAGCGGTGGGTCGAGGCCCAGAGGAACGCCGCAAGCACGACGATCAGCGTGGTTCCGCAGACCATGGCCGTGGCGGAGACGATGGCTACCGGCAAACTCATAAGCGACCTCCTGCAGTCTTCGCGTTCTATTACGGGCCGGGTGGCACGGGTGTTTCGAGTCCGAGCGACCAAGCGTCCGACCTCTTGACGCGGCGGTCAAACGCGCGAACGAAACTCGCCGTTTGCTGCCCCGTAACGGCGCGGATCAAGGGTTGTCCGGCGGATCAAGGGTTGTCCGTTCGAAGTGCGCGCCGATCCGATCGGGCGACGTGCATCGGAGCGTGATGCAGGCCGTGCGTGAGTTGCTATAGGCGTTACTTGCGATTGCGTAAAGAGCTCGCGGCTTTTCGCGCTGCGGTCTTCTTCTGCGGCGATTTCGAATTCTTCGCGGCGGCATCGAGGTCGCTCAAGATCTCGGCCTCCTCGGCCGTGGCCTGCTCGACGACCTCCAGTGCGTCGGCGGCGGGATCGGAGAGGACCGGCTTGCGTACGCGCTTAGCCATGACTCTTAACCTACCCCATCGAGCGATTCGACCGCTAGAGCTCTGCGTGCCGGCAGCGAGCCGAACGTGGTCCGCAACCCGGCCTTCGGAGTCCCCGACGCCTCGTCCGCGTCTCGCTCAAGCTTCATCCCTCGCGCTGATCGGGCCGATTTTGGCGAGACCGTGACCGGCCTTTCCACACCTGTGGACAAGCTTGTGGAGAAGCCGGGTCCTTGAGCCTTTTTTGACGCCCGGACGGCCTTATTCCGGCGGAGAAATCGGGCTCCATGGATGATCCCGTCATAACCGTTCATAAATCGGAAAAACCGCCGAAAAAACGTTCCAGCCGACCTGTGGATAAGTGCATAAGATCGTGCATAGAATCCGCAGGAGCAAGGCTTCATTAAGCCAAGGTGTTGCGCCCTGCCGGGGGTGGCGCAGTCCGATTCCGCCAGGGAAAAGGTCCGCTGCGCAGTGCTATTGCTAGACGACTAGATTAAAGAGGACTTAAGACGATGGCGCTCGCGACCAACTCCGACGTCTCGAACGAACTCTGGCAGGCGGCGCTCGCGACCTTAGAGCACACGTTTTCGAAGCCCGTGTTCGAGATGTGGATCAAGCCCATCCGTTTTATCTCTCTCCACGGCAACGAGCTCCATCTCGCCGTGCACAGCAAATTCGCTCAAGATTGGGTAGGAAGCAAGCTTCGCGCTCAAATGATCGGCGTGCTGAGCGAGCTCTTCAGCACCGACGTCGAGTTGCGTCTCTCCGTCGCCGAACCCGGCGACAACGGCCGTTCCGTCACGGGCGCCGCAGCGCCGCGCCCGCTTGAGGAGTTCCGCAGCGCCAACCTTAACGCTCGTTATACTTTCGAAGAGTTCGTCGTCGGCAATTCCAACCGGTTCGCGCACGCCGCCGCGCAAGCGGTCGCGAGCGCGCCGGCGCACGCCTATAACCCGCTCTTTCTCTATGGCGGCGTCGGTCTCGGCAAGACGCACCTGATGCACGCGATCGGTCATCGCGTCGTTCAAGACAACCTGGCCACGAACGTCGTCTACGTTACGTGCGAGAAGTTTACCAACGAGTTCATCATCGCGCTGCAGAACAATCGCACGCCCGAGTTTCGCAACCGCTACCGTCAGGTCGACGTGCTGCTGATCGACGACATCCAGTTCCTGGCCGGCAAAGAGACCACGCAAGAAGAGTTCTTTCACACGTTCAACGCGCTGCACGAGTCCGGGCGCCAGTTGATCATCTCGTCGGATCGGCCGCCAAAAGAGATCCAGACGCTGGAGGCGCGGCTGCGCTCGCGCTTCGAGTGGGGGCTGCTCACCGATATTCAGGCCCCCGATCTCGAGACGCGCGAAGCCATCTTGCGTAAGAAGGCCGGCAGCGAGAACATTCCCGTGCCCGACGAGGTGACGTCGTTTATCGCCAAGGTGATCCCGTCGAACATCCGCGAGCTCGAGGGCGCGCTGATCCGCGTGATCGCATACGCCTCGCTCACGAAGGCCCCGATCACGACCGACCTGGCCGCCGACGTGCTCAAGAGCGCGCTGGCGCAGGCGCCGCTCCACCGCATCACCATCGCCAAGATTAAGGAGACCGTGGCCGGCGCCCACGGCCTGACCGTGAAAGAGATGGACAACGGCCGCCGCGATCAGCGGCTCGCCGCTCCGCGCCAGATCGCGATGTACATCGCGACCGAGCTGACCAACTACTCCCTGCCGCAGATCGCCCGTGAGTTCGGCAAGAAGGATCATACGACGGTTATGTACGCGCGCGACAAGATCAAGGAACAGATGCAGCGCGACGAGGCCTACCGTAACAAAATCCGTCAGCTCATCGCCATGTGTCAAAATCCCTGAAACACTGGGTACAAGAGTCGGCAAAACCAGGGATAAGTCCGTCGCGACGCCCCACCCGTGGATGCGTGTATGAACCCCCGCCCTTCGTCCACAGCTTATACCGCGTCGAAAACCTCGACGCCACAAGCCCGAATAGGACTTGTCCGCAGAATGCACCGCCCTACTGCTACTACGACTCTCGTTAGTTATCTAACTAGGAAAACGCACGCTCACGCCCAACGGTGGAAACGATGAGATTCACCTGCACCACGAAGGACATCGCGACGGCCGTTGGAGCCGCCAGCAAGGTCGTCAACGCCCATACGACCGTGCCGATCCTCTCCAACGTCTTACTGCAGGCCGACGGTGGCAAGATCGCGGTGCGAGCCACGGATCTCGAGCTCACGCTCGAGCACGCGTTTCCGGCCGAGGTCGCCGAGGCCGGGTCGGTCACGGTGCCGGCCAAACTTTTTGCGAGCTACCTCGGCAACCTCGCGCCGGGCGCCCTCGAGCTCACCGGGACGCCGACGCGGGCGAGCGTGAAGTGCGGCCGCAGCAACTACGACTTTCACGCGCTCCCCGCCGACGAGTATCCGCCCCTCCCGGCCGCCGCCCGCGGCGCGCAGTTCGCGATCGCCGGCAAGCGGTTCCGCGACGGGATCGACGCGACGATCTTCGCCGCATCCAGCGAAGAGGCGCGCGGCGCCGTCCTCATGGGCACTCTGCTCGAGGTGGAAGGCAACTCGCTGACGATGGTCGCGACCGACGGTTACCGCCTCGCGAAGTTCGCGACGACGCTCGAGAACGAGTCGTCGGGCGCCGAGAAGTTCATCGTGCCCTCGCGGGCGCTGGCCGAGGTGGCCCGCAATCTGGGCGGCGGCGAGCAGATCGCGATCAGCGCGCTGGGCGCCCAGAGCAACCAGCTCCAGATGGTCAGCGGCGAGACCGCGATCACGGTCCGGCTGGTGGATGGCCAATATCCGAACTACCAGCAGGTGATTCCGGCCAAGTTCGACCGCACGGTGACCGTCAGCACCGCCCCGCTCATCGCCAGCCTCCGCCGCGCCGAGCTGGTGGCCGGCGACCGGGCGAGCATGGTGAAGCTCGCGATCGCCAACCAGACGCTCATCGTCACGGCGAGCTCCGACGTCTCGGGCAACGCCTACGAGGAGCTCGAGGTCGAGCAGACGGGCGACGATCTCACCATTGCGTTCAACGCGCGCTATCTCGTCGAGATCCTCAATCACGTCAAGAGCGAGAAGACCGTGATCGAGTTCCTCGGCCCGCTGTCGCCCGCGGCGATCCGCCCGCTCGAGCCGCTCGACAGCGGAGCGCAGCTCTACGTGCTGATGCCGCTGCGACAATGATGTGTTGCTCGCGCGGCTGACGCTTTCGAACTTTAGAAATTACGCAGAGCTGGATCTCGAACCCACCGCCGGGCTCAACGTCTTCGTGGGGCCCAACGCGCAAGGCAAGAGCAATTTGCTCGAGAGCATTGCGATGCTTGGCACCGGGAAATCGTTTCGCACGTCGCACGAAGGCGACGCGATTCGTTACGGATGCGAGCGTGCCGTGCTGCACGGCAGCGCGTCGCTGCGCGCCGGCGCCGTGGACCTGGCGTGCACGATCGAACGATCGAGCCGCGGCACGCGCAAGGCCTACACCATCAACGGCGCGGGCGTGCGCTACGCGAGCTATCTCGGACGCATGCGCGTCGTGACGTTCGTGCCGGCCGACCTCGGGCTGGCGACCGGAACGCCCAGCGGGCGGCGCGCGTTTCTCAACATCGCGCTGTCGCAGAGCGAGCCGCGGTACTATCACGAGCTCGCACGCTATCGCAAGGCGCTGCAGCAGAAGAACGCGTTGCTGCGCGGCACGATCGAACCGGACGCCGATTTGCTCGAAACCTACGATCGCACGCTCGTCGAGGCCGGAACGCAGATCGTGTTGGCGCGCGCGGCGCTCATCGAGTCGCTCGCGCGCAGCGCCGCCCGCGCGCACGCGGCGTTCGCCGGCGCGGAGCGGCTGGAGCTGGGTTATCAGCCGAACGTGCCGTTTGAAACCGCCGAGACCGAGGCGATCGCCGCCGCGTTCGACGCGCGCCTGCGCCACGTCGCCGAGGCCGAGCGCGCCCGTAAGGCCGCGATCGTGGGACCGCACCGCGACGATATGAGCCTGACGCTCGACGGCGTCTCGCTCGCCGCGTACGGGTCGCAGGGTCAACAGCGGACCGCGGTGCTGGCGCTCAAGATCGCCGAATACGCGGTGATGCGCGAACGCTCCGACGAGGCGCCGTTGCTGCTGCTCGACGACGTGCTCTCCGAGCTCGACGAGTCGCGCGCGGCCGCGTTCCTCGAAGAGATCGGCGAATACGAGCAGGCGTTCATCACGGCGACGCATCTGCCGGTGGGCCTCCCCGGCGGCGCCCGGCTGGCGCGCGTCGCCAACGCCGGCGTGCAAATCGGGGCGGCATGCTGAAGCTCGGGTCGGTGCTGACGCAGTGGAAGCCGGCCGAGGGCGCCGCGCGCGATCCGCTGGCGCTGCTCGACGCCGCCTGGCCCGAGATCGTCGGCGCCGAGGTGGCGCGGAACTCGCGGCCGGCGCAGATCAACGCCGGCACGCTGGTCGTCACCACGCGCTCGAGCGCCTGGAGCCATCAGCTGAGCTTTCTCTCCGACCACGTGCTGCGCGCCGTCGCCGCCCGGCTGCCGCGCGCCGGCGTGGAACGGCTGCGCTTCCGGGTCGGCCGTATCGCGGAGCGTCCGGGTTCGCCGCAGCGCGCGCGGGCCGGAACCGGACGCTCCGCCCCGCGCCAGCGGCCCGAGCCGGCGTCGGCGGACGAGGCGCTCGAACGCTTCCGGCACGACGTGGAAGAGAGCCAGTCGCTTCGCCGCAAGGCCGGGTGGAACGAGTGTTCCGGTTGCGGGGCGCTCGAGGTGGCCGGCGCGGGCGGTGTGTGTGCGGCGTGCGCCGCCGCGCGCTCCCAGGAGCGTGCCGCCGCCACGGCCCGGGTGCTCTTCGAGGCGCCCTGGCTGGGCTTCAACGGAACGTCCGCGCTCGTGGACGGGTTACGAGAAGAGGAGTACGAGCACATCCGCACCGGGCTGTTAAAGCACTGGTGGGGGACGCTCGCGAAAGCGCGGGCGGCAAAGCGGCTCTCGCGCGACGGCCGCGAACGGCTCGTCGCGAGCTCGTACGTCCTCTTACAAAGTAAACTCCCGCCGGAGGAGATCAGGCCCGCAACGGTGCGCAGCATCTTGGGCGACGAGCTGCACGATCTTCTCTACGGAGAACCGCCCGTCGAAGGCGGCGCCGTCAAGGATCGAAAACGAAGAACGTAATGTCCACGAACTATACAGGCGAGCAGATCGAGGTTTTGCGCGGGCTCGAGGCCGTGCGCAAGCGCCCCGGCATGTACATCGGCAACACCGCGGAGCGCGGCTTGCACCAGCTGGTGTACGAAGCGGTCGACAACGCCGTCGACGAGGCGATGGCGGGCCACGCGCACAACGTGCGCGTCGTCTTGTATAAGGACGCGTCGTGCTCGGTCGAGGACGACGGGCGCGGCATCCCGATCGACCTGCACGCCGAAGAGAAGCTCCCCGCCGTCGAGGTCGTCATGACCATCCTGCACGCCGGCGCGAAGTTCGGCAAAGGCGGCTACAAGGTCTCGGGCGGCCTGCACGGCGTGGGCATCTCCGTCGTCAACGCGCTCTCCGAGTGGATGCTGACGCAGGTCCGGCGCGACGGCTTCCTGTGGCTGATGAAGTTCGAGCGCGGCATCACCGTGCAGAAGCTCAAGAAGCTCGGCAAGACCGAGGGTACCGGTACGCTGCAGTGGTTCAAGCCCGATCCCGAGATGTTCGAGGTGAGCGAGTTCCACTGGGACATCCTGCAGAAGCGCCTGCGCGAGCTCGCCTTCCTCAACCGCGGCCTCTCGATCACGCTCCGCGACGAGCGCGGCGAGACCGTGCGCGAGCGCGTCTACATGTTCGAGGGCGGCATCGTCTCGTTCGTCGAGTGGCTCAACGAGAAGAAGGATCCGCTCCATCCCATCATCTCCACCCACGCCGAGCGCGACGGCGTCGACGTGGAGGTGGCGATGCAGTATACGGGCGCGTACGCCGACCAGATCTTCTCCTACGCGAACAACATCGGAACGGTCGAGGGCGGCATGCACCTCCAAGGCTTCCGCCAGGCCGTGACCAACGCCGTGAACACCTACGCGCGCAAGCGCGGGATGCTCAAGGAGGCGGACGGCTCGCTCTCCACCGACGACGTCGTGGAGGGGCTGACCGCCGTCGTCTCGGTGAAGCTGCAAGACCCGCAGTTCGAGGGCCAGACCAAGACCAAGCTCGGCAACGCCCGGGTGCGCAGCATCGTCTCCGGCCTGGTCTCCGAGCGGCTGGATTTCTTCTTGGAAGAGAATCCGAAATACGCCCGCGCCATCATCGAAAAGTGCATGCAGGCGCAGCGCGCCCGCGACGCCGCAAAGAAAGCGCGCGACCTCTCGCGCCGAAAGAACGCGCTCGAGGGCTCCGGCCTGCCCGGCAAGCTGGTGGACTGCAAGAACGGCAACGCCTCGGAAAGCGAGATCTTCTTGGTCGAGGGCGACTCCGCCGGCGGCACCGCCAAGGGCGGCCGCGACCCCAACACCCAGGCGATCCTGCCGCTGCGCGGCAAGATCCTCAACGTCGAGAAGGCGCGCCTCGACAAGGTGCTCGCGAACGAAGAGATCCGCACCATGATCACCGCGCTGGGCACCGGCTTCGGCGACGAGTTCAACGTGGAGAAGCTGCGGTATCACAAAATCATCATCATGACCGACGCCGACGTGGACGGATCGCACATCCGCACCCTGCTGCTCACGTTCTTCTACCGGCAGATGCGCCCGCTCGTCGAAGACGGCTACGTCTACATCGCGCAGCCCCCGCTCTACGGCATCCGCAAGGGCAAGCAGCAGTGGTGGGCGTTCAGCGACGCCGAGATGAAGTCGATCGTCGGCGACGACGGCAAAGACTTCGCGATTCAGCAGTACAAGGGTCTGGGCGAGATGGACGCCGAGCAGCTGGCGGTCACCACGATGGAAGTCGGGAACCGGCGGCTCAAGAAGATCATGGTCGAAGACGCCGTCGAAGCGGAGCAGATCTTCACCGACCTGATGGGCGACAAGGTCGAGCCTCGCAAGCAGTACATCTTCGATTACGCCAAGAGCGTCAAGAACCTCGACCTCTAACGACTTCCTTTAGAACCCGCTAAGACGGGCGGGGCCTTGCGGCGCGCGAGCGGTATAACAGCAAGGACTGCACGTGGGTAAACGCATTGCGATCGGCCTGACGGCCGCGATAGTCGTGCTCTGGCTCCTGGTCGCGACGCGCCACGAGGTGCTGCGCGTCGCCCTGCAAGAGGGCGCAAGCCTCGCGACCGGCTACGCGGTGAGCATCGGCGGCGTGCATCTCGATCGGGACGAGATCGCGTTTTCAGGCCTTCGCGCGGAACGCGGAGGCGAGCCGCTTTTCGATGCGCACCGTATCGCGATCCACTTCTCGCTGCGCGCCCTCTTGCCGGGCAGCGGCCACCGGTTCGGCCTGCTCGGCGTCGAGATCGCGGGCGCCAAGCTAACGCTCATCCGGTTTCGCGACGGCAGCTTCAATCTCGCGCTGCCGCAGGCCGGTGCGCAGATTCCCGCGCCGCGGCGGCTCAACCCGGTACCGCTGCGCTTCTGGGTGCGCGCGCGCAACGTACGGATCGAACTGCGCGAACCCGCCGCCTACGATCCGAGCGCGAGGGTAGTGCGCGTCGAAGGCATCGCGGCCGAGGGCGACGTCGACACCGCGGCGGTCACGCGCTACCGCGCGCGCGGCGCTTTCGCCGGCACGCGCGTCGAGCCGTTTACCGTCGCGGGCCGCATTGACGCGCGCGCCGGTTACGCGATCCACCACGCGACCGCGGCGACGTTCCCGATGCGCGCGCTCGCGAACTACTTCGCCGACACGCCGGCGGTCCGCGTGCTGGGCGGCACCGCGCGCAACCTCGACGCCCGCGTCTACGCGCTGGGCGTCGAGCCGAACGCCGCGCCGAACTATCACGTGAGCCTGCACCTCGACGTAGACGGCGGGCGACTGGCGCTGCAAGCGATCGACGCGCCGGTCGAGAACATGCGCGCGCGGCTCGAGCTGATCGACAACGCGTTCTTCGTGCGCGGCGCGTCGGCAACGCTCGCGGGCGTGCCGCTCGCCATCACCGGCGGCGCTTACGATTTCGACGGCTCGGTGACGGGTCGCGCGCAGCTGCGCCTAGCGATCTCCGGGCGCGGCGATATCGCGGCGCTGCGCCGCGCGTTTTCGTTCGCGCGCGATCAGCCGATCGCGGGAATGGCCGACCTGGGGGTGTCGGTGCAGGGACCGATCGACGATCCGGTGATCGTGGCGCAGGTCGACGCGGCGCACGCGCGCTACCAGGCGCTGCCGTTCGAAGCGCTCGCCGCGAGCGTCGTCTATCACCACAACGTGGTCGCGCTCGCGCCGCTCTCGGTGCGTTACGGAGGCGTGGCGGTGCGCGTCCACGGCACGCTGCTCATCGGCCGGCACATCGCGTCGCTCTTCGCGCTGCACCTCACCGGCTCGGCGCAGCGCCTGCCCTACTTCGACGAGATGCTGGGCGACGAGCCGATCGTGATCGACGCGGCTGCGAGCGGCACCGACTTGCTGTTCCACCTGACCGCAAGCGCCGCGTCGGCGCGCGGCACGCAGCGCCTCGCCGCGCTGGTCGAGATGAATCCCAACGGCACCGCGCGCGTGGACCCGTTCTGGCTGCACACGCAGCGCGGCGATCTCGACGGCGGATATTTGCTCGATCGACCGCACGACACCAGCGCGTTCTGGGCGCTCGCGAGCGGCCTAAGCATGCGCGAGCCGCCGTACAAGACGTTCCCCGGCGTGGCTCTGCCGCAGATGCCGCCGATCGCGAGCCGCGCGGTAACGATGGCGCTGGCGGGCGGGGGCAGCGGCAACCGTATCGTGCTGGCGGGCAGCGTGGGTGCGAGCGGCGCGCGCATCGCCGGCGTCGGGCTCGACCGCCTCGACGCCGCGTTCGCGGGAACGCTGGCGGACGTTGCGGTGAACCGCCTGCGAGCTCGCGGCCCGTGGGGTGCGTTCGATGGCCACGGCGGCTTCTCGGCGCAGCGCTTCGTTGCGTACGGCTCGTACCGAGGAACGTTCGACGGGCTGCAGCCGCTGATCGGCAACGCGATCGCCGCGCACGGCGGCGTGGGCGGCACCGTCGGGATCGGCATCGATCCGCAGCGCATCGTCGTCCAGGGCTCCGACCTCGCGATGCGCGGCGCGACGCTGCACGGGGTGCCGATCGAGCGCGCGAGCCTCACGCTCGCCATCGAGGGCAATCGTCTGCGCGTCTATTCGGCGAACGCGCGCGCCGCGGGCGGCGAGCTCGTCGCCGCGGGCACGCTGAACCTCGCGCCCAACGCCGCCCGCGGCGACCGTCTGTCGCTCGTCGCCAACCGCCTGCGCGCGGCGCAGCTGCACGGCATCGGGCTCCCGATTTCGACGGGCACGCTCTCGGCCACCGGCGACTTGCGTGCCGGCGCGCCGCTGCCGGCCTTCGACGGCGCCGTCGCGATCGACGGCGGACGCATCGCGAACTTTCCCATCACCGGCAACGGCGACGTGAAGCTCGCGGGCGACGCGGTCGGTCTGCGGCGGGTCCTCGGCGCGCTCGGCGGCACCTATGCGAGCGTCGACGGCAGCATCGGCTCGCTGGCGTCGGGCGCCCCCGCGTACGCGCTCGACGCCGGCGTCGCGGCCGCGCCCATCGCGTCCACGCTGCGTTCGTTCGGCCTCTCCAACTACACGACCGACGGAACGTTCAACGCGCGGCTGCGCATCGCCGGACGCAGCGCGACGCCGAGCGTCAGCGGCCACGTCGGCGTGCCCGCGGGCGACGTCAACGGGCTGCCGTTCGTAGACGGCAGCATGCAGCTCGCGGCCGATACGACGGGCGTCTCGATCTCGCAGGGCGCGGTGCTCGTGGGAACGACGGCGACGAGGTTCAGCGCGGTCGCCCGGCCGGCCGAGAACGCGATCGACGTGGACGCGCCACGCGCCGATCTCTCCGACTTCAACAACTTCTTCGATACCGGCGACACGCTCGACGGAAACGGCCGCGTGCAGATCGCCGCCGCGTCACGCCGTGGGGGCGTCACGTCGAGCGGGAACATCGACGTGCGCGGGTTCCGCTATCGCAACCTGCCGGTGGGCGACACGAAAGCCGTGTGGTCGAGCTCGGGCAACGCGATCGGCGGAACGCTCGCGGTCGGCGGCGCCGAGGGAATGCTGCGGGCGCACGGCTCGATCGCTCTCGTTCCTGCGGCCGATTGGCAAACGATGCTGACGCGCTCGCGCTTCGACCTGACCGGGAGCGTGCAGAACCTCGATCTTGCGTTCTGGGTGCCGGCGCTGGGCATGCAGAGCTTGCCGATCACCGGCCGCGCGTTCGGCGACGCGACCGTACGCGGCCGGTTCCCGGCCATCGCCGTCGGCGGCACCGCGCGCATCGCGAACGGCACGATCGGCCCGCTGACGCTCGATACCGCAAACCTCGCGGTGCACACCGACCGGCGGCGGCTGGTCGTCGACAAGGCCGAGATGGCAACGCCGGAGCTTGCCGCGACGGCGAGCGGAACGCTTGGCCTCGGTCCGGCGGAGCCGCTCGACGTCTCCGTGCACGCCGCCAGCGACAAACTCGCGCAGCTGGTCTACTCGATGTCGCGCGTGCGCGTGCCGGTGCGCGGGACGTTCGAATCGACGCTCCGCATCGGCGGCACCTATCGCGCGCCCACGTTTCTCGCCGGCTTCGACGCCAACGACGTGGTGGCGTACGGCATTCCGATCGCATCGCTCTTCGGCGAGGTGCGGCTGCAGCGCGGCGCGCTGGCGATCTCCAACGCCGGCGCTGCGTTCGCGCACGGCCAGGCGACGCTGGCCGGAGAACTGCCGCTGCAACTCGCGCCGCTTCGCTTCGCGGCGCCGGATCAGCCCATCAGCTTCGACGTCGACGTCGTGGGGCTCGATCCGGCGATCTTCGACGAGACGCTGGGGCACAACACGAAGCTCGGCGGCCTCATCGACGGGCACATCGGGCTCTCCGGCACGATCGCGGCGCCGGAGATCGTGGGCCGCGTCTCGCTCGCGAACGGATCGTACGTCAGCGACCTCGAGCGCGCGCCGATCTCGCAGATCGCCGCGGCGCTCGCGTTCAATCACACGTCCGCCTCGATCGCGCGCGCATCCGCGCGGCTCGGCACCGGCTCGGTGGCGGGCTCGGGCAGCATCGAGTTCCCGCACGGGTTCGCCGGCGAGTCGTCGCTGACGGCGCGGGCGATCGCGCGCGGAGCGCAGCTCGACTTGCCGGCATACGGCAGCGGCACGATCGACGCATCGCTCGCGCTCGCGAAGAAGCCGAAGGCCGACGCGCTGCTCTCGGGCAGCGTGTCGCTGAGCAACGCCACGCTGCCGTTCGCCTCGTTCGTGCGCGCCGCGCAGCAATCGGGAAACGCCAATGCGCTGCCGTTGCCGGTCGCGTTCGACCTGAGCGCGACGGCGGGCAAGAACGTGCGCGTGCGCGGCAGCGGCTACGGCGCCGGCCTCGACATCGGCGTCGCCGGATCGGTGAAGCTCGGCGGCACGTTGGCCGCGCCCACCCTCGCGGGCACCGTCGCCTCGACGGGCGGCACCCTGACCTACTTCGACCGCGCCTTCCGCGTGCAGCAAGGCAACGTGAGCTTCACCCCCGGCGACGGAGTGATCCCGAACCTCCACGCGGTAGCGACGACCACCGTCGTGAATCCCGACCCCGACCGCGCGCGTAACCCCTACGGCAGCGCGGACATCACGATCCGCGTGGACGGGCCGATCGCCGGGCTCAAAGTCGACGTCACCTCGAATCCTCCGGGTTATACACAGGATCAGATCCTGGGCTTGATCGCGCCGTTCGGCGGCTTCGTCAACGGCATCGCCTACAGCCCCCAGTCGGTGCTTGCGCGCCAGCAGCCCAACGGCATCACGCCGCTCGGCACCCTGTCGCCGATTCCCACCGTCGGCTTGCAGCAGCGCAGCACGATCACCGTGGGCCAGGAAGCCTTCAACTTGCTCAACGCGCAGTTCACCGCCGGCCTGCTGGCCCCGGTGGAGACCACGCTGGGTCAGAGCCTAGGCCTCTCCAGCGTCAACCTCACGCTCGGCTACTACGGGAACGTCGGATTCACGGCCACCCGGCTGCTCGGCAAGGCCGTCAGCGCGGTCTACGCCGTGACCTTCGGGCTCCCCCAGATCCAATCGTTCGGTCTGCAGGTTGCGCCCAGCGCGGACACCTCGGCGACGCTGAACTTTTTCTTGCTCAGCGGGCCCACCAAGCTCTTGCAGCTGCCCAACACGCCGATTGGGTATAGTGCCAGTTACCTCACGACGCAGCCGCTCATCGGAAACAGCGGCTTCAGCCTTACCTTCCAGCGATATTTCTGGTGAGAGAATCTTTGATTAAACGCACGTTCAGGCTTCCGGCACGTGCCAGGACACGGGGTAAGCAGGGCGGAACAGGGCGTGCCGGGTCGAGCGCGATGGGTTTGCAAGCGCCGGCCTTGCTGAGGGCGTCAGCACGGCTTGGTCAATTGAGGACGACTTTTTTTCATATGATTCATGATCCCGCGCGGCGAGCGGGCGCATTACGACGTTACCTGAGTCTGCTGCTCCCGATCCTCGCGATCGCGTTGAGCGTCGCTCCGGCATTCTCGGCTTCGTCGCCGAAAATCGTGTCCGTCGACGTCACCGGCAATCTGCACGTGCCGACGCAGACGATCATGTCGGTCATCGCGGCGCGGCCGGGACAGCCCTACAATCCCAAGGTCGTTCAGGAAGACCTCGCCCGCATCAACGCCCTCGGCTACTTCGCCGACATCGCTCCGCCGCTGGTACGCGAGCGGCCCAACGGCATTGCGATCACCTATCGCGTGGTCGAGAACCCCGTCCTCACCAAGATCCTCTTCACCGGCAACGCGAAGGTCCCGAGCGACACGCTCCTGGCCCTGATGGACCTCTCGGTGGGGCAGGTCTTCAACACCAACACGTTCCGTCAGGACGTGCTCAAGATCAACAACTACTACGAGCGCATCGGCTACGGCGGCCAGGTGCCCACGCACGTCAAGGACATCAACCTCGACGCGAAGACCGGCTCGCTGACGCTCGTCATCCAAGAAGGGCTCGTCGTCAAGAACATCGTCATCGGCGGCGACCCGCTGCTGCCGCCGGCCTACCTCTTGACGGTGCTGACGCTCAAGCCCGGCAGCATCTACTCCGACGCCGTTCGCGACGCCGACTACAAGGCGCTGCAGAAGATCTACGAAGACCACTTCCATCTCGAGCTCGGCAACTTCGAAGGCGGCATCGTTCCGTCGTCCATCGATCTCAAGGCCGGCACCGCCGACGTCAAATACAACATTTACGTGGCGCGCATCGCGGTGGTCGAGATCACCGGCAACACGCGCACGCGAGACCAGGTGGTCCGTCGCGAGCTGCGCGAGCGTCCCGGCATGGTGCTCAACACCGACGCGATCAAGCGCGATTACCAGCGCCTCAACGCGCTCAACTTTTTCTCGAAGGTCGAGCCCGACGTGAAACCCGGACCCGACCCGAAGAAGCCGCAGGACGTCACGCTCGTCTGGCACGTCACCGAGCAGCGCACCGCGTCGGCTTCGGTCGGCTTCGGTTACTCGGGCGGCCTCACGGGCCTCGGACTCTACGCCACGCTCGGCTTCTCCGACAACAATTTGCACGGCACGGGCAACTCGGCCGGCATCCAGTTCGAAGAGGGCGCGCGCACCGGCGTCGCCCAGCTGAGCCTGTCGATTCCGTACCTCTCGAACACGCCGAAGGGCATGAAGTACAGCGCGGGCGGCTCGATCTTCACGAACCACTCGACCTACTACTATCCGGTCTACAGCATCCTCGGCACGTCCGTGGTCAGCAACCCGAACATTCCGATTCCGGTCACGCTCTATCCCAGCACGAACGCGCAGCAGCTCTCCAACGTCGTCGCGACCAACACGTCGAGTACCACGGGTGCGTCCGGCAACGTGGGACGCCGCCTCAGCGACTACACGATCCTGTCGCTCGCCGTCACCGGCGAGAAGATCAAATACGACACCACGGTGCCGTCGCCGTACTACTTCCAAGGCAACCAGCCCAACCTCGTCGTCGGTCCGACGCCGAACCCGATCGGCGGGTCGACGGCGGGCTACGGCGGCTCGTTCGGCATCGCGGCGTCGTCCATCGCCAACGTCAACACCGGATCGCCGTATAACCTCGCGACCTACGGGCTGAGCTTGCAGACGATCACGCTCGACGACCCGTTCAACCCGCGCAGCGGCCTCAAGGGGCTGTTGAGCACTACGGTCTCGGCGCCGGCGCTCGGCTCGAACTTCACGTTCACCCAGAGCACCCTCGACGTCGCGAAGTTCTTCCCCATCCTCAAGGACGCTACGATCGGCGTGCACGGCGCCGCCTATAACTCGACCGGCGTGATCCCGCCGAGCTCGCTCTACACGTTCTCCGACCAGCAGATGCGCGGCTACAACCAGGTGTTCTACGCCACCAACGCCTTCCTCGGGCAGGTCGAGCTGCGGCAGCCGATCGCGCTCGACCGCCGGATCACGCTGGCCGTCTTCGTGGACGAGCTCGACTATCACATACGCGGCGCGTATCCGCTGCTCAACCCGTACACGAACCGCGTCGTGGGATATCCCGCCGACTGGGCGCTCTACGGGGACGCCGGCTTCGGCGTGCGGTTCGACGTGCCCCAGCTCGGTCTGCGAACGGTCCGCATCGACTTCGCCAAAGGCGTGAACGGCACGCACACGAGCTTCGGAATCGGTCAAAGCTTCTGAGGACGATCCGATCCCGGAGTCGAAGAAGCCCGGCGATATGAAGCTCCGTTCAGCCTTAGTTTTTGCCGCGGCCCTGTCGGCCGCCACCTGGATCAGCCCCGGCGCGATCGCCGCCGACCTGACCGACGTCGGCTACGTGGATCAGGCCGACGTCGCGAACCTGCCCGTGTTCGTCAACGCGAACCGGCAGCTGGCGGGGTTCAAATCTCAGCTCGACGGGCAGTACAACGCGCAGCTCAAGCACGCGCGCAGCGACGCCGACCGTCAGCAGATCGCGCTGTCGTTCCAGCAGAAGCTCAACGACAAGCAGCGCGAGATCGTCGGGCCGCTGCTGCAGCGCGCTCAGATGGCGATCGCTGCGGTCGCCGCGTCGCGCGGCCTCTCGGTCATCGTCGACAAGCGCGTCGTCATCTTCGGCGGCCAGGACATCACCAAGGACGTCGAGGCGGTGTTCGGCAGCTCGCAGGCCATCGCGCCGCCGTCCGCCACGCCGCCGCCGTCGGAAATCGGCTACGTGGATCAAACGGTGCTCGACGGCGTCCCCAAGGTGCAGAGCGCCAACAGCTCGATGAATCAGTTCGAGACCACGCAGCGCCAGATCTTCTCCGCGAAGCTCGCGCAGGCGAAGAACAGCGGCGACAAGGCGCAGATCCTGCAGCAGTTCAACAAGATGGTCAGCGACAAGCAGGATCAGCTGCTCAAGCCGCTGGTGGATCAGACGCGCGCCGCGACGACCGACGTCGCACGCAAGAAGAACCTGCTGCTGGTCATCGACAAAGCCGACGTGATCTACGGAGGCACGGACATCACGACGGATGTCCAAAATGCGCTCACCAAGTAGCGCCGGCCGGCGCCCGAGCGCGCGTCTGCTGGTTCTCGGCGCCGCCGCAGCGATCGCGGCCGCCGGCTGCGGCCCCAACGTCCACTCCTCGTCGGTTCGCGGCACCGGATACGTTCGGATGGACGAGGCCGTGAAGAAGCATCCGCTCTATCCGCAGCTCACGCAGCTCGACGACGCGATCGCCGTGATCAACATGCAGTTCGCCGGCCCGCGAGTGCCGCTGAGCGCAAAGCAGATCGTGGCCCAGACCGCGGTGCTCAATCGCGAGCTGCGCGCCGCGCAGGATCGCGCGAACAAGATCCTCGCGCAGAAGCAGCGCGACTACGCGCAGCGCGAGCAGCAGGCCGTGACCGCCGCGCTTGCGGCCGCGGGCATCAAGGGCGCCGGCGCGCTGGCCGCCCAGCAGATGAGCGGGGCGTCGTCCGCGCAGGCGGCGCAGGCCGCGCAAGCCGCCAACTCCGACCTGATGGCGTACCAGCAGAGCGTCATCGCCCAAGACAGCGCGGCCAGCTCGTCGGTGCAGCGCCAGCTGCAGACGCAAGCCGATCAAAAGTATCGCGCCAAGGCCGAGCAGCTGCAGCAGAACGAGACCGACTTGGCGCTGCGCCTGACGCAACAAGACTCGGGCGCCCGCCTCGCGGTCAAGATGAAGCTCAACAACCTCGCCTTGGACCCCGACGCGCGCAAGCAGGCGCAGTCGCAGCTCGCCTCCCTCGCCGCGAAAGAACAGGCGCAGATCGACGCGCAGCGTTCGGCCGACGCCGCGACGCTGCGGGCCTATCGCGCGCAGCTGGAACGCGAGACCGGCGACTCGATTCGCTCGCAGGTCGGCGCGATCAACGCGCAGACCCGGGTCAAGCTCGAGGAGCGGCGCAACGAGGTGGGGTCGCAGCTGCGCAGCCTCGGTCCGCCGTCGCTGCCGGCGAACCTGCCGCCCGGCGTGCAGGGCAAGATTACCCAGATCCATCACCAGTTCGTCTCGCAGTTCCAAGCCGACGCTGCCAAGACGGTGCAGCAATACAACGACACGAAGTCGGATCTCGACCGCCAGTACGCCGCCCTCCACGGGGCCGACGTCGGCGCCACCGGCGCGGCGGGCAAAGAGCTGGCGTCGCTCCAGAAACGGCGCGGCGATCTCTACAAGCAGATCGTCACGCAAATCGAGAACGACGCCGGCCGGATCGCCAAGGAGCAAGGGTTTAGCGTGGTATTCATCAACATATGGGCTGCCGCGGGCGGCTACGATCTCACAAACCAAGTCATCAAAGACGTCGAAAGCCAACACGAGTGAAACGATTTATACAACTGACGCTTCTCATCTGCGCGGCCGTTTTGGGCGGCTGCGCGACGCAAAGCCCCATCGGCCTGGTGGACGTGCAGCGCATCGTCAACAATTGGCCCGAGTACCAGGGATATCAGAATCAGCTGATGAGCGAAGAGCGCACGATCGAGGGACGCCGGGAGAGCATGTCGCGTAAACAAGGCGAGGCGCTCGTGTTGCAGCGCAAATACGCGAAGATCACCGATCGGCTGTCGCAGCAGATCCGCGACGCCGCCGGGAAGATCGCCACGCAGCGGCAGCTCAAGCTCGTCTTCACCCGCGAAGGCATCGGCTACGGCGGCGTCGACATCACGGCCGACATCGAGAAGGCGCTGAACATCACGGAGAAGGCGACGCCCACACCGGGCACGTAGGCGAGAAGTCCATGCTGGGCACGCTGCAGGAGCTGGCCTCGCGCGTGGGCGGCCGCGTCGTCGGCGACGGCGGCGTTGCGATCGTGCGGGTCGCCACTATCGAAGAAGCCGGCGGCGACGCGCTGACCTTCGCCACCACGCCGGCCTATCTCACGGCGGCGCTCGCGAGCGGCGCCGGCGCCGTGCTGGTCGAGGCGCCGCTCGCGCCCGGCGCGGCCGGCAAACCGCTGCTCGTCGTCGAGAACGCCCGCCACGCCTTGGCGCAGCTGCTAGCGGAGATGAAGCCGGGCCGTCCCCAGGGGCCGTTTCGGCATCCCACGGCGACCGTCGAGCCCGACGCCGCGCTGGCCGCCGACGTCTACGTCGGCGCGCGGGCGTACGTGGGCAATCGAACGACGATCGGACGCGGGGGCGTGGTGAGCGCGGGCGCGTACGTCGGCGACGAGGTGATCGTCGGCGAATCGGTGTGGATCCATCCCCACGCGATCGTCATGTCCGGCACGCGCATCGGCGACCGCGTCGTGCTGCACTCGGGATGCGTGATCGGCAGCGACGGCTTCGGCTGGGCGTTTCTCGACGGCCGCACGGAGCGAATTCCGCAAGTCGGCAACGTGGTGCTCGACGACGACGTGGAGATCGGCGCGAATACGTGCGTGGACCGGGCGCAGACCGGCAGCACGCGGATCGGCGCCGGCACGAAGGTCGACAACCTCGTGCAGATCGGGCACAACTGCCGAATCGGCAAGGATTGCGTCATCGCCGCGCTTACCGGCCTCGCGGGCTCGACGATCCTCGGCGACAACGTCAAGGTGGCGGGGCAGGTCGGCTTCAAGGGGCACGTGACCGTCGGCTCGGGCGTGACGATCGCGGGCCAATCCGGGGTGTGGCGCGACGTCGCCGACGGAATGACCGTCTCGGGCAACCCGGCGCACGATCATCGCGAGGAGCTTCGGCAAGAGGTCATGATTCGCAAGCTGCCAAAGCTGTTCGATCGTGTCGAGGCTCTTGAGCGTTCGCGCGCGGACGAGTAACGCCGCATGATGCAAGCGACGCTCCGCGAGCCGTTCCGCTTCGAGGGAATCGGCCTGCACACCGGCGCGCACGCCGCGGTCGAGGTGCGACCCGCGCGTCCCGACGAGGGCCTGACGTTCGTCCTCGGGCGCACGCGGGTGCCCGCGGCCGTCGAGAACGTGCTCGACACGTCACGCGCCACCGTGCTGGGGGTAGGCGCCGCGACCGTCTCCACCACGGAGCACCTGCTCTCGGCGCTGCTCGCCATGGGCGTGAGCAACGCGGAGATCGCGGTCGAGGGGCCCGAGATTCCGGCCGAGGACGGCAGCGCCGCGTCGTTCGCGGCCTCGATCGCGCGGTGCGGCATCGAGGTGCAGAATCGCGCGCGCAAAGTGTTCGAGCTGGAGACGCCGTGCTGGGTTCGCGCCGGCGACCGGATGCTCGCGGCGTTTCCGTCGCCGAGCCTCCGCGTGCGTTTCGTCGCCGATTTCCCCGCGCCGATCGGCACGCAGTATTTCGACGGCGACATCGACTCGACGAGCTATCGCACCGAGATCGCCGGAGCGCGCACGTTCGCCTACCTGCACGAGATCGAGGCGCTATGGGCGCGCGGGCTCGGGCGCGGCGGCAGCCTGGAGAACGCGCTCGTCTTCGCACCCGACGGGCCGCTGCAGCCGCTGCGCTGGCCGAACGAGGCGGTGCGACATAAAGTGCTCGATCTGATCGGCGACTTCGCGCTGTTGGGCGCGTGGCCGCAGTGCGAGATCGTGGCGATCAAGAGCGGACACGAGCTGCACGCCGCGATGCTGCGCGCATTGGCGGCGCGATCGCCCGTGACGTCCGCATAGGAGAGCGACTTTGGCCGAACTGGATATCCGCGCGATCTTCGAGATACTTCCGCACCGCTACCCCATGCTGCTCGTCGATCGCATCCTGGAGTTCGAGCCGATGAAGCGCGTGCGCGGCTATAAGAACATCACCTACAACGAGAACATGTTTGCGGGGCACTTTCCGAACAACCCGGTGCTGCCCGGCGTTTATATGATCGAGGCGCTGGCGCAGCTCGGCGGCGCGATGATCCTCGAGCCGGGCGAGTTCGCGCGTAAGACGCCGTACCTCGCGGGCATCGACAAGGCGAAGTTCCGCCGGCCCGTGATTCCGGGAGATCGGCTCGACATGGAGGTGAAGATGCTGCGCCACAAGCGCAACATCGGGTGGGTCTCCGGCGAGGCGACGGTCGACGGACAGTTCGCCTGCTCGGCCGAGCTGATGTTCTCGATCACGTCCGACCCGCGCGTCTTCGGCTCCGAATCCAGTGTGCTCCGCGTTTAGCAAGGTCCCCTAGATGCTGCATTCGACGGCGATCGTGCATCCGAGCGCCGACGTTGGGAAGAGCGTCGAGGTCGGGCCCTACTGCATCGTGGGCGAACACGTGTCGATCGGGGCGCGAACGGTGCTGCAGGCGCACGTCGTGGTGAACGGCTGGACCGAGATCGGCGAGGACTGCACGCTCTATCCCTTCGTCACGGTCGGCGCCGCGTCGCAAGACCGCAAGTACGCCGGCGAGCGCGCGTATACGAAGGTCGGCAACCGCACGATCCTGCGCGAGTACGTGAGCATCCAGCGCGCCACCGGGAACGACTCGCTCACGTCGGTGGGCGACGACTGCCTGCTGCTCGCCTACGTGCACATCGCACACAACTGCATCGTCGGCCACGGCGTGACGATGAGCAACCTCGCGCAGCTCGCCGGCCACGTGGAGATCGGCGACTACGTCACCATCGGCGGCCACACGGGCATCCATCAGTTCACGCGCGTCGGCCGCCACGCGATGGTGGGCGGCATGAGCAAGCTGACCAAAGACGTGCCGCCCTACTTCCTCGTCGAGGGCAACCCGTGCCGCCCCTACGGGCTCAACAGCGTCGGCCTGCGCCGCGCTGCCTTCTCGGCGCTCGAGCGCAACGAGATCAAGCGCTGTTACAAGACGCTCTACGATCCGAAGTTCAACGTGTCGCAAGCGATCGAAGCAATGAAAGCCCAAGTGACCACGGATCCGGGCCGCGAGATCGTCGCCTTTCTCGAAACGCGCTCCGAACGAGGCGTACTTAAGTAGCTCGCCGCGGGAGCTTGGCAACTCCATGTCGCGCAGGGGGACTCCGACGCGAGCGCCATTGACAGGAGGTCATGACTTTCCTTAGCAGGTGGCGCGAGCGCGGCGTAGCAGTCGCGTCACATGGAAGTGACGCGACGAGCGACCCCGGCGCGAGATGGGGTTGTCGAGCTCCCGCAGCGATGAGAATGAAGAACGCCGAGTGAGATACTTCTTCTCGACGGGCGAAGCCTCAGGCGAATCCGTCGCGTTGCTGCTCGCCGCCGCGATACGCGAGATCGACCCCGACGCGCGCTTCCAAGGGATCGGGGGCTCCGCGATGCGCGCCGCCGGATTTACGCTGTGGCGCGATCACGCCGGCTGGGCGAGCATGGGTCCGCTGGCAGCGATTCCGCGCATCCCGAAACTGCTGGCGATCATGCTGCGCACGGCGTTTCACATTCGGGCGTCGAAGCCGGATCTCGTCGTGCTCGTGGATTTCGGCGTCTTCAACCTGCGCTTGGCGTCAACGCTGCACCGTCTGCGCTACGACAAGCCGGTGATGGATCTTTTTCCTCCGGGCACGTGGCTGGACGACGCGAAGAAGGCGCGCCGCGTCGCCGAGGTCTCCGAGCCGGTGACGGCGTTCGCGCATCAGTACCGGTTCTACAAGAGCCTCGGATCGCGCGTGAACTACTTCGGGCATCCGCTGGCGAGCCGGTATGCGATGCGTCCGATGCGCGCGTCGGCGCTCCTCGACGCCGGGACGGTCGCGCTGCTGCCCGGCAGCCGCGCCGGCGAACTGCGGCGGCATCTGCCCGTGCTTGCGGCGGCGTATCGCGAGCTGCAGCGGCGCCGGCCGAAGCTGCGCGGCGTGTTCGGCGCGGCCAACGCGCGCGGAGCGGCGACCATCGCGCGCGCGATCGAAGAGGAGCGGTTGAGCAACGTGACCGTCGTTGACGGCGCCGCCGCCGCGCTGGCGGACGCGGACGCGGCGTGGGTCGCGTCGGGCACGGCCGTGCTCGAGACGGCGCTGTCGGGCGTGCCGGCGGTCGCGCTGTACGTGATCCCGCCGGTGCTGATCCGCTACGGCAAGCGGATGATCCGGCACCGGTACATCACGCTGCCGAATTTGGTGCTCGAGCGCGAGATCGTTCCGGAGCTGCTGCAGGACGACGCGACGCCGCAGCGGCTCGCGGACGCGGCCGGCGAGCTCATGACGGATCCGTCGAAGCAGTACGGCGCGTTTCTGGAGCTGCGCGAGGCGTTGGGTCCGCCCGACGCGCTCGAGCGCTGCGCGCGCTTCGCGGTGGAGCTGGCGCGGGGCGCTCGCGCGTGATCCGCCTCTATCACACGTCCGACTTACACGATCACCGCGGCATCGCGCCGCCGCTGCGCCGGCTTCGCGCGGAGAGGCCGGGGCTGCTCTTCGACTGCGGCGACTCGCTGCGCGGCAGTCAGAGCGTGTTCCATCGCGACGAGCCCATCGTGGCCGAGATGGACGACGCGGGCTACGACGCGCAGGCGATCGGCAATCGCGAGTTCCACTACCTCTTCCCGCTGCTGCGCGCGCGGGCGGCAGCGATGCGCCATCCGCTGGTCTGCACGAACCTACGCGACACGAAAGGCCGCGCGCTCCCGTTCGTTCCGTCGCTGCGTCTCGACGCGGGGGGCGTGCGCGTGCACGTGCTGGGCCTGCTGATCATGCAGTATCCGGTGGGCAGCGCGTGGGAGCGCGTCTTCGGCTGGCGCTTCCTCCAGCCGGCGGACGCGATCGAGCCGTATCTAAGCGAGGTGGCCGACGGCGATCTGCTGGTCGTGCTGTCGCACGTGGGGCTCTCGCTCGACCGCGACTTGGCGGCGCGCGTTCCGCGGATCGACCTGATCTTGGGCGGCCACAGCCACGACACGCTCGAGCGGCCGCTCTACGTCGGCGACGTCCCGATCGTGCACGCGGGGCCGTACGGGCGGTTCGTGTCGCGCAGCGAGCTGGAGTACGACGTGGCGCGCAAGCGCTTCGCGCTGACCGGCTTCGCGCTGCTGCCGCTGCTGGATGCGGCGTGACGCGCGTGCTCTTCGTCTCCAACGGACACGGCGAGGCGGCCATCGCGCAGTGCATCTCGCGCGAGCTGCTGGCCGCGGTGCCCGGCGTCGCGACCGATCACCTGGCGCTGGTGGGCGCGCCGCGCAGCGAGGCGATGCGCGACGTCGGCCCGCGGCGTGCGATGCCGAGCGGCGGCCTCGTCGCGATGGGCAACGTGCGCAATCTGGCGCGCGATCTGCGCGCGGGGCTGCTCTCGCTCACGTGGGCACAGGCGAAGTTCTTACGCAACGCGCGCGGCGAGTACGCGGCCGCGGTCGCGGTCGGCGACGCCTACGCGCTGGCGATGACGCTGCTCGCGCGCGCGCCCACCGCGTTCGTCGGCAGCGCGAAGAGCGTCGCGGTGGCGCCGTACGGGCCGGTCGAGGAACGGCTGTTGCGCCGCGCGGAAGCGTGCTTCGTGCGCGACGACGCCACGGCCGAGGCGCTGCGCCGGCACGGCGTGCCCGCCGAGGCGGCCAATGCGATCGTCGACCTGTTCGCGACGCCCGGCGAACCCGGCGCGGCGCCGGCGGTGCGCGGTTTCGCGCCGGCGCTCGCGCTGTTTCCCGGCAGCCGCGACGGCGCGTACGACGACGCGGCGTTTTTGTTGCGGGTCACGCGCGAGCTCGCGGCACGCGACGCCGAGCTCGGCGCCGTTCTGTCGGTCGCGCCGGGGCTCGACGCGCGGCGCTTCGCGCGCGATGCCGCGGCGGCCGGTTGGGGCGTGCGCGAGACGCCGGACCGCATCGCGTTCGTGTTGAGCCTCGGCGACCGCGAGGTCGTGCGCGGCTGGAGCGGCGGCCTCGGCCCGCTGCTGGAACGCGTGACGCTCGTGCTCGGACAGGCGGGAACGGCGAACGAGGCGGCCGCGGCGGCCGGCGTTCCCGTCGTCGCGTTCGAGCGCGACCGCGACGGGAAGTCGCGCTGGTACCGCCGGCGTCAGCGCGGGCTCCTGGCCGGCGCGCTCGCGGTGTTGCCGGAGCGGCTGCCCGACGCCGTCGCCGGCGTACGAGCGATCCTCGACGATCCCGCGCGCCGCGCGCGCATGGGCGAAATCGGCCGCGCGCAGATGGGCCGCGCCGGCGGGGCGCGCCGCATCGCCGCGCGCATCGCGTCGCTGATCGCCGCATGATCCGGCGCGCGATGCCGTTCGGGCTCGGGATCATGTTTGCGGCCATCCCGCTCTTGCCGAGCTTCATCGCGCTCACCGGCGTAGCGTTTCCGGGCGTCTCGCTGCTGCCGCGCGGCGTGACCTACACGGTGCTGGCGCTCTGCGGCGTGCTGGCGATCTACGCGTTGGCCGCGTTCGTGCGATACCCGGCGCGCGGCGCGCAGCCCATGCTCGCGCCGCTGCTCGCGATGTTCTTTGCCGGCCTGCTCGCGGGATTGCTCGGGTTCGACCCCGCCGCCGGCCTGCTGTTCACGCTCATCGGCGGCCTCGGCATCGTGTGGCACTGCTCGGTGGTCCGCTTCTACGCGGATCGTAACGCCGCGCTCGCGATCTTCTGGGCGTATCTGCTCTCGGGCGTGCTTGCCGAGGCGGCCGCGATCGCGATGGTCGCCGCCCGCTATCCGCCGGCGCTCTACGCGATCGCGCACGGGCGCGCCACGGGCACGTTCATCCTGCCCGGCGAGCTGGCCGGCTATCTGATCGTGCTGTTGCCGATCGCCGTCGCGCTGGGCGTCGCGGGGCGACAGACCGCGCTGCGCGCGCTGGCGTGGCTCGCCGTCGCGCTGGGCCTCGTCGCGCTCGCGCTGACGTACTCGCGCGCGGGCTGGATGGGCTTCGCCGCCGCCTTCGCGTTCTTGCTCGCAGCGCGCGTGCGCTACGGCGTGCGCGCCGCCGCGGCGGTCGTGATCGCTGGGCTGCTCGCGGTCGTGCTGCTCTTCAACGCGCATCACAACCCGAGCGAGGACTACACGCGCATCTCCATCTGGCAGACCGCGCTGCAGATCGCCGACCGGTTTCCGCTCACCGGCGTCGGCCCGTTCAACTTCTCGCGCCTCTACGCGCTGCTGCGCGCGCCCGACGGCGACCCGACGGCGTTTCACGCGCACAGCCTCTACATCACGTTTTTCGTCGAATTCGGCGTCGTGGGTCTGGCGACGGTCGGCTGGACGATGTGGCGCTTCGCGGCCGAGCTGCGGCGCCGCGTCGCGGCGGCGTCGCCGGGCGACGCGTTGTTGGCGCTGGGAGTGGCGGCGGGACTGCTCGGCGTCGCCGTGCAAGGGCTGATCGACACCGTGAGCGTTGTGATATTCGGGTTGTGGCTGCCGATGATGGGTCTGGCGCTCGCCGCGGCGAACGGCGGAGACCCCGACCCCTAGTGCGGTTCGCTCGGATCGCCGCCGCGGCGTGCCTGCTGGCGGCCGCGGCGTGCAACCCGCAGCCGCCCAAGGCGACGCCGGCGCCATCGGCTCCCGCGCACCGGCGGCCGGGCGCGACGGCCACGCCGCTCGTGCTGAAGATCACCGGCAGGGGCACCGCCCGCCGGCCCGTGCACCTCATTCAGCAAGTCCACAACCGCGTAGACTACGATCTGCTGGCCAGCTCGTACGAGAGCCGGGGTCCCCAGGGTGCCGCGCGCGCCGTCTTTGCCGACGCGCGGGTGACGTTTCACGACCGGAACGGAACGACGGTCTTCGCCAACGCGCCGCACGCCGTCGTGGATCAGTCGGCGAACACGGTGACGCTGCAGAACGGCGTTCACGCGCGCACGTCGAGCGGCATGACGCTCGCGTGCACGCAGCTCGTCTACGACCGGCCGACCGGCATGCTGCACGGCACCGGCAACGTGGTGGTGACCGACCCCAACGGGTTCCGGGCGACCGGCTCGAGCTTCGACTCCGATCTCTCACTCACACACATGCGGATGCGATGAATCACATACCAGCGATCAAGGTACGCGGACTCGTCAAGCGCTACGGCGAGCGGCTCGTGGTCAACGGCGTCACGGCCGACGTGAAGACGGGCGAGGTCGTCGGACTGCTCGGCCCCAACGGCGCGGGCAAGACGACCACGTTCTATATGGTGGTCGGGCTCGTGAAGCCCGACGGCGGCACCGTCGTGCTGGAGGGCGGCGAACGCGAGATCGACCTCACCTCCGCGCCGATGTACGCGCGCGCCCGCAACGGCATCGGCTACCTCGCCCAAGAGAACTCGATCTTCCGCAAGCTCTCGGTGGGCGACAACATCCGCCTGATCTGGGAGCAGAACGGCGTGCCGTACGACGAGCGCGAACGGCGGCTTCCGGCGCTGCTCGAGGAGTTCGGCTTGCGCGCGTTCGTCGACGCTCGCGGCGACAGCCTGTCGGGCGGCGAGCGCCGGCGCGTGGAGATCGCGCGCGCGCTGGCCATCGAGCCGGCGTTCCTGCTGCTCGACGAGCCGTTCACCGGCATCGATCCCATCGCGGTGGCCGACATTCAGGCGATGATCCGGCAGCTGCGCGACCGCGGCCTGGGCATTCTCATCACCGATCACCAGGTGCGCGAGACGCTGGCCATCGTGGACCGCGCGTACATCTTGAACAACGGGCGCATCGAGGTGTCGGGCTCGGCGCAGGAAGTGCTCGACTCGCCGATCGCGCGCCAGTTCTATCTGGGCGAGGGCTTCCGGTTATAAAATTTACGATCCTCGACCGCTACATGCTCGCGGAGCTCGCGGGCCCGTTCGTCTTCGGACTCTCCGCGTTCATGCTGATCTTCGCGGCTACCGAGATTCTGAACATCGGCAAGCTGGTGAGCAACGACCACGCGCCGGTCTGGGCGGCGCTCTCGGTGTTCGTGTGGTCGCTGCCGGCCGACGTCGTGCTGGTGATCCCGATGGCGCTGCTGCTGGGCACGCTGCTCGCGGTACAGCGGCTCTCCGGCGAGAGCGAGCTCACCGCGATGAAGGCGGCGGGCATCACGTTCGCGCGCATCGTGGCGCCGCTGCTCGCGGTGGGGATCGTGATGTCGTTCGTCACGCTCTACCTGCAAGAGGGCGTCGTCCCCTACTCCAACGACCGGCTGATCGACATCGAGAACACCGTGATCAATCACGTCAGCGCCTTCAACCGCGACCTCACGGTCTCGGCGCCGCTGCCCGGCGGCGGGCGGCAGGTGACGATCGCGACGGCCTACGAGCCCAACTCCCGCGCGCTGCTGCACGTGACGCTGATCCAGTACGACAACCACAACGAGCCGCGCCAGATCGTCTTCGCCGAGCGGGCGGAGTTCGCGGCGGAGAAGTGGACGTTGCAGAACTCGAGCGTCTACCGCTTCAATCCCGACGGCAGCATTCTGGCGGAGCCCAACATCGCGCAGCAGGAGGTTGAAATCGGCGAGAAGCCAACGGACCTGGTGAAGCGCATGAGCAACGACGATCCAGAAAACATGAGCCGGGCGCAGATCGCCGACGTCGTTCGCTCCGGCCAGCTGACGAAAAACCAGCTGCGCAAGTACGTCACCACCTACCAGGAGAAGCTCGCGCGCCCGTTCGCGTGCTTCGTGTTCATCCTCATCGCGATTCCGTTCGGCTTGCGCTCGATTCGCTCGAGCGGAAGCACCAGCTTGGGATTCGGCGTGTCGCTGGCGATCGTGTTCGTCTATTACGTCGTGATGACGGTCTGCACGTTTGCGGGCGAGGCGTTCCTCTCGTTCGCGTGGCTGTGGGCGTGGGCGCCGAACCTGCTCTTCACCGCGATCGGCCTCACGCGGCTGCGGCGCGCCGCGTTCCTATGAATTTCGTCGAGGTCGTCCGCGGCATCGGGAACGTCTTGTTCGTCATGGCGATCGCCGGCGCGGTGGCCTACGTCGGCGACCGGGTGGGGCATCAGGTCGGACGCCGGCGGCTGAGCCTGTACGGAATTCGCCCGCGCTACACCTCGACGATCATCGCCATCGCCACCGGCATGATCATCGCGCTGGTCGTCACGCTGGTCGCGATCTTCGCGTCGCAGCAGGTAAAGACGGCGTTCTTCAAGCTCAGCTCGATCAACCAGCAGATCACCGAGCTGCAGTCGCGCCAGCGCGACCTCGAGGCGAAGGTGAACACGGGCCGGCTCATCCTGCCGGTGGACACGCTGATGGTGCCGTTCTACCGCATCATCCCGCAGTCGGCGCCGCCGGCGCAGCGGCTCGCGACGATCCGCGACTACTACGCGTTTGCGGTGAAGTACGTCAACGCCACCTATCCGCGTCTCGGCCTGCGGCCCTACGCGAAGCCGGCGGACGTGGACAAGAAGCTCGAAGGCCTGGCGAACAACCTGACCACGGCCGCGGAGCTCTCGCAGGCCGGCGTCATGCTCACCGTCACCTCCGACCAGAATCTGTTCGAGAACGATCAGATCCACTTCGCGATCAACGTGACGGCCGACGTCCGCTACTTCACGAAGAACCAGGTAATCGCACAGCTCGTGATTCCGGGCAAGAGCGGCGCGAGCATCAACATCGCGCTGGTGCAGCTCGAGAACTACGTCTCGGTGACCGCACGGCGCCTCGCGCTGCCGCCCTTCCTCTCCGGCGTGCAGCCCACGCAGCTGATACCCGACTCGAAGCAGATGCAAGAGCGCCTGGCCAAGCCCGGCACCTATCTGCTGACGGCGTTCGCGGCCGAAGACTTCTACCCGCACGTCGGCGGCATCCCGATCGTCATCGTGCTCACCCAGCGGCCGTGAACCTCGACGGCGCCGCGGTTCTCGGCGTCGACCCCGGCCGCAGCAAGGCCGGATACGCGCTCGTCGCGCGGACGGGGGCCGTGATGACCGCGGGCATCGAACCGATCGAGCGCCTGCACGCGCGGCTCGTCGAGTTGGTGGCGCGCAGCCGCGTGGACGCCATCGCGCTGGGCGGCGGCACGAACGTCCGGGCGATCAAGGCGGCGCTCGAGGGGCTGGGGCCGCCGATCCACCTGGTGGACGAGTACGAGACGACCCGCGCCGCCCGCGGCCTCTACTTCGCGGAGCACCCCCCGCGGGGGTGGCGCCGGCTGGTGCCGCTGGGGCTGCAGCTGCCCGACCGGCCCATTGACGATTATGCCGCCATCCTGATCGCCCGGCGCTTCCTCGCAAGGGGAGCGACGCCCCGACGACCAAGCTAAGTAGCCCCGCGTCGGCGTTCCGAAGCACACGGCATCAATTCGGCGATTCGAACGTCGGGGGAGCGGAGGACTTTTTGCGACGGGTCGTCGGCATCGTGGCAGCGGCAGCGCTAGCGTCAGCGTTGTCTTTCAGCGTTGCCTCGGCCGCCGATTTGTCCACGGCGACGGGCTCGCTCGACATCGGATCCGCCCTGATGCTCAGCCTCTTCGGCGAGACGTCCGACGCGAGCGCATCGTTCGCCGCGGCGCAAGGCGACCGCACCAGCGAGTCGCCGTTCCGCGATCTCGCGCTCGCGATCCGCTCGAGCCAGCCGGTGCCCGATTTCGCGACGGCGGCTGCTGCGTTCTCGCAAGACCGCATCGCGCTCACCGATCTCTATAGCACGCGCAACTCGGTGCGCTTCACGCCGTCGACGACGCCGCGCGACGACGTGGTCGCGCTGATGCCGTCGAGCGCGCTCTTCACCGCCGCGTACCAGCCCGTCGATCCCACGCCCAGCATCTCGCCGGGACCGGGAACGCTGGCCTTCGCGCCGGCCGCCCCGTCGGCGCCGTCCGACAGCCTCGCGCTCGACGAGCACGCCGCGACGATGTTGGCGCCGGCCAAGCCGCAGATCGGGCCGGTGCGCTTCGAGAGCCACTCCGACACGAGCGCCTCGGTCACCACGCCGAAGCTGGATCTGGCGAACAGCACGTACGGCGCGGGCGCCAACTTCGACGTGCGCGCCGGCAAGCGCAACGTCAGCGTCAATCTCTCGAGCGAGTACGACACGATCAACGCGGGCGGCGGCTTCTCCGCGCTCTCGCTGGGCTCGTCGTCGTGGCAGCTGCCCGGCGGCGCGCCGATCGTGCTTCCCAACGACGCCGGGCTCAACCGCCTCTCGTTCGGCGCGGGCGTCGCGGTGCCGGTGATGCACGGGCTGACGCTCAATCTGAACTATGCCGCGCAGCGGCTCTACAACGGATACGGCGCGCCCGGCCTGGTGAACCTCGACGCGGTGAACAACTCGGTCGGAGGCGGCCTCACGTTCCACATCCCCGACTCGTCGAGCTCGCTCTCGATCTCGGCGTACCAGGACCGCTACGGCGACAGCCTGCTGCCGATCGCCAACGGATCCACGCAGACGCGCGAGGACGTCAACTTCACCGTCAAGTTCTAGGGGCGCCGGCGTGAGCGCTCGCCGCTACGGCTTCGTGCGATTCGCCGCGCTGATCTTGGGCGCGGCGTTGTTGTTCGCGTTCGGCGCGATTCAGCTCGCCTCCGACGCGCTCGCCTCGACGGCCGCCGCGCCCGGCACGCTGCCCACGCGCGTTCCCGCGAGCTTCGGGCGCGCCGTCTATCGCGCGCTCGGCCGCATCGCGCCCGCGCCCTACGTCGAGAGCACGCTCGCGCGCGACGCGCTGGCGCGCGGCGACGTACGCGCGGCCGAGCGCTACGCGCTGCGCCTTCCCGCTTCGCCGGCCCGCGACGAGCTGCTGGCGCGCGTCGCGCTGGCGCGCGGCGACGCCGTGCTCGCGAACGAGTATTTCCTCGCCGCCCCGGACCCCGACGCCGTAGACGCGGCCGCGCAGGCGCTGGTGCACCGCGATCCGGCCGCGGCCTACGCGCTGGAGGCGTTGCTGCGGGCCGCGCTCGCGCGCGGCGGCACCCATCCCGACGCGGTGGCTCAGGCGTACTGGCGCATGGGCGTGCTCGCCAACGAGACGGCGTTTCGCGCGGTGCCGGGCAGCCCGGCGCAGCGCGCGTGGCTGCGGCGCGGGCTGCAATCGTTCGAGGCCGCGGTGAGCCTCGCACCGCTCTCCGAACGCTACGTCGTGTCGGCGGCGAATCAGGCCGACCTGCTGGGCGACCGCCGGCGTGCGGCCGAGCTGTTCGCGCAGGGCGTCGCGATCGATCCGGCCGGCGCCGACGCGATCGCCGGCCTCGGCGTGATCGCGTGGGAGAACGGCGACCCGGCCGCCGCGCGCGTCTATCTGGCGCGCGCGCGGCGCATCGCTCCGGACTCGCGGATGGTGCGCGCGCTGGAACGCGACCTGCGGTGAAGGTTGCGCTCGACGCGCAGCTGACGGTGGGAACGGCGACGGGCATCGGCGAGTACGTGCGCGGCTTGGCCGGCGCGCTGCGGGCGCGCGGCGTGGACGTCGTCGAGCTGCGCGAGCCCGCGCTGGATCCGTGGCGCTTCGACCGGCGCGTCTGGTGGGATCAGGCCCTGCTCCCGCGGCGCGCGCGCGCGAGCGGCGCCGAGCTGCTGCACTGCGCGGCGGGCACCGTTCCGCTGATGGCCCGCCTGCCGGTCGTCGTGACCGTGCACGACGTCGCGTGGCATCGCGCCCAGGCGCACGCGCCGGCGTACGCGCGCTACTACTTCGGGCCGTTCTCGCTGCGGCGCTATCGCAGCGCCGCGCGCGTCGTCGCCGACTCGGAGTTCTCGCGCCGCGAGCTGCTGGGGCTGCTGCCGGGATTCGACGCGACGCGCGTCCACGTGGTGTATCCGGGGGTCGCGGCCGACTTCGGCGCCGTCGCGCGCCGCGGCGACGGGCGCACGATCCTGGCCGTCGGAACGATCGAGCGGCGCAAGAACCTCGAGCTGCTGGTCCGCGCGCTCGCACGGCTGCCGCAGGCGCGCCTGGTCGCGGTCGGGCCGCCGACGCCCTATGCGGCGCGCTGCGCGGCGCTCGCGCGCGAGCTCGGGGTGGAGGAACGCGTCGAGATGCCCGGCTACGTGCCGCGCGCCGATCTGCTGGCGCTCTACGAACGCTGCGCCGTCGCCGCCGTCCCCTCGCGCTACGAAGGCTTCGGCTACGCCGCCGCGCAGGCGCTCTGCGCCGGCGTGCCCTGCGTGGTGTCGGACAGCAGCTCGCTGCCCGAGATCGCGCGCGGCGACGCGCCGGCGCTTCCGGTGGACGACGTCGCTGCGTGGTGCGCGGCGCTGGCCGCCGCGCTGCGCGGCGACGAAGACGCGCGTGCGGCGCGCGCGCGCGACGGCGCTATCGCGCGCTTCGGCTGGGACGCGAGCGCGCGCCGGATGGAGGCGGTCTACGCCGCGTCAGTAGACGGGTGAGCCGGGCGCGCCGGGCGCGACGCTGCCGTCGTCGGGCGCGAACACGAGCCGCACGGGCAGGCTCGAGCCGGCCTCGGGCATCGTGACGATCGTGACGCGCACGAAGCCGTGCGCCGGCACGACGTACTGCCGGATCTTGTAGCGCGAGTAGGGCGGCACTTGGTGCGACTGCACCAGCACGCCGTCGATCAGATACGTACCGGTTGCGCGCCCCCCGCGCGGGTTCTCGTAGATGGCGATCGCGCGCGGCGAGCCGTTCGGGTTCGCCACGGTGACCACGAACGATTGCAGCACGCCGTAGTCGCCCGCGAGCGCCTGGCCCTGCAGGTGATTCGGCAGCGGCAGCTCGCCGACCGGAAGCTCGAGATACTCGTCGTCCACCTTCCACTGCCGCGCGAAGTGAAACTCCGCGATCGGATAGATGCCGCGCGCGTGCTTGTGCGTGCCCTCGAGCAGCTCGGCGCTCGCGATCGCGGCGTCGGTGTTCTGGTCGGCGTTCTGCGCGAAGAGCGTGAGATGCACGTTCCCGCCGGAGAGCACGCGAAGCTGCAGTAGGTTGCACACGATGCTGCCGGGCGGCATGTCCTGTTCGACGATCGCGGTGGTGCTGTTGCCGGGCAGCGTCAGCAGCCGCCCCTGGTTCTGCACCACGTTGATGAGGAATCGTTTGGTCGCTGTGTGCCCGACGTCCATCTCGTTCGACGACGGGCCGCCGCGGCCGCTGATGAACTGCACGATGGACGGCTCGCGCGACTGATTCTCCGCGCGCAGCACGACGCGTCGCTCCGGCTGACCGGGCGGATTGTAGTGGAAGTAGAGAAAGCGCGACGGGGCCCCGGATCGCAGATCGGCCGTGAACAGCATGCCGTCCTCGGTGAGCCGTTCCGGATAGTCGCTGACCATCAGCGAGTCGGGTGAGATGCGTGGCACCGCGACGTTCTGCACGTCAACGTGCGTCGAGCCGTCAACCTCGAACAGGTCGTTGCCCTGGATCAGCACCGGAACGTCGAAGCCCGCGACGTCGTCTTGATCGAGCATCCGGTGCATCGGAACGTCGTCGGACGAGACCACGACCTGCGCTCCGGGCCGCGGCCGCGCGGCGTCTCTCACCGCGCGCGCCACCTGCTCGCGCACGAAGTCGGGCGACGCGGGATCGCCGGTGAGCGAGAGCGAGACGCGCGACGCGATCGCGCCGGCGTAATACGCCACGCGAACGGCCACGTCGCGCTGCAGGCCGCGCGCGTCGGCGATGGTGATCACGGTCGTACCCGGGCTCTTCCCGCTGACGGTGACGCGCTGCGACGCCTGATCCACGTAGACGCTCGCGATCGCCGGATCGTGCACGGTGGCCGTCAGCGGCGCGATGGCCGAACCGACGGTGAGATCCACCGGCGATCCGACCGGCACCGACGCCGATGCGGGCGTCACGACGATCGGCGGCGGCGTGGCCGCCGGCCCGGCGCTGGGCGGCGGGGCCACGTTCGGCGGTGCGGGCGAGCCCGGCGACGCGACGGGCGACGCGACGGCAGAGGGCGACGGCGACGGCGTGGGCGACGCGGATTGAAGCGGTGCTGCGGCGACGAGGGTGAGTGAGACCGCGATGAACAGCGCGGCCGTGGGAGCCTGGCGGCTCCTATGCAATTTGTTCTTCGGCGCCGCCGTGATTGACGGCCGATGCTAGAAGCGTCTTGTAACCGACGCTGGGAAAGAGTACCGTCACGAGATCGCGTTCCGCGCGTTCGACGGTTCCGACGCCGAACTTCGGATGGTTGACGACGTCGGCGATCTTGAACCCGCCCGTCGTCGCGCCCGCTTCGCGGCCGATGCGCCGCGCCCGCAGGCAGCTGTCGCACGCGCCGCAGTTCGTGCGCTCGAAGTCCTCGCCGAAATAGTTGAGGATGAAGCGGCGGCGGCACGAGGTGGTCTCCGCGTACTGCAGCATCATCGCGAGCTTGCTCTGATCGTACGACTTCTTCGTTTCGTAGTTCGCGAGGTTCAGCATCAGGTCGCGGTGCTTGCGCACGGCCTCGGTCAGGCCGTAGGCCGACTTACCGACGTGTTCGATGTAGCCCGACTTCTTGAGCAGCGCGAGGATCACTTTCAGCTTCGTCAGGGGCAGCTGCAGGATCTTGCGCAGGTCGATCATCGAGACGCCGGCGGTCTGGTCGCCGAAGACTTCGATCGTGCCGAAGACCCGCTGCACTTCCTCGACGTCGGGATACTTGCCGGTGAGGAAGTAGTTCTGCACGCGCGTGTCGCTCATGCGATAGATCAGGATGCAGCGCGACGCGAGCCCGTCGCGGCCGGCGCGCCCCGCCTCTTGCGTGTAGGCCTCGACCGAGCCCGGCAGATCGTAGTGCACCACGAAGCGGATGTTCGGCTTGTCGATGCCCAGGCCGAACGCGTTGGTCGCCACGACGGCGCGGATCGCCTCGTCCATGAACAGATTGTGGACCGACGTGCGGTCTTCTTTATGCAGCTTCGAGTGGTAGACGGCCGCGGGGATGCCGAGCTCCCGCGCCAGATACGACTGCACCTCGAGCGCGTTCTTGATCGTGGCGGTATAGATGATGCCGGTGCCTTCCAGCGCGCCGTCGCCGTCGAACAGCGAGGAGAGAATCTTGAGCTTGTCGGCTTCCTTCTCGGCCTTGCGCGCTTCGTACACCAGGTTGGGCCGGTCGAACCCGCGGACGATCGGCTTGACCGTATCTATGCCGAGCTGGTGCAGGATGTCTTCGCGCACCGACGGGGTCGCGGTGGCCGTGAGCGCGAGCACGGTGGGATGGCCGAGCTTTCCGATCACGCCGCCGAGCGCGAGATAGGCGGGGCGGAAGTCGTGGCCCCACTGGCTGATGCAGTGCGCCTCGTCCACGACGAAGAGCGGAACGTCGATGGACTGCAGCAGCTTCAAGAAGCCTTCGTCCTCGAGCTTCTCGGGCGTCGTGTAGACGATGCGCAGCGTTCCCGACGCGATGCGTTCGCGCGCGCGCACCTCTTGATCTTCGGAGAGGGTCGAGTTGAGCGCCACGACGTCGGTGATGCCGCGGTCGCGCAGCATATCGAGCTGATCCTTCATCAGCGCGATCAGCGGGCTGACGACGACCGTGGTGCCGCGGAGCAGCAGCGCGGGGAGCTGATACGTCAAGCTCTTACCGGCGCCCGTCGCCAGAATTGCGAGCGTGTCGTGACCTTGCAGGACACGAGACACGACCTCTTCTTGGCCGGGGTAGAAACCGGCAAAACCGAACTTCTCTTGGAGCGCTGCGCGCAAATCCACGGGTAGCTTTCTTATACCAAAATTAGCCAAACGTTGCTGCCTGGGAAGCAACTCTCATAACCGCTACGCGGACCGACTCGTTGCAACCATACCCTCCGGCAGGCGCCTCGAAACGGCCTGCTAAAGTGTGACCGCCGTGTCGCTCTACCGAACTTGGCGCCCCCTGACGTTTGCCGATCTGGTAGGCCAGGACGCGGTCGTTCGCACGCTGACCTCCGCCATTGAAAGCGGGAAGCTCGCCCACGCCTACCTGTTCTCCGGGCCCCGGGGGTCCGGAAAGACCTCGGCTGCTAAGATTCTAGCACGCTGCATCAACTGCGAGCACGGCCCCACGGCCGTCCCGGACAATACCTGCGAGAATTGTCGGGCGATGCTGGCGGGGACGGCGCTGGACGTCCTGGAGATCGACGCGGCGAGCAATCGCGGCATTGACGAGATCCGGGCGCTGCGCGAGGCCGTGAAGTTCGCGCCGGCCGCGATGCGGATGAAAGTCTACATCATTGACGAGGCGCACATGCTCACGAAGGAGGGCGCCAACGCCTTTCTCAAGACGCTGGAAGAGCCGCCCCCGCATGCCGTTTTCATCCTCGCGACCACCGAGCCCGAGCGGCTTCCGGTGACGATCCTGTCGCGCTGCCAGCGCTACGCCTTCCGGCGGATCGCCGTGCCCGTGATGATCGAGAAGATGCGCGAAGTCGCGCGGGGCGAGAAGATCGACGTTGACGACGCCGCCCTGGCGGCCATCGCCTACCGCGCCGACGGCGGCCTGCGCGACGCCCTGACCATGCTCGAGCAGCTGGCCGCCTTCTCGGGGGGCGGCCGGCGACCGCCGAGACCCTGGACCTGGCCTTCGGCTCGACCGGGCGCACCTTCGCCCAGGCCCTGGTTGACGCGGCCCTCGATCGCGACGCCGCCCGCGCCCTCGGCGTGGTCGAGGAGGCGAGCGACGCCGGGGCCGACCTGCTGATCCTAATCCGCACGCTGATCGCCGCATTCCGCAACCTGCTGGTGGCGCGCGTGGACGGCGCGCTGCTCGAGCGCGAGCTGTCGCCCGAGGACGCCCAGCGCGCCACGCGCCAGGCCGAGGGCCTGTCGCAGGCCATGCTGGTGCGCGCGCTGCGCGCGTTCTCCGACGCCCTGTCGCTGGCGCGTTCGGGCGGCAACCCTCGGCTCGAGCTGGAGACGGCGCTGCTGCGCTTCATCTTGACGGGCGAGGATCCGACGATCGACGCGCTCGCGGCGCGCGTCGCGACGCTCGAGGGAGGCGCGGGCGCGCGGTCGCCCGCCCCGGAGCCCAAGGCGCCGCCGCCCGTCTCGGAACCCGAGGCGCCGGCGGCCGCCGCCGAACGCAAAGCCCCGGCCGAGATCTCGCTGCAAAAGGTGCGCGCCGCGTGGCAGAGCATCCGCAGCAAGGTCGAGTCGGAGCGGCAGCCGTTGCGCGGACCGCTCTCGCGCGCGCAGATCGAAGCCGTGGACGGCAACGCGATCGTGCTCAGGCTGCCCGACACGTGGAGCGCCGACGCGCTGCGCGATCACGCGAAGCTGGTCGAGGCCGCCATCGCCGACGTGCTGGGCGTCGGCCTCAAGGTGACGCTGCGCGTGGACGGCAACGCGTCGCGCGCGAAGGGCTCGGCGCCGGGCAACGTCGCCTCGATGACGGCCGCGCAGCCCGACGACGGCGCCGACGCGCTTTTCGACTATGCTAAGGAACGGATACGCTGATGAATCAAGCCCATTTGCTCGCCCAGTTCAAGAAGGTGCAGGCCGAGATGGCCAAGGCGCAAGAGGAGCTGAAGAACACGATCGTCAGCGGAAGCGCCGGGGGCGGAGCGGTGACCGTGGACGTGACGTGCGACCAGCGCGTGACGGCCGTGCGGATCGGCAAAGAGGCCGTGGACCCCGAGGACGTCGAGACCCTGGAAGATTTGGTGACCGCCGCGATCAACGACGCGCTCACGAAGGCGAGCGACGCGTCGCAGAAACGGATGTCGTCGGTGACAGGGGGCATGCGCATCCCCGGACTCACGTGACGGCCGTCGCCGGCCCGATCGCATCGCTGATCAACGAGTTCAGCAAACTGCCGACGATCGGGCCGAAAACCGCGGCCCGGCTCGTCTTCTATCTGCTCAATCGGCCGCGCAACGAGGCGCAGAGCCTTGCCGAGGCGATCCTCGCCGTGAAAGACAACGTGCGCTTCTGCTCGATCTGTTTTTCGCTGTCGGAGTCGGATCCGTGCGAGTTCTGCAGCGACGAGCGGCGCGACGCCGCGACGATCTGCGTGGTCGCCGAGGCCAAGGACGTGTACGCGATCGAACGCACCGGCGCGTTCAAGGGCCGCTACCACGTGCTGGGCGGCCTGATCTCGCCGATGGACGGCATCGGCCCGGCGCAGCTGCACGTGAAGGAACTGATCGAGCGCGTTGGGCGCGAGGAGCCGCGCGAGATCATCCTCGCGACCAATCCCAACGCCGAGGGCGAGGCCACGGCGCTCTACCTCTCGCGCCTGCTGCAGCCGCTCGGCGTGGCGGTCACGCGGCTGGCCTACGGCCTGCCGATCGGCGGCGACCTCGACTACGCCGACGAGATGACCATCACCAAGGCGCTGGAGGGCCGTCGCGCGGTGTGAATCGCTCCCGGTTGGCGCTTCCAACCGGCAGTGCCGGACGGTCTAATCGAGTTCGACTAGTGGTCTATACGCAGTATCGCGCTACGCTGCACGACACCGGGTGTGGGCCAGAGGCGCCGTTCTAACGGCGCCTCTTCACGTCGTCGCCCACGCGCGCGGTGCCCGGGGTGACGACGTCGCAGTAGATGCCCATCCACGTATTGCGCCGCTGCGCCACGTAGCGCAGGATCTCGGGGTCGCTCTCGCCGCCGTGCAGATCGTACGTCGTGACGACGCAACGCTCGATCGGCTCGCGAACGCGCAGCGTCGCGGAGCCGACCTCGAGCTCGGCGTTGGCGAGGTCGTTCTCGAGCAGCGCGAACTCCGGCGCCGCACGCACGAAGAAGTTCGGCCGGAAACGCTCCCACTCGACGGCGTACTCCACGTGCGCGCTCAGGCCGTCGAGCCAGCGGTCGACGATCAACGAGATCGGCGCCGCGTCGAAGAAGCTGCCGCCGAGGCGAATCTCCACGTCAACGCCGCGCTCCGCGGCGGCTTGGCGGGCCGCGCCGGCGTCGTCGAGCAGGTGCAGCCGGTCGTGCTCTTTGCCGCGGTACGTCTTGCCGGTGCGGGCGTTGCCGGAGCGCACGAAGAGCGCGCCGCTGCGATCGCCGGGCAGACCGGCGTCGCCGACGGCGGCGGTGCCCAGCGCCTCGCCGCGGAGGCTCTTGACCGGATAGCGCCGGATCGCGTCGAGGGTGCCGATAAGCATTTGGCGCGACCGTTTCATCGGGGGTGAGGCGATTGCCTGGCCCGAACTTACCTTGCCGCAATGGAGCTGCGACCCCTCGGATTCGGCGAGATCTTCGATCGAGCCGTGACGCTGTATATTCGGAACTTCGTTCCGTTTGCCGCGATCGTCATGGTGCTCATCGTTCCGCTCGGCGTCTTCCAATACGTGCTCGACCGCGGCGCGCAGCCGTCGCTCGACGCGATCCTGCAGGCCTTCGAGCATCCCGATCGCGGCGCGCCGCCGACGGTTCCGTCGATCTTCGACTCGCCGCTCTCAATCGGGGTCTTCATCGCGTCGCTGGTCGTCGCGTACGGCCTGTGGCCGTTCGCCATGAACGCCGTCGCGGTGGGCGTCGCGCGGCTCTATCGCAGCCGTCCGGTCGAGTTTCGCGCGTGCTACGAGGCGGTGCTGCACCGCTGGGCCGCGATCCTCGGGATGATCGGAATCGACTTTCTCGTCGTCCTCGGCTGGTACTTCGCGGCCATCGTCGTGATCGTGTTCGCGGCGTTCTTCATCGGGATCTTCGCGGCGGCCGCTCCCGCGATTGCGTTCGGCGTGGGCGTGACGGTCGGGATCGTCGGCATGATCGTGCTGTTGCCGACGCTCGCGCCGTTGGTCGTCGCGCTGTCGTTTTCGATGTACTCCGTGGTGATCGAGGAGCGCCCCGTCATCGCGTCGCTGCTGCTCGGCTTCGCGCGCGTCTTCAACCGCGCTGAGTTCTGGCGCTCGGTGCTGTTCGCCATCGCCGCCGGGGCCGTGATGATCGGGGGGTCGGCGGTGCTGAGCATCTTCAGCGTGGCGGCGGCGTTCGCGCATCAGCCCGCGCTCGAGACGGTGATCGACTCGGTGTCGCGCGCGGTCGTCACGCCGTTCGGCGTGGTGCTGCTCGCCGTCTATTACTTCGACGTGCGCGTGCGGCGCGAGGGATACGACCTCGAGGCGAGCCTCGAGCGGCTGACCGCCGCGCAGACAGCGTGATCGCGGCGGCTGCGGCCGCGCTGGCGGTCGCGGCGCCCTCGCGCGACGAACTCGTCGCGCGCTGGCTGCACGCGAATCGCGCGCACGCGGTCGCGCGGCTCGAGCCGTCGCCGCACGCCGGCGCGGCGCCGCATCCGGCGCCCGAACTGAACGCGCTGCTGGCGCGCGAGCTCGCGACGCCGGGACGCTACCACCTGACGCAGCCCGCGCCCGCGCCCACGTACGAGCCGTGGTGGCGGCGGCTGCTGCGCTGGATCGGCGAACGCTGGGACCGGCTGTGGAGCTCGACCTTCGGCCGCGTGCACGTGAGCCCGGCGACGGCCAACGGCATCGGCGACGTACTGCTCGCGCTCGTCGCGCTGCTGCTCTTCGTCGTCGCGGTGCGCGTTCTGCGCAACGTGCGCTTCGCGCCGTTCGAACGGCGCACCGCGGGCGAGCCGATCGAAGCGCCGCCCGAACCCTCGTCGCTCTATCGCCGCGCGTGCGAGGCCGCCGACGCCGGCGAGTACGGCACCGCGGCGCTGCTGCTGTTCGCCGCGGCGGTCGCGACGCTGGGGGCGCGCGGCGAGATCGCCGCCGGCCGCAGCGCCACCGTGGGCGACCTGCGCCGCGAGCTGCGCGGCGACGCAGCGCTCGTGCCGGCGTTCGACGCCGTCGCCGAGCCGTTCGTCGCGCGCGCGTATGCCGAACGCGCGGTGGACGCGCCGCAGTGGTCCCGCGCCCGCGCCGCCTACGACTCCTTCGTCACGTTGACCTCGCCGAAGGGGAGCGTGTGAAACGCGTTCGCTTCGAAGTCGTGCTCGTCTTCATCGGCGCCGCGCTCGTGATGCTGCTGGCGTTCGCCGGAGCGAACGAGAAGCAGAAGGCGCGGCAGGTGTCGGTGTATTCGTCGTACGACGTGGGGCCGAACGGCTATCGCGCGCTCTACGAGGTGTTGCGCGCCGCGGGGGTTCCGGTGACGCGCTTCGAGCGCGTGCTCGGCGTGCTCGACTCCTCGGTGAAGACGATCGTGATCACCGGCTACGAGCGCGATCCGTCGGCCAAGCCGATGGACGAGCGCGACTCGGCGTACTTGCGGCGCTTCGTGGAGAACGGCGGCCGCCTCGTGGCCATTGACGCGGAGTTCGCGGGCAAGGACGACGTGGCGCCGGGCGTCGGCACGTCGGTGCCGGCGAGCGGCACCGGCGCGATCGCGCTCGCGCGCAACGGATACACCGGCGGCGTGACCGGCGTCCGCGGCCCGATCGACTGGGTGTTTCCGTTCAAGGATCCGCGCGGCGTGCCGCTGCTGGCCAACGCACGCGGCACGATCGCGGCGGCGTATCGCGTGGGGCGCGGCGAGGTGATCGCCGTCACGGCGCCGGCGCTCTTCGGCAACGCGCAGATTCGAAACGCCGATAACGCGCGCTTCGCCTACAACGCGATCGCGGGGCACGGACCGGCCGTGTTCGACGAATACGTGCACGGCTACGACGACGGCCTCACGCTCTGGGCGGCGCTCCCGTCCGCGGTGCGTGCGGCGGCGTGGATCGTGCTGGCGATCGGCGTGCTGGCGCTGGTGGGCGCGAACGTGCGCTTCGCGCCGCCGTACCTTCCGACGCCGCCCGACGAGCGCGACTCGTCCGACTACATCGCGGCGATGGCCGAACTCATGCGCCGCACGCGGCGGCGCGCGTCCGACGACGACGTACTGTGGCAGGCGACCATTGACTTCCATCGGCGAAAGGAGCACGCGTGAGCAATTCCGTTGCGCAGGTCTCGGGGCGGATCGAAGAGGGCATGGCGAAGGTGCTCGTCGGCGCCGGCCGGATGACGCTGGGGCTCACGATCGCGCTGTTCGCGCGCGGCCACGTGCTGATCGAAGGCGTCCCGGGCACGGGCAAGACGCTGGCCGTGCGCGCGCTCGCGGTGCTGCTCGGCCTCGAGTTCCGGCGGATCGCGTTCACGCCCGACCTGATGCCCTCCGACGTCGTCGGAACGACGGTGTTCAACCCGCAGACCGCGCAGTTCGCGACGCGCATCGGCCCGATCGCGGCCAACGTCGTGCTCGCCGACGAGGTCAACCGCACGCCGCCCAAGACGCAGTCGGCGCTGCTCGAGGCGATGGAAGAGGGCCGCATCACGATTGACGGCGTGGCCTATCCGTTGCCGCAGCCGTTCTTGCTCTGCGCGACGCAGAACCCAATCGAGTACGAGGGGACCTATCCGCTGCCCGAGGCGCAGCTCGACCGCTTCATGGTCAAGGTGACGGCCACGTATCCGCAGGAGAGCCAGGAGCTCGAGCTGCTGGCGCGCTCGGCGGCCGGCTTCGACGCGCGCGAGCTGGAGGCGTCGCACGTGCTGCCGGTCACCAACGCGGCCGAAGTGATCGACGCGCAGCACGCGGTGCGCCGCGTGCACCTGTCGGAGGGCGTGCGCGAGTACACGTATCGCATCGTCGCCGCGACGCGCTCGCACCCGCGGCTCACGCTCGGCGCGTCGCCGCGCGCCGGCATCGCGCTGCTGACCGCGGCGCAGGCGGCGGCCGCGATCGCGGGCCGCGACTTCGCGACGCCCGACGACGTGAAGGACACGGCCGACCTGGTGCTGCCGCACCGGCTCATCGTGGCGCCGGAAGCGGAGATCGAGGGCATCTCCGCGCGCGACGCGCTGCGCGACGTGCTGGCGGCGATCCCGGTGCCTCGCGGAGACTTGTCATCCTGAGCGGAGCGCCGAAGGCGCGCAGTCGAAGGACTCTCGGCGCGTTGTGGCTGCCCGCGTGGATCACCGCACGTTTTCTCTGGCTGCTCGCCGCGATCGCGCTGCTGCTCGCGCTGTCGCCGGGCGTCGGCGCGTTCGTGCCGCTGGCGCTCGCGCTCGCGGCGGCGCTCGCCCTGGCGACGATCGCCGACGCGCTGTTCGGCCCGCGCGCGGCGCAGCTGCATATCGAGCGCGAGCCGGCCGAGCACTTCGCGCTCGGCGTTGCGGCGCAGCTGGTATACGCGGTGGAGAATCGTTCGCGCGGCGCCGTGCGGGTGGGCATCGTCGAGACGCCGGTGCGCACGCTGCGGTTCGACGCCGACGAGGTGGTCGTCGCGGTCGCGCCGGGGCGTCGCGCGACGGTCGCGCGCCCGGTCACGCCGGTCGCGCGCGGCGCCGACGCGCTGAGCACGCTCTACGTCTGGTTCGAAACGTCGCTCGGCCTGATCCGCCGCCGGCAGCGGCTCGCAGCCGAGGATCCGATCCGCGTCTATCCCGATCTCTCCGCGGTCGAGCGCTACGGCAAGCTGCACCTGCGCAACCGCACGATCGAGGCGGGTTTGCGCCGCATGAAACTGCGCGGCGCGGGCACCGAATTCGAGTCGCTGCGCGAGTGGAACGACGGCGACGCGTTTCGTTCGGTCGATTGGAAGGCGACCGCGCGGCGCGGCAAGCTGATGGTGGCGCAGCACGAGGTCGAGCGCAGCCAGAGCGTGATGCTGGTGCTCGATTGCGGGCGTCTGATGACGCCGCGGCTCGGCACGGCGCGCAAGCTCGACTACGCGGTGACCGCCGCGCTCTCGCTGGCCACGATTGCGGGGTTCGCGAGCGACCGCGTCGGCCTGGTCGCGTTCGCGGGCGACATCCTCGCCGCCGGCGCGCCGCGATCCACGCGCTCGTCCATCGCGCGCCTCGGCGAGCAGCTCTACGACCTCGAGCCGCGCTTCGAGGAGTCGAACTACGCGCGGGCCTTCGCCTATCTGCGCCACCACCTGCACAAGCGCTCGCTCATCGTGTTCCTCACCGACGTCATCGACCCGATCGCGCAGGCCGGCGTGATGGCCGAGATCGCAACGCTCGCGCGCCGGCACCTGCTGGTCTGCGTGTTCATGAACGACGCCGCGGTGAGCGCGGCGCTCGCGAAGGAGCCGCGCAACGTGAGCGACGCCTTCCGCTCGAACGTGGCGCTCGGCCTGGCCAACGAGCGGCGCGTGGCGCAGGCGATGCTGGAGCGCAACGGCGCGATCGTGATCGACGTGCCCGCCAAGTCGCTCTCGACGGCGCTGATCGACGAGTACCTGCGCGTGAAGCGGCGGGGGCTGCTCTAGCGCGCTACGGCGGCGTCGCGGGTAAGAAGGTCATCGGTTGCGCCGGCTGCATCTCGCCGGCGACCTCGCCCGAGAAGACCTCGCCGTGCGCGATCGTTAACTTGCGCACCGGTGCGCCCCTGTGCAGATCGAGCTTGTCGAGCGAGACCCAGAACGTATCGGGACGGGTCGCGGAGTCGAAGTAGTAGATGCGATGCGTCTGGTCCGACACCGTGCGCCAGAGCGTGGACGAAATGTTGGGTTGATCCGGCGTCGTGATGCCGAGCGGCACGCTGACGGAGCGCATAACGCCCATCACGCTGGCGACGGCCTGATAGGCGTAGGATTGTTGCGGAACGCCCTTGATGTAGTTGGGGTCGGCTTCCTTCGGGATGGCGCCCAGCAGGAACGACGCTCGCGCGAACCGGTCGGCGGCACGGTTCGTGCCCGGAAGGAACGTGAGGCCGCCGATCTGACGCCAGTAGGCGTCGAGCGCGAGCTGCTGGTCGTAGGTCGGCGAGTTCGTCATCACCGTGAAGCTCCGGCCGTGGTGGATCACCAGCTTCTTGTTGTCGTACTCGAGGACGGCCGAATCGCCGGTCGCGTCGGAAAGCGAAAGATGCAGCGTCGCCGGCGCGCCGTTGGGGAGTGCCGGCGCGAGCAGGTTGAACGGCTCGGCGCGCAGCGTGGTGACGGCCTCGTCGACGGTGGCAAAGTTGTCGAGCGCGTACTGCGCCCAGTGGGAGATCGAGAGATACGGCTTACCCGGCACGGGGTCGGCGTATTGCGACTCGGCCAGATAGAGCGCGTTGGCGACCAGGCCGCGCTCGTTCATGCCGTCGGCGAGTCCGGCCTCGTAGCCCGAAATGCCGACGCTGCCGTACTTCGAGACCCACCGCAGCGAGGCGGGGCCGGCGGAGCCGTCGCGAGCCGCTCCCGCCGGGAACGCCCAGACGTTCGACAGCATGTCTTCCTTCCAGTCCATGGTGCGGCCGGTGACGACGAGGCCGTTGCTGCCGACGTAGAGCACGCGCGTGCACGCTGATCCCGGCACCGCACTCGAAAGCAAGGCCGCTGTTACGAGCGCCCACAGCGACCCAGGGAGAAGTCGGTTTTTCATGATACATTCCTCATGCTGCCGATGGCAGCGGCGAGAGGTGGAAGGATTGAAAACGATTGTAACCTACCGCGGGCTGGTCTTCCCCTGGCAGTGCGATCACATGGGCCACATGAACGTCATGTGGTACGTTGGAAAGTTCGACGAGGCGACGTGGAACCTGCTGGCGGAGATCGGCGTCACGCAGAGCTACCTGCACGACACGCACACGGGCATGGCCGGCGTCCAGCAGAACATCACCTACAAACGCGAGACCTTCGCCGGCACGGTGGTGGACGTGCGCTCGCGGTTCGTAAGCGTCGGCGAGCGCAAGCTCGTGCTCGTGCACGAGATGTTCCATCGCCCGAGCAACGAGACGTGCGCGGTCTGCGAGCTGACCGCCGTGCACATCGACCGCGTCAAGCGCCGCGCGACGCCGTTTCCCGCGGAGATTCGCCGGCGCGCCGAGGAGATGATCGCGTCTCCCGGCGGCCCGCTGCCGTGAAGTAGAGCAGCATCGCGACCGCGGTGAGCGCGCCGGCCGCGACGCGATCGGGTATCGGCAGGCGCCGCGGCGAGAAGAAGCCCTCGATCGTCCCCGCGACCACGAGCATCGACGCCACGCCGAGGATCAGCGTGCCCGCGCGCCGCGCGTTGGCCGCGATGGCGTCGCGGCGGCGGAGCCGCCCCGGAGCGAGCGCCCCGGCGGCGATCAGCAGACCCGACGCGCCCGCGATCTGAATCGCGGTGAGCTCGATCACGCCGTGCGGCGCGACCGTCGCCCAATAGTCGGTGCCGAAGCCGGCGTTGGTGAACAGCGCGCCGAGGCCGCCGAGCATCAGCCCGTTGAGCGCGATGATGTAGATGGTGAGCGCGCCGAGCGTCACCGAGCCGGCGAACGCAATGATCGCCACCTTCACGTTGTTCGTGATGATCATCGTCGACATCGCGGGCGCGAAGCCGGCCGAGACGGCGAAGTTCGAGTCGTGCAGACTCTTGCGGATGGTGTCGGGCACCATGAACTTCGGCAGCAGTGCGTAGACGTCGGCGGGATGGTCGCGCACCAGAACGTAGGCGACCACGGCGCAGACCACGGTGATCGCGGTACAGATCGCGACGTACGGCAGCGAGCGGCGAAACTCGCTCGGGAAGCCGTTGGCGTAGAAGTCGGCGATGCGCGCCATGCCGCTCTCGGGCGCCTTCGCGTAGACGTGGGCGTGGGCGCGCGCGACGGTGCGGTTGAGATACTCGAGCAGCCCGCGGTCGTAGCCGCGGCCCTGAGCGTAGGCCAGGTCGCTGGTCGTGGCGCGATAGAGCCGTCCGAGCTCGGCCACGTCGTCGGGCGAAAGCCGGCGCGCGCCGCCTCGGCCGACGCGCTTGAGCAGCGCGTCGAGCTCGTGCCACGTGTGCGATCGCCGCGCGACGAATATCGTCTGGTTCAACGGCGGTAGGAGTTGGCGAGCCGCGCCCGTCGAACCTGGAATACGTGGATCGAACCCTCGACGTTCGCACTCCGGAGAGCATCGCATTCCGCTACGAGCTGGCGGGGCTCGGCAGCCGTTTTCTCGCGCTGCTGGTGGACCAGGCGATCCAGATCGTGGTGCTCGTCGCGATCTTCGCCGGAATCGTCATGGCCGCGGCGCGGATCGCGCCGCGCAACACGGGGCACACTCCCGACAAGCTCGCCGAGAGCGTGGCGATCGCGCTCGTCGTCGCGATCGTGTTCACGATCCTCTTCGGCTACTTCATCGTGCTCGAAGCGGTGTGGAACGGACAGACGCCCGGCAAGAGGCTGCTGGGACTGCGCGTGGTGCGCGACGGCGGCTACCCGATCGACTTCGGCGCCTCGCTCATCCGGAACCTGATCCGCGTGGGCGAGTACCTGCTGGGCTACTATCTGCTGGCCGCAATCAGCGCCCTGCTCTCGCCGGAGAACAAGCGCCTGGGCGACCTCGCGGCGGGGACGATCGTGGTGCGCGACGCGCGCCTGTCCGAGCCGCGCGACCTGGCGCGCGCGGAGAGCGAGCCCGTGTACGCGCCAACCGCGTATCTCACCGGCGACGAGCGCGCGCTGATCAAGCGCTTTCTCGAGCGTCGCGACGCGTTGAGCGTCGATCGCCGCGCCGAGCTCGCCGCGCAGCTCGCGGCGCGCGTCCGCGAGCGGGTCCCCGAGGACTTACGGCGTTTGGACGACGAGTCGCTGCTCGAGCGGCTCTAACCGGCGCGCCGGCCGCGACTTACTTTCGCAGGTCGAGCGAGCCCACGTCGAAGGCAACGTGCAGACCGCCGTCGCACGTGACGCCGGTCGTGCCGTCGCTGCGCTGCCGCAGGTGCACCGGAATCACGCGGTCGGCGTTGCGCGTAAAGCATCCGTCCACGTGCGCGGTGAGCACGTCGAAGCGCCCCGCCGGGATGTAGAACGTGTGCTCCTGGCTCACGTCGCCGCCGGGCTCGAGCTGCAGGCCGTACTTCGACGCCGGATTGCCTATGCTGGTGATGAAGCCGAAGCCGTAGACGGGCTCGCTCTTCGAGAGCGTGAAGTAGGTGCTCTGCGTCTGCGAGGTGTCCGAGCGCACCGGCGGCAGCGGCCGCTTCGAGAGCGTCATGCGCGTCGCGAGCACCGTCACGTAGTAGCCGGCGAAATCGAAGCGCACGCTGCCCTCGTTGCGGATGTTCGTCTTCAGCAGCACGCCCACGGCGCTTCCGCTCGCGCTCGTCTTCTCGAGCGTGGCGCCGACGCTGACCTGCGGGTCGCTGAACGACGGCTTGATGCGGTTCTCGTAGACGAACACGTAGAACGCCCAGAAGCCCGCGGCGAGAATCGCGACGATCTCCACGACGTCGCGCACGATGCGGACGCGGTGCGATCGGTGGCCGGGGTCGGTGCTCATGGCTACGGCAGCTCCTCTTCGTCCACGCCGAAGTAATGTCCGAGCTCGTGGATCACGGTCGCACGGATTTCTTCGACCGCCTCGTGCCGCGACCGCACGAAACGATTGATGGGGCCGCGGAAGACGGCGATCTCGTCGGGCAGCAGCGGCGAGTCCTGTCCGCGCTCGGTGAGGGCGACGCCGCGGTAGATGCCCAGGATCTCCGCATCGGGGTCGTCCGCATCCTCGGTGCTCTCGTAGTCGTCGTCGGACGGCTCTTCCTCGACGACGACCGCCACGTTCTCGATCAAGCGCGCGAACCGCTCGGGCAGCGAGTCGAGCGCTTCGCCTACGGCCCGCTCGAAGTCGGCACGGGACAGCGGCGTCACGCGGACGAACCCCTCGCCGCGTGAGCTCCGAAACGCCGCGCGCGCGCATCGCCGACATCATCGCGTCCAGCGGAAAGATGGGCGCCGATCGCGCCGGGGCCGAGAGCCAGGTCGCCGCCATGGCCGCGGCCATCAGCGGCGTGCCGTCGGGGACGTTTCTCGCGTCGGAAGAGATCACCGACGCGCTGGCCAAGCGGTTTCCCAAGCTCGCCGCCAAGGGCAGCGTCGAGCGCGACGTTGACGCGCCGTACGAAACGGCCGGCCGCGCGCTGATCCTGGCGCTGCAGTCGTGCGGCCTGAGCATCGGCGCGGCGTTCGACACCGAGAGCGGCGCGGTGCTCGAGGTAAAAAAGCCGATGACGCTGCTCGCGCCGTCGTTCGCGCTGACGATCGCCGTCGCCGATCGCGGCGCGACGACGCACCTCACCGCGCAGGCGCAGCACGCTGGAATGGATTGGGGTCAGAACGCGAAGCTGCTGGCGCAGCTCTTCGACACCACCGACGGCTACCTGAAGCTCTTCAAGTCGTAGGCGCTACGACAGCTTCTGAATGAACGTGATCGCGGGCGCGCTGAGCAGCGTGACGCCGTTGATCGCGAACGGGTAGTTGTTGGCCGACGTCGCGTCGAGCGGCTTGAGCGTGACCGTGTCTTGGCTGCCGGTGATCGGCTCGAGGGTGCCGACGAACTCCTTGTTCGCCGACGCGAGCACCCGTTGGCCGAAGAGCGGCTTTAAAGCGGCGAGATCCATGGCGCGTCCTTTTCGCGGCGCCGCAGCGGCTTTCCGTCGTCGCGGTCGAAGGCAGACGGAATGAAGCGCTTCGCACCATTCCTGGTCGTGCTCTTGATCTCGGTGCTCGCATGGCAGACGGCACGAGCCTGCACGGGAATTCGCCTGATCGCCAAGGACGGCGCGGTCGTGGTCGCACGCACCCTCGAGTTTGGAGCCGATCTGCAATCGAAGATCGGGGTCTTTCCGGCAGGGACGCCGATTACGGGCCTGTTGCCCAACGGCGCCAACGGGATCTCGTTCACGACGAAGTACGGCATCGTCGGCGCAAACGCGTTCGGCCTGCCGATGGTCGTGGACGGACTCAACGATCGAGGCCTCTACGTGGGCGAGTTCTTTTTCCCCGGCTCGGCCGGCTACGCGGACGTCACCCCGGAGAACGCATCGCGCGCGATGGCCGGCTATCAGTACTCGATGTGGATCCTCGGAAACTTCGCGACCGTCGCCGAGGTCAAGGCCGCCTACGACCGGGTGGCGTTGGCGGGGACCGTCGTTCCGCAGCTCGGCATGGCGCCGCCGGTGCACTTTCGGATCGTGGACAAGACGGGCGCCGCGGTGGTCGTCGAGCCGATCGGCGGACGGCTCGTCATCTACGACGATCCGCTCGGCGTGCTGACGAACTCCCCGACGTTCGACTGGCATATGACCAATCTGAACAACTACGTCGGTCTCTCCGCGGCCAATCGCGGCGCCGTGACGCTGCAGGGCGTAACGCTGAGCGGCTTCGGTCAGGGTTCGGGATTCTACGGCTTGCCCGGCGACTTCACGCCGCCGTCACGATTCGTTCGCGCGGTGGCCTTCGAAGCCGCGGCCGTTCAGCCAGCGACGGGCGCCGATGCCGTTCAGCAGGTGTTTCACATCCTCAACAACTTCGACATTCCCGTGGGCGCCGTGCGCGACGTCGTGAACGGAAAAGCCATCGACGAATGGACGCTCTGGACGTCGGCCAACGACCTAACGAACCTGCAGTTCTACTTCCGGACGTTCGACGACCAGTCGCTGCGCAGCGTTGACGTGCGCAAAGCGCTGGCAAGCGCGGGATCGGCGATTAAATACCTGCCGATGGAAACCGAGCAGCCGACCCCGATTACCGGCGTTTCGCTGTAGCTCGCCGGCGGGCTGAAACACGTCGTCCCGGCCGGAGTAGTAGGCCGCGATGAGACTCTTTCGTTTGCTCCTCGCCGCGAAGACCGCCATCGTTCGAACGATTCCGCTCATGCGCGACGCGCGAGTTCCGGTCGCGCTCAAACTCGCCGCTCTCGCGGTGGGACTGCTGGTGATCTCTCCGATCGATCTCTTCGGCGACATCCCGGTACTCGGCGCGCTCGACGACGCGGCGCTGCTGACGCTGCTCTGCATGTGGTTCGTCGGTCAGGCGGGCCGCCACGTCGAGCCCGTTCCGGTGCGTCGCCGTCCGGCGAGCGCAATCGCTCTCCGCTAAGCGCCGACTAACGCACCGGGCAGGCGGGCAAATAGGCCGCCGTGTTCGGTAGAGCGTCGTCGGTACCCGGCACTCGCACGGGCTCGCCCGAGCCAACGGTCGGTATGGCGTGCGAGATGTCGTCCGCTCGGATAAACCCTCGATAACCATAGGTCACGCCGCTGCAGGCGATCGACCCAGCGCTGTCAACGAGCGTGAACGTCGCGACGGCACCCCCGCTATAGTACGTGCGCGCTCCGGAAAAAATCTGAGTCTTGACGAGTTGGCTGCTGCCGGCTTCGAGTGCGTGCACGGCCAAAAGGTACGTATCGCCGGGGAACGCCGAATCGGCGGCGCCCAGCTGATGCAGCAGAAGATCAATGTAGAGAAGCCGTTGCACGGCGGGCGGCCCTTGCGCGGCCTGTGGAGGGGCAGCGGCCGTGGTGATGTTTATGGTGGTCGAGCCGTTCGGCTTTCCTGGAGCGGGGCTCGCCTTTGAATTGGCCGCGGGCTTCGCCTCAGAAGCCGCTATCAACCCCGTTGGGGGCAATGCAAATCCGCCAAAAAGGCCGCTCACGAATTTGTCGGCGGCAACGAGGCCGCCAACGGCGAGTTTCGTAGCGGCGGGAACGTTTGGGTTTTTCGAGTCATTCCGGCACGAAGGGGTCAGCAGTCTGTCGGCTGCGAGTTCCAACGCTGTCCGATTCGCGCCCAGATTTTGCAAGGCGTTGAATAGAAACGTCTGTTTCAGCAACGGCAGATTCATACCGTCAGCGTTGGGTGGGACGACGTTTGGAACGTAGACCTGGGCTCTTTTCGTAAAGTTAAGGCTTTCGGCAACGAGATTGACCAGGGTCGAATCCGTGAAGGTGGCCGGTTGCGACGCTACCGATTCGTTGACCGCCGTAACAGATGCAACCGTATTGAGCATCGTAGAGATATCACCGGCCGCCGCCGCAGCAACGTCAAGCGTTGGTACTATACCCGCAAAGTTCACCCTCGTCGTAGGCTTTGGTGACGGCGTTGCTGCCGGCTTTCCAGCGCATTTCACCTCTGACACGACCTCGGTGATGCGCTGGAGTCGATCGTTAAGCGCGCCTATTTGAAACAGCAGCAGCCGCAGCTGCAAGATGGATGTTACGTCGGCGGGCGTCGCGACGATGATTTTAGGGTTGTCGCCGCTGAGCGTCGGCACAATCGCGTCAGCGATGCCGGTCGCTCCGCGCTGCAAGCCTTGATAGGCGAGGATGGTCCCTTCGATCGACGAGCTGCTCGGCGCCGTTCCCCCGCCCGCGCCGCTCGGCGGTGCCGAGCTTGGGCTCGAAGGTGCCGCTGGTGCCGTCTGCGCGGGAGACGGCGCGGCTCCCCCCGCCAGAACTAGACCGACCGCTGCCGCACATAAAAGCCAGTAAGCCAAGCGTCGCATAAAACGCTCCTCTCGCGACTGTCCCAATAGAGTAATGCGCCGTCCGCTTCCCTAACCCCTCGGGCAACCGTCCAAAACAGCGGCCCTACCGGCAAAAGGGGGCCGGCAGGGAATCGCCGCTGGGCCGTTTGAAGCGCACGGCCTGAACAAAACTGGCGAGACCGCGCCCCTGCCGGGCGGAGCCGTGACATTCCTGTTCACGGACATCGTGGGCAGTACTCGGGCGTGGGAGCAGCATCCCGACGCGATGGCCGTTGCGCTCGCGGATCACAACGCGCTCCTCCGCGAGATTTTCGAGCGGCACCACGGCCAGGTCTTTAAGACCGTCGGCGATTCGTTCTGCTGTGCTTTCGCGGCTACGTCCGAAGCGGTGGCCGCTTCCGTCGAAGCGCAGCGCCTGCTGCGCACTCACGCGTGGCCCAGGGAAGTCGGTGAGATTCGAGTTCGCATGGCCGTCCATGCGGGCGCGGCGGCCATGCACGATGGCGATTATTTCGGACCGGCGGTCAACCGCGTCGCGCGACTCGTTTCCATTGCCCATGGGGGCCAGATCGTGCTCTCGTCTTCGGCTGCGGCAGCCGTCGCCGCGATTCCCGTCGCCGGCTTCTCCTTACGAGACCTCGGCGCCCACCGCCTCAAGGATCTCAAGCAGGCCGAAACCACGTATCAGGTCGTCGCAGACGGATTCTATGAAGCATTTTCCGGCACTCGAGTCGCTCGACGCGCACCCCAACAACCTGCCGTCTCAGATGTCGAGTTTTGTTGGACGGGCAGAGGAACTCGCCGGTATTCGGCGTTGCCTTGCGGAGTTTCGGGTCGTTACGATCGCTGGCCCAGGCGGCATTGGAAAGACGCGTCTCGCGCTCCAGGTCGCTGCCGAGGAAATCCAAACCTTCACGGGCGGTGTCTACTTCATAGCACTTGCCCCGATCGCGAACGGCAGCCTAGTCGTTCACGCCCTCGCGTCGGCGCTGGGCCTATCCGAACTACCCAACGAGACGCTGGAGGCTACAATCGCGCGTTATATCGACGGCAAGCGAATGCTGCTGGTATTCGATAACTCCGAGCACGTGCTCGCCGACACTGCGGCGCTCGTCAAGTCCATCCTCACGGAATGCCCGAACGCACGTTGCCTCGTCACAGGCCGAGAACCGCTGCATCTCGTCGGCGAACGCGTCGAACGCCTCGCACCGCTGTCGACGCCGGAGAGCGCGGGAAGCCTCGCAGAGCTCGAAGCTCGCGACGGCACCAGGCTGTTCCTCGAAAGAGCGCGGGCCGTCGCCGGCGGCGGCCTCACACTATCGGTGGCGGACTGTAATCTCGTGGCCGGGATTTGCCGGCGCCTCGATGGCATTCCACTTGCCGTCGAGCTCGCAGCCTCGCGTCTGGCGACGATGCCGTTACCGCAGTTGGCCGAGCGATTGAACGTGTCGGTGCTCGTCAACAAGGATCCGACCGCCGACCAACGCCATCGCACCCTACGCGCTGCGATCGAATGGAGCTACAAGCTGCTCGCCAACAGGGAACAGCTCGTCTTCATGTGCCTCGGGATTTTTCAGGGTGGATGCGCGATCGAGGCCCTGGCACGCGTCGTGGACGGCAATGTCGACGACGAGCTGGAATCGCTCGTCGACAAGTCGCTGGCGCAACTGTACTTCGGTGAAAACGGCGCAGCGCGTTACCGCCTTTTGGAACCAATCGGCGAGTTTGCCGTGCTCGAGCTCGACGCCGCCGGTTTGGGCAAGAGCTTTAGGGACCGCCACCTCGCCTATTATCACGCGCTTGCGACTGCAGCCGCCCGCGCAGAAGAAGGCAAAACGAGAAGAACGCAGCTCGAACTCTTGGACGGCGAGATCGGAAACCTGCGCGCCGCTCTCGAGTGGGCTGCGAAAAATAATACCGAGGAAGCGGGGAGCCTCGCGAGCGACCTTGGGATGTATTGGCGAGCACGCGGAAACTTTACCGAGGGGAGGGCCGCGTTCGAGCGCGCTCTGAGTCCGGCGGCGCAGCTCCCGGCCAAGCTGCGCGCCAATCTCTTGCGCCAGTCGGCGGGTCTGGCCGCCATGCAGGACGACTACGAGCAATCAAAGGAGCTTGCCCAGTCGGCTTTGGGGATTTATCGAAAGCTTGGCGACGACGCGGGAATCGGGCTGGCGCTGCACACGCTTGCCGAAGTCGCGCATCGGCAGGGTCATCTCGACGAAGCCGAACGACTCTACGGCGAGGCGCTCCCCCACCTCGACGCCGGAAATCATTTGCTCGCGAAGACCATTTGCCTTATGAACCAAGGCATGATCGCCCGCCAAAAGGGCGATCTCGTTTTGGCCGACGCGATGCTTCGCAGCGCCGAATCGAACGCAGATGTGCTGCGAGACCGTGACGTGTGGGCCCAGGTCAAGGTGGAAAGCGCATGGGCTACACTATTTGGTGGGAATCCCGATGCGGCAGAACAGGCGTTCCGGGAAGCGCTGGCGGCGAACGTGGCGGATCGGAATCTCCATGGAGTTTGCCAGGCTCGCCTAGGCATCGCGGCCGCTGCGCTGACTGCGTCGCGGATCGAGTTGGCCTGGGACGAATACAGAACCGCGTTGCGAGAAGCCAATGGCCTGCGCGCTAGAATTTTCGTCGTCGACGCGATCTATGGCGTGGCCGCGATCCGCGCGCTGCGAGGCGAACTCATGGACGCGGCCAAGTGCTGCGCGCTCGCCTCAAAGCTGGCGGCGGAGGTCAAGTGCGAGCCGCGATCCGGCGCCGCCTACGTGATTGCGACGGAACGACCGCGAGCGGGCCTGAGCGCGGAGGAACTCGCCCTTGCGGCGAGCGCCGCAGAGGAGATGCGAGTCGAAGACGTTGCCGTTACTTAAACAGCTGGAGCCTTCCCGCGATGTTCACCTGTTCGAACGATCCGGCGCTCGGGTGTATGCCGGTCCGATCTTCGGACTGGATCATGAAGTTGTCGCCCGTGAAAGTAAGGCAGTTCTTATGCTGCCCCGCGCAACCGTACGCCGGCGGAGGCGCAGACCCATGAGCCGTCATCCGAAACTGAAAATCCAGCGTGCACTTCTGGTGCGTTTGGCAGGGCCAGCCCTTTCCTTGATTGATGGTCTCCAGTGTTTGGCCGTTTGTGATGAGCGCCATACCCTTGCCGCCTACTCCGCCCGGCACGTTGTCCAAGCTCGGGCCAGGGTTGGGACTTTGTGCGAGGGCCACTGGATTGTGCGGAACGATGTATCCGACTCCAAAACAAGCCAATGCAAATAGCGAGGCTAACAATAATCGAAAGCCCTTCGAATCGCTCGGTTTCATTCTTCTTGCTCCCCAAAGGCCGCCGATCTTGCGGGCGGCTGCGATGAAACACGATTTCGGTTTGCCGCTTGGTTCCCCTCTCGTACGGACGGCCGCTCTGCTGTATTAGCACTCGGCTTGAGAGCGCAGCGTCGTCCCGTCAGAGCGGTTTTCCGTCGTCGTCGTGGCCCAGGATGAAGGGCCGCAGCAGCGGAATAGGCGGATCGCCGCGTGAGAGCAGCTCGTCGTGGAAGCGCTGCAGCGTAAACTCGCCGCCGACCTTCCGCTGGTAGTCGTCGCGAAGCTTGAGGATCATCAGCTTGCCCAGCGTGTAGTAGCCGTACATCGGGTCTTGCGTGCCGCGCAGCGACTCCTCTTCGGCCACTTGCGGCGTCTGGAAGCACTGGTCGGTGAACAGCGCCTCGGCCTGCTCGAGCGTCATGCCCTCGGTGTGCAGCTTCACGCCGGCGATGTAGCGGCACTCGCGCAGCAGCGCCTCGTCGAGCTGCGCCAAGCGCACGCGCGGATCGCCGTTGCCCCAGCCCTCGTCCACCATCATCTGCTCGCTGTAATGCGCCCAGCCTTCGGCGAACTCCGAGCTCGTGGACAGCTTGCGCGTGAGGCTGAGGTCGAGCTGACGGTCGATCGAGAAGTTGGTGAAGTGGCCGGGATAGACTTCGTGCGCCGAGATGATGGGAAAGCCGAAGTCGTTGAACTGCGAGAGGAACTCCTCTTGCTGTTTCGCCGACCACGTCTCGTCCACGGGCGTCACGTAGTAGTACGACTGCGTCGCGACCGTTTCGAGCGGGCCGGGCGAGTCTTCGGCGGCGGTGATCGTGAGCCGCTCGAAGGGCGGCGTCTCGACGACCTTGATGTCGGCGTCGGGCGGCAGCGTGACCAGCTGCTTCGCTCTCGACGAAGGCGCGCAGCTTCACCAGGTCGCTCGTCGCGGTGTCGAGCAGAGCGCCCGGCGGCGGATGCACCTTCGTGATGGAGGCGTACACCTGCTGGGGCGTGGCGTTGGGATCGATCTGCTTCGCGGTCGCGACGAACTGCGCGCGCGTCTCCTCGAGCGCGCGCTCGCCGACGGCCAGGTATTGGTCGAGCGGCATGTCGAGCGCGTCCTCGTAGCGCAGGCGCGCGCGGTACGCGTCGGCGCCGATCGCAAACGTGCCGCTCGGCGTGATGGACTTGATCCACGCCGCGTAGCGCGTCATCGCAGCCATCGCGCGCGCGTTGGCGCTCGCGAGATCGGCCTGCAGCGCGGGGTCGTGAACGGCCGCGAACGCGAGCGGCACCGAGGTCTTGAAGAATCGCACCGAACCGGCCGCGTCGGCGGCGGCGATGCGCTGCGTGATCGCGTCCACCGAGACGATGTTCTGCTCGGCCTGCTGCAGCAGCTCGGGAATCTGCCGCTCGCGCCGAATTGCGAACTCCATCCGCGTGGCCAGCGGCGCGTAGTCCTTGCTCATCACCGAGAAGATCGCTCCGCTCGCGGCGCGGGTGTAGTAGTCGGGGCTGTGGCGCCAGGTCGCGAGCGTCTCGGCGAGCAGCAGGCGGTCGCGGATGCGGTTTTCGAGCAGAATCTGGTCGAGCTGGACGCTCAGCGACAGCCACGTCGGATCGATGCCGTCGAGCCGAGTGAGATAATCCTTGTCCGTGGCGATCTGGCTTTTTACGGCGTCGGCCGAGAAGTCACCGAGCATCCCGTCGTAGTCGTGCACGCCCACGTTGGTCGCGTAGACCGGGCTGGTGCGAAAGAGCTGCTGATAGTAGGTCTGCGCGAGGGCCTCGAAGGCGCCGTCGGCGTTGCCGTTCAGGTCCTCCGGCGGCGGCGCGGCGGCCAGCAGCGACGCGGTCAGCACGAGCGAGATCAGGCGGATGGCGGACTTCATCATACGTACAATTTTCTCAACCCGGCTACCGCTCCACCTCTCGAACGGTGCGGACCCAGGCGTCAGCGCAGTGACAAGGAACCGCGAAACTCGGCAAACCGCGAGCCCTGTCCCTCGCGTAGACTCCAGCGTTCGATGCTGTCGAGGTCGATCGGACCGCTGAGGGCGACGGCGATCGCGGCAGCGAGCGCGCTACGGTCCGTGAAATAGTAAAAAGACGACAAACGGTCGCGGACGCAATCCGTACGCGAGAGCACGTGCAGGAGCTCATCATCCCGGCGAACCGTCGCATAGGATTGGATCAGGTCATTACCAACGGCAAGGGGTCCGGGCGGAAATTCAACCGTGAATCGGTTGAGTTCGTGGAAGTATATCCCGCCACGTTCACTGTACCCTAGGCTGCGCATTGCGTCGGCGGCCCGGACGCCGTCGGCCGAAAAGCTTATAACGAAGTCCGCGTCCAGCGACTGATACGATTCCGGTGCGTAGTACGTCGCGGCGCTACCGCCCGTAAGCACGGCCACGGTCCCGGCTCGCTGCAGAGCCGAGCATACGGCAAAGCATACGTCCTGGAGCGTCGTCTCCTCTCTTATCGGCGACATCCCTAGAGGGCCTTGCCTGCGCGGCGCGGTCGGCGCCGCAGGTCAGCGACGCGGTCCTCAAGTGCAGGATCGCGCTTAGCATATTTGATGAGGAGTGCGCGAAGCTCGTCCGATCCGTAGAAGCGGGGGTTTAGGCCGACGCGCCTGCTGTTACCGGTAATGCGCGTGGCGAGAACGCCCTCGCGCTCGAGATCGTTGACGATCCGTTGTACGCTGACCAAAGGTACGCCGGCCACGCGGGCGAGCTCGCGGGGGTACGTATCGTCGAGGAGAGCGATGAGCGTCAACACCCGAGTCCGCGAGGTGCTTCCAAAGAGCTTTGCCTGCAGCATGGAGCCATGATATCAAAAATGTAGTCATTTGACTACACCAATCTAGTCATTTGTCCCGGTTAGCCGCTTGAACGCCCGACCAGGACCGCCGACTTTGCATCCAAAAACGCGACTCGTGAGCGGCGCTCGGATCTACGTCGGAGTCACCGATTCGCGCTGGTTCGACTTCCTTCGGGCACGCGGCGATCTCGACGAGGTAAATTTTTGGCGCCCCGGCGGCGGCAGAATCAATGGGCACCGCGGCATGCCGTTCCTCTTCAAGCTGAAAGCGCCGAGGAACGTGATCGCGGGCGGCGGCTACTTCGAGTACTCCGAAGCAATGACGCTGCGCGACGCGTGGGAGTTCTATGGGCAGAAGAATGGGACGGAATCGTTCGAAGCGTTGCGCTCGGGAATCGCGCAATACCGCAAGGTGCCCCCGGAACCAACCGATCACATCGGCTGCATCCTTCTGGCCCAGCCCTTCTTTCTTTCTCCGGACGACTGGATTCCGGTTCCGGCCGACTGGGCGGCAAATACGGTCACTGGAAAATATTACGCGCTCGATGAGGCGATGGGAGCCGCACTCTGGAAGCAGGTGACACAACGCGTTTTTTCACACGCGGGAACGAGCCCCGGCGCTCCCTTCGGCGGCGTTGGCACACCGGTGCTCGTGACGCCGCGTCTCGGTCAAGGTACGTTTCGCAAAATGGTTCTCAGTGCGTACGACGATCGTTGCGCGGTAACTGGTGAGCGTACCGTCCCCGTGCTTCAGGCAAGCCATATAAAACCGTTCGCCGACGTGCAGGGGCACGAGATCCGCAACGGCATAGCCCTTAGGTCCGACATACACACGCTCTTCGATCGTGGCTACGTCACGGTCACGCCGAACCACATATTTAGGGTGAGTAGCCGTCTGCGCGACGACTTTTCGAACGGCCGAGTGTATTACGAGCATGATGGGCAGCCGATTAATCTGCCCCGAGAGCCGAGGCTGCGGCCCGAGTCGCAGTACCTGGAGTGGCACGGCGACGAGATATTCAAGGGTTAACTCGGCGGCAGTTCCACCTTCGCGCCGTTGACCCACGTCTCGGAGACCTTGATATCGCCGAGTTTCGCCGGATCGGTCTGCAGCGGATTGCTCTCGAGCAGCACGAGATCGGCGTACTTACCGGGCGTCAGCGACCCGGCTTTGGCGCCGAGGCCGCACTGCGCCGCCGCGACGGTGGTCATTCCCGCGAGCGCGGCCTCGAGCGGAACGCGTTCCGCGGGGCCGATCACCGATCCGTCGATCGTGCAGATGCGCGTCGCCGCGGTTCCGATCTCGCGCAGGGGCGCGATCGGCGAGCACGGGCAGTCGCTGTGAATCGAGAACGGAATTCCTGCGGCGAGGAAGTCGTTGGCGGGATTGAAGCGCTCGGCGCGCGCGGCTCCGAAGATCTGATCGCGGTAGGCGGCCCCGTAGTAGTAGACGTTGTTCATCAAGTGGCTGGGCTGCACGCCGAGCCGCTTCATCCGCGCGATCTGGTCGCCGTTGGCCAGCGTGCAGTGCTCGATCCGGTTGATGCCTTCCGGCGGCGGCACGGCACCGTAGGCCGCCTCGATCGCGTCGAGCGCGCGCTGGAGCGAGGCGTCGCCGTTGCAGTGGATGGATACCGGCCATCCGCTCTGCTTGATTTTGAGCACCAGCGCGTCGAGTTCGTCGGCCGTATAGTTCGGCAAACCCGTCGAGGTGCTGTTCAGATACGGTTCCGATTGAAACGCGGTCTCCTGCTGCGGCGATCCGTCGGAGACGATCTTGACGGCGTAGAACGACAGCAGCGTCCCCGGAATCTCCAACGCGGCGGCGCCCGGCTTTCCGTACGCCGCGACGAACCCGTTGGCCACCTCGAGAAACTCGACCGCCGGACTCACGCTGTAGCGCACCGGCGAGTCGGTCATCAGCGCCTTGTAGCCCTCGAGCGCGTCGGGAGTCGGCGCGTACGCGCCGGCCTCGTGGACCATCGTGATGCCCAGCGCGGCGCTCTGGTAGAGAAACTTCTTGACCGCGCTGGAGACCAGCTCCATCGTGAGCTTCGGCAGCCCGCCCATGAACTTCACCAGCGCCGGCGGCTCGAAGATCATGCCGTCGAGATTGCCCGACGCGTCTTTGCCGAAGTGGCCGCCGCCGGGCAGGTCGCCGGTGGACGACGTGACGCCGGCCGCTTTGAACGCGGCCGAGTTGCCCGTAGCCGAGTGCATGCTGACGTAGTAGACGAAGATCGGGTGCTCCGCGGAGACGGCGTCGAGCTCGGCCAGCGAGAGATAGCCGCCCTGCAAGACGTTGTCGTAGTAGCCGGCGTACAGCCACTGACCCGGCGCGAGCGCGGCGGCCTTCGCCTTCAGCGCGTCGAGCACGGCGCCCTTGGTTTTATAGCTGTCGTAGCCGACGTCGAGCATCTGGGTGAGCATGATGCCGCCGGGGATCGGATGCTGGTGCGGGTCGATCAGGCCCGGCATCAGCGTGCGGCCGGCCAGGTCTATGGTTCGGGCGCCCGCGCCCGCGGCCCGCAGCGCGTCGTCTTTGCTGCCGACGGCCAGGATCGTCGCGCCGGCGATCGCCACGGCGTCCGCTTGCCGCGTGCCGTCGTCCATCGTGACGATCGGGCCTCCGTAGAACACCGTTGCGGGGCTCGCGGCTCGCGCGCCGCGCGGAATTCCCGCGACGGCGACGCCCGTCGCCGCGGCCGAGGCCGCGAGAAACCCGGCGCGGCTCAGCGCCGACCGGGAAAAGGACTCTATTCCGAAGACGTCGCCGACGCAGCTCTTACACATGGGCCAGTACTTCGCCCACGAGGTCAGACAATCCCCAATACGGCGCGCGCGTGCGAGCCGCCGTCGTAGCGCGGGGTCACGTTGAAGTCGTCGGCGAGCGACCACACGATGTAGAGCCCGCGCCCGCGTTCGCTCAGCAGATCCGACGGCAGCTTCGGCGCGAACGTGAAGCCGGGGCCGCGGTCGAGCACGTGCAGCACCGGCGCCGCGCCGCGGCTCCAATCGAAGACGATCTCGATGGGGCCGGGCGCGTAGCGCACCACGTTGCCCAGCAGCTCGCCGAACACGTGCTCCGCCGCGTCGAGCTGTTTCTCGCGTACGCCGGCCTCGCGCAACGCGCCGACGAACGAGTAGCGGGCCGCGTGCGCGGTGCCGGCGTTGTTGGAGTTGAACGCCCAGCGCAGCATCCGCTCCTCGTTGCGGCCGCGCGCGGCGGCGTTCTCTTTCGCGTCAACGCGCAGCGTCAACACCACGACGTCGTCCCTGCCGCCGCGCTTGAGCACGGCGCGATACAGCGCCGACGCCGGATTCGAGCTGTCGGCGATCTCGGGCCGGGCGATCGCGGCCATCAGCCGGTCGTAGCCGCGGACGACGTCGTGATCCGCCTCGATCAGGCCGTCGCTGTAGAACACCAGCAGCGCCGAGCTGGGCAGCGTGGTGGTGGTGGCCGTCTCGCCGCGCACGCGCAAACCGACCGGCAACCCGCTGATGCTCAGCGGCGTCACGCGGCCGGCGGCGTCGCGCAGGAACGGCGCGGGATGCCCCGCGGACGCGTGCGTGAGCGTCCACGCGATGGGATCGAGCACGCCGACGAACGCGGTGACGAACGTGTCGGGATACTCCGTCTTCAGCGTGCGGTCGGCGGCATCGAGGATCGCGATCGGATCGGCATAGACTTGCGCGACGCCGCGCACCACCTGCCGCATGGACGACATGATCACCGCGGCGGGCAGTCCGCTGCCGGCCACGTCGCCGATCGAGATCACGATGCGTCCGTCGTTGAGGCGCAGCGCGTCGTACCAGTCGCCGCCCAGCAGCTCGCGGTCGCTTGCGGGCACGTACATGCCGTCGAAGTGGATGCCCTCGACCTGCGGCAGCGAGATGGGCAGCGCCGCGCGCTGAAACTCCGCGGCGGTCTCGCGCTCGCGCTCGTAGAGCCGCGCGTTCTCTATGGAGACCGCGGCGCGCTTCGTCAGTTCCTCGAACAGCGGCAGATCCGCGTCGTCGTAGCGGCGCGGCGTCTGCGACCAGTAGGCCACCAGGGATCCGATCGTGCGCCCGTGCGTGCGCAGCGGGATCGTGATGGTCGAGCGCGGCGCCAGCTCGCGAACCACCGGCAGCAGCGTGGGCGTCGCGGCCTTGTCGAGCAGCTCGGGCTTCACGTCGCCGATGATCATGGGGCGGCCGGTACGCAGCGCCGCCGCGATGGCCGGTTCGTAGCGCGGATTGTGGTTGTAGCGCCCGATCAGGCGCTTGACGAGCCGCGTCTTGTCGGGGTCGGCGTGGATCGCGGCGACGGTCTTCAGGCGGTCGTTGTCGTCGAAGAGATCGATCGCCGCCCAGTCGCCGAAGTCGGGCACGATGATCGCGAGCAGCCGGTCGAGCGTGGTCTGCAGATCGAGCGACTCTGCCAGCACCTCGCCGGCCTGCGCGAGAAACGCGAACTGCTGCCCCTGGCGTTTGTAGTCGTCAATGTCGGCGCAGACGCCCAGCCAGCCGGCCGACTCGCGATGCGCGTCGTCAACCGGCGACATCGAGAGCCGGAACCAGCGATCCATTCCGTCGGCGCGCCGCAATCGCAGCTCGAGATCGAACGGGTCGCGCGCCGGCAGCGCGGCCGCGATCGCATCGGCGGCGCGCCGCCGATCCTCGCGCTGCACCGCCGCCCACCAGTGTTTCTCTAGGGTCGCCGGCGAAGAGTTCGAGCGCCGCCGCGCGCCCGCGTAGTCATACCAGGAGCGATTGAGCGAGAGGATCCGCCCGTCGCGCGACGCGGTCCAAGCGATCTGCGGAAGGTCGTCGATCTCGAGGATGGGGCACCCGCCCTTAGCTGCTGGGCGACGCGAAGACCGAGGGCGCGACCGGCGCGTTGGGCTGATAGCTCGAGAACGTCAGGGTGCCCTGCACGCTGTACCCGGGGAAATGCGCGTTGATGTCGGCCTTGCGCGGCAGCTGATACTCGCCGACCTTCATGTACGTCTGTGTGAAGACCAGCGTGGCGCCGTTCGTATAGTTCCACTGCGCCGTCCGCATGAACGCCATGTGGTCGCTGATCGTCAGCACCAGCGCCTTCACGCGGCCGCCGGATTTCTTGGGGACCAGCGTGTAGGTGGAGACCTTGCCGTTGTCGGTGCCCGGCGTAATGGAGTACTCCTGCATCGCCTCTTCGTACGTGGGCGTGGTCGTGACGAGATCTTTGAACTTCGACAACGCGCCCGGTACGCCGTTGAGCGAGATCTTGCGCTTCGGCCGCAGGTAGTAGACGGTGCCGTCGAACGACTTGTGAATTGGAATGACCGCGTGCAAGATGGCCGAGAGCTGCGCGTTGGCCGTGTACGAGTTGAGGGTTGGATTCGGGTTCGTCGCGCGCTCCAGCAGACTCATCGACGGAGTTTGCGCCGCGGGGGGGCTGGTCGCCGCGAGCGTGCTCGCGACGATCGCCGCGGCCGCGAAGGCGCGCGCTGCGAGAGACGAGGGTGAGCGTTTCATGCTCGCTTGTTCGTGGCGCGCGTGAGCATATACTCTTGCCGCACCACGTTATCGGCGTGGTACGGCTCGACGAGCGCGTCGTATTCGCGGCGCGCGGCGGCAAGCCGCTCGGGCTCGCCGGCGAGGCTCTCGACGAGCTTCTGCATCGGGCCGATAGAACGCTCCATGAATGCGCGATAGTGCCCCAGGCTCAGGGCCGGCACGGCCATGACGCCGCGCTCGAACGCGACGTCGCCGAACGCGGATCCGAGGCGCTCTTTGACGACGGCCTCGTCGCCCCAGAGCCCCGGCGGCGGTACGCCGGGCGGCGGCGGCATCATGCTGCCGATGTACGCGAACATGCGGCCGACGAGCAACTCGGGCGGCCACGTCGCGAAGGCGATCCGCCCCGCGGGCTTGAGCACGCGGCGCATCTCGGCGACGGCGCGCTCGGGCTGCGGCGCGAACATGTGGCCGAACTGGCTCAGCACGACGTCGAACGTCGCGTCGGGATACGGCAGATGCTCGGCGTCGCCCTCGGCGAACGCGACGTCAACGCCGGCGAGCTCCGCGTTTTCGTGCGCGATCTCGAGCAGCGCGGGCGTGAGGTCGATGGCGTTGACGTGCGCGCCGGCGCGCGCCGCGGTGATCGCGGCGACGCCGGTACCGGTGCCGACGTCGAGCACCGTCTCGCCCGGTGCGATGCCGGCGAAGCGAACGAGATGCGCGGAGACCGGCGTGGTGAACGTGGCCGTCGGCGCGAACGACGCCCACATCTCGCGCTGCCGCGCCTTGAATGCAAAGAACGGATCATCTGTCATGCGAATTTCGGTTCTAACCCGGGCCAGTCGATCCTACGCGAGGCCACGTCTTTGGTTAAAGAGCAAGGAACAGCGTCAGGGTTCCCGCACGCTGGAGTTTCTCAATTTAAGTTGAAGCAATCGAGCGGCGATAACAAGTAGCATTAGGGTGGTCACCACGACGAGGACGATACGATCGTAGCGAACTACGCGAACTGAATAGGAAATGTGTGTTGGTGCTTGGAGGTTGAGGTCCCAACGAACAAAGCCATCGCGGGTGACAGCGCCATTCGTTGCCAAAAGCTTTCCCGACGTACGCAGCTCCAAATGCACGGCGAGGGGCGAAGCGCTCATCGCGTCAACGACAGCGGCATAGGATCTTGTTAGTTTTGATTCGGCCCAAGGCAGCAAGGCGGGTGTCACCGCCGTAAGTGAATCCTGCTCGGAAAAAATGCCACCTGCTCGGACGACTTTAATCGATGTAAACGGCAACAGAGAACCAACGCGGGAGTCCGCAAGTCGCCCGTTAACCCTAAACGCCCCAGAGCCAAACGCTTTCGATAAGGTGATGATGTGATTTCCCCCGTCGTCGTCGGCGCGAGAGATTGACCAACCCTGCTTACTGAGTTGGTCGGTTTTTAGCGGATCGCTTTGACTCTGGCTCAGGGCTAGGCGGTAAAGCTGGTCGTCGAGAACTTCTCTAGCCGACACGAGAACCGTCCCATTTCCGCGCACATCGAAGCGAAAGGTCACGTCAGCGTGGCACCCAGCGAGAAGAAAAATGCCGGTCGCAGCGATGATCCAAGGTGTTTTTTCGGCGAAAGTGAATTCAACCAACGAAGCAATATCTTCGGCTCTGACACTCCGCTTAGCCTTTGTGGGAGGTTGGCCGTATGAAAAGTCGGTATCGCGCAATAGTTGCCGTCCTACTAGGGGCGGCGCTTTTAGTTGCTTGCGACGGCAGACAATCGACGCAGCCGTTTGCTCCGGGTGGATTTCCATTTGATAATTTCTCCGCGGCCTATCGAGGTGCGAGTCCTGCTCACACTTTCCCGCCGTGCCCCGCTAAGACATATCATGCACCGGGAAAGTTCACGACGTTGGCAGCTCTGGGAGAATTCGCCAATGGAAACTTCTCGGGGTCGGGAGTCTCCCTATGGGGTCGCTTTACCGTGCCAAAGGGCCACAGTCACCTACCAATTGCGGCGCCCAACCTGGGAGGTCAATACACTATTTATTTTGGCACCTATAAGCTTAGTGCGTTTGTCGGCTGCTTCTACCTGGCTAGAGCAAGCTACAAGGGCGTGAGTTTCAACGGCGCCGCTGCGGGTTGGCCAAACCTGAGCAGCTACGGCATGGTTTCGCCCAGTGAAGAAGGGCCGCTCACGATCGACATAAAGGGCATTTCAGCGAAGGGTGGTACCGGCACGATAACCTTGAAGGATCCAACGGGAAAGATCGTCGACACCGGGACGGTAGTCATCAAGGGCAGCAAGATCATCAAGTAATTCGATGCATCTGACGCAGTGTGATTAAACGCGACGCTGAAGCCTAAATTCTGAACATTCTTGCGAAGCGGTCGAGCAGCTTCGGATCGCCGGTAATTTTGACGAGCTTCTTTTTGAGCGCGTCGGCGGGCGAGATCTCGCCGGCCATCAGCAGCTTCATCGCCGGCCCGGTTTCGATCACCAGGTCGGGCTTGGCCACGGGGCCGCGGCCGACCGTCACCTCGCCGTCGCGCACGCGGGCGTGCACTTCGATCGGACCGAGCTTCAACAGATAGGTCACTTTCGCGCGTCCGGCGGCCTCGGGGCGGAACGTCGTACGCAGCGCCATCGCGATGGAGTCTTCGGTGACGGTCTCGTCGGGCCGGGGCTCGCCGAGATGCTGCGCTCCCCAGCGGCCGAGCGCGAGCACGGACTCCTGGAGCGCGGCGCCGTCGTCGGTCAGTTCGTACGCGACGCCCTTCGCCGGCCGGGCGAGCACCCGGCGCCGAATCAGCCCGCTATCCTCAAGCTCGTTTAAGCGCGCCGTGAGAATGTTGCTGGGAATCCCCGGCAAGCCGCGCTGGATCTCGCCGAACCGCTTCGGCCCGATCAGCAGGTCGCGAACGATGAGCAGAGCCCAGCGCTCGCCCACCATCTCGAGCGCGCGCGAGAAGCCGCAATATTGGCCGTACGTCCGCTTGACCGTCGTCGCCACCCACCGATTATAGCAAAGAAACTTTCATTTGCAAATAGTACTTGCTTTTTGCAAGTCTTTGCGTTACCATACGGGCCTACACACCCCCAAAAGGAGACTTCCGTGCCGAGCATCACCCCGTTCCTCTGGTTTGAGGGCGACGCCGAAGAGGCGGCCAACTTCTACGTTTCGGTCTTCAAGAATTCCAAGATCACCGACGTCAGCCGCTACGGCGAGGCCGGCCCGGGCCCGGCGGGCTCGGTGATGACGGTCGAGTTCGAACTCGACGGCCAGCCGTTCATGGCCATCAACGCGCCCAGCGGCGACCCCGCGGTGCCGAGCGGCAGCTTTTCGCAGGGCAAGATCGCGCTCTTCACGAGCTGCGAGACGCAAGCCGAGCTCGACGCGCTGTGGGACAAGCTCTCCGACGGCGGCAAGCAGCTGCCGTGCGGCTGGGTCGCCGACCGCTACGGCTTCTCCTGGAACATCGTGCCGCAGGGCCTGCGCGACGTTCTCGGCGGCGACGACCCCGAGCGCGCGCAGCGCGCCATGCACGCCATGCTGCAGATGAGCAAGCTCGACATCAACGAGCTGCGCCGCGCCTACAACGCTTAACAAAAACGAAAGCGAGGATTTTACGGCAATGAAACACCCGGTCATGCATTTCGAGATCATGGGACACGACGCGCCCAAGCTGCGCGACTTCTACGAGCGAGTGTTCGGCTGGAACGTCGCGGCCCCGATTCCCGACTACGAGATCCAGTACAGCATCGTCGATCCGGTTCCCGGCTTCCAGCGCGGCATCGGCGGCGGCATCGGCGAGGCGCCGCCGGGTTACGACGGCCACGTGACGTTCTACGTCGTCGTTGACGACGTCGAGTCGGCGTTCGCCAAGGTGGAAGAGCACGGCGGCACGCGCATGATGGGCCCCGACAAGGTGCCCAGCGGCCCCGTCATCGGGCTCTTCAACGATCCCGAAGGCCACACGATCGGCCTGGTGGATCCCGGCGACGACATGCGCGGCGCGCCGATGGAACTGGAGCCGTTCGTGTTCTTCTACGGCCGCTGCGCGGAGGCGTTGGAGTTCTACAAGAAGGCGCTCGACGGCGACTACGAGATCCGCGTGCGCGACGGCGACCGCGTGGGATATGCGACGTTTACGTCGGCCGGCATCTCGTTCAAGGCCGCCGACGGCATGACAACGCGCGCGATCGATCCGGACGCCGGCAACATCACGCTCGCGCTCAACGTGCTCGATGCCGCGCAGGCCAAAGAAATCTTCATGGCTCTCGCCGACGGCGGGAAGACCGTGACGCCGTTCGGCGACGCCGACTGGGGCGGCAAGTTCGGCTGCCTGGTGGACCGTTTCGGCAACGAGTGGTACGTCACCGGACCGTAGGGTAGCGTAAGAGCCGGGCGGAAGGACCTCCGCTCGGCTCGGGACGCATCGTTCCGCAGGCTGAAGAAGTGAGGGAGGCTCGTCGAATGGGACAGACACGCCGCACCTTCGTCGGCGCTGCCGCGGCCGCCATCGCCGCAGCGCAGGCCGGCATCGCACCCAGCTCCGCGGCGACCGATGCGTCGCCGCACGCATCGCTCGGTCCGATCGAGCAGATTAGCGCCGGCGCTTTAAACATCGGCTACGCCGACGTCGGTCCCCCGGCCGGCCGGCCGGTGATTCTGCTGCACGGCTGGCCGTACGACATTCACAGCTACGCGACGGTCGCGCTGCTGCTCGCCGCGCGCGGCTATCGCGTCATCGTTCCGTATCTGCGCGGCTACGGCAGCACGCGGTTTCTCTCGAGTGCGACGTTTCGCAACGGGCAGCAGGCGGTGGTGGCCCTCGACGTCATCGCGTTGATGGACGCGCTGAAGATCGAGAGCGCGATCATCGGCGGCTTCGATTGGGGTTCGCGGACGGCCGACATCATCGCCGCGCTCTGGCCGAAGCGCTGCAGCGGTCTCGTCGCCGTCAGCGGCTATCTGATCACGAACGTCAAGGCGCAGGCGCAGCCGCTGCCGCCGAAGGCCGAGCTCGGATGGTGGTATCAGTACTACTTCTCCACCGCGCGCGGCGAGGTGGGCTACGCGAAGTACCGGTACGACTTCAACAAGCTCATCTGGACGATCGTCTCGCCGAGGTGGCATTTCAGCGACGCGACCTACGCCCGCACCGCGCAGGCCTTCGACAATCCCGATCACGTCGCGATCGTGATCCACAACTATCGCTGGCGCTTGGGCCTCGCGAAGGGCGATCCGAAATACGACGCCATCGAGCAGCAGCTCTTCGCGGGGCCGGCCATCGGCGTGCCGACGATCACGGTCGCGAGCGACTTCGACGGTCCCGCGGCCGACGGCGCGGCGTATCGCAGCAAGTACACCGGCAAGTACGAGCACCGCGTGCTGCCGGGCATCGGGCACAACGTGCCGCAAGAGGCGCCGCAGGCGTTTGCGAAAGCCGTGGTGGACGTCGGCGCGATGTCAAACTAAGGCGTACCGCAAGCGGGGCCAATCCGGCGCTGCGGGCGGCAATACCGCTGTGCCCCCGCTTTGGCGCTGCCCCGGCTGACTTGTAAGAGTGGCCGCTTGTATTGTAAGATAGTGCAAGCTCCAAGCTTGCAACTCGGGGGAAGTTTTTCTATGCCAAAGCTCTTACTTTCACTAGCGGCGCTTGCTGGTTTCATGGTGCTCACTCCGACCCATGGCGTCGCCCTTGGTCAGGCCATCGCTGTCGTTACTCCGGCTCCGCCACCGAGGACCGCGACGCCGTCGAGCGGCGTTTCACAGGCCGATCAAGGTGAGCCTACGGTTACTATTGCCCGCGGGACCGTCATCCCGGTACGAGTGACCAAAGAAGTGCGAGTTGGCGGCTTTGGGGGATCCGGCGAGGAGCACAAAGTTAAGTTCGCCGTCTATGAGGACGTTATCGTCAACGGCTTCGTCATTGCTAAAACTGGTGATCTGGCCGAAGGCCACTACGACACGCAAACTAACCAAACAAAGCGTGTATTCTCGACGAACGTTTCCCAAGAGGTGGAATTGGATGTTGATGACATCGTAAATTTTTGCGGCGACACAATCCACCTCGAGTTCGAGAGAACGTTCGTGGGCGGGGGCCGGGCCGGTGTCTTAAGCTTTGGTCCCCACGCCCACGATGCCGTTTTTACAAAAGGGTCGGTACTCAAAGCCTCGACTGATCGCGTGGAGAAGCACGTGTGCGCCGAAGCGACGACCGAAGCTCCTGCGGCCCTTCCGGCCGACATAATCGTTCCGGATGAGGAGACTTCGCCGTCACCATAGCTCGTTGAAATGAATAGGGTGGGGAGCTTTCTCAGCGATCGAAAAGACTGACCGGTAACGTCTGCAGGCGAAACAGACGGTTTCGCACGTTCTCTGCGTTTCAGCCTGCCGGCGGATCGGCCGTCGCCCTGACGGTAAAAGCCCTCGGGAATGACGAAGGCGCCGAGATGACGGATTTCGTCACGCTCGACGCCTTTCGCGCCGCGCCGTTGCGCGTTACTAGGGCGATTTGCTCCAGACGGTGCTGAGCACGCTGAGCGTCGGGCGCGGCACGCGTGTGTCCGGACTGCGATCCGGGAACGCCTTGTCGCCGCTTCCGTTCTTCGTGTCGGAGTTCAGGCCGAACCACGCCTGATCGTCGTAACAGCCGGGGAACGCGGCGTTCTTGACGATGACGTTGCCGTCGAACCCGCCGATGTGCTTGAACGGCCAGCCCGATTTCCACCACTCGTCGTTCCACTCGAAGTAGAAGCCGCCGCTGGTGACGCCGCCCGCGCTCGCGCGGTGATCGAAGATCTCGGTGGCGTTTCTCCGCACGTAGGTGGTGAGGAAGTCCATGCGCGGATTTCCGCTACCGGGCAGCTCCTTGACGAGTTCCCACGGCCGCGGCCCCGGGAGTCCGTAGAGCGGAGGCTTGTCGGTGCCGGGCGGATAGCTATTGCACTCGCCGTCGTTGGTGTCGTAGCGAGCCGACGAAGGCGGGTAGTAGCCCGCGCTCGCGCCGTACTCGGCCATGATCTCGGGCTTCTGCGTGGCCGACGCGATCTGGCTGAAGACTTGGCCCATCGTGCGGCCGCGATAGACGTCGAGGCCCCACGTGTCGATCTTGAACTTGGCGAGCTCGCCGGCCCGGACGGTCGCCAACCCGTCGTCCACCATGGTCGTGGTGGTGATCTTCTTGGCGCCGATTTCCTTATAGGTTTTGTCGACGCTCTCGCTGATCTCGCTGAGCTTGTTCCACCACTGCGGCTGATTGATGTACTCTTCGCTGTTGATCTCCGAGCCGATCGAGACGCCCATGACGGCCGGATCGTTGCCATATTCCTTGGCCATCAGCGCGTAGACGGCCACGAGCGCGTTTTGGTACTTCGGCTCGAGCACGTTCGCGCCGCCGAAGAAGACGCTGAGCACGACGTAGATCGGGTGATCGCCGTTGTTCCACGCCTTCTTGAGGAACTTGCCGATCTTGCCGGTCTCGTAGGGGCGCAGCTTGTTGACGCTGCCGATGATGTATTCATACGGCTTGAAACTGTCGAGCGTGACGTTATACACCTTCAGCGAGTTCGCGCCCGCGGCGCGCATGGCGTCGAGGTCGGGGCTCCAGACCGGCTCGTTGGCGTCGTCGAGCGGGTTGGGATCGGCGTACGCGTCGATCTGGTTGTTGCCGTAGTCGGCGCCCTTGATGAAGAACGGATCGCCGTTGAGAAGAATCTTGCGACCCTCGACCGTGAAGGCCGTGGTCGATCCATCGTGCCGGTGCGCGGCGGCATTCTTGCGTGCTTGATTGCTCTGCGGGATAGAGGGCGTGCCGATCGCGCCTTGCGACCCGCCGCATCCGGCAAGCATCGTCATGAGTAAACCGAAACCGCCTAAGCGGCTCGCTAATGGAGTGCGTACCACACTGCCTCCTTACTAACTGGCTAAGCGGGAAATGACTCGTGAGGAAAACGCGAGGAGGACCGATTTCGTTCCCTGGGGCCTTCCGGCCTACCGCCGCCCAACCTTGTCATCCTGACAGCGCCGCGAAGCGGCGCGTGTCCCTTGTCATCCTGAGCTGCGCCGCGAAGCGGCGCGTGTCGAAGGGGCCGGAGTCGAAGGGCGCTACGGCGATTTCATCGGGACGACGAGCACGCGCGGGTTGAAACCGGGCGGCGGCGCGTCGGACACTCCGGCCGGCGGCGGCACGGGATGAATGCCGAGCGTCGCGCACGACCACGGGCTTGGGATCGCCTTGACGACGTCGTCGGCGATGATGGCATCGCTCGCGGGGATCGGTGGCGTGTCGCCGCGCAGGCGCGCTTCGTCGAAGCCGCCGGTCAAGTCGCCGTTGCGATCGCTGCCGTCGCGCGGGCCGAACGGCATGTAGCGCGCCTCGTCGGGCAGCTGCGCGAGCGGCGTGCGGTCGAAGAGATGCTCGGCGAACTTGATCACCGACGCCTGATCGTCGTACTCGTGCACGACGCCGTTGCGCGCGTAGGGCGAGATCAGCAGCAGCGGCACGCGCTGGCCGTTGCCGCAGGGATGGCCGTCGGGGCAGATCAGCCACTGCGGCGGCGGAACGTGATCCCAATAGCCGCCGGGATCGTCCCACGTGATGACGATCGCCGACTGGCTCCAATACTTGCTGCGCGCGATGAGGTTGACGAGCGCGGCGACGTCGGCCTCGGCGACTTGCTGATCCGACTCGCCCGGATGGTCGTCGTCGCCCAGGAACGTGTTCGGCGCGGCGTTGGCGGGGCGCAGGCCGAGATTGCTGCCGAAGCCGCCCTTGAGATAGAAGAGGCCGCCGTCGCCGAGCTTGCCGGCGTTGATGTCGGATGCGAACTGCGTGATGTCGGCGACGTGACGATCCATCACGTCGTTGTTGGCGATGTAGCCGAAGTAGTGCGGCGCGAGATGGTGGGTGACGAGCGTGACGCGATCGGGATCGGCCGGATTGGCGTAGCCTTGCTCGTACCAGGTCCAGTTGACGGGCGACTGGCCCTTGGCGCGGAGGAACTCGATGTCGTCGGCGACGTCTTGCGCGTACTTCGTCACTTGGCCGGCTTCGACGCCCTCGAGATTGAGCAGCACGGTGGCGTAGGTTTGATCGACCTGCTTCTCTTTGCTGAAGTCTTCTTTGTTGTACGGGCCCCCAAGCGGGATCGAGATCGACCCACATGGGCACGCCGCGGCCGGCGACGCCTTTGGGATCGGCGGTGTAGGGCGGGCCGGTGGGGCCGTAGCGCGCGTACTCGGTCTCGCCGTTCTGCGCGGCGATGATCTCGACGTTGCTGGGCGACGACGGCGCGCGCGCGCCTTGGAAGAAGGTGTCGAAGAGCGCGAAGCGGTTGGCGTAGGCCCAGAGATAGGGGATGGTGTCGCAGTCGACGTGCGCCAGCGACTCGTCGCCGACCGATGCGGCCTGGGCGGGATCGGTCATGCCGAGGGCTTTTTGGCTGGCGGGCGGGAGGCTCTGCGCCCAGGCGCCTTCCGCGGCGACGAAGCGGTCCATGGCGTTGTCGTGCAGGGCGGTGTCGAGGAGAGTGCGGGCGTTGTTGACGAGGCCGAGATCGGGCGTCGTGACGCGGAATGCGTGCGTCGGTCGCTTGGCGATGGGGTTGTATTGCGTGAAGCCGTGCAGGTACGCCGCCGGCGTGTAGATGCCGTTCGCGCCGGGATAGGTGCCGAAGTAGTGATCGAACGAGCGATTTTCTTGGTAGATCACGAACACGTATTTGACGCGATCGCGCAACAGACTCTGCAGCGACGAGCGGACGGCGCCGGTGTCGCCGCTACGAGTGACAGGG
>CAWGPY010000004.1:0-330419 GCA_963824595.1 Vulcanimicrobiota bacterium
ATCTACCAGGATCTGGTCGAGCATCACGGCTATGACGGCGCGTACAACGCGGTCAAGCGTTTGTCGGCAAGCTGCGACCGCGCGAACCGAAGGTCAGTTGCCGGTTCGAGACTGAGCCCGGGCAAGAAGCGCAAGTCGATTATGGCGAAGGTGCGCTGAACGCGACCCGCGGACCGGAAAGTATCGCCGGCCGCGGCTGTTCGTCATGAAGCTGAGCAACAGCCGTCACGCATTTCGCAAGGTCGTCTGGAACTCGTCGAGCGAGATCTGGTGCAAGCTGCACGAAGAGGCGTTCGCGAATTTCGGCGGCGCGCCGCATACGATCCGACTCGACAATCTCAAAGAGGGCGTACTCAAGCCCGACATCTACGATCCCCAGCTCAACCCGCTGTATGCCAAGATGCTGGAGCACTACGGCGTGATCGCGCTGCCGTGCCGGCCGTACGCGCCCGATCTCAAGGGCAAGGTTGAATCGGAGTCGGCTATACGCAGAAAACGGCGCTGAAGGGCAGTCGGTTCGAGAGCATCGAGGAGCAGAACGCGCATCTCGATCGCTGGGACGAGCGCTGGGCGATGACGCGCATTCACGGCACGACCAAACGCCAAGTGCGTGCGATGTTCGAAGAGGAGCAGCCGTTCCTTCAGCCGCTCCCGCTGACCCGGTTCGAGTACTATCGGATCTGCGAGCGCACCGTTCACTTCGACGGCCACGTGGAAGTCGACGGCGCGTACTACTCAGCGCCACCGCGCTACGCCGGCCGCAGAGTTGCCGTTCACGTCGGCCGATTGTGGCTGCGCATTCTCGATCGCAGAAACGCACGAGTGCGTGCGCGAACATCCGATCGCGCTGCTAGAAAGGGCAGCGGCGAACCCACGATGCCGATCGGCCCAAGCAAACGCCGGTCAAGGTCGAGCAGCTCGCCGCGCGCATCGGCGGCGCCGGACCCGGCTGCCGGCCTTTGCGCAGCAAGCTCGTCGAGGACCGCGGCGCCATCGCGCTGCGGGCGCTCTACGGAATGCTCGATCTGCTGCGGCGCTACGATGCCGCCGCTGTCGATCGCGCGTGCGCGTTTGCGGTATCCTCGGGCATTTCGAGCTTCAAGTTCCTGCGCACCTATCTCTCGCATCACGCCACTCCGCTCAAGCTCAAAAACGAGCACCGCATCATCCCGGAGATCACAACCTACGCCGATGCACTTCGCGACGCTAACGCAAGGAGCACCCTCATGACCAACGACGAACTCGATCGATCGCTTCGGCAACTCCGCCTCGGCGGAATGGCCGACGCTGCTTTCGATCCGATCGCAACAAGCCCGGGCCGAGAGCCTGGGGCCGCTCGACTTTATCGGCCTGCTCGTTCACGACGAGCTGCAACGGCGGCGCGATCGGCTGATCGAGCGGCGCATCAAGGCCGCCGGCTTTCGCGACCAGAGAACGCTCGATTCGTTCGATTGGAAGTTCAACACGCTCGATCGAGCGCTCATCTTCGAGCTGGCCAACTGCCGCTTCATCGAGCAGCACGAAGACGTTTTGCTGCTCGGCAATGCCGGCGTTGGCAAGAGCCACATCGCGCAGGCGATCGGCATGGCCGCAATCCACGCCGGCTTTCGCGTTCTCTATCGCGAGGCCCACGTGCTGTTCGAAGATCTGCTGCTGGCCAACGCCACCGGCGAACGAACCGATGCGATCGCAACGTACAGCGAGATACCGCTGCTCATCATCGACGACCTCGGAATGCGAAAGCTGCCCGCCAACGCCGCCGAAGATTTGCTCGAGATCGTCATGCGCCGCTACGAACGCACCTCGACGATCCTGACCTCAAACCGACCGCTCGACGATTGGCCGAAACTCTTTGGCGACACGCCGGCCGTTGCGGCGTTCCTCGATCGGCTCATGCATCACTCGCACCTCATCGAGATTCGCGGCAAGAGCTATCGGCTTCACGAGCACAGCCTCACCGCCCGCAACCGGAAGGCCAAGGCCACGGCCTAGCCAACGATTGCGACAACCTAATCACTCAGCCCGAGGCGTGCGATTTTGAACTGCCCATGGGCGTGCGATTTTGAAGTGCCCCTCGAGGCTGACCCCCGATGGGGTCAAATTAGCCGCCGCCGGAACTTTTCCCGCGGCGTTGCCGGGAGTTGAGGCGCTGGCTCTCGCCGGCGAACTCGAAGATCGAGCCGTGATGGACGAGCCGATCGATAACGGCCGTGGCCGCCATCGGATCGGGAAAGATGTTCGTCCAATCGGTGAACGCGAGGTTGGTGCTGATCGCGACGCTCTGGCGTTCGTATCGGCGCGAGATAACTTGAAAGAGCAAGTCCGTTGCCTCCCGTTCGAACGGAATGTAGCCCAGCTCATCGATTAGCATCAGATCGTAGCGTTCGTAGGATCGCAGCTTGCGTTCGAGTTGCCCCTCATGTTTGGCGGCGATCAATCCCATCAGCAGCTCGGCTGCGGTGACGAAGATCACGCGATAGCTGCGTGTGCATGCTGCTAGGCCGAGTGCGAGCAAGCAATGAGTTTTGCCGGTTCCCGGTGGACCGATGCAGATCACGTTGCGGTGCTGCTCGACGAACGAGCAGTCGAAGAGTTCCAAGAACTTCGCCTTGGGAAGTTGCGGCTGCAAAGCGAAGTCGAACGATTCGATGGTCTTGATGACGGGGAAGTGCGCGGCGGCGATCCGCGCGCGCACTCCGTTCTCATGGCGTTTACTGACTTCCAAGGCGGCTAGCTGCGTGATGTACTCGATCGGTTGGGCAATCTCGCCCGCCAATCGTCGGTAGTTGCCAAGCATCGCTGGCAGCTTCAGGCTGCGAAGATGCAGTTCGAGCAGCGGATGTTGATCCATTACGCTCTCCCTTCGGCTAGCGTTGCCAGATCGTAGCGCTTCAGATCAACGACCGGTCGCTGCATGCCATCGGGCGCCCGTAACGCCAGGATCGGCGCCGCCGGTGGAAGCGGCGTCGTGCGCTGGCGCACAAGTAATGCGATCGCTGCCGGGTCGAGCGTTCCGCAGATCAGCGCCTGCGAGACGCATTCGGCGACAATCTCGCTGGAGTACGTGAGCAACAGCCGTAGAACCGCCACAAACGCGCGGCCGGCTCGGGCTCGATCTTCGGCCAGCAATCGATCGCGCAGGGCCAGCAGCGGCGCCGGCAGGCGGCTTTGCGCGATGATTTCGGCCCGCTCGATGCTGCGATGTTTGAAGGCCAGCAGTTCGATGGCGTGGCGGACGTCGAGCATCGTTTGGTGCTTGCCTGTACAGCGTTGATGCTCGGCAACGAGCTGGTCGTCGACGACGATGCGCAACCGATTCTCGAAGATTTCGAGGACGGCATTGCGATGTGCCCACCGGCTCGGCACCGAGTAGCGGTTGGTATCGCAGATCACTTCGGCGAACTTGTTGATGCGGGCGATCCGTCGAACGCAGGCCGCCGGAAGTGCCGCCGGCAACGGCCGCAGTTTTGGCAGCTCGCGGGCAAAACGCTCGCCAATCGTTTCGCGATGAACCGACGATTGGCGCGCCTCATCGCGTTTGCAGAAGTGCTCGAGCGCGAGGTTGAACTCCTCGAGGTTCTCGCACTCCGGGGTTGGTCGGAACATGTTGTCTTCAACAAAGCCGCCGAAAGTACACACGCGCACGGACTTGGCCCTAAATGCGGCCCTTGCGGTGATCCGCTTTAAGCAACATTTTGGCCTCTTCGATCGAGTAAGCACGGCGCTCTCTTATATATTTGAAACGGCCTCTTTCGAGTTGGACCCTTGGGCTAATCTATTTGACGTATAGCTATGAGGCCGTGGAGCGTATTCCCAATCAGCTGAGACAAGGCGTTATATATCATACCCATAAGTTCAAACTGGCCGCCCTTCTTTGCGCCTGTGGCTGTCGACACCGCGTAACGCTCTTGGTACCAGACAGCCATAAGGTGACTTCAAAAAACGGGCTCGCAACAATACGACCCTCAATTGCTGTGTGTGATGGTGCTTGCAAATCTCACTATTTCGTCACCGCAGGCCAGGTTGATTGGCTGCCCGCCTTTACCCCCACGCAGGCGACATCATTGATGAAAAGTCAGATCGCCCGGCACGTTGCGCACGACGCAAAACCGCAATCGCTGTTTGGATGGGCGTGGCGGGCGGTGGTGCTAGCGGTCAGCGGAATTCTGAAGTTCCTTCGGCCGTCGAAGCGCTAACACCCATCCCAGGCCAACCCGCATCATGAGATTCGACCCAAGGTAAATACTGGGTTACGTCGTTACTCAGCGGGTGAATTGACACCGGTTTCTGGATGGATTAGGCGCTTATTTCGGCTTGCCGGCGGCGCCATTCCACCGGCGGTAGATAGTCGGATTTTGGGCGGACTCGGCTGGATTCAGGAAGCGGTTCGACACAGGGAATGACAACAAAGCCACTCGCGTGCAATAACGTGAGTTACGGCGGGAAAGCTCAAGAGCTGGCGCTTGCTCTTCTAACAGCCATCTAACGGATTCCGCAAAACTCGCCGGGATTCGAGGGGACTAGCCGGCACTCGAAAACGCAAAAACCCGTACAGGAAAGGACTCTCGGGTAGTCAACGGGAGCGGCCGGGACCCCGATTGACGGGTTCGATTCCCGTTGGCGCTACCAATAACGGCCTGTATTTGCAGACCTTTTTTGATGCTGGCGGCGACGCGGTTGCCATTCGGTTGCCGTGCCGCGTCAAAAGCGGTTGCCGCGAGCCGTTCAAGCCGCTCGCCGAGGCGGTCAACGGCTTCGCGTTGCGCCTCGGGCATGAGGTGGGCGTAAGTCGAGAGCGTGACGGTCGGAGAGGCGTGGCCCAGAATGCCCGCAGCGGTGCGAACGTCAACGCCCGCGAGCAGCAGCGTCGTCGCGGCAGTATGTCGCAGGTCGTGCAAGCGCGTCGTCGAGATTCCCGCTTTGCGCGCGATGCGGTCGAAGGCGCACGTCGCCGCCATCGGCGTCACGCGCCTCCCGAGCTCGTCGGTGAAGATCGCGCCGTCGTCAGCTTCTCGTAGAAACCAACGTTTGCGAGCCCGTTCGCGGACCTGTGCTGCGTTTTGTGAGCGTAAGGCGTCGTTTGCTACTCGCGAGAGTGGCAAGGTGCGCGTGCGGCCCGTTTTCGTCGCTTTTACCGCAATGCCGGAGCGCGTTTGGGAGAGCGAGTGTCGAATAGTCAGCGTGCCGGCGTCGGCATCGTAGTCATTCCAAGACAACGCGCAAAGCTCGCCGCGCCGAGCGCCCGTCGAGAGCGCCAGGTTCACGAAGGCTTCCCACCGCGTTCCGCGAGCGGCCCCGAGCAGCCGCGTTACTTCGTCTGCGCTGAGAGCCTTTGCGTCGGAGCGCTTGACGCTCGGTCGCGTCGCGGCCTCGCAGGGGTTGCGCCCGATTAGCTCCATCCGCAGCGCGAAACGCATCGCACCGTTCAATAGCGTGAATGCGTGATGGACGCTCTTTGGAGATAAAGGGCGATCGCGAAGCTCGCCGTCCGCATCCTTCGTCGGCTTACCGCCGCGCTTGAGAAGCTCGGCGACCCATTCCGCAATGCGAACAGGCCGAAGCTTGGCGAGAGCGACGCCTCCGAGGTGCGGGCGAATAAGGCGGTCGGCGCAGCCGCGGTACTCTTGCAACGTCTTTGCCCCACGGTCAAGCGCTTCTCGATCAGCGAGGTAGTGGTCCAGCAACTCCGAAACGGTGACGGTTTTTGGCGCGAGCTCGATGCCGCGATCGCGGGCTTCGAGCGCCTTCCTCTCAGCGGCCTCGGCTTCTTTGCGCGACCGATAACACCCGACTGCCTTCCGGCGACGTAGCCCTGTAGCCGTCGGCGACAAATCGACGATGACCTGGTAGCGGCCGGAGCCGCGGCGCTTGTAAACGCTCACGCTTTTTTCCTCCGTCGGTAAGTTGGTAGAACTTTGTTGAGGCCACTGATGAGGTCGCGCGTAGCGCTCTCGATGCCGTCGCGAATTTGTAGCCGCGTATCGGGGTCCGGTACGTGACTCGCGAGCACGCGAGCGATGCTAGAGTGGAAGCGCTCGTACACGAGGAGCGGCAAGACGTCGGCTTTAGGCATGAGCTTGCCCTTCAGCGACGGGTCCGCGCCCTCGAAGATGGCCGCGATTCGATCGAATCGGCTCGCCTGCGGATAGCTTGCTCGTGCAAGGTCGTAGCGGATTCGGCGCAATTCGAAAAGCAGCGAACGTCCGAGCTTCGTCACGCGCCACTCGCCACGAGGAAGCTTGCGGGCTTGGTCGCGACGCGCCTGTCGGCTGAGGACCGAATCGACGAGCTCGACGGCATGCGGCTCAACATATGCTTCGATGAATTGGAAGCCAAGCCCCAAGCCAAGCTCCGCAGCGTCGCCCTCTTCGCCGAATTCGAACACCGCAACAGCCTCAAGATATCCGGCAATGTCTTCGCAAGCGCGGCGCACCTTATCGTCCGCCGGCTCATCCGGCATTCGATCGAAACGCATCACGGGTGCTACGAGCTTAGCGGCCGCGTTGTTGACGCGTTCGATCGTCGGGCGTTTGGGGCCGTTCGGGCGGTCGAAGTAGCGGCTCACCGTTGCCCTATTCGTGCCGAGCTCTCGTGCAAGGTCGGCGATCGTCAAATCCGCCTCCTTTAGCACGTTTCCGACCTCGGTGCCCCATGACAACGAGGTGGTCTTCCGACGTGTCATGGCCTCAGCATACCATAGAGTCCTATGGAAACCAACAGTAACAGCTCAAAACCTGCGCTACTGCGCCGAGCGGAGGCGCAACGGCTCCTGTCGATAGGGCCGTCCAAATACAAAGAGCTCGTCGGAAAGGGCGAGCTTAAAGAGGTAAGCATCGGCGATCGTGGCAAACGGCTGCCGTACTGCGAGATCGAGCGCTATATTGCGCAGCGCTTGCAACGCGTCGGCGGCAGCGCAGCATGAGAAACCCGCCGCGGGCAACGGCGGGCGATGCAGACGTTGGTCCGATTCGTGCAACCGCTCCCGTAACCTTTTCTATCCGAAATCGACGCACGGTGAGTTATGGCTCGAAGCTGCTTGAGTTTGAGCTCGTGACGCCGCTCGGAGTCCTGGAGTGCGACCTCTTTGCGCCTGCCGGACGCTCGGCATTCATCGCAGCGCGCTCCGTGCGCTGCAAGTATAGCGGCGCATGGAAGCGCACGATCGAGTTCGATCGCACCTTCGCTGCTCGTATCCTCGAAGCGCTGGGTTCGCGCACACCCGAGGCGAAACACGAGCGCGCGCAGCGTTTCACGCCTGCCCCTTCGGAAACGCTGCTCACCTCAGAGGCCCGCTTCGAGCGCGCATTTGGCGAGCTCGACGAGAACGGCGTATCGTGAGCGCCGACGAACGAAGCACGCTGCTCGCTGCTGCACTTTCGTATGCGGCGCGCGGCTGGCCCGTCTTGGCATTGCACAACGCCCTGCGAACGGCCGACGGTTGGGGTTGTTCCTGCGGCCAATCTGCCTGCCAGAGTCCGGCGAAGCATCCGCGAACGAGAAACGGCCACCTCAGCGCGACGACCGACGAGGCGACCATACGGGGGTGGTGGCCCCCACGATTGAAGCCGAACGTCGGCATCGCGTGCGAGCCTAGCTGTCTCGTTGTTCTTGACGTTGACCCGCGGCACGGCGGCGACGCCAGCTTTGAAGCGTTGCGCGCGGAGCTTGGCGCGAGCGCGTTCAATACGCTCACGCACCTTACAGGCGGCGGCGGCGCGCAATACATATTCCGCGCTCCGCGTGAAGTTGTGAGGGCGATCGGCTCGCGCGCAAACGCGCTTGGCGACCGATATGCCGGCCTCGACGTGCGGGCTGGCGGCGGATACATCGTCGCGCCGCCGTCAATGCATATCGCAGGCAGGCAATACGCGAAAGAGCTCTCGTCGCCAGACGAACCCGCGGAGTTGCCACAACAGCTGGCCTCGATGCTGATTACTAACACTCGGCGAAAGCCGATCGCGGGCGCCACGGCAAGCGACCGCATCGCGAAAGGCACCCGTCACGACCGCCTGTTTCGCGCTGCGTGCGCGCTGCGGCGACAAGGCGCAAACGCGCAGACAATCGGCGAAACGCTTCGCGTGATGAACGCGCAATGTGACCCGCCGCTGGGCGAGCGCGAACTGCGCGAGCTGGCGCGTGACGTGGCGGCGCGCTATGAGCCAGAGGTGCCAACGAACATCATCGCGACGCCGAACGAGGGGCAAAGCCCGGCTTTTATCCGCGCGTCAGCGCTAATCGCGGAGGCCGACGAGGCGATCGAGTACGTTGTCGAGGGGCTCATTCTGGTCGGCGGCACGGCCGTATTTGCCGGCCGGCCAAAATCAGGAAAGACCACGACGGCCCTCCCGCTGGCGTTATCGGTCGCGCGGGGTACGTCTTGGCTCGGTCGACGGACGCGGCAAGGACCGGTGCTCTACGTGGCGCTCGAAGGCGCGCGCGGCTATTGGCGCGCGAAACTGCGCGACCTCGGCGTGACGCAGGATGACGAGTTATATGTCTGCGTTGGTCGCGCGCCTGGCGCTGCGATCGCCTGGCTTCGAGATGCTATCGAGCGACATCGACCGTCGCTCGTCATCGTCGATACGATGCAGCGATTGCTGCGCGTCAAGGACGGCAATGACTACGCGACGGGCTCGAATGCGACGGATGCAGTTATCGAGCTTGCCCGGATGACCGGCGCAGCACTCGTGATGGTCCATCATTCCGGGAAGCGGTCACGCGAGGCGATCGTCGATGAGGTGATGGGCTCGACGGCCTGGGCTGCGGCGGTCGATACCGTCATCGTCTTGCGCAGGCACGGCGAGCAGCGCACGATCGTCTCCGAGCAGCGGTGCGGTACGCCAATCGACGAGACGGTGCTCGCGCTCGACGAGTCCGGGCACGTCGCCGCCGCCGGGAGCAAAACCGAGAGCGACACAAAAGCGGTGCGCGGGGCGATCGTCGCGTTTCTGCGCGAGCAGCCGGAGCCGATTGACGAACCGAGCATGGACGCGGAAGTGGAAGGCCGCACTTTCATCAAACGCCGGGTACTGCGAATGCTCGTCGGAGAGGGCTGCGTCGAACGCGCCGGGACGGGACGAAAGGGCAACCCGTATCTATACGCGCTCGGTACGCCAAGTGGGCCTGACCTCGCGCCTGCGAATTCTCGTTCCCTTGTTCCCAATATAGGTCGGGAACAAGAAAACGAGGATCGGAAACTCGCAGAAAAGGTTGATGAAATAAGGGCGCATTCTCGTTCCCTCGATTGCAACGAATCTCCGCAGGACGGAACGAGAAATGACAGCGCCGGGGACGAGCTTTTCGACTACGCTGCCGAGCATCCGGGCGTCGGCCTCGTTGGCCTACGCGTCGAGTCTGACCTATTCGCAGCGGTTCCGACGCAAGAGGAGCTCGATTTCTAAAGCGCCCTCCGCGACGCCAGCGCGGTCGCGCTTGGCTGCTCCGCCGGGTCCGGCCAGCGCGGCGGCGAAACGATACAGGGCTTCGTGGCGTTCACGGAGCGAGGAGAAGGCGACATGGTTTGGGACAGATTCCGTTCCGTAGTGACAGGCTGCGTGGCTGCGGCATTGCTGGCCGGCTGCGGCGGATCGCAGCCGCCGATTGCGCCCGGCGCGCTGCCACAGAGCCGTCCGGTAACCCCGCATGCCGCTCTCAGCGGATCGTGGATGCTGCCCGGAGCGAAGAATAAAGATTTGCTCTATGTTGCGACGGGTGGCGACGTGTATGTCTTATCGTATCCCAGTGGCAAGGTCGTTGGACGCCTTGGGGAGCAATCCGCCACTAGCCTCTGCTCTGATAGACGTGGGAACGTCTTCGTCGTCATCAATGGATTGCAACAGATCCTCGAATATTCGCACCGCGGCAAGCTCCTTCAAACGCTGGCGGTGAAAGACATACCCAGCAGCTGCAGCGTCGACCCAACGACCGGGAATCTCGCGGTCCCCACTTATGATTACTCTTGCGTCTACATCTATCCCGGTGCGGGGTCAAGTGGAGTCCAATCCGTTTGCGACAATTACTTCATACTCGTAGGCCTGTGCGCATATGATAGTAGCGGGAATCTATTTCTCGACGGAGCCGTGGCAGGCGGACGGCACCACTCATACGTGCCTTACCTCGCCGAACTCCCAAAAGGCAGCGCGACGTTTAACAACTACCGGCTTTACGGGACTCGGTTCCGGTACGATGACTACGACAGTGTTAATTGGGACGGCACGTATGTAACGCTGTCGAATCCCAGCACGCACTCGATCTACCGCGTGCAGATTTCGCACAAAGTAAAGATCGTCGGCAGGACGCGCGTGCACGGGTGGATTGGTGGATTCGGCTATAGTGTCGGAGGCACTCAGACCTGGCTCAAGGACGGCAAGTTCATTGCGCAATGGGGCTCGGATCCGCAATTGGCGATATGGTCGTACCCCACCGGAGGAAAGCCTACCAAGGTGCTCCCGCCGTTTGCAAGCGCCGGGACATCAGTCGACGGGGTAGTGCTTTCGCCTGCACCGCATTGACCGCGACAACCGATGAAACTTCGATCATCTATCTGATAATGCATTGCCCGACCTGCCTGGCTGCTCCGCCAGGTCTGGCCAACGCGGCGGCGAACGTCCTTGGTCGCCGACTCGTTACGCCGGAGGCATGGAGATGGGGATTTTGAGCCGATACGCTCTCACCATTGGCGCGGCTGCTGCGTTTCTTGCTGGCTGCGGCGGATCGCCGCCGCCGATCCCGCCGGGCACGATGCCCCAAAGCCGCGCGATCATCACGCATAATGAACGCGGCGGATCGTCACAGAGTTCGAGCGTCCCTGACGGTCGTTACCCCTCCTCACGATTGGTCGCTCTGCACGGCGTTCTCTACGGCACGACTTCGGTCGGCGGTGCCAACAATATGGGAACCGTCTACCGCATCACGGCGACCGGCGCGGAGAGAGTGTTGTACAGTCTCGCAGCGGGCTGCCGGAAGGGAAAAAAATGCTCTGACGGCGTGAACCCCTCGGGTCTCGTCCATGTCAACCGCACGCTCTACGGAACCACCTTTGGCGGCGGAGACGGACCCTGCTTCAGCCATCGCGTACCCGACGGCTGCGGGACGGTATTTAGCGTCGCGACGAGCGGCGCCGAAACGGTGCTGTATAGTTTCAGGGGCGGTGGCTGTCGCCACGCTCGGCGGTGCCCCGACGCTAACGCTCCCAACGGACTGACCGCGATCGACAAAACCCTGTATGGCACCTCGTGGTACGGCGGCACGTACGGGCGAGGAACCGTCTACAGCGTCACGACGAGCGGCGTCGAGAAAGTGCTGCACAGCTTCGGTTATGACGGAGACGGAGCTTACCCGAATAGCGGGTTGACCGACGTTGCCGGCACGCTCTACGGCACGACGTTGTATGGCGGTGAGCAGAGCGCCGGAATTGTGTTCAGCTTGAGCGAGACCGGCAACCTGACGGTGCTCCACAGCTTCGACGCGCCTCCAGGGGGAGGGAGCGCGCGCGCGAACGGCAGCTTGGTCAACGTGGACGGTGTGCTCTACGGCACGACGTTGTACGGCGGTGAGCAGAATGCCGGTATTGTGTTCAGCTTGAGCGAGACCGGCAACCTGACGGTGCTCCACAGTTTCGGAGTGGGTTGTCCCCCGAAAAAAAGGTGCTCTGATGGCGAGTACCCAGATAGCGGGCTGCTGGATGTCGATGGCGTTCTCTACGGCGAAACGGTGGAAGGTGGTAGTCATGGTTCGGGAACCGTGTTCAGCATCACCACAAGCGGGAGCGAGAAGGTATTGCGCAGTTTCTCGCAAGGGTATAACCCGGGGGAAGGTCTGACTGAGCTAAACGGCATCCTCTACGGCATCACGGGCGGAGGTAGCTGTGACGGCGGCACGGTCTTCAGCCTTACCCTAAGCGGCGAGGTAAAAAGGCTACACACGTTTTGTTAAGAGCGCGGCTTGTTAACGATCAAGCCCGCCTCGCGCCGGAAAATTTTCGCCGGCGTATGTCCGAGAAATCAGTCGCGCGAGGGGCTGACGTGCCGCGAGGGGGTGGTGCGTTACGCGTGCCCGTGACGTGGGCGGTTTGATGCCCGAAACGACTCGCATGGTGCAATCCGCTCTGAGCTAAGAGGTTGCTTTGACTGCCCACGCGCGCGCACGCCCGCGCGTGACGAGGGGGAAGGTGCCCCACAATTGAGTCGTTTCACGGCTGCTTCGGCTGCTCCGCTTAGTATCCTAATCCGAGTCGCCGCACGACTTCTAGATAGCCGTCGAGGTAGGCTTGCCTCTCAGCGTCGGTACGGAATTCGGGCATGCCGCTAGGACGTCGCTCTGAACCCGCGAGTTGCTCATCGTCCGGGAGCTCGGTTTTTACGGCCGCGTCGGCTGCTGGTGCGACTTGCGGTGGCAACGGATGGTCGTCAAGGACGACGGCACTCTTGTAACGGCGCGCTTTCGCCGAGGCTAAACCGCCGATACGCCCGATAGCGGAGTAGTAGCCAGGATCAGCGGCCGCGCGTCTTTTTGTCGCTGCGCCGCCACGCTTCGCGAGGTCCCGCATCTGTCGGCGGAAGTGCGCTTCGGCTGGTTCGAACATGCGACAATCATAGCGCACCGATTTTTCGAAAATCAAAGGGGGCCCCCGCCAAATGAGTCATCTAGCGGCCAAAAGCGCCCTTGGGTGAGCGGCATCGCGCGCCTGTGGAGAGGGGAGGGTGTCCGTCAAATGAGTCCGCGGAGCGTCGGCGCGTTTGCGGGGAACGGTAAAATATCAATCCGCCGCTTCCGCGCGCGGGTCGCGCGTGGCGCCGCAATGCCGGTGAGGGCTGGCGCATTGTGCGCCCGTCCACAGTAGCGACCGTCTAACGGAGCGTTGCGTGCCCGTGGAGGCGCGCGAGTGAGCCAGGATGCCTTCTGCACCGCACGCGATCGGCAAAGCGGTCTCCGCGCCCGCATTCGGCGCGGTTGCCAAATGGTTGCCGTCGATGGCAACCGCTTAGCGACCGGCGGCGACCCGCAAGCCTTATTTTACCCGGCTTTTTCTCCGTTCCCGACCGCCAGCAACCGTGCTTGAACCGATTCGATTCCCGTTGGCGCTATAAAAGCTCATATCTTATAAGCGTTTCTCATGCAATTTCGTCTAACGGATTCTTGCCGAAGCATTCCAAGGCGATCGCAGCTGGAATGCGAGCAAGGCCGCAAGGCCCTAGCGCGATGCGGCCTCGCGGGCGGAGCGCGCGTCACTCCGCATAGTCAACCGGGTCCTCGTGGGGCACCTCGTTGTAGAGGATGGTCACCAGCGGCGTCCCGGGCTCAGCCGTCGCGTCGCTGCGTAAGCCCGCGACTTCGCCGGGTACACCGCTGGTGTATTCTGCGACAACCTCACCAAACGTGTTGCGCTGGGTGGCGAGCTTTTGGCCGACGTGAACCTTTTCGGTCAGCTTGACGAGAAGCTCGACGAATCCACCGTGCGTCGAAAGGATGTTGTGCCCGCTGTTGCCCACAAAGACGCCCGTGTCGCGCCCGGTCCGACCCATAGGGCCCGCAATGACTCCGTGATGTTTGAGGACGTTCATCGTGCCTTCCACGAACGAGCCAATCATTGCGTGGTCCAGGATCCGCGACGCACCGATCTCAGGTGTAAACGCGGGGATACCCGCGTGGATGAACGCGTTCGCTAGGATCGTCGGATAGACGGGATTGTCGAAGATCTGGTCGATCGGATAGAGCTCTGCCATCGCGCGGACCTCGGGCAGCTCCATCCGGGCGAGGTTGAATCCCGCTATGTCCATCCCCGTCGTACCGCAGTGGAAATCTATTGCGTAGTCCGAGTTCGGCGTCAAGAGCTTGTTGAAGAGAAGCGCGGCGTGGCGGCTCGTCGCGTTGGGACCGTTCTCATTTCCCGGCCACTCCCGATTCATGTCGATGAGATCGATTCCCCGGCCCGAATTGGGCCATCTCCTTGCCAGCCCTCGATGGCGGGGCGTGATACGTCGAGGGCCGCCAACACGGTGCCGGACATCTGCGCCGGATCGAGCTGTTGCATGACCCTTTGGACCGTGACCACGGGATTCATTTCGTCGCCATGGACGCCGCTGACGAGTGTGATGCGTTTGCCCGCCTTCGTTCCCTTGGCAACGATGACGGAGACGTACCAATGCTGCCCTGTGGGCATCTGCACGCCTTGGAAGTAGAAGGAATGCTTGCCAGGTTTCAGAGCGTTGACATCAAGTGCGCTGACGACCCGCTTCCCCTGGATCACGTCGCCGGTAAGGACCGCGCCCTTTTGCGCGACGTCTGCCGACTCCGTTGGGGACGCTGATTCTCGGCTTTTTGCCTGAGCGATAGTCGTGCCGAGAGCGGCTGACGCGCTGACGGAAACGGCGGCTGCGATCATAAAGTCTCTACGATCGACGCCGCGATCCTTTGATCTCTCCGACATGTTGCGGCTTTCCTTATGACAGGTGGAAGAAAGTGCTATCAGGGTAGCGAGCCAAAGTGTTCATATGCCATGTCCCCGGAAGCCGAACGGATTAACGGCTTGAACGTTCGACGCAGCTAGGACTCATCCCCGGCAAAGCCCGCGTTTACGACCGCGTGAGCCTACGCAGCGAGTTCCACTGCCTTGGACGCGGCACTCTCGCGCCGGCCCGAAAGCGCGAGCAGGCCGCGAGGGACTAGCCTGTCGCGTCCGCGATCTCTTTTAGCGTAAACGCGTGTGAAGGACGTCGACTCCACCTGAATCTCCTTGTTTAGCATCGCGACCGGTGGTTCGCGATCGATTAGGTGGGTGAATTTCCAACCGGCGGGGTGGGTCAATTTTACTCCGGCGCTAACACCGTGACAGCGAAGGCTTCGATCCGCATATATGCAACCGCATAACTTCTAGGCGACAGCGCCCGACGGCCGCGCTGACAAGAAGCCGCTCGCTCCTCTAACGGCGATCTAACGGAGTTCGCAAAACTCATCGGCATTGGCCGGGACTAGGCGGGACTCGAAAACGCGAATACCCGTACCGGAAAGGACTATCTGGTATTCGACGGGAGCGGCCGGGACCCCGAATCACGGGTTCGATTCCGGTTGGCGGCGCGGCCTGTTCCTGGCCGAGTGGGCCGACTGGCGGCGGCGGCTCGCGGATTGCTCTTTCTAACCTTCACCATCCAGCATCAAAGTGCTGACGCCGCATTTCGACGCCGTGGCAGGAGCACCAAGTCGGCCGCTTCCTCGGCGTCATTGAGGAGCGTTTTTCGGGACGTGCCGATCTGTGCACGCATCGTCAGGCCGCGGGTAAGGTCGAGGACCTGACGCGCGCGCGCGGCTACTGGAAAGTCAGGGGGAACTTCTCCCGCGCTGATCCCATCGCGAAAACGGCGTTCTACCAACTCGGCGGCGGCATCTGCCGCCTTCTTCAGGAACCGCCGAACCTCAGCATCGTCCACCAGGGGCGCGACACACTGAAGAAGACATCCCGCGGCGGATCCTTTCTCGGTCGCAGTTTCTACGGCGTTCCTCAGAAAGGCGCCCAGCGAGTCGCGAAGTGTGCCCGGTGCGAGGAGTGCCTTGGCAGCCAGAGCGCCTTTCCTCTCTGCGTAGGCTTTGAGGACGCGCAAAAATAGCGTGCGCTTGTCTCCGAAAATGGAATACAGGCTCGGGCGCCCCACGCCCATCCCGGCGACGAGATCGTCGATCGTTACGCCGTCGTAGCCCTTAGCCCAGAAGACCTGGGTCGCTTTGTTCAGCGCGACCTTCTCGTCGAAGCTGCGCGGCCGTCCCCGTGGCCGGGAAATATTTTTGAACACCTTAGTACGAAACCCCTTGCGTTTGACCGTTCGCCCCATTATAGTACCAAACAGTTGCAATATGCAAAGGTCATCTAGCGTCGCGGGTGACGCTCGGTTCGACCCAGCTATTCAACCAGGGGAGGCCTTATGGAACATTCGATCGCTCTCGTCACCGGCACGACCTCCGGGCTCGGCTATGCGGTGGCCCGCTTGCTCGCCGCCCAGGGCTACCGCGAGGTCATCGTCACCGGGCGCAGCTTGGCCCGGATCAAGGAAACGGCCGCTCAGCTCGCGGTTGAGACGCATACGCAGGTCTTCACGCCGCTGTAGCTGGATCTGGATACCCCGTCCAGCGTTCAGTCCGCCATCGCGGAGCTGGTCAAGCGAGGCCTGCCTATCGATTTCCTACTGCTCAACGCCGGAATGGTCGGTGGTAAAAAGCGCGTGCTCACGGCGGCGCGCATCGAGGCGTCTCAGGCCCCGCTGATCGGCCATCATCAACTGAGTGTCGGGCTGCTGCGCGTGAGTCTGCTCAGCCCCAACGCGCGGATTGTTATCGCTGGCGCGGAGCCTGCCCGAGGGGACGTCCCGATGTTCAGCTTTACCGACGTGGCGGCCGTTGCGAAGAAGCAATACCACGGCGACCGAAGCGCCGCGGTGGAAGCCCTGGTGCGCAACGGGCCGAACGTGAAATACGAGCCCAACCGGGCGTACGCCGACGCGAAGGTAATCGTTGCTTGGTGGGCCGCGGCGCTTGCCCGCCGGCTACCCGCAGGCATGGCCGTTTACGCCGTCTCGCCTGGCAGCGCGCCCGACACCAAGGCGGTGCGAAACCTTGGCCCGGTCATGAAGTCGCTGATGCCGCTGATAAAGCTCATCCCCGACATGTCTCAGACGCCGGAGACCGCGGCTCGTCGCTACCTCCAGGCATCGGAGTTCGGCACTGAAGTCTCGGGCCAATTCTTCGCCTCGGCGCCCAAGAAGCTCACCGGCCCAATTGAGGCGATGCGCCAACCACACTTGCACGATCGCGCCAACCAGGAAGCCGCGTGGCAGGCCATAGTCAAGGTCTCCGGCGCCGACTGGACGGGCCCCGCATCCTTGACCCCGGTGTCCTGAAGGACCGCCAGCGGCTACATGGTGGTGGGACCGGACTCAGCAGGCGTTGCGGAATTATGCGGTCGTCCACGTCTACAAGTGCCGCTTCTGTCACCGCTTCCACCTCGGCCGCCACGACCCGCGACACCGACCAAATCTGCCGTCATGATCGAACCCGAATTCGTTCGCAAACTCGTAGAAAAGCTCGCGAACCGGGTGGCCGATAGACTTGCGATCTTCGGGTGGCGCGATCACGTCTACGACACCGTCATGAAAGCCGCCGAGGAGGTCTACGAGGAGGGAGCGCGTCGATAAAACGCTCCTTTGGTCGCTCCGCCGTGCTTTCGCTTATCGCTTTGAACGCGATTGCTGCGAACCACCCGCGCCCAAGCACGATCCGGATCGACCGTTCCTGATCATCCTCACACTCTGCTCTACATCCCCCGGCGCTACGGAATTTTGAAACAATTAGTTCTAAATTGCTTGACACCACGTCCTTCGTGCCCCATTATCATACAAAATAGTTCAAAAATAGCGGCCTGAGGCCGCAAGGAGAATGCGCATGGGTCAGTACGAAGCGAAGCGGGCCGTGATCATCGGCGGCACCAGCGGCATGGGGCTGGCGACGGCAAAAATGCTCCTCGATGGGGGCGCGCGCGTTCTGGTGACGGGCCGCTCGCAAGCCGGCCTGGATTCAGCGCAGAAAGAGCTCGGGAAGGACGCGGTCGTGGTCTCGAGCGACGCGCGTTCGTTGACGCACATCGACGCCCTCGCCTCTCGCGTGAAGGCCGAGTTCGCCACGTTCGATCTGCTCTTCGCCAATGCTGGGTTCAGCATCCCAGCGCCTCTCCAGAGCGTGACCGAGGCCGTCTACGACGAGATGTTCAACCTGAACGCCAAGGGACCGTTTTTCGCCGTCCAGAAGCTCGCGCCGCTGATCAATCGCGGAGGCGCTGTCGTCCTGACGACCTCGATCGCGAACGTCAAGGGAATGCCCGGTCAAGCCGCCTACGGAGCCGCAAAGGCTGCGCTGCGATCGTTCGCTCGGGTGCTCGCCGCGGAGCTGCTTCCTCAGGAGATTCGCGTCAACGCGGTGACGCCCGGTCCCATCAGCACGCCGATCCTCGACAAGGTGTTCCCCGATAAAGACACGGTTGCCCATATCCGGGAGCAAATGAGCGGTATGGTTCCGATGAAACGCTGGGGGACGGCGGAGGAAATCGCTAAGGCGGTCCTCTTCCTCGCATTCGACGCGACCTTCACAACCGGCGCCGAACTCCCCGTCGATGGCGGCTGGTCGCAACTCTGAAGGCCTCGCGCTGCTACATACACACTTAGCAGGTCGCTGAAAAGCTGAGCATCTGGTGATAGTTCGGCTCGGATCATTAGTCTGGTCACGCCGGTTCACGGGCGTGCGGGGAGCGGTATTTGTCTCTCGCACGGTGATTTTGCGCGATAGAGGGGCCGAACTATCGGTCAACAGCGCTTTTTGGGGCCCAGATGAACCAAATTTAGGCTGTCTTGCGTACAGCCGCCAGGGTGATGATAAGCGCTCAGCAGCGCGGCTTCGAGCGATTGTGCCAGCGGTGAAATACGCCGTTGTGTACGAGAAAGTCGCCCGCCTTGATGGTGACAAAATGCTCCACGCCATCCTCGCCGGGATAATCCACCGTCGTCTCGCCTTCGAGCACCACGATGAGATCGATGGTGTCGGTGCCGTGCATCCCGCCGCCCTCGTCGCCAGCAACCATATTGCGCCCGGTGCCGAGGTCGATTGGGGGCGACGAGACTCCCGAGCTCGGAAGCTCGCCGGTATCCGGCGCCCAGCGTCAGCAGATCGACGCGAATTGCTCCGAGCGGACCGAACATTCGCATCTGCTGGTACGCAGCGAGCACGTGCTCCGGCCGCAACGGCAAGTCGGGAACGCGATCGAAGCCCAGATGTTCGTAAGTGCGGCTGTCTCCGTATCGAGGGCTTCGTCCACCGGAGCGATCACGCCGGACTTTCCTTCGGCCGTTATGATGCGGTTGATCTTCATCGTCAAGGTCTTTGTTCGTAAAAAAGTGCGGAAAGTCGAGACGGTAACGGTAAATACTCGTGTTACGTCGTTAGTCAGCGGGTGAATTGACACTCCGGTGTCTGGACGGATTAGGCGCTTACTTCGGTTACCGGCGGCGCCATTCCACCGGCGGTAGATAGTCGGTTTTTGGGTGGACTCGGCTGGATTCAGGAAGCGGTTCGACACAGGGGATTACGACAAAGCCACTCGCGCGCAATAACGTGAGTTACGGAGAGGAAGCTCAAAAGCTGGCGCTTGCTCTTCTAACGGCCGTCTAACGGATTCCGCAAAACTCGCCGGGATTCGATGGGACTAGCCGGCACTCAAAAACGCAAAAACCCGTACAGGAAAGGACTCTCGGGTATTTAACGGGAGCGGCCGGGACCCCGAATCACGGGTTCGATTCCCGTCGGCGCCACCAACTTATGTGCTGCGAAGTAGATCGCGGTAGCCTGCCCCTTGCGATTGCGCGTCGCGTGGCCATGTTCTTGGGAAAAGACCGTTGCCTGGTTCTGAGTCGTCGGCTGCTGCTTGTTACCGCACCTAACGCGCCTCGGTGATTGCGTAGCTAATCCTTTTTCCAGCGAGGTAAAGCTCGCCGCCGCCCAATGCGGTCGTCGCGCTTGCGTAAATGCGCCGTCACCGCCGCAGACGATGATCATTGGAATCTTGCTCCGTACCGCTTTGTTTCATTGCCTTGCGCAACGCCTTGCGCCGGTCGACGGTGAAGAGCTCGAGCACCCGGAGCCCGTGCTCTTCCTAACAGCGCCGGAACACGCTGTAAGGCGGCCCGACCCCTCCGCGAACGGACCCCGGACGACGACTGCGACGCCGCGGCTCTTCACCGGTTAGTTATGCCCAAGCCGCCAGTCGCGACCCGCTTCGGCCAACGATCGCTGGACGGGCCGAGAGAGCGCCTGGGCACGGCCGGTTGAGGTTGTGAGGCTATTTTATGCGCCCCGCTTTGTGTATCTAGCGCGTGAATCGCAGCAGGCCGACTCTTGCACGAGATAGAGCAGCTAACGGCGCGCAGCGAACTCCGATCCGTTGCAGAGAGGGAGTACTATCGACAAAACTCGTCCGGATTCGTAGGGACTAGGCGGGACTCGAAAGCGCGAAAACCCGTCCAGGAAAGGACTATCGGGTATTCGACGGGAGCGGCCGCGACTTGCAGCGCGCCCCCGCCTCTTGCCGACGCCGCCGGTCCCCCGCAATCACCCGGCTCCCCCTGCGTCGCCGTAAGGTGGCCTAATCGCGGATACTGACGGATTGGCCGCCCGATTGGAATGTGAATGCCTTGAACGGAGCACCACCTGCTGGGTAGTGCCACAAACGAAAGTCCGCGCTGCAGAACTCGTTTGCGCCAGCGACGACCTTGCCTTGCTCGTCGTTGACGGGCGTATTCTTGCGACCAACGACGAATGGCAGAACCACGTGGGTGTAGTCCCCCTGACATGTGTCGCCCAAAACCACTTGGCCGTGAGACGTTAACTTCGAACCCGACAGAGTGGCCTCGATCATACCGGACTGAAGTTCGCCTCCGATCTGCTGATCGCCAAGAGCGATGTATTTGCCGTCCCACATCGTGGAGTCCGGAGAGTAAATCGTGAAGCCGCTGGCGGTCAGGGTCGTCAGGGATTTAGATCCTTTCAGCACCGCGCAGAAGGTGACGGCTTCGGATGCTTGGTTCTCGGCAATCATCACGAGGTTTCCCTTATCGTCGTAGCCGGCCGGCCATATGGCGTAACAATCGGTGGGGTTGCTGTAAACGACGCCTTTGCTGGACCCTTTCGAAAAGATCGTGACGCTTCCGGCGGTGTAGCTTGGCCCGAGAAAATCCGTAACCGCAAGATCGTCCGCTTTGTCAACCGAACAGCCGAAAGCGTCTCCAGTCGTCGCAAACGTCTTGATCAGTTTCTTGCCGCCGTGATTGTATTCGTCCACGACGCCGTTGCCGGAGTTGGCGATATAGACATCCCCTTTCGCATCAACACATTGACCTGCCGGCGATGATAAACCGGTTAGCAGTCCTACTTGTTCCCCGGTTCGGTAATCGTATACCGTCACGTCGCTACCGTTAAACGCCGAAACGTAGAGCAGTTTTGATTTCCGCCGCGCCAGCGGGCTCATCCAGGAACCGTCCCGGCCAGAACTCGTGCGTTGAGTGGCGAACGGCACCAGATCGCTCTGAGTCGAGCCGCCGCAAGCCGCTAGCGTCGCCAGAGCAGCAAAAAGTCCGCAACACGTAAAAATCCAGCGTATCATCATCACCCTGTGCACCCCTTTCGTAGCAATGTGGTAAGTCGAGAAATCTACCCGTTCAAACAACCGCGCGCGCCTTGCCAGGATGATACGAAACTTCGCACTGCGCTGCATGGGCAAATTGCCTATACCACGAGGCCAGCTGCCAGCGCGAGCGGATTCCGAGCTTCGCAAGAATGGACTCGCAGTGATGGTGCACGGTCCGCTCGCTGATTCCCAAGCGTGTCGCGATGGCTCGGTTAGCAGCACCATCGGCAGCCAGCCGCGCAACCTCAGCTTCACGCGGCGTGAGCATCGTCGCCAATTTCCGGTGAATCGGGGTGCCGCCCCAGACCACGCTCACGGCGTTCACGCGGGCCCCGCAAGCAGCGCGAACGTTACGCGACTCCGTCGGAAGTCCGGCAATATCGAGAGCCAATGCGCGCAGCAAGGGTCGTTTGGCTCGGGCGAATTCTTCCGCGGCCTGAAGCGCGAGCTTCGTACGCCGCTCGGGCGTTCGGCGGCGACCGGCGATACAGCTCTCGAACAAGGAGTGATAGGCAAACAGCAGGGTAGAACCCGTTACCGCGCAGTGTTGTGCCATCAGCGCGGCCAAGCGTGGAAGCTGCGCGCCCGGTCCCAGACGTGCGCCGCGAATTGCAAGCAGCACGCTGTTGTCAAGGAGCGTCGGCGACTCGAGATCGCGGATGAGCAGCGCGTCGTGTTCGTCGCGTTGACCTCGATGCTCGTAAAGCGTGCAAAACGATTCCACGAGCGGACCTAGCAGCCAGCGTTCGCCACGCGCAAACGCAAGATCGAGCAAGCTGGCATCGCTGCTGTGGGCAAGCAGAGCTTCGTCATCGAGCAACATCCCAAGGGGAATACCGACGGTTGCGGCAATCAATCGGGTCGTCGAATCGCCGCGGCGCATTGCATGCAGCTCGTGAAGGAGCTCCGCCGCCTGTTGCAGTTTGCCGGCCGCGAGGAACGCCTCAGCCAAATGGACGAGGCCGTACGGTTCGACGTCGGCATGCCCACGCGCGTGCCGCAAGCCTTCGTCCAGACACCTCATTGCCAAAACGATACTGCCGTCTTGGAGGGCGGCCGTGCCGTAGTTGACCAGAACGTGGGCACACAATCGCGCGTTCCCGTGCTTTCGCGCGGCAGCCAACGCTGCATCGAACAGTTCGAACGCCCGATCGATCGCTCGTGCTTTGATATACGTGATTGCACGCGCTTGAAAGTAGAGCGCGGCCATCTCGTCGTCGTCGGTTTCGATGGCGCCCGCAATCTGCTCGAGCGCTCGGAGTGCCTGCGCGAAGGCATTTCCGATGGCCAAATGCATTGCAACGCTAATTCGAGCGCGTACCCAGTCGCGATCGCCGATGCTTGCCGTCACTCCCAAAGTACCGTGGAGATTTCGAGCCGCCCAGCAAGAATCCGCCTGTGCGGTTACCGTTTTCAGGTCGGGCGGATCAGCGTGCGAGTGCGGTCCGATCAACCTGCACCCTTGCTCGGCACGCAACCCTGTAAAGAGTATCTTGGGGATCGCGCACGCATCGGAGGGCCCTTCCTACGAATGACGGGAAGACGCAGAATGGTCGCCCATAAGAAACCTCGTGACAATCCATTACTGCATGAGCACTCAAGCGGACCAGGCGGCGGAACTGACGCGGATCTGGACTCAGCATGAGATCTTATTTGTCGACGAAACTCGAATCAACGCATAGCACGAGCCGCGCAGCATTCCCTTGGGATTCGTGCGCTGCACTCGGCGTTGACGCGGAGCCTCTGCGCTGGCGGTGCCTACGCCGTACGGCAGCTCGTTGACGGGCCGCTTGAAGAAGCGACAAGCGGCCTCGCACCGGTCACCGATAGCTCGATGTTGGCACATTGACAACATACAACGCCAAATGATAGAGTGGTCGAGGTGTGCGGATCCTTGGCCAATTGGCGCTCCAGAAGGCTGCGCGAAGGCAGGCAGATCTGGCAAACACGCTGGCGATGTGGAGAACGGCGATCGCGGCAGCCAAGTGGAGCAACCTTGCGCAGCTCAAAGCCGATTTCCCGTCGGCCGACTACGTTCCGCCATTCACCGTGTTTAACGTGAAGGGCAACAGATATCGGCTAATTACATTGATCGATTATGCGGAGCAGGTCGTCGTCGTACGCGATGTTCTCACTCACGCGACCTACAGCAAGGGGAAATGGAAATGACCGCGGCAGCGGAACGGGAATATGCCGAGTTACTGAGTGCCCGCCGACCGCATGCGATTCGCACGAGGCGTGCTTACGCTGCGGCAATGCGTGAAATAGAGCAGTTTGCGATACGCGGCGAACGCCGGTCTGCGGCTGAGACGGAGTACTACCGCGTGCTTTGCATTCTAGTGGCCGACTATGAGCGGCGAATCGGTGCTGATCGTTGGCCGGAGCTTACACCACTGGAAGCGCTACGTGAGCTGATGGAGCTCAAAGGTATCACGCAGGCGCAAATCGCCGAGGCACTCGGTGATCGTGCCGCCGCGTCGGCTATCCTCAGCGGGCGGCGGCAAGTCAGCAAGGCACAAGCGAAGAATCTCGCCGAACTCTTCAACGTGGACGCAGGAGTTTTTATTTAGTCTCGATGGCATAACGAGCGCTTGCTCCTCTAACAGCCGTCTAACGGATTACGCGAAACTCGCCGGGGTTCGAAGGGACGAGCCGGGACTCGAAAACGCGAAAACCCGTACAAGAAAGGACTATCCGGTATTCGACGGGAGCGGCCGGGACCCCGATTCGCGGGTTCGATTCCCGTTGGCGCTACCAGAAAACGCTCCAATCTACGGGCGTTTTTCGTTTGCAATGACGGCACGTGGCACCGCTGTGGCACGGACTCGACGGGCTTGGACGGGATTTTTGGCTGCGCGAAGGTACTCGTTACCGCGTTTCCGAGGAGCGCGTCGATACGAGCCGCGGCGTCCTCGTTGAGACTCTCAATCGCGTGCAGATAAATGCGCGATGTGATCGCCGTCGATTCATGTCCAAGGGCGCGCGACACGGTCTGCAAGTCGACGCCCGATGCAAGCGCCAGCGTCCCGAACGAGTGGCGGAGATCGTGGAATCGGACGTGTGGAAGCTTCGCGCTTTTGACGAACCGGGCGAACGCAAGCGAAAACGCGCCCGGCTCCCACGGAGAGCCGTCTGGACGCGCAAAGACCCAGCCGCCTTCGTTTCGTTTTATCCCGCGCGCCTCGCGGAGCTCCTGACGGTGGTGCTCTTCGCGGAGGATCTCAGCGACAAATGGCGGCAGCGCGATCGTCCGCGCGCTGCGCGCGGTTTTCGGCGGCTTCGTGCGCGTGACGCCTTTGACGGTCTCGAGCGAGCGATGAACCGTGAGCCTACGCGCGTCGAGGTTGACATCGGACCAGCGCAGTGCTAGCAGCTCGCCGCGCCGCAGGCCGGTACCGATCGCGACAGCGGTGACCGCTCGCAAATCAGTCCCTTGCGCGGCCTCTAGCAATCGCGCGACGCCGGCAGGATCAAGCGCGCGCATCTCCTTGCGTTCGAAGCGCGGCGGCTCGACCGCATCGGCGGCGTTTCGGACAAGCATTCCCATCTTCACGCCCCACCGTAGCATCGTGCGGAGCGTGCTAAAAAGGTGTCAAACGGATCGAGCTGAGAGTACGCCGCGCTCACGATCGTGGCGCTTACCGCGCGCCCATCGTCCGATCGCTGCCTCGATGTACGCCGGGCGCAACGCCTCTGCTCGTAGCGGTCCCAGCGTCGGTACGATGTAGAGCCGTACGTGTAACGAATAGAATGCGTAGGTCTTAGCGGTGACTCTATGCTCCTTCGTGGCGAGCCACCGTTCCGCGATCTTGGCGACAGTCAGTCGCTGAGCGTCGGCGTAGCCGCCGCCCTCAACTTCGTGCAGCAACTCGCGTAACCGGCGCTGCGCGTCCGCTTTCGCTCCGCGCACCGTCTCACGACGTTGCCGGCGTTTGCCGTCGCTGCTGTGCTGCAGCTCGACGCGTAAGTACCATGTGCCGGCGGAGCGTCCGCGCGTGATGTGCCCTCTCATTGGACGTCGCTCGGGCTGTTCGACGGCAAGCCGAGGAATGCTTTAAGCGCCTTCTTCGTTACGACGATGCGGCGCGCGGTTACGCGTACCGAGGGCAAGCGGCCTGAGGTGATCAACTCGTACGTCGCGTTACGCCCGATGCCGAGGATCTGCTGCACCTCGTACACGCTGAGCACGTCGCCTGCATCTTCGAGGCTACCGTTGCGGTTCATCATGTCAACTCCGGAAAATGAAATGCCCCGCAGCTGCGAGCTGCAGGGCGAGTTTCCCATGCATTATAATGCGGGCGAAAGTCAAGCGTTATTTGTCACGCCAATTATATCGCGACGCAGGCGCGGTGTACACGGAGCCGGGCGGAAATGATTGTAGCAGCCGCGTCGAGGGCTCGCATTGCTCGGCCCTGACGGGCAGACCCTCGACCCGGCTACGTTCGGCAATGAACCCGGCTCCGTGCTCTTCGATGCTCGCCAGGTGCGTTTCCACGGATTGCGGTTTCGTTCACCGCGCTCGCGCTATCATACTCGGCCACGTCCTACTCGCGTCGGGTCGCATGCCATTCCGTGTTCGACCGCGTGCCCTGGGCATATCTCGCGACTGCTCATTCGTTCGCTTTTGGGCTGCTCGTGCCGTGACGCCGGTGCTACAGTAACGCAACACCAGGCTCACATTTGGCGATCACGATCGATGCGCGCTCGGCATCAAGAGGCTGGCCGCCGCGTGAGCGGTGCCTATGCCGCCACGCTACCCGACCGTGAGCGAAGGCGTGATGCGGCGATACTCCTCAGTGCGCAGCCGTTGCGTCTCCATGCCGCGGCCTGGACTCCCATCGAAGGCTTTTTAAGACGCAAGCCGGTGGTTGTGCGTACAAACGCACAACCAGGAAGGGCAGCGTGGTCATGCCGGCTTGCGCCGCTCAGCCCGCTCACCAAAGTTACCGCGGGTCGTCATGCCGAGGTTGATGCCGGCGTCAAGCACTAGCAGCGAGGCATCTCTAGGGCGGGAACCTTGCCACGGAGTCGAACATTATACCATTATAGGGACACGAGCGAAGGAGAAAGCCAATGATCGCGTTACCGCTCGGGTTCGGCCGTTATGCTTTACGCGTTGCGGCTGTTGTGATTCTAGCCGCCTGCGGTGGGCCTCAGGAGCCGGTCGGAGGCTTGGGCGTGATGCCGCTAAGCAACGCATGGCCTCGCCGCGGTTCGGGATACGAGCTGCTTTACAGCTTTAAGGGAGGCACGGACGGCGAGTATCCGCGGGCCGGTTTAGTTCGCATAGGCAGCCTTCTGTACGGCACCACAACTGGGACTGGGTGCGGGAGCAACTGCGCGCCCGGATCAGCCGGTACCGTGTACGATATGAACACCTCAGGCTCGGAGAACGTTATCTACAGCTTCAAAGGCGCTCCCGACGCGTACAACCCAACCGACGCGCTGCTTGACCTAAACGGCACGCTCTATGGCACCACGCAGGTTGGCGGTACGTACGGCTACGGAACGGTCTTCGCGGCCACCACGTCTGGCGCTGAACACGTTTTGTATAGCTTTAGGGGAGGCAGCGACGGCTGGGCTCCGTTTGCGAGCTTAATAGCAGTCAACGGCGTGCTCTACGGCACAACGTTCAACGGCGGCGGCTCCGGATGCAAGATCGGATGCGGGACCGTCTTCAGCGTGAGCACCTCGGGCAAGGAGCACGTACTATACAGCTTCAAGGGCTATCCGCACGACGGCGCACAGCCTCTTGGGGCACTCGTCGCGGTAAACGGCAGGCTATACGGGACAACTTGGAGCGGCGGCGGTAGTGGGTCCAACGTTGGATACGGAACGGTCTTCGAGGTCAGCACCTCCGGCCGTGAACGCCTTTTACACAGCTTCAAAGGGCCGCCGGACGGCGAGAACCCGGGAGGCGACCTTGCGGCGGTTAATAGCACACTATACGGGACTACCGCGAACGGCGGGACGAGCATGGCCTGCCAAACCTTCGGATGCGGGACTGTTTTCGACATAAGTTCATCCGGCAAGGAGCACGTTTTGTATAGCTTCACCGGCGGCAGAGATGGCGCCCAGCCCAACGGAGGGCTCCTCGTCGTTAATCACCTATTTTACGGCATCGCCGAAGGCGGTTCAAAATGCGCGCCCAGCGGTCGATGTGGGATCGTCTTCAGCGTTAGCAAGTTGGGCGCCGAGCGCGTTCTCTACAGGTTCAAAGGGTACCCAGATGGGGCGTACCCTGGTTGGCCACTGATTGCAGTCAAGGGGACGCTATATGGCACCACAACCGAGGGCGGTGCCAATAGATACGGGAGTGTGTTTGCATTAACGCCGTAGCTGATTGCCCATCGAACCCATCGCGGTTACGATGGGGCCGAGCGCGAGAGGCCGAACCAAGACAAAGGCGATAGGGTCTCTACAAATAGAAAGGATAGGCACATGGCAGTCTACTATTTTGTGACCACAGCTTCCGCACAACACGTTGCCCACGACTCACCCACGCTCACGACGAACGCCCAAGTCCTTCCGGGAGCGTTCTACGCGTTTCCGAACACTTTGCTCCCCGCGCCGGCGATTTTCTCCAATGCGCACTATACCGTCAACGCCAACCAATCCGGCGACAGCCCGGGCTTGCGTATACCGTCGCATTCGTCTGTACGCCGGTATCGACCACCGAGTTTCAGATTGGTTTTTACAATTTGACCGGTTCGAACATTCCGGCCCACACGTCATTCACGGTGGCTTTCACCTGCGTGGGGGAGTAAAGAAGTCCAAGCGGCGCCGCGTCCGCTTCGCGTCCGTAAAGGAGCAGTGCGTCCCTGTCTCCCGGGTCGCCTTGAAGGCGGCTCAAGGACGCAGACTAACCGATCTGGGCAGGTCTGCTGAAGCCTGCTCAACGGGACGTTCGTGAAACGAAGTGCTTCCAGTATGTCCGCTACGCAGCAGGGGGATTCAAGGCGGCACTCTTCAAGGCGACCCGCGCCGGCGTCGAGCGGCGGAATCTCCGTCCCCCTCGCTGCGACGCAGTGATCGAAAGTTCGATGGCGTCAGGCGCCCTGGCAAGCGCATCGTCGACGGTTTCACCAAAATGTGCATCTTTGGAAATGCCCCAGCCCCGTTACGCGGAAGGCGCCATCGCCATCGTCGGGCTCGAGCACGGCAGCTAGCTCACGTCCATACTAAACTCCGTTCGGGTTCGGCGAGAACGTTGACCTTCGTGGAATGAGGCGTGGCACGGTTGTGGCACGGATGCCTCAAACTTAGCCGATCTTAACGGAGATTCACCGGGACATCGAATTCGCAAAAACCACATTTAAGAACACTTTTCGGTACTCGCTGTCACTAGTCGGGGTCATCGCGATCAGATTCGATTCCCGTTGGCGCTACCAGAAAAGGCTCGTACCGACGGGCCCTCTCTTTGCTGTCGTCGGTGTGGAATTATATTCGACTCACTCGGTTTGTCGCGGCGATCCGCGCGTTCGACGGAGTCTAAAGGATAATCTCGAACGTATGTGTCAGTGTCAGGTCGAATTCTGCGTCGACCTTGCCACCGCCAACGGCACTATCGTCGACGTGCAGCTTGCCTGCGAGATGGTCGGGCCGGTTCGTCGAAAGTGTGAATGCCTGCGCGTTGGTACCGCCGGAATATTGGACCAGGTCGCCGTTAAACCTAAGTGCGTAGCCGAGATGCGTTGCGTCGCCGAAATCGATCATGGCCCCATCGTCTAGCGCGCCGTCTGCACAAGACAAGGTTTTACACGCCCTGATCTTGGCGCCGATGTCGACGTTCGACAAGTAAATGCGAAGAACGGTCTTGTTCGGATCCATTTCGTCCGGACCACGAACGAGCCACCCGTATTTGACCGCGGTCGAGTAACTCTTGAAACTGACCCTCCCGCTAGCCTTGTCGGCCGCAAGCGCGCCGGCCGATGCCGCGAATACCATCGATGCGAGCAGTAGCGCGCAGCGCGCGGCACTACGAGGAGCCGAGGTGCAGTTCGGAGCACTGAGTCCTACCGGTCCCGGCTCGCTTCGCCGAGGCGTTGTCGCCATCTTACGGTGTGAGCGTCGACGCATTTCCCCGAATTCGTGCGACCTGAGATGCGGTCACCGTCGAAGCGCGATTCCCCCAGGACGTGCGAATGTACGTTACGACGGCGGCCACATCGGCGTCGGAGAGGAAATCTCTCCAGCCCGGCATTCCGCCGGTGTACCGGTGACCGCGCACGCTGATGGCGACGAGCATCCCATTGAGGACGGCGACGATCGCCGCACTAGGGTCGCTTGTTGTAACGTGCGGATTCTGAGCCAACGGTGGAAACGCGCCGGGTACGCCTTCCCCCGATCGCTCGTGGCAGATGGCGCAACGATTCTGATAAATTGCGCCACCGTTCGATTCAGCAAGGGCGAGCCGATCGCTCGGCCCGGCGAGAGAAAGTGTCGTGACGGCGCCAGTGCAGATCGCCGCGATCAACGTCGGCGAAGCCTTCATGAGGGGTCTCTTAGCCGCACCCGTCGGCTAGTCTTTGCCCTGTCAGGACCAAATCTAAGGCTTCCTCCTCTCATTTAGTCTTTCGGAGAGTCGGCAAGCGACGTCGCCGCCGCGACCTGATAGTCCGACTCGATGAATCGTTTGACGTCTTGCAGAAAGGCGTCGGCCGTCGCCGCGGCGATCCGGTGGCCCAGAACTGCATCGAACACGGCTCCTACCGGTCCCAAAGGCGCATCGTATGTACCCTCGAGAGTCAAGCGTGCTTTTCCGTCCTCTAACAATTCGCCGGATAGCGCACCGGTAAACCTCGGAACGAAACGGTCGTCCGGATCCCAAGTCAGCGCGATTAGTGGCTGACCGTTGGCGTCTTTTGAGATTTCGTATCGCATCCGCACGTCGTGGCGTGCTTGTACCTTTCCGGGAAGGCCGACTTTGGACGTGTCGACTGCTAAGCTGAATGTCCCGGGTGTCTGGCCGGAGCGGTGGACGGTAAAGTAGCGTTCCGCGTGATGAATTAGATAGTAGTGAGGACATTTCACGTCAATATATTCTCTCAGCGTGCCCATATCGGTATTATCCTTTCGAGTTCCTCAACCCCAGAGTCTACGGCATCGGGAAGAAGCATTTGTGAAGAGTCACCGCCATGGTTTACAGCGGCCAAAATTTGAATCGGCGGTCGAGTAGCGTTCGTACTTCTCCGTAACGTGGATGCGATACGCGATGCCGTCCCCGCCCGAGCGGGTAACGAACGTTCGCCAGGCCATCGCGGGGGCGGCCGTGGCGGCGGCAACCGTTCGTAGGCGTTCGGAGATGCGCTCGACGGCTTCTACGGCGGCGCTGCCGTCGAGCAGCTCGAAGGTTCCGCGAACAAGCACCGAGCGCCACTCCGCGGCGTTGTCAACGAGGTCGATCTCGAGGCATATCCTGGGGTTGGCTGTCGTGTTCTCGATTTTTGCTCCCAGCATGCTGTATCCGTAGATCGCTCGCCCATCGTACGCATACGTGATCGGAACGATGGTCGGGAGACCGCGACGATCGACGTAGCCGATCCGGCCTACGATCTCTTTATGAAGTGGCGCTTCGATCGCGCCGGGTGTTAATTCGCCGAACATACTGCAACGAGCGATGCCATCCAGTGCAACTAAATGGGTCGAACCCCTTAACCCGCGATTTGCTATTTTCCCCCTTTGGGCGGCGGAAAAGACGCCTGAATTTCCCTGGGGCCGCAGGCGGGTTGCGCGGCAATGGCCGGTCCTTCTGGGTGACGGATGGGTGACGAGTAATAGGAGAAACAGACGAAACCGAAGCGATTGGAAGCCGCGCAGCAGCGGATTCGTGCTCGCCCGTTGCCTTAGTTTCCCCAGTTTCCAAATGAGAAAAGGTTCGATTCCCGTTGGCGCTACCAAGAAATGCTCGAATTTATGAGTGTTTTTCGTTGCCGGCAGCGTCACGTGGCACCGTTGTGGCACGGACTCGACGAGCTTCGACGGGCCTACCGGTTTCGCGAGGGCACTCGTCACGGCATTTCCGAGCAGCGCGTCGATGCGCATGGCGGCGTCCTGTTGCAACGCTTCGACCGCGTGGAGATAGATGCGCGAGGTGATGGCCGTTGATTCGTGACCCAGCGCTCGCGAAACGGTCTGCAGATCGACGCCCGACGCGAGCGCCAGCGTGCCGAACGAGTGGCGTAAATCATGGAAGCGTATGTGCGGGAGTTTTGCGCGCTTGACGAATCGGGCAAAGGCGAGCGAAAATACGCCGGGTTCCCACAATGACCCGTCGGCCCGCACGAAGATCCAGCCATCTTCGGGCAGCGTCATGCCGAGGCCGCGACGCAGCTCCGTTTGGCGCCGCTGCTCTGTGTGCAAGACGTCGGCGACGAACGGCGGCAGTGAGATCGTCCGGGCGCTGCGTGCGGTCTTTGGCGGTTTCGTCCGCGTGACGCCCTTGACGGTCTCGAGCGAGCGCCGCACGGCGAGCCTCCGCCCATCGAGGTCGACGTCGGACCACCGCAGCGCCAGCAGCTCGCCACGCCGCAGCCCCGTGCCGATCGCCACCGCGATGATCGCTTGTATATCGCTTCCCTGTGCGGCGCGTGACCCCGGCCGCATCGACTACACGCATCTCCTTTCGTTCGAAACGTGGTGGATCGACGGCATCCGCAGCGTTTTGCGCAAGCATTCTCATCTTCACGGCCCAGCGCAGGATTGTGCGCAGCGTATTGAAGAGATGTGCGACGGATCGCGACGACAGCTCGCCTTCCTCTCGATCGTTGCGCTTGCCATGCGTCCATACGCCGATCGCTGCCTCGATATGTGCGGGCCGCAACGACTCGACGCGCAACGATCCGAGCGCAGGGACGATGTAGATCCGGACGTGCGATGCGTAGAATGCGTAGGTCTTGGCTGCCACTCGATGTTCTTTGGTCGCGAGCCAGCGCTGCGCGATCTTGGCGACGGTCATTCGTTGAGCATCCGTGTAGCCGCCGGCCTCGATTTCGCCGAGCAGGTTGCGTAACCGGCGCTGCGCGTCGGCTTTCGTTCCGCGCACCGTCTCACGACGTTGCCGGCGTTTGCCGTCGCCGTCGTGCTGCAACTCGACGCGTAAATACCATGTAGCCGCGGCGCGTCCGCGCGTGATGTGCCCTCTCATCGAAGCTCGCTCGGGCTGTTCGACGGCAGGCCGAGAAATGCTTCAAGCGCCTTTTTCGTGACGACGATACGACGAGCAGTTACGCGCACCGAAGATAGTCGCCCCGAGGCGATAAGCTCGTAGGTGGCATCGCGCCCGATGCCCAGGATGTGCTGCACCTCGCGCACGCTGAGCACGTCGCCGGCGTCTCTCAAGTTTCCGTTGCGGTTCATCTTGTCGACTCCAAAAATTAAAAACACCCCGCAGCAGCGAGGTGCCCATTTCACCAGCATTTTAATGCGGGCGAAAAGCCGAACGTGATTCGGTACCCCAATTATATCGCAATCCGCGCAGACTTGCACGGAGCCGGGCTGCAGTCGATTGTAGCAGCCGCGTCCAGGGCTCGCTTCGCTCGGCCCTTACGGGCAGACCCTGGACTCAGCCGCGTTCGGCAATGACTCCGGCTCCGTGCTTTTCCGTGCTCATCTCATAGTTTCCGCATATTCGGCTTCGCACTCGACGAGTTGCTCGGTGGTGCGCCACCCTTTGCTCTGCTGTGTGCGTTAGCGCTGCGGTGCTGCCCCGCGCTTGTGCACGCCCGACTGATAGGTCAATGGCAGAGCACTAAACGGGGACAGCGCTGGCAGTATCTTTCGCCTGATCGACCCGATTCTCAGCAATGATCAGGGCTGTGCTGCTCGGCGTCACTCTCGAATGCTATCGCGTAGCTGAGTCGTAACCGAGCGCATCACGCCAGCGCTATCGCTGGCTGCGTTACGTCGCATCTTGGTGTCACTCACCTTGACTGGGATCGAGGGCTTTTCACGACGCAAGCCGGTGGTTGTGCGTACAAACGGACAACCACGAAACGGGGGGCGTGGTCGCTTCGCTCAGCGAGCGCCGGGAAGACCGGCAAGGAGTACATGGTGAAAGTCCGTGACGATGAAGGCGTAGCGAGCCACATCGAGCCCGAGCCGCGCGTCGGCATCCGTGAGGGTGATCGGCGAAGCGTCGGTAGGGAAACGTACAGGCTTAGTATTGAGCTGCGAAAAGTAGCAAGTCCGGAGCGCCGACGGTATGCTGAGAGCCGGAAGGCAACACGTTCGCTCGCATTATCGCAAGTGAGTGAACGGCTCTGCGCGGCCGCTGACCTTTGCATGTACGGAAACGCCTTGCGCGGGAACCGGGAGGTCTTCGGTTCGGCCGCCACGGTGGCGGTCCGCATCGGGGAGGCGATGAGCCGTAGCCGATGATGCACGAACCGAAGAAGTCAGACTCTCCCGTAGTAGCTACGAAGTCGGCGAACAATGCCGCGAGAGCGGCGGCGGAGTCGATGGAGCCAAGGGGAGAGGCCAAGAGGAACACGGGCCAGCAAAACGCGCGCCGGACTCAGAGCCGGGGAAGCGTGTCTCATGCGCTGGAGCGTGTACGTCAAGCGGCACAGGCGAATCGGAAGTGTCGCTTCAGTGCGTTGCTACACCATGTCAACATCGATCTGCTCAGGGGCGCCTATCACGCGCTCAAGCGTGATGCGGCACCCGGGGTGGATGGGGTGACGTGGGATGCGTATCGGGAAAACCTGGATGAACGACTCGTCGATCTCTGCGCTCGGGTGCACCGTGGTGCGTACCGGGCACAACCGTCGCGCCGGCGGAACATGCCGAAGGCGGACGGGCGGCTACGCCCTTTGGGCATTGCAGCGCTAGAGGACAAGATCGTCCAGCGGGCAGTGGTCGAAGTGCTCAACGCGATCTACGAGCCCGACTTCCTGGGGTTCTCGTACGGGTTCCGGCCCGGGCGGCGGCAGCATGACGCTCTCGACGCCCTTGCCTACGGAATCAAGTGGCAGCGCGTGCGATGGATACTTGACGCCGACATTCGGTCGTTCTTCGATACCGTCAACCATGATTGGCTGATGCGTTTCCTCGAACACCGAATCGGCGACCAACGTATCCTGCGGCTGATACGCAGGTGGCTCAAGGCCGGGGTGATGGAGGATGGGCTGGTAACGATGCCGAGCAGTGGCACACCGCAAGGTGCGGTCATCTCGCCGCTGCTGGCAAACGTTTACTTGCACTACGCCTTCGATCTCTGGGCGCACGGATGGCGTCGCCGCCGTGCGAAGCAGAAAGTCATCATCGTGCGATACGCCGACGACATTGTGGTCGGTATGCAGCACGACGATGATGCACAGGCGTTTCTTTCGCAGATGCGGGAGCGGCTGGCGAAGTTCTCGCTGTCGCTCCATGCAGAGAAGACGCGGCTGATCGAGTTCGGCCGCTACGCAGCCGAAGCGCGCAAACGTCGCGGGATGGGCAGACCGGAAACGTTCACGTTTCTCGGCTTCACGCACATCTGTGGCACGGATCGGAAAGGACGCTTCCTCCTGACCCGCAAGAGCCGACGCGACCGCATGCAAGCAACGCTGCGAGCGATTAGAGCGCAGCTAACTCTTCGAATGCATCATGGTATCCCGGCGCAAGGTCGTTGGCTTGCACAAGTGGTCCGCGGGTACTTCGCGTACCATGCTGTGCCGACCAATGCCTCGTCGTTACTCACGTTCCGAAATCGGGTGACGCGACTCTGGCTGAGAACGCTCCGTCGTCGCAGCCAGAAGTCGCGCACGACGTGGACCCGAATGATGAAGCTGGAGGAGCAGTGGCTCCCTCCGGTTCGCATTCTCCATCCATGGCCTGAGCAACGCTTTGAGGTCAAATACTCAAGGCAAGAGCCGAGTGCGGGAAAACTGCACGCTCGGATCTGCGCGGGGGGCGCGCAGTAATGCGCGTCCCTACCGCGATCCAACGGCCGCGATGGCCCGGCAAGACGCGCTACGTATGGCGGTTCTTGCGCGCTCACGCAACCGTGCAGCCACTCGTCACGAATCCGTCGTGCGGAAACCGGCTGTGTCGGACTGGGCTTTGGCCGCAACATGTGGCAGCGCAAAGGGGCGAAACGCTGGCGATGGCCTCGCGCGCCCACGAGGACATAACGATTGCCGCCAACCGCAGTAGCTGTTAAATAAGACTTCATCGTCCGCCTCGGCAGTGCGTTATCGGCAGGCGGCTGGCAGCGTCGTGCTCCCTGCGGATGTGCTCCAGAGTCTTGCTGCCCCTCGGATCTTTTGCTACGCTAAGCAGGCTTCGCGCGTGACATCGAAGTGAGGGAGAAAACATGGGAACCGGTACGGTCAGCGCGCTCGACTACGGCATCCAGCAAGGCGCGGGCCGAGGCGAGTATAACACGGCGGCGTTTCAGCGCGCCGTCGATGAGATTGAGTCTACGGGTGGTGGCACGATTTTCGTTCCTTCCGGCGTCTACGAGATTACGGGAGCAATAAGGCTGAGGACCAATGCTGATCCGGAGTGTAGCACGACGGTGCGAATCGTCGGCGAGGAACACCCGACGATTGCGCAGACAGCGGGTGGCGCGCACTTTGAGATCAAGGAGCCGACGAAAGACGGAGGCGCCAGTGACATCGTCGTCGACGGATTGACTTTGCAAGGCGCGCTCGAAACGCCGAATAACGCTAGGCCCGAGGGACAGGCATGAAACCGCTTGCGAACCTATTTCGTTGCGCAGGGTTCTGCGCGCTCGTGGCATCCCTCGCCGGCTGCGGCGGATCGCAAGCGCAGAGCAACGCAGTTCTGCCGATGCGGGGAAACGCGCCAGGGCAAGCGAGCGCCGCACACTCGTGGGTCGCTCGACGGGCAAGAACCGGTAACCTGCTCTATGTCTCGAGGTACGGCTTGGGAGAAGTTTCGGTTTTCTCGTACCCGAAGGGCGCGCCGGTGGGCACGCTCACGGGGTTCGAGACACCCGAAGGGCTGTGCTCAAATAAGAACGGCGACATCTTTGTGGTCGATGAGACGGCTCAGCAGGTCGTCGAGTACGCGCACGGTGGAACGAGCCCGATCGCGACGCTTGACGATTCGGGAAATCTCCCTCACGGCTGCGCCATTGATCCGACTAGTGGCGATCTCGCTGTGGTCGGGGGAGGTCCGCCCGGTAACGTCGCGATATACCCGCAGGCAAAAGGGTCCCCAACCGTCTATCAGGACGGCTCTGCGGAGTACTTCTCGTACTGCACCTATGATGATCAAGGCGACCTATTCACCGTCGACGTCTACGGCGACAACAACCCCGGTAATATCGTAGAGCTTTCTCAAGGAAGTACCTCATTCGCCGATATTTCCGTAGACCACAGATTTAACGAAGGCATTCACGCGATCCAGTGGGACGGCCAGTATTTAGCCGTTGGAGACCCTTCGGGCAACCAACATGGTGCAGCGACGATCTACCAAGTCAGCATTTCCGGGTCGACCGGCAACGTGATCAACACGATCGAGCTCCGAACGAGGCAGAACACGAATCCCAAGTCGGGGGTGCAGTTCTGGATCCAAGGTCACACCATCGTAAGCCCGGAGCGCTTCGAAAAGCGGATCGGACTCTGGCGATACCCGGCTGGCGGTAAGCCGAAGAGGACCATCATGCTAAGTGGAGGGCCGTTGCTGGGGCTGACCGTCAGCCTTGGCCCTTGATGAACGATATAAAAGCGGGCTGCAGGTAACGAAGAACGGGAGGCGCGGTGGCAGGCCATACCTCCAAAGCCTCCGACTCAGATCATTTCAGAAAAAACTGGGAAGCTGGGCGCGTGCGGTGGCGTAAACCCCCCTGTGGGCAGCGCTAAACGTTAAGCTAACACCTTGAGGAGCTGCTAATGTCAACCAGTTATCCAATCTCCGGGCCATATCCGGGATTAGAGTACATACCGGGATCACCCGAATCGGACGGAATCTACCACGAAGATCGCGAGATTGACGGAGCCTTATGGCGCGTCTATAACGCGACGTTCGATGGCTCGCAATGGTCGTATCCTTCAGGGTCTCCAAGCGATCTCGCCTACGCGCTGGTTCAGAACACGGATGGTTCCATCAGCTTCAAGACTTACTCCGGTTCCTCTCCGTGGGCGACGACGGATTGGGTCGGCAGCGATAACCACACCGTTTTCAACGCCGCCGACTACGGCATGGTGCCCGGTGGAGATCCAGGCGACAACGCAACATTCCTACAAAATGCGATCAATGACGCAGCGGCCGGCGGCGGCGGCCGCGTGTTCATTCCGGCCGGCGGCTATCCGATCAGTGGCACGATCGTCGTTCCGGCTACGCAGGACGGCACGTCCATGACGCCGGCGGTTGGCATCTTGATCGAGGGGTGCTCCGGAAGCACGCAGCTCGCCCAGAACGGAAGCGGGCCTATCTTCTCGATGACCGGCGACAACAGCCGCCGCGGCGTAATCCTCCGAAACTTGCGCCTGTCGTACGCCATTCCTCAGCCCACTATTTTCGCCGTCTACGCGGAGTCCGACGGCGTCATCTGTGAGGACTGCTACTTCGAACACTGCCCGGCGATGTACATGGGAGGCGGGCACAACGGGCTGTTATCCTGCACGATTTTCTACGACGTCGATACGGGCGAGACCGACGACGCTACAATGATCTACATGACCGGAGCGGACAACTTTGTCGCCCTGTGCTACATCTACCAAAAACCCATCCACGACGGCGGTCCGACCGGCTGCGTGGGCATCCAGATCGCAAGCGCCTCGGAGCCGCGCATCAGCGATACGAACATCAATGAATTCAATACCGGCATCAAGGTGACCGGCAGCACGGCGAACCCGATCCACGGCCTCTTCTCGAACCTCGCCTGCGAATCCTATACCTATGGCGCCTGGATTCAGCCCGCCGGTGTCAACGATCTCATCTACGAACTCTTCTTCACAGGCTGCGTCTTCCAGCGTGCCCATCATGCAACCGAGTACACAACCCCCGTCCCAACGGGCGTCTACGTCGACGTGTACCGAAGCGGCGATACCGTCGGAGCAACGCAGAACGTTTCTGACATCTTCTTCGATAACTGCATGTCGCACGATTGGGCCGGTCCGGGAATGCTGATCACCCTCGGCCAAGACATCACCGTCGCGGGCGGCCGCTACGGCCAAAACGCCACCGATAGTTCGATGACCACCAGCGGCGCGATCGCCGTGACCGACGCGGCCGTGCGGGTGAGCATCGTCGGTGCCGATTGCTACGCATCGATTCCCCCGTACGACTCGCAACCGTCTGCGGATGGCCCGCAGCCCTACGGTATCTCGGTAACCGGCGCGGTCGTCGGCATGCAGGTGCGGAGCTGCAATCTCACAGGCAGCGCATCTGGACCGCTCTACACCCCGACGAACGGCACCGATCTTCGCGTGACGGACTGCGTCGGCTACAACGACGTGGTTACCGTTCCGACGACAACAGCACCGGCAAACGGCACGACCTTCTCAGCGCCCAGCTACGGCTACTACGGACCGGTCACGTTCTACGTCTCGGGTGGTTCTGGCCTGAGCGTTCTCATCGACAACCACTCGACGAGCCTGGCGTCGGGCAGCTTCATCCTCAATCCCGGCCACTCGGGCAAGCTAACTTACAACCCTCTCTTGCCGCATCCCACCTTCCTCATGCTCGGCATGTAAAACGACCTCCGCCGGGCGCGGTCAATCCGCCGCGTGATTGCCAACCGCATCGGGCCGAATCAGAGCGGGGTGCAGGATGCCGTTCCAGTCGAGGACGATTTTGGGTCACTGGGGCTCATGTATGGATCCGGGATTTCGGTTCTCGCGTCCTATGGTCTCACGATAAGCGACAACACGATTGACGACACGAGCGGCCAAATGCTCTATTCTATCCAGTTAATTCGGGGAGATACACCGCAACCAGGTGCTACTGGACGCATCCTCGTCAAAGGCAATCAATGCGGCAGGGCGCCCAATCTTGGAAACGGGTCGCAGCAGACGTTTTATATAGTGGTTGACGTGTAAGGGAAGGTCGCCAAGAGGCGCCCCCTCCCTTCGCTCAAGAGCACGCGCGGCAGCAGTGTGACACTTGGATGCCGTCCCTGTATGTGAGAAACCCGAATCTTCTCACCGATTTTCTCACCAAATAAGTAGCGATTAGCTCTCACACTTGCGCATCAGCGCTCTAGCGACGCTCAAACGAGACTTGCGAGGACTTGTTGAGGCTAGCTGCAAACGTTTCCCGCCGCCGTCGTCAACCGCTCTGGGGCCAACTAATGAAAAGTTCGTCGCCGCGAGCGTTGTCTCGGGGCACGTTGCTCGGGGCACTGCCACCCTGTGGCACCGATGTGGCACGGACGCCCCAGAGTCGAACGATATTAGAGGGGAGTTACGGGACCGTGGACTAGCAGAAATGCTTACTCGCTAACACTTTCCAACACCGCCCGAGATCAATCGGGATCGTCGCCGTCAGATTCGATTCCCGTTGGCGCTACCACGCGCTCGCAAGCATGGTGCATCGCTCGTTCTGCAGTGCGTCGCTAAAAAAAGATACCAGTGTGAATAGCGTTTCCTCAAGCGCGCCACCGAAGATTCTGCGGCGAATCGCAACGCTCCGATCTGCCTTTCGGAGAACTCAGAGATGGGTCGCCTAGAATCAGGAGGGTCGTCCGCCGTTAGCGCCGCACGCCGCGCGCATCGCTCAGCCCCTGCGCCTGAGTCGAGCCGACGGACGTTCTAGTCCGGACCGCGCTTGGCGAAATGCGCTTATCTTGTGACGGCCACCCCCACGGGATACTGCACGACGCCGTTGCCAATGGTTTGCAGCGGCGCACCGCCGGCGGGATAGCCAAAGACGTTCACGTTCGAGGCACCGCCCGACTGCGTATAGTTTGGTGCGACGACTGTTTGGCCGTCCAAGAAGAAGCTCCATACGTACTGACCCGTGTTAGTTAGAGGAGTGATCCCTACTTCGCTTGCCTGCCGGCCGTCAACGGTGAACTCGTAAATCACCGATCCCCAGACATCGCCGATTGCGAGACGCGTGCCGTCCCACACAATTCCACCGGCTAGCCCGAATGATTGATCGAGCGAAATGCGCTCGAACCTCTTGCCACCCTTGGCCAGTTCGTCGAGCTCAAAGTCTTGAAACGACTCATGCTCGCCGTCGACGAACAGATTTCCATTCGCATCGTAACCGCCGGAATACGGATGATACATCGCGCGGCAATGCTGCGGCCGGCCGCGCGCTTTACGATAGATGGCGATTCCGCCGCGTTGGTGAGCGAATGGATTGCCCTGATTCATGACCGCGAGATCCCCGGTCGTCGGATCGACCGCACACGCATCCGGCACCAACGCGGCTTTCTCGTGAAGTGTTTTCATCGGGCTCGTCGCCCCGCGAGCAAACTCCACGATCGCGCCGTTCTCGGCCTCGGTGACGAACAGGTCGTCGCGCTTGTCCATACACAGTCCGCTCGGAAGGTAAAACCCGGTGAGTGTTCCAGCAAGCGTTCCGCTAGGGTACGAAAAAACGTACACATCGCCGGCACTGACGTCAGCAACGTAAAGGAGCCGTCCTTTGGCAGTTGCGACGGACATCCACGACGACCGCAGATCGCGATGCGCGTTGATATCCAAACGCGCCCACGGTACAACGGGCGCGCTCGTCCGCAACAAGGCCGTTTGGCTCACCGGCGCGCTACCGGTCCAAACGTTACCCGGCTGGGTTCCCGAGCACGCCGCAAACATCATAGCTGCCACGAAACCGAAAATCGAGCGATATAAAAAACGCTCCATTGTAGATCTCCCCAGCCACTATCGTATCTCGCCCGGACGCCTGCACGGTAGGCCGGGTCAGCCTAGCGGTCGGGACGTTTGACCTGAATGTCAGAGATGGCGACGACCTCGCGCAGCGTCGCCCTGGCCCACATTTGGCCCACATACCGCCGACTACCGACGACAACCGGCGACAACATCGATAGCGGCGTCTTCCTCAGGAGTGCCGTCTTCAGTCATCGTGAGTTGACTCGGGTTTGTCTAGGGTATCGCTTTCGATTCCCGTTCGCGCTACCAGAGATCGCCTTCTTGTAGAGGTTTTTCGCACGTTTCGCAGCCGCCAGCGCCCAACACCTGAGGTGAAAACTCGGGCTATGCAGCCCTCTCTGCGAGTGCCAGGCCATAGCCCGTGCGCTCGAGTCACTTAGCGATGTCCGCCGGAGAGCATCGGTTCATTCTGCCCTCGATGAAGTAGTCGCCTCCAAGCTCGGAGTAGCGTTGGCCCTAAGGTGTTAGCACCTTTCGGGCTTCGCTAATCACAACTTGGAAAGGGTTTGTGGAAACGCCGACCGTCTCGATTGGGCTGCCTCCGGCGGGGTACTTGTAGATCGGAACGTTCCCATTGCTCGACGCGCAAATAACATAGGTCTTCCAGATCTCGTAGCCCACGCAACCAAACGCACCCAACAGCGTCGTCCCTCCGGTGACTACGCCTTGGTCCGTTATTCGATAGATAATCGCGCCGCCGGAGCTGTCCGCTCCACCGATCGTTAACGAGCCTTCGGCATACTGCACGCCGCCGGGCGAAGGGATCGTCGCACCCGAGATTACGATCGGTGTGAACGCGCCCCGATACAATCGAGCCATCTCGAAGTTACTGCCGTACCCGTTGCCATCGAAGTAGATTTTCCGTTCCGGGCCGTACGCAAGAAAGTAGTACTCTAAAAATTTGGAATCCGTATAGAGTTTTGGAGTCCGCGTCGCGCTCGGATAGACGGCAATGCTGCCAACTTCGCCCTGCTTGATCGAGAAGATATTCGAAACGGCCAGGTCGCCATTTTCGCGATTAACTGAACAGCTGAACGGATAACTCTCGTAATCGGTCAAGGTCGCGATCGGCAAGGTTCCTCCGTGCGCATATTCGATCAGGTCAAAGTCGGCCGAGTTCGCAACCCAAACGTTGCCTGCGACGTCGGCACAGACGCCGGATACTTCTTGGAAACCCGTCAACGTTCCGACCAGCTTGCCTTTTGGAAATGAAAAGATATACACATAGCCCGCATTGCCGCTGACGTACAACAGGTTTTGCGATCTTGCCTCGGGCAAGACCCAAGATACGCGTGGTCTGAGCCGCTCGAAGCGTGCAAGGGTGTCGCTCCCGCCGATTGAGCGAATGGTATCGCGTGCCGGCAGCTCCGAAGTGCATGCGGGAAGTAGCAGCGCCACGCATGCCGCCAACACGTAGTTGGTCCGAAAACCGCTGCTCATCGCGCGTTCCAGCCGCAGCATCCAAATACGATTTTGACCCGGTCCTCGGCCAACCTCTTTCGGTCCTGCTCGGCGGGAGAGACAGCGCCCGGTCCCGTAACGGCCATCCTACGGATTCCGCAAAACTAGCTGGGATTCGAAGGGACTAGCCGGCACTGGAGACGCGCAAACCCGTACAAGAAAGGACTCCCGCTACGAGATGGAGTTGACCCGCTTTCGTCGAGAGGTGGTTTTTGGACATCAGGCGGCTTGATCCATTCGCCGCTCGAAGTTGTTGGGTGAAAGATAGCCCAACGCCGAATGCCGGCGGTGCGGATTATACCAGCCTTCGATAAAATCAAAGACCACCGGCGCGGCTTCACGCTGGGTCTTGAAGCGATGAAATGCGAGCGGCTCGCATTCGAGCGTAGCGTTGAAACTCTCGCACATCGCATTATCGTAGCAATCGCCGACCGATCCCATCGATGGCCGGACGCCAGCCTGGCTGCATCGTTTACCAAACGCGATCGACGTGTATTAGGTGCCTTGGTCGGAGTGATGGATGACGCCGTTGGGCCGACGGCGGAAGATAGCCATGTCCAGCGCCTCAAGAACGAGCTCCGCGCGCTGATGGTTCGCCATGGCCCATCCCACGACGCGGCGGCTGAAGACGTCCAGAACGACGGCGAGGTACAAAAACCCAGCCCACGTCGGAATGTAGGTGATGTCGGCGACCCAAAGCTGATCGGGGCGATCGGCACGAAACTTCCGGTCGACCAAGTCCGGCGCTGGCCAAGCATCGCGATCGCGAATGGTGGTAACGGTGCCTTTTCGCCGAGAAACGCCGTAAATACCACGTTCTCGCATCAAACGCGCAACGCGCTTCCCGAATACAGAGATTCCTTCGTCCTTAAGGTCGGCGTGAATCTTCGGTCGGCCATTGGAGACGTGCAGACTGCCGTCGTTTGCGCCGGTCGTAGTAGCCGCTCGGAGAGACCTCGAGCACACGGCAAAGCATGGCGACGGTGTAGTCGGCCTGATACGCCTTCACGAATCCGCCGCGGCTTTTGACAGGATCTCCGCCTCAAGCTTCAGGCGTTTGTTCTCACGTCGGAGCAGCGCTAGCTCCTTCTGCTCGTCGGTGGTCAAGCCCGTCGTCTCGGCGACCGGAATCGAGGTCAGCTTGCTTGAGCCAGTTCACGATCGACTGACGCGAGACGGTGAACTCTTGGGAAAGGGAGTTTATGCTGCGGCCGGCGCGGGCCAGGTCGGTGATCCTACGCCGGAACTCCGGTGGGTAGGTGGGCGTCTTGCCATAATGGACTCCTTTTCTGTAAGAACGAAAGTGTCCACGGAACCGGGCCAACTCCAAACTCACTCCGAAACGGAATGTCTCCGTACGCCGGACTAACCGCATTGAAGGGCAGGCTTTACGGCGTTACCTCCTCTGGTGGACTATTGCAGTGTGGAGTTCAGCCAGGAGGCTGCGGGACGGTCTTCAAAATCAACCCGTGATTGATCGGCACGAGTCCGTCAGGGCAGACGGTTCCAGCGAAGGGGTCTAACCCGGACGCACCGATCGAGGATTGTTCATCTCATTACCACTGGATGGTCGAGCCGTTGTCGAGCATCGTGAACGTAAGGTGAGACGTTGAGCCTCCGACGTAAATCGGTGAGGAGATGAAAGAGAACATCGCCGTCCCTGGATGCGGCTGATCGGCCTTCCGGATGCGGAAGCTGTGGTCGACGTTCGTGTTCACGGCGAACCGATGCGTGCCATGCACGAGCCCCGTTTGTATCGCCGGAAAGACGTAGGACAGATAGACGGAATTAGCCGGAATCACCGCCGGAGCCGTCGAGCATCGGCCCGTTGGGACGCGCCACCATCCCATCGACGTCCACGAGCCACTTTCCTGATAGGCGAGCGCGAAGTCGGCGACCTGGTGATAGTGATTACACAACCGGATCGACAGCGTCGTGGCTTCGGCGGCGTTCGCGCCCGAGGTAACGAAGATCATGGCGGCTACGAAGAAGAGCAGGCGTCTCATCAATGGGACCTCACTCGAGCGAAACATTCACGACATCAAGTGTCGCGCAAAACATTGTATCAGATTTGAGGCCGCATAAATCAACAAGATTGACCGGGATTCCTCACAGGTATCGGCGGGGGCAGGCGGCGAGCGAGCAACGCCGCTTCGCGCCGCTACTCAGTGCGACAAGGTGGCGTGAGGTCCGCTAGGGTTGCGATGCTTCTTTCTGAAGGCATCTTTCGAGCCGCATTTGTTGTTGCCGTATCCCCAACATAACGTGGCAAAGCCGTCGCCGAATTCCGCGCCGGTATTCATGATCACGTTTGTCGCGCTGGCTTCGGCGAAACCCGAACCGCCGCCGCCGCCAGCGCCGCCGTTGGCACCTCCGCCCCCGTAATATCCGCCCCCGCCGCCGCCGCTGCCGAATGCGATGAATCCTGAAGAGTTGCCGCAGTAGCCCACGCCGATTCCGCCCGACCCAAGCGTGCCGTTGTTGGTACCCGCGCCTCCCGCGCCGCCCGAGGTCTGCGTACCGCCGCCGCCGCCTTTGCCCGTCAAGCCCACACAATACCCGTCTTGGCCGCTCCCACCGGTGAGGCCGCCGCCGGGGCCGCCAAACGAACTTATGCCGCCGGCATAACCGCTGCCGCCACCGCCGCCCGCCACGACCACGCGGTTTGCCAGCGCAGTACCGCCCTGGCGTGCGTCACTCGCACCGCCTCCGCCGTTGCCGCCGCCAAAGGCGTTGGAAAGTTCCGGGGGCGCGCCGGCGCCGCCGCCGTTGAACCCACCATAGCCCTGGCTCGAATACGTGCCGTTGCCACCCGCGCCGCCCACGTAGATCGCAAGCGACTCGCCCGGCGTGGTTGGGATAGTCGCCCCGACCTCACCGCCATATCCGCCAGGATTGTTGGAGAACGGCCCTCCGCCTTGTGCTCCAGCGACGATGACATACACGGTCGTCGCGCAGACCGGGACCGTAAAATTCTGCGAGCCGCCGCTGTACAGGAGAACTTTGGAGCCTTTAGTCACCTGCGGCGTGAATTGCGCGGTGGCGGAAATGCTTCCGGCGGCGGCTTCGATCGTTGCGGCGCCTCCGGCGATCGGTTGGCCATTCCACGCGAGGGTCGCGACGTCGGAGGAGCTCAGCAGCGTGTCGGTCGGTGGATTATCCGCGCCGCTCGTCGCAATCGCGGTCGCACCGCTGGTGTCGCTGTCGCTCAACGCGATCTCGGTCGCGTAGGTACCGCCTATGGCATAGCCGTCGGCATCCAAGGCGATCACCGTGAATGGCGTGGGCCCGAAGGCAACGCCGGCGCACTGGTTGGGAAGCGGACCGATGGACAATCTCCCCTCCACGCCCTGAAGCTTGGGCGAGATGCCGGTCGCCTTCCCCTTCTTGATGGAGAACGCAACGTCGGACGCGGTCGACAACAGATGAGCGTTGTAGGGAATCTGGCCGCCCACCGGCGCAAGATCGTAGAGGTTGACATTCGTTTTGTATTTACCGGGTTTCAAAGGCAGCGCGACTTTGCAGACGAGTGGGTTGCCCTTGCAATTCTTATTGTTAGAGGTGAGATCGAACGCTTTCGTCCCGTTCGATTTCCCGCTCCAGACCAGCGTCATGCCTTTGGAAGCCGGGACTCAGAAACGCAAAAACCCGTACAAGAAAGGACTCTCCGCTATTCGACGGGAGCGGCCAGGATCCCGATCTGCGGGTTCGATTCCCATTGGCGCTACCAAATTGCATCAGGTTGCACTACCTTGTATCAATCTGCACAATCCAACGATTTCAATCAGTGTATCCATTAACGTCGGCGAGCCTGTCCCGCCGCGTGTCAATAAGGCATCATTTAGGATTCGCTCATCCCGGAGCCAACGAGCCTCCTGCGAGAAGCGGCTTAAGGAATGCACCGTCGTTGACGCCCACTTCCGCCGCGATGAGGTCGTTGAGGAGCCGGTTCATCCGCAGAATCGTCTCCCGGTTTTTCTCCGGCTCTAGGGCCAAATTGTGCAGTTCATGCGGATCGTTACGCAGATCGAAGAGCTGCACGTCGTTGTCCTTGAGAGTTTCTTCAAGCGTGATTGGAGTATTAAAGGCGGTCGGTGCGTAGTAGCGACCGAATTTGTACCGGCCATCGAATGCGAATGAAACGAGTCCGCGCTGTGTCAATTTCGCCTGTGATATGGAGGGCTGCGGCGTGGTATTCAACATTTGCGAGCCCATCACGGCCTGGAGATACTGGGCATCGACCGTGCCAAGGCCCATGTAGTTGTAGAGTACGCCCTGGCGCACCTCGTCAACCTTGGCTGCGCCCGGATTCGTCAGTAGCTTTGAGAAGTCGCGCCCGGCGAGCCCTTTGACGGCCGCTGCCTGCTTCTCTTCCGGCATCCCGGTGAGCCCAACGAATGTCGGCAGCAAATCCAGGTGGCTCGTAAGTGCCCTGCACGTCGCTCCGGTCGCGCCAAGGGGATGCGCTATTACCATCGGCACGTGAGCGTTTTGCTCATAGATGAATGGCCCTTTCCCTTTGAGGCCGCCGTGTGAGCCGCCCATCTCGCCGTGATCGGCCGTAAAGATCACGACCGTGTCGCTCCACAAATCCATTTCATCGAAAACGTCGACGAGTTGCTTGACGGTGCGTTCGTTGTCCTGAATCGTGTTCAAATAATAGTTGTAGAAGATCGTCCACATGTCGGTACGATTGGTCGGGATCGTGCCGGACCATCCGTCCCAGCCCTTCTTGTATTCCGAAAGCGCTTCGGGCATTCCGTGTGCACTCAATGACTCCGCGAGGCTGGGCGCCAACGTCAGCGGCCATTTCTTTTCGTAGATGGAATTTGGTGGCGGCGGTGGCGTCGCCGATGGCGCCACGGGTTTCTGAACCTGCGGCTCGCCAGGAACGTTGGCGTCGCCATACATGATATCGTGCGGGTTGACGAAGGCCGCAACCATGAAAAATGGCTGACCGTGCTTACGCGATTGCAACGCCGCGTTGCGCAGCCAGCGGACGCTTTCGCCTGCGATGAATGAATCGTTCTCGAAACCGCTCAGGGGTGCGCTACCGATATCGCCGCCAGCGCTGAAAACGTCGAAACCATAGGGTTGAGCAACCGTGCTATAGTTTATGTTCGGTTCGGGGTTCAGAATGTTCTTGTCCATTTCGAACTTGCCAAAATAGGCGGTCTTGTATCCGAGCCCTTTTAGGACCGAACCCATGTTGGGGATGCTCGGATTGAGCGTTGGGACAAAGTCGAACTGCATCTGATCGATGACGTGGTGATATTGCGGAGGTCGGCCCGTCAGCAAAGTCGCGCGCGACGGCGAGCACTGCGCCGAGGCGATGTAATGGTTGTCAAAGGCAACGCCGTTGCGCGCAATTCTGCTGGTACCCGGCAGCGTATATTCGGGTCCGCCAAGAAGTTGATGGGTCTGCTGATCGACGATGATGAAGACGATGTTATAGGGCGGCTTTTTGGCCGACCCCTTTCGCACGACCTGATGTTCGGCTGGTTGCGCGGATGGCGATGCCTCTGCGACACCAGGTAATGTGAGGGCGGCGGCGGCCAGAGTGGATGCTCCGACCAGAACGTCACGACGCGTAACAACAGTAGCCTTGGACTCGACTTCTTTCATTGCGGAAGGTCCTTTTCGTTCGGCGCAGCTGGCAGCGTTTCGATTGGTCGGTTCGGTCCTTCGGCAGAGCAAGAAATCACTTCCTTCCCTTCATCGGGCAACGCCAGCATCGGCGTCGTCGCCGGGAAAGCAATTCATTTTTTTGGAACGCCTGCAGAGATGCATAGAAGCTATCTCAATCGCGCCGTTGCCGCGCAGTACGGAATCCTCGGAAGTAGCGCGGTTGAGGCGATGTACTCCTACACAAGAAAGGACTCTCGGGTATTCGACGGGAGCGGCCGGGACCCCGATTTGCGGGTCGATTCCCGTTGGCGCTACCAGGGAGCCTGCGCTTCGTGCGCGTACCATCTGACGGTGTGGGGCTCGAGCGCGACGATCGTCGGGGCACTCTGCTGAACAACTTCGGCGGCGCTGCCTGCGACGTCGATCAAGGGACAATCGCTCCGTTCGGCAAGTATCGCGGAGCCTGCATCACCTTCGCGTACGGCGTGAGCTTCGTGGATCGTTGGGCGCATCCGTCGGGCGGCACCTCGGGATGGACGGCGAGATCGGTGAGCTCGTCCGAACGGTGACGCGGCATTTACTGAAGGTGTTGGCCGTATCGTTGTCGTTTCGCCGAAGGGAAAGTTCGTAGAGTTTTCGATACCCGGAACTCCTGAAGACCGGTTATCGGATAGAAAAGGAAGGAGAATTATATGGCGACTCGTTGTCTTGCCATGCTCGGCGCCGCCATTCTTGCCGGCTGCGCTGGCTTCGGCGCACAACCCGCACTCGCGCCTACGCAGATCGCACAAGGAGACTCACGCTCCCCGCTGGCCAAGTGTCCGGCTGAACCTGGCGGCTCGGGCCTTCTTGCGGACGGCGACTTTTCAAAAGCTACGCAACCGCTCAGCTACACGCTCTACACCAAGGGTCAAAAATTCGCCCCGTCCTGGCACGTCGCCAATGGCAGCGTCAAGCTCATAAGTTCGACCTATTGGAGCGTAGGCGGTCTGTGCAGCGTCGACCTTGACGCCGGCGCCGGGGGCACGATCGCGCATAAGCGTTTCGCCACGACGACCGGCGCAAAATATAAGGTGACGTTTTTGTTGTCGGGCAACGGTGACGGCGCACCGACCGTAAAAAGTCTGAAAGTCGCCGCCGCTGGCCACTCTATGACGTTCACATGGGACACTTCCGGTGGCAACGATCCTCGCCATGGCAAATATGCGAAGAAGTCTTGGAGCTTTACCGCCGCCGCGCCCACCACCACGCTCAAGATCGTAAACCTGGACAGTCCTCCCACCACATACGGCCCGGTCGTGGCCGGGTTCTCGGTGCAGAAGAACTGATATAGAAGGCGGTTGAAAGAGCCGCTTGCCGCTGCGCGGCGAAAGTGGCGTCATAAGCACTGCAGGGGGAAAGGCGGCCATGATGTGCACGCGGGCGTTCTTGGCGGGATCGAGCATCATTTTCCTCGCGGCCTGTTCGCAACCCGGCCTTTCACGAGCGCCGGCATTCTTACCGGTCGCTCTGAAAACTTCGAACGGGACCGCGCCTGCTAAAGCAAAGTTTCGTGCCATCTATTCGTTCGGAAAGAGGTCGGACGACGGACAGGCGCCGCAGTCGAGCCCGATCGCCGTCAAAAGTCTGTTGTATGGAACCACGAGCAACGGTGGGGCGATGGGTTCGGGCACGATCTTTCGCATGACGCCGGCGGGCCGTGAGACCATTCGTCATAATTTTGCCCAAGACGACGGAGTTCAACCCGTCGGCAATCTGATTGAAAGCAACGGCTCTTTGTACGGTACGGCGTACACCGGCGGGAAGCTGGGTGCGGGAACGGTATTCCGGCTAGCGGCGAACGGTAAATTTACGGTCTTGCACGGCTTCGACGACGGCACCGACGACGGGGGGCTCCCGGAAGGCGGACTCGTTGCGGTCGACAAGACCTTCTACGGCACGACCGGCGGTGGTGGAACTTCCAATGCTGGGGTCGTGTATAGTGTTACCGACGCCGGTCACGAGCACGTGCTGCATTCGTTTAAGGGAACCGATGGATCGGATTCAGATTCGAGTTTGATCGCGAGCAACGGCGTGCTGTACGGCACGACGATCGACGGCGGCGAGTTGGGCGGCGGCGTGGCGTTTCGCGTGAGTCTTAGCGGCAAACTAAAGGTCTTGCACAGCTTCGGCAACGGCAGCGACGGCAAGTTAGTCTTCGGCGCATTGGCCTTCTATAAAGGCACCTTTTACGGCACGACTGGGTTCGGTGGGGCCAACGGCTTCGGGACGGTTTACAAGATGAGCGCCAGCGGAAAGGAGTCCGTCCTGTACAGCTTTACCGGTAGTTCCGACGGATGCGACCCAATGGCCGGCTTGGTCATCGCTAACGGCGTTTTTTACGGCACGACGTTCGGGGGCCCGTGTTCCAGTAACGGCACGGTCTTTAGGATTTCGCCCAATGGCAACGAAACGACGCTACACGTTTTCGCGGGAGGCAATGGCGGAGCCAATCCATATGGCGGCGTTTCCGTGATTGGCAATACGCTCTACGGCACAACGCAAAACGGAGGATCTTTTTCAAAGGGACTCATGTTTGCGATAACCTTGTAGGGATTGCATCAGTCGCAGCAATCCCGGGACGTGCCGATCTACCAGTGGCCTGCGCTCTGACCCCCATCTACGTGGGAAATTTCCCCAGTCACGTATGGAGCGTTTTCCAGATACATCACGGCAGAGACGACATCGTGGATCTCTCCGATTCGCCCGAGCGGAATCTGCGATTCGAGTCCGTCGTACGATGCCTCCGGATGCGTCCTGATGATTATCGGTGAGACCGCATTCACCCGAATGCCACACGCCGCATATTCGATAGCGAGTGCCTTTGTCACTGAGTTCAAGCCGCCTTTAGCCAACGATGCTAACGCCGCCGGAACGCCTTTGACAGGTTGTTCGGCTACCGTCGCCGTGACGTTGACGATATGACCCCAACCTTGGCTCTCCATCCGCCTCAGCGCGCGCTGCGTGATGTGGAAAAAGCCGCCGAGGTTCGTCGAGAGCATCAAATCATAGTCCGCCACGGTGTACTGTGTGAATGGTTTCGAAATGTAGGCTCCTGCATTATTGACTAGCGTATCGAGCCGTCCGAATCGTTCAACGCCCTCGCTCATAATGAGTTCGGCGGTCTCGGGGTTACTGATGTCGCCGGCGACGCTCAGCACATTCGGATCTGTGCTGTGCTCGATCGAGAGTGCGCTTGCGACCACCTTGAAGCCCGCATCGCGGTATGCGGCCACTAGGCCGGCGCCGATGCCGTGCGACGCACCGGTAATTATCGTAACCTTCTCATCGATCACGCCAGTAGCCGACCGGGCCGAGCTTTAACCATACCTGAAAGCCGGCTTACTCTGCCCCACCTCTATGATATAGCCGTCAGGATCGCGGATGTAGCAGCGCGTCTCGCCATACTTGTCCTTCGGCTCCGTGATGAACTCGGCTCCTCGACTCTTCCATAATTCATAGCACGCCTGAATATCCGCAACGCGGATATTCAAGAAGCTGCTGACCGTATCCGGGTCGGCAGGGACGCTGAGCGTTACCGACGGCTTGTCCGGGGTGGGCCCGCCCCCGACGTTGACAATCAGCCAAGTATTCGCGATCTGAACGTGCCCAGACGCACCCTGGCTGTCGCCTCTGCTCAGAATGCGGCCGCCGAAGATCTTTTCGTAAAAATTAGCCGATCGGTCGATGTCGGCGACGGTGATGAAATGTGTGACGGTAAATCCTACCCGCGGCGGCATCTCGTAACTCGTTTGCCCGACTTGTGCTTCATCCACCAACGACTCCATTTCCGATAGAGAGTATTTATACCGACGTTTGGCGCACGTTTCTTACGGGGCGAGCAGCACCTTGCCGATCCCGCCCTTCGCGAACGCGGCCTGCGCGGCGCCCGCGTTCTTCAGTTCCTCGCGTCGGCCGATCGGGATCGTCATTTTGCCGGCGTTTACGGCATCGGCGATGAAGGCGATGCCCGCTCGGTCTTGCTTTGAGCGGAACGCTACGACGCGCACCTTCGGGTAGTCTTTGGTGCCGTCGGGCTCTCCCGTCACGGATGCAAACGTCCCGCCGTCCTTGACCTTCGCGAGCAGAGCCGTCGCCGGTTTCCCGCGAAGTGCGTTTGCCACGACGTCGACTTGCGGAATGGTCGCGAAGATCGCGGGATCGTCGAGAGCGACCGTTTCGTCGGCGGCGATGCTGTCCGCCTGGTCGAGCTGAAAACGCTGCACGCCGGCGATCACGTGCGCATCCAGTTCCTTCGCCATATAGACGGCACAACGGCCGACGGCGCCCGCCGCTCCGGCGACCAACACCGTCTGCCCAGGCTGTAATCCACCTGCGACGGAGATCAATTGGCTGCCCGTGACACCTACGAGCGGAATCGCGGCCGCATCGGCCAGATCCATCGTCTCCGGCACCTTGGCGAAGAGAGCCGCTTTGTCGGCGACGAGCTCGGCGTACGTGTGGTACGACCACGCGCAGACGCGGTCGCCTACCTTGAGTTCGGTGACGCCGGCGCCCGTGGCGACTACCGTTCCCGAGACGTCCAGGCCGATAATCGCCGGAAAGCGCAACGTCCAATGATCCTTCAAGTCGCCGTTGCGTTCGAGCATGTCTTCCGGGTTGATGCCGATGCCGGCCGCCTCGACGAGGACGTCGCCCGCGCCTGGCTCGGGATCCGGCATGTCTTGATATTTCATGACTTCCGGGCCGCCGTATGCGCTCACCACAGATGCTTTCATGTATCGCTCACGAGAAGCGGGCGTTTGGCTCTTCTACCGGAAAAACGGCACTCGCGAGCGAGCCCGCGCCGCATCAGGTGCTTCTTATCCATAAGGGACCCCGGCTTTGCTTTGCCCCACTTCGATGATGTAACCGTCAGGATCGCGGATGTAGCAGCGCGTCTCGCCATACTTGTCTAGAGGTTCAGTGAGAAACGTCGCTCCCCGACTCTTCCATAACTTGTAGCACGCTTGAATGTCTGCTACCCGGATATTCATGAAGCTACTGATCTCATCGGGGTCGGGAGGGGGCCGGAGGGTCACCGTTGGTTTGTCCGGTGTCGGACCGCCCCCAACGTTGATTATGAGCCATGTGTTTGCGATCTTGATGTACGGCGGTGCGTTGCCATCGCCCGTGCTCACAATTTCGCCCCCGAAGACCGTTTTGTAGAATTCGGCGGATCGCTCGAGGTCGGCTACGGTGAGAAAGTGAGCGACGGTAAACCCCTCGTGCGGTGGCATCCGATAGCGTCCCTGCTCTACTTGTACTTCGTCCATTGATCTCTCCAATCGCAATTATAGTTTAATGCGTGGGCTTCGCGTTTCGAGTGAACGTGGACGAATGGAATGTTCTGTCCATCTATCTCGGTGACGCACTGCGAAGTCGCATTCATCCGAGCCTCAAGCGTCCGCCGATTGTCGGTCTCTTTGGAGACCATCGCATCGCCTTGATGCGGCGGCGCAAACGGTCAAGGTCCGACTTCGGAACCTTATCCGTCGTGGCCATGCAAACGAAGCAATACCGTTCCATTTCGAACAAAAAACTCCGCGCGTATTTGCGAAGAAGTTGAGGCCCTCGCTAACCTCTTTCACCCGAGCAAAGTGTAGTATAAAACATGCTCGCACTTTGTCGCTTTGTCAAGTAAGCGAGCCGCGGTCGACATCGCGCCGGAGTCTAAACCCCCAACATCGAAGCATCCGCCGCACTGCGATAGGCGTCGAGAACGTCGCGCCGCGTCACGATCCCGGTGAAGTTTCCGCTTGTGGGATCGATGACGGGCAGCAGCGGCGCCCGCGGGTCGGCCATCGAGATCGCAGCTTTCTCCAAGGTGTCCGAGGATGAAAGAATCACCGACGGCGCGCGGCTCAGTTCGTCGATCTTACGTTCACCGTCCGAGCCTTGGGCGAGGCTTGCCGCGATTTCAGATACCGCGACCAATCCGACGAAATGCGTTCCGTCGACCAACGGGATTGCAAGCTCTTCGGTGTCTCGAAGGCGTGCAGCGACCTCGCGTACCGTTTCGCCAGATTCCGCTATCACAGGAGCCCGGCGCTCGACGGCGCTCACTCGCACGCGGGAGAAGAAGCCAGGATTACGTGCGCGCATCCAATCGATGCCTTGGCGAACCAGCTTCATCTCATAGATGGTGTGCCCGAGTAACCTTCGGCCGAGAAGGGTCGCGATCACGGTGCAAACCATCAGCGGCAGAATGATCGTGTAGTCGCTCGACATCTCGAACACGATCATGATTGATGTGATCGGTGCCTCTGCGGCGGCGGCGAAGACCGCCGACATGGCGACGAGGCCGTAGGCGGCGGCACTGGCGGTCCAACTCGGAAAGGCCGCATGAGCCACCGTTCCGAACGCGTCGCCGAGCATCGCGCCGGTAAACAGCGAAGGAGCGAAGATGCCGCCGCTGCCGCCGGCGCCCAGCGTCAGCGACGTCGCGAGCGGTTTCATCGCCGCAAGCGCGAACGCGTGCAGCGCGGGAACGTGTTGCGAAAGGACCGCGTCCACGCTGTCGTAGCCGACTCCGAAGACTTGGGGATATCGGATGCCGATGATGCCCACGAGAGCGAACCCGAATGCAGCCTTCATCCAACCCGCGATACGCCACGCGTCAAAGCGGTCTTCGATGTAATACAGCAGCTTTACGAAGCCCGCCGCCCAGAAAGCGGCGACGACGCCAAGCAGCGCGTAGAGCGCGAGCTCGGCTGGCGAAACGAGATAGAACGCCGATGCGGTAAAGGAAGGATGATTGCCGAAGAATGAGCGCCCTATGACGGCGGCGACCACGCTGGCGACGACGATCGACGCAAATGAACGCGGCTCGAACCGCCCGAGAATGACTTCCGCGGCAAAGAAGACGCCACCGATCGGTGCGTTGAAGGTGGCCGAGATGCCGCTCGCTGCGCCGCACGCTACGAGCGTTCGAACGATGGGCGAAGGAGCGCGGCAGATTTGGCCGAGGACCGAACCGATCGCCGAACCGATCTGCACGATCGGGCCCTCGCGGCCGCAGCTTCCGCCAAAACCGATACAGGTCGCCGAAGCCAAGCTCTTAACCGCGATGACGCGCGGTCGGATGACACCGGCGCGTAGCGCGACCGCCGCCATGACCTCCGGGACGCCGTGACCTTTGGCCTCCCTCGCAAATCGCTCGACGATGAAGCTAGTGATGATGCCGCCGATAATGAGCACCGGCACGACGTTCGCACGGCCGAGAAATGAGAGGGCGGGGGCGAGGACGCTCATCGCGAGGCGCGACTCGCCGAAGATCAAGTAGCGAAACGCCACCGCTCCCAGGCCGCCCCCGAGCCCCACGACCATCGCAGCGAGCAGCAAGAATGTGCTCTGGGACAGCGAGAGTCGTCCGAACTCGAAGCGATAGCCGCGCGTCGTTTCGACATACCGAGCAATCGGTACCCGCAGCTTGGTCGGACCTATATTAACGGTCATACTCGCTACTTTTCTCGCAAAGCACCTTATGTTGCTTCTGCCAGTGTCCAAGTGGGCCGGCTGACGCCCGGCCGAGGCGCGACGAACAAGATGAAGATCGCAAGGTACACTTCGACAAGATCGTCATCGCACACGGCGATCGTTTCGGTGGCTATAGCCGTTATCGGACGGCCTCCCGCTCAAAGTCGGGCTGCAAGATCGGGTGTACGTGAAGAAAGGTACTGAAGTCGTCGTTCACGACGATCATGTGCAGGAGTTTGGTCATGTCGACACGGTACGAGCAGACATCCCATTACGCTCGACGTCCCACTCTGAAGCGCGAACGTGCCAGGAATCGGCGGGGCCGGGGCGGCGGCCGCAACCAACGTCAGTATCGCGCCGGCCAGGATCGGATACGTTTCGCACGATCGCTCGTCCTCAAGATAATCGGCGGACGGCTAGGGGGTGACCGGATGCGGCGGGCACGCTTCGTTTCCTTCGATCACGTGCTGACGAGCCACCCGGCGTGGTCTCGCGATCTCGGCCGACTGCCGGATTCGGGCTTCAGCGATTATTCATTCTTTCGTAGTACGGTGCTCGACAAGTGGACGAGCGACCGGTTACCCTTGCGCTCGCAATCCTGCTCGCCTTGGCAGCGATCGGTGCAGGGCAGCTCGGCCGCACCCCTCGGATCGCCGTGACGCCAGCGTCCGGCCTGGTCGGAGATCCGACAGGGATTCGGGTGACGGGTCTTCCTCCCGGCAGCGTCGCCGAGATCACAGCCGAGGTTCGAGACGCTCACGGCGCTGCGTGGAAGTCGGTTGCAACGTGCCGCGCCGATCCCTCGGGCGCGATCGATCTGGCGACGTGCGATTCGATTGCCGGGACGTATACGGGCGTCGATCCGGGCGGGCTTATGTGGTCGATGAGGCCCGAATCCGCCGGACCCGCATTCTTCACTCCGCCGGCGCACGGGCAGGCTATCGACTATGCGATCGAGCTGCGCATCGGCGGAACGGCGATCGCAGCGGCGCGGGCGCGGCGGGTCAGGGCGCTTCCCGGAGTGACGGTCCGGCCGATAACGGCGCCGTTCGTAGGAACGTTGGCACTCCCGCCGCTCGCCGGTAAGCATCCCGCGATCATTCTGCTCGGCGGCTCGGAGGGTGGGGACTCGATGTCGGACGTCGCGCCGCTGTTGGCCTCGCACGGGTTCGTCACGGTATCGGTTGCCTACTTCGGCCTTCCCGGACTGCCGAAGTACCTCGTCGACATCCCCGTTGAAACAGTAGGCGCCGCCATCGGCTGGATATCGAAACAGCCGTACGTCGACGCACGGCGGATCTCGGTTTTGGGAATATCGAGGGGCGGGGATTTGGCGTTCCTAGTTGGCGCCACGTATCCGCAAATCCACTCCGTGGTGTCCGTCGTCGGCGCGCCGTTTGCGATGTACGGAATCGATTTGGGCGCGCCTAACCGAAACGCTGCCGGAGCTTGGTCTCTGGCCGGCAAAGAGCTTCCTTTCGTTCCCGCCGATCCAGGTGGCGCGGCGAAGGTGCATCGACTCATCGCGGACGGCGGCAAAGTGGCGCTCGGCATTGAGGCCGACGCCTCAGTGACGAACAATCCAGAGGCGGTCGCGCGCGCGTTCTTCCCACTGCAGAACATCCGAGGCCGCGTTCTGTGCGTTGGCGGCGGGGACGACCAATTGATGAACTCAGCGCGAAGCTGCGACATGGCGCTACAGTACTTGCGCGAGCACAACCACCCATACGACGATCGTAAACTCGTTTTCCCGACCGCCGGACACGACGTCTTGTCGTTTTTTCTTCCGACCTTCGGCTACCGCGAGTTCGCCGTGGGCCGTTTTACCGAAGTCGATGGTGGATCTCCGCAAGCCGACGGAACGGCAAACGAGACAGCGTGGCCGGCAATTCTCGAATTCCTCGAAACCGCTGGTATCGGCAACGAGCGGGTGCCTTCAGCGAGCCCGCCTTAATCGGTCGACGACGCGCCTGACGCCGGCAAGCAATCGAACTTTCGCACGTCGCGTGTGTCTATTTCTTGCTGACTACGGCGCCAATGGGCTCGGAAGGCCCGGCAATCGTCTCGAGCGGCTTTCCGCCGGCCGGATATTTCCAAGTGCCGACCGTGCCGGAGCCGAAGTTCGGTCCCACTATGCGCCTGCCCATAATCCAAAACTGAAAGACTTTGTTGGCTTCGCCCAACGTCGTCGTTCCCGTCGTCGTTCCGTTTTGACCATTGATGGCAAACTGGTAGATCTTCCCAGTGGATTCGTCGCCGACAGCAAGGTATTTGCCGTCCCATTGAACGCCGCCCGGGCTAATAATCGCCTGATCCAGGGTAACGTCGGCGAGAGTGTTGCTCCCCTGCCGCAGCACGGCAAATGCAAACGATTCCTCGGGAGTGTTGCCATCGACAAAAAGATTGCCGGCCGGGTCGTAGCCGCAGAGTACCATGCCGCCAAAGGACGGATCGGTGTAGCGTTTCTTGGGCTGGGTTTTGCCGCGAGCATAGATCGCGACATCACCGGAACCCCCGTCAGTAGAGAAGTTGGCGACGGCGACGTTTCCGGTCACCGGGTCGATCGCACAGCCGTTCGGTATGGACCCGGAATCCGAGATCGTCGCTTTGGGCGTGGTCGCGCCGTGCGCGTATTCAAGCACGGCGGCCGCTCCGGCATCCACGACGAATACATCGCCGTGCTTATTCATGCATTCGCCGGCGAGCGAGGAAAAGCCGGTAAGGGTTTGCATCAAGGCGCCCCCCGGATAGGAATACACGAAAACGTCGTGCGTCAGGAAGTCCGAAACGTAGACGAGATCGGTGCGGTGCCGATCGCCCTGCGCGGCTTGTGAAGGCCTGACAAAGCTCGCACTCGGAAGCGAACGCTCCGATACGCAGCTCGGCAGCGCGGCGCCGGCGCCGCAAAAAATAAGAATAGCCGCGATTCGACCGATAACCTTCGCGGCGCAGCGTTCCCCTGAAGCTCTGCGACTATGATCTTGACCCGGATCCTTCACGTGAGAGTTCCTTTCGATCCGATTTCCGGGCTCCTTCGAGGAGGAGGCGACGGCGTCAGTTTCCTGCGTCGACAGAATCGTACACGCTGAGCGAATGCTCGAACGAGGACGCATCCACCGCCAGGGGGCCGGTAAAGGGCCTATCCAGCAAATACGTCGTGGTTAGCAGCATTCCGATCATTATCGCCATCGCCGCAGATAATACGTAGTGCAGCGAAAACACCTCCATATAGAGGAAAAACGTCATCCCAATCACGATCGCGGCGCCCAGCAGCAAGACGAACCAGACAATCCTGGGCAGGCGCTCTTCGGCCTCCAGCGTGCGCCGATTTCTGTCGGCAGCGACAGTCGAGAACGTGCGCAAAAACTCGACGCTGATTGGCGCGGCAGCTCTAGCGCGTGGCAGTTGGCCGAAGGCGCGGTAAAGTTCGCTGATGAGGCGACGTGCGGTTGGACTGGCTCCGCCGGTTTTGGCTTGAATTTGCCATTCCTGGGTGACGACGGCTTCGGTGTACTCGCGCAGCAAACGACGCATTGCACGTTGTTCGTCCGGTGGCATGCCCGCCGTCTGGCGATACATCGTTGTAAGCGTCGACGCTTCCTCTGCGGCGTTGGCGTTGGCTGCATCGAACGATTCCCAGACCGCGATCACGACAAAGGCCAACAAGACGGCATAGATCGTACCGGCCGCGAGGAAGATCGCGGCCAGCACTTCATTGTGCCCTTTCTGGACGTGCTCCTTGAGCATGTGGCGGGCCAGCAGGATCACCGCCGTGAAGAATCCGGCAAAGCCAATAAGCACGAGCGTGATCATAAAGAGTTCGTTCATCGCGTCTATTTTCACGCCGGCTTCGCCGACGCCCCCCAGTCAACACCCGGATCGCGGCCCTACTGCTTGTCTGCGTACGTACTCGCTTCGGCCATCTCAGAATGCCTAAAGCGCGAAGCTTAGTAGGCGCACCCCGCATAATCCCACTCTAAGGCGACTACTCGATTCGCGCGGAACACGACGATTCCTAAGGTTTGCTCGTGCTTAATATCCGGGCCGATGCTTCGACAATTGTTGTAATGTGCGGAAATCGGTGGGTGGTGGGGCGGTCCATAGAAGATCGCCGCGTTGTAGGCCGCCGCTTGCGGAAATGCGCAGCCCTTCATCGTCGTTAAATGAAATGTGGATGGCGTGTTGAATGCGGCGCGGACTTTGTCGAGCGTGTCGCCAAGGTGCACGTTGCCGCCCATTGCTAGAGCCGACAGGTCCCTTTCCTTCACCGTCGCCGGCGGCGCTCCGGCGTTGGCGATCAGCAGAAAGCTCCCCCGGTCCTGCCCCTCTTCCTGAAAGAGGCCGATCCGGTGAGTCGGATCGTAAATCGCACCGATGCGCGTAAAGGGTACGTTAAGCGGCGCATCCGTGAATTGCGCTCTCATCCCGAAGCGAGCCGGGTTCTCGGCGTCGCGTGGGTTGCCGAGGAACCGATCGACCTCGGGACCGATTTGCGCTTTTACCTGATACCCCGCCGGAAAAGGAGCGGCATAGCAGCCCCAACCCGGCAAGGAATGGTACCATCGCCCGATCGGACTCGCGGCTGTTGGTTGGGGCGGTGCTGCGGGCGCCGCCCGCGTCGTGATGGCGAGAACCGCCGCAACGTAGACTATGGTATGAATCGGCTTCGACTTGCGCATACGCGAGTGCTTTTCGTCGCAAAGCGCCTACTGCCTCGGCTTGGCGTCGTTTCGAACGGTGCGAGCGATACGTTAGCGAACGACGGGCCGTCCCCAATAAGCCCGGCGATAAGCACGCCAATGGGGACGACGTGTCCGATATACCCGATGCCCATATACGGCCGGATAAGGCGCGTACCCGTAGCCTCCCCCAACATAGCCGTAACCTCCACCGTAGCCATAGCCACCATAGCCAACGCCAACCCCAACGCCGTAGCCGTAGGGATAGCCGTACCCGTAGCGGGGGTAGCCGTAGCGGGGGTAACCATAGCCGTACCGATAGCCGTATCCCCGGTATCCGGTTCCGTAGTAGCGGTTGCCCGGGAGCGCCCGTCCCGTCGCTGCCGGTCGAACGGCTCCGGCGGAGACGTGAGCCGCCGATGCCGGCGCCGCGGCGCCGAGTGACGACGCTAAGCCCAGCGCGCATGCCAATAAGGCGTTATGCGATTTCATCATGCCTCATTTCTAGCATCGTTGAGGCGAAAGCTCTCGTCAGTAATGATTAGAAGCTTCTTCGAAAAGGATGAGAGCGTAGGTCGAGCGGCGATCGACGCGCGCGTGAGGCTCGGTGCGAAGATGCTCCCGTACCCGGGGCTGCATCATGCCCCGTAGTAGGTGATGCTCCGAAATAGGATATCCCTCGGCTGGATCCCCTGCTCCGCGTGGTCCGGATCGTCTCCGGAATCGAACTCCTTGATCCAATTCCCATACCGATCGAATTCGTAGCGGCTGATTGTCGTCTGCGACCGCCCATCGCCGAAGTGAACGACTTGCCGAACGTCGCGCCCATCCGAGTCACGCGACAAGGTTGTGAATCCGTCGGGCTTACCCGCTGCGTCGAGCGAATCAATGCGGACCACGCGGCCGTTGCCATCGTAAAAATACAACGAGCGTTCGACAAACTCGCCCTTCGCGCTCGCCGTCCGCGACTCGATTAGCAGCCCCCGATCGTCGTACCGTTCGTTCGTCGTGCGGTCGCCCATATTTGAATGGACGATCACCGTCGTGGCATCGACGCGCTGGACGTGTTGGTCGTCGACGAAGTCGCCCTTATATTCCTTGCTCGCGACCTCGTTGCACGCGCGGTCGTACGTTACGTCGGAAACCAGCACTTGCGACGTGTCGGGCTTGCCGTCGGCGCCGGTTTGAATGGTCTGCATCGTCGTCACTATGGTATGCACCGGACCGGCGAGCTCGTCGCGCGCGCAATCACTCTGCCGTGCCGGCGCCGCTGCGCCGGCCGTTGCCGCGAGCAAGGCCACGGCAACGTTCGCAACCGCCAACGTCCTAGCCACGTCGAAGCCTTCTCGGGCGTCGTAGCCGGGTCCCCGTGACCGCGCCCCACCGGCCGTCCAGCGCAAGATTAGGCAACTGCGCCAGAGAAAAAGCCGACGAAGTCAAATGAAATACGCATCGCTACTCGTACTTGTCGTCTTGACGCTCGCTGGAGTATCGGCGCCGAGCGCGCACGCGGCGCAGACGTCGCCGGTGCAGACCGTAAGCGCTTTCTACACGTGGTACGTTACCAAGAACGGTCATGCCGAAGAGCGGCTTGCCGAAGTCGAAGCGCTATTCGAGCCCGGGCTCTACGGCGCGCTGAGCCAGGCAAATCCCGGCATCTTCTTGGCGAACACGTGCCCGGGATACGTTGACGTTAGCCGGTGCCCCTACGGAACCTTCGATCCGCTCGTCTACGCTCAGACGGCTGCGTCGTCGTTTACGGTCGGCGCCGAGCGACGCAGCGGCAATCGCGCCTTCGTGGCCGTGACGCTCCATATATCCGGCCGGCCGAAAACGACCTCACGCGTCACAGCGGTTCTGACCCGTCATGGCGGCCGCTACACGATCGGCGACCTGCTCTACCCGCAGCCGCGCTACTACAACTTCGGCCCAATCGCCGATCTGCGCGAATTTCTCATGCTGATCGGCGCGATGCCCCTCGACTCCGATGCGCGACGCAGCGCAACCAGCGCGGCCGGGGTGGTCAAAGCCTTCTACACGTTGTACCTCGCGAGCCACGGGCACATCGAGGAACACATGCTCCAAGCCAAAGCGCTGCTGGATGGCGCCCTCTTCGAAGACCTTTCCAACTCCTACGCTACCGGCGGAGGCTTTACCGTCCGCACCTGCCTCGATTGCCGTGGCGGCGTACCGTTCGATCTCTTTGCAAACGCCTCATCGCCCGCGTCGTCGTACGCAGCCGGGGCGCCTCGGAGAGAAGGGAACGGCATTCTCGTTCCGGTCTCATTCCGGTCCCCCGGCAACCGCTCCGTGACCGAGAGCCGTATCGCGGTCGTTGTCTACCGGCGCGGCGCCTGGTACGTCATCGGCAATATCCTCTACGACGAGCCCCGCTACTACTATGCAGGTGCCGTCAGCGATTTACTCAGATTCCTTGGGGCCTGGAACTGTTGATTCTCAGCGATCGCCGGCGCGCGGTTGTCTCGCTAATGTAAGGCATCGAGCGCCGTCTTCGCTCGTGCGAATGCTGGATCGATCGAGAGCGCCGTGCGGTATTCCTTTGCCGCCCCTTCTCGTCTGCCGGCTGCCTCAAGCGCGCGTCCAAGCCCAAAATGTGCGCGCGCGCTCTGCGGATTATCGCCGACGTTGAGCCCCAGCACGGCGAGGGCGGTGTCCGCGTGCCCCATTTTCAAACATTGGTACCCGACAAAATCGACCGCATCGGCGGTCGGCGTCGCCGAAAGATCGGGCGTCGCCCGAAACTCCCGGTACGTCCAAACGGCCGCATGCGGATCGTCCCGCTCGTCGTAGATGCGAGCGATCATCTCTTGTAAGGGCGTGCGGTCCCACTGCGACGGCGAAAATATAGCGCGCGGAAGACTCGGGTTGATGTCGATCCTGCTGTCGCCGCCTGAATCGAGCACCTTGCCGGTCGCCGAATCTACTTCCCGAAAGGAATGACTCATCATCATCCCGCCTTCGGCGCGGTAGTCCCCGAAGACATTATAGGTATGATATCGCCGGCCGTACGCATGCATCGGGACGACCTCGCTGCGCCCGTCGATGAGGAACGTCTGCGAGTCCACGAAATAATCCTCATGAAAACCGTCGGCGAGCACGCCGTGCAGCACGTACACCGTCTTCCCCAAGAAGCGCCGGGTGCCGCCGTAGGTAAATGCCGTTCCGGCAGCGCGATAGTTCACGAGTGCATCGTCGAACATCGCGGAGTGCCGCGCTGTACGAGCTGCCTCGGCGCCGGTGCGCACGACGATTCCTGGATCCGGGTAGTACTCCCAAGCGCTTCCGTCGTAGCCCTCATGAAGCTCGTCGAGTTCGTGCTCCGGGCTCCCAATCACGCGATAGAAGGGCCGCATCTGCGCGACGTACGTGTTGTCGAGATAAAAGTCACCTTCCCGGTACCAACCATGCCGCACGAAGGAGTGCACCGCGAGGATCGCCTCCATGCCGCCAAGCGCCGCGACGTGCTGCGCCACGATTTCGTCGACCGACGGGGTCGCCGGCGCAACCGAGCCCGCCCCAAGCAATACCAAACCCAAGCCAAGACAAAAAATGCCTCTACGCATGTCGAGTTCCCCTAACACTTAATAATTTAGTTGATAGCGTTCAATCTGTCAAGGAGCGGACTCGTGCGTCAGCCCGATTCAGCGGCTCGAACGACCTGCTCGATCATGCTGCCGAAAACGATGCCGTGAAACGGCAGGATGCCGTACCAATAAAAATAGCCCCACACCCCGCGCGGTTCGAAGAACGCCGTCTGCACGAACCGGCTTCTCGCCGCCGAAAGCGGCTCGGCTTCAAACTGCAGCCACGCGCGACCGGGAAGTACCATCTCCGCGCGCAGGCGCAACATCTCGCCCGGCCGATACTCCTCGACCCGCCAGAAGTCCACCGCGTCGCCGACACGAAGGTTCTTCATCGACCGGCGCCCTCGCCGCAGCCCGGTGCCGCCGACGGCGCGGTCGATCCAACCGCGTGCTCGCCAGAGGAAGCCGGCGGCGAGCCAGCCGCGCTCCCCGCCGAGCGAAGAGAAAACCTCGGCCGTGCGGGGCGCCGCGGCGTTGACGGTGCGCTCGCGCCGATCGACGAGCATCCCCTCGTCCAGACCGGTGAAATCGCCCTTCGGCGTTTGGGCGGCAAATGCGTCAAACCACGTCGTCTCGCGATCCGCGCTCTGCGACCGATCCAGCGCGAGTGCGAGCGCCTCATCGAACGATTGCGGATGAATCGACGGAAAATCGCGCCGGGCGCGCTCGTCGCGGACCACGACTTCGTTGTAGAGACCCTGGATCAAAGGCTGCGCCAGCGACGCCGGTATCGGCGTGATCAGATGCACCCAGTACGACGACAGCTTGGGGGTAAACAGCGGGACCACCAGGATGGAGCGCCGCAAGCCGCGCGCGGCCGCGTAACGCAACATCATCTCGCGATAGGTTAGGACCGTGGCTCCGCCGATTTCATAGATGCGGCTTTCAGACGATAGCGACAGTGCCCCGGCGAGATACGACAATACGTCGCGGACGCCGATCGGCTGGCAGCGCGTCTGCACCCACCGCGGCGCGATCATCACGGGAAGGCGTTCGGTTAGGTAACGGATCATTTCGAAGCTGATCGATCCGCTTCCGATTATTTGCGCGGCGCGAAACTCGATGACCGGAACTCCGCAGTCGCGCAACACGCTGCCCACCTCATGGCGGCTGCGCAAATGCTTCGACAGCGTTTCTTGGTCGCTCCCGAGGCCGCCGAGGTAGACGATGAGCCGAGTTCCGGCTTCCTTCGCCGCATTGCCGAACTTCCGCGCTCCCTCGCGGTCGGCGGCCGCGAACTCCTTGGTCGAACCCATCGAGTGCACGAGATAGTAGGCGACGTCGCAGCCCTGCAGGGCCGTCCTCAAGGCGGCGGAGTCATGGATGCTGCCCTCGGCGATCTCGACACCGCACGGAAATCGGCCGCGCAGGCGATGCGCCGCGCGCGCAAAGCAGCGCACGGCATATCCGTGGTCGTGCAGGCGCGGCACGAGTCGTCCGCCGATATAGCCGGTCGCCCCGGTCACAAGAACGCGCATCGCCGCCGGCATTAGTACCCTCGAGCGCGGATGCGGTGAACGGCGCCTAAGACGTACGGAATCTCGCCGAGCGTGAAGCGCTCCGAAGTGCCGACGGCGAGGACGTACCGCTGCGGAAGAGTCGCCCGGTCCATCGTGACGGCGATCGAGTACGTCCCGGAAGAAAGGTGCAGTTGCCGGTCGGGCGTCGTGAGATACGAGACTCGCGAGAACGGCTCGTAGAACGGTTGTGCTCGATCGAACGGCACCGTCGCGACGACGCGGGCGGAGGAGTCGCGGACGACCACGCGAGGTCGTCCGGGGTTGGCGGCGTCGGCTTTTTCGATCGAGACGTTCAACGGCACCGTCAGGGAATCGCGCACGACGAAATGATAGACGTCACGTTGTCCCGCAGCGAGGCGCCCGTAATACGCCCACGATTTTTCGGGGTCGGGAATCACGACCGCATGCCGAGCGTCGCGAGGCGAGCACGAAAAACGCGGGTCGTGGGCGCATGCGGTTTGCGCGCCAAACCAACCGAACGCAAACCAAACGATTGTCGCGAGGGCCAATCCTACGAGGATTGGTTTAGACCAGTACCTCAATCAAGGGATCCATACCACCGCGTGCCACGCGGCCGTGCTCGGCGAGTACGCGGAGCCGAGGATGGCGCCGGCGGTGTCGATCGCATACGCCTGGGAACTCGTGAACGTGTTCGGCAGGTACTGCTGAAGGTCGAGCGCCGTCTTCGCGCTGCCTTTCCAGAGCAGCGCATGGAGCGCGTTCGTGCCGCTGAAGTGCCCGTATCCCACTTGCACGTTCCCGTGGGCAGCGCGAGCGCACGAATCATTGAAGCCGGTGGGCTGGAGATCGACCATGCTCGCGGCAGTGCCGTGCCACAGAAGCGCGTGGGCCACCGACATCCCAGCGGGCGTTCCGCAGCCGACCTCGCTGCGGTGCCCCAACCCCGTCGCGTAGGCGCTCGACACGGTTGACGGCGTGAGGTCGACCGCGCTTGCAGCGGTGCCGTGCCAAAGAACGGCATGGTTGGTATTCGTCGCGCTCGAGAAGGCGTAGCCCGCCTGGGCGTTGCCGCGCACCACGTACGCCTCGGAATACGCAAAGCCGGCCGGATTCAAGTCAACGGGCGCCTTCAACTGCCCGAGCTTCCATAGGAGCGCGTGCTGCAGTGATCCGCCGGATCCTGCGATGAAGGTTCCGTCCGTGCCGTACGCGTTCGATCCCGGCGAACAACTTCCGCAACTCCCCGCGGGGTTGAGATCGGTGAAGGCGTGCGAAGAGCCTTGCCACAATGCGGCGTGGGCAAATCCGAAGTAGCCGCCGTTATTCGTAATGAGGGTTCCGACGATCAGCGAGCCGCCGGCGCCATACGCCCAACCTTCGGCATAGAATTGCGGCAAGAGGACGACCGGGATCGAGCTGGGCCCCGACCACGCGAGCGGGTAGTAGATCTTGGCCGAGCAATCCTTGCCGCACGAGATGGTGTGATCGAAGTACGCGCCGGCCTGCGCCTTGGGACTCTCGCCGTAACCGTACGCATCTTTGCCGTTCGGTCCTGGGCCGAGATCGTAGTAGGTGTAGGCCCGCGTCAAGAACGCCGCGCCGCTCGCAAAGGCGGCGCTGCTCGCGAAGGCCGCGCCCCTTGGAGTGAGATTCGATTGGTTTCCGCCGGAGCACGCAGCGAGAAGAAGGGCGGTGAAGGTGACGACCGACGCGCCTCTACGTGAGTTCATGTGTGGTCCTTCACGCCGCGCCGGACCGTTTCTTGCAACCCGTGGGATTTACGGCCGAGCGATCCGAGACGCAAGGGCGACCGCGGCCTCCTCGGTCCATTGCGAGCCGAGCGCCATGAGCTCGTCGATGCGCTCGCCTTGTGCTTTTCGAAGTGCAGCGACGACGCGATCGTACTCTTGCCGCTCGGTATAGTCGCGGCAGGCACCAAACGACTGCAACCGCGCTTCGACGAAACCCAGCAACGCCGCCGCATACTCCCGCTGCTTCTCCTCTCGAGGCTCGCTCGAGCCGCTCTGCAATGCCGCGATCGCGGCGACGTGCTGGAGGACGAACGCCATCAGCACCGGCGAGCGCACGTCTTGCACTGCCTCCAGCGCTTGCGACGCACAGGAACGGGCATCGTCAAAACACTCGAGCGCTACGAGATACGCCGTCATGTTGCTCAAATCGGCCGCTTCCGAACGACGATTACGCGTGGCGGCATGGCCGGCGCGGGCCTCTTCCGCTCGATGCAACGCGGCGGCCGGGTCGCCCGCCTCGAACTCGACTTCCGCGAGGTGCCCGGCGATCGATGCGGCCGGTCTCTCGAGGCCCAGCGTAACGTAGAGCGCCAGCGCTTCGCCGTACAACACACGCGCCCCGTCAACGTCTTTGCGGCGAGAGCGAACCGTTCCGAGATCGCTGAGAACTAATGCCTGCAGACGGCGATTCGCGAGGCGCTCGGCGGCGGCCAGCGCCTCCTGCAAAAGGTCTTCGCCCTCGGAGGCGTTGCCGGTCGCCGCAAGAGCGCTTCCGGCCGCGTGTTGCACGCGCGCTAGCTGCAGATCGTCGAGCGTGGAACGCAGGCGTAACGCCTGTTCCGCCGACGCGAGCGATGATGCCGATTCACCGAGCGCCCCGGAGAGCTCGGCGTCCGCCACGTAGAGCCGCGCGAGTTCGTCGGCGCCGGTCTCGTGGGTAATCGAATCTAACGCCAGCCGAACCCAGCGGCGTCCTTCTACGGGAGAAAGCGAGTACCAAAGCCGTGCGAGAGCTCCGGCAAGAAGCGAGCCGGAGCGCGGATCGTTTCGCGCCTCGAGCGACCACCCGAGCGCGGCGCGGAAGTTGTCGAGCTCGGCCTCGGCTTCGCGAAACCACCCCCGCTCGGACGCACCGTACCAATCCCGATCGAGCCGGGCGGCTACCCCAAGGAGCGCGAGTGCGTGGCGCTCCGACAACGCCCGTCCTTCACCTCGGGCTGCCAGCTTTTCCAACGCGTACTGCCGGGTGGCGTCGAGTAAATGATAGCGCGCTCTGTCGTACGAGAAGTCGGCCGTCACGAGCGACCGGCCGATGAGCGACGACAGCAGCCCTAAGACGTCGTGTCGAGCGAGGGTTTCGTCGCCGCATACGGTCGTCGCAGTGTCGAGCGTAAAGCCGCCGACGAAGACGGCGAGCCGATCGAAGAGCAGCTGCTCCTGCAGTGAGAGCAGCTCGTAACTCCAGTCGATGACGGCGCGCATCGTTCTATGGCGCGGAACCGACGCTTGCGGCGCTCCGGTCAGCACATCGAAGGCTCGGTCGAGGCGGTCGCAGATCTCTTGTGGGGAGAGTACGTTCGCGCGTGCCGCCGCAAGTTCCAGGGCGAGGGGCAAGCCGTCGAGACGCCGGCAGATCTCGACGACGGCCGTTACGTTCTCCGCGGTGAGCGCGAAACGGGTTACCGCGGCTTTGACGCGGTCGACAAAGAGAGCGACGGCGCCGTACTTCGCCGCCTCGACGGGCGAAGGACGGGTTTGCTCCGGAACCGCGAGCGACGGGATTCGATAGACTCGCTCGCCCGCGATGCCCAGGTCCTCTCGGCTGGTAGCCAGCAGAGCGACGGTCGGACACTCGCGCAGCAGGGAACCGGCTACCGTGCGTACTTGCGCGATGACGTGTTCGCAGTTGTCGAAAATGATGAGCAGACGTTTGTGCGCCAGAAAGGCGCCCAGCGTATCGAGCAAAGATCGCTGCGGCGACTCTTGGACGCGCAACGCCGCCGCAAGCGCGTGCGGGACGAGGCTCGGATCTGCGAGCGGCGCGAGTTCGACGAACCAAACGCCGTGCGGGAACTGGTTCAGCACGCGCCGTCCAACCTCCACCGCGGCACGCGTCTTCCCGGCTCCCCCGGTCCCGACGATGCTGACGAGCGGGGCGCCCGCTACGAGATCCGCGATCTCCTGAACCACCGCGTCGCGCCCGAGAAACGAGGTAAGCTGTCGCGGCAGATTCTGGAGCGGCGCGCGTTCTCGCTCGACGCGGCGCGGACCGCGCGAACGGTGGGCGGAACGCTCGAGCAGCTGTCGCGCTTCTTCGGAAAGCGCGAGCGCGTCGGCGATGCGCTCCAGCGTAGCTCGATAGGGCGCCCTGCGAAACCCGCGCTCTAAGGCGCTGACGGCCTGCGCGCTGATGAGCGCCCGGTCTGCGAGCGCCTGCTGCGACAGACCGGCCTGCACCCGGAACTTCCTGAGAAGCGCCGGCAGCTCTTCGATGAGCCTACGCGACCTAACTACCCGGCGCGGGCGCGATTCCGGACGGAGGATCGGTCACCCCGCCGAGTATTTGCAAAAGGTACGCAACCAACCCCTGGAGATTGACCGCGTCGATGTAGCCGGCACCGTCGGCGACCCATAGATTTTGAGGATTGCTGTGATCGAAGTTTATGTTGATCGGCTTGATGAGGCCGCCGAGAACGATCGGTGCAAAGATCGTGCACGAACTGCCCTGGCACTTGAAGACCCCGAGGAGCTGATCGACGTAATACAAGTTGCCGCTACGGTCGAAGGCCACGCCGCCGGCCTTCAAGATTCCGGACGCGAAGAGCGTGCCGGTACCAGCGCAGCCCGTAAACTCCACGATCGCACCGGTCAACTTGATCGGATCGTTGAAGCTCCAATAGCAGTTGCCGTGCGAATCGATGGCGATGCCCTCGCCTTGCACCGGATCGGTGCCATAGGTCAGCGTGCGCGACGGCGCGTTCTGCCGGTTCAGATAGACGCTAACGCTCCCCGCACCCCCTCCGGCGGCGGCGCCGTTCGAAACGGCGACGAGCTCCCGGCTCGGCGTGGCGTCCACGTTGACGGGAACCTCGCCGTTATCCGAAAGCGTCGCCTTCGGGCCTTGCGGTCCTCGGCGCGTCGTGCGATAGAGAAGGACGTTCGATGCCCCGGAATTCGCGACGTACCAGTGGCCGTCGGGTGTCGTCACCATACCCATCGGTTTCGAGAATCCCGAACTCAGCGTCTCGTAGGAGGTCAGCGTGTAGCTTTTGCTGCTGCGCTTGTAAACGACGACCTCGTTGCTGGCGGGTTGTGACGAATACATGAAATCGTTGCCGTAGAAATGGGTCGCCGGTTGTGCCGACGTCGGTGTCGTGCCGAAGTCGAGCTGCCTCGGGGCGGGCAAATTTTGAGCGCACCCACTCGCTGCGAGGGCGATGGCAAAATGCAAGAAACGTCGAGCTACAAAGCCAGACATGCTAGTAACCTCACTCTGCTTTTCGACCGGCCCGCGGCCGGTCCCTGGTACCCCGCCTCACGTCGCATCGGGTACCCCGGCGGGTCGCGCCGGCCCGGTCCAAAGGAAGAAGGCCCGCTTGGCGCGAGCCTTCTCTACCCCAGCAGCAGCCAGACTTTACAGAGTGACCTTCACCGTCACGCTCAGGTGGCGGCCCTTGGCGTCTTTCACGGTGAAATGTCCGCTGCCGAGAACGGCCCCTAGGATCGTGAAAGTCGTCGCCTTCGTGCCGCTCGACGGCGAGATGACCACTATCCCCTTCGTATCGTTGGTCAGCGTGAACGTGCCGTCGCCGTAGCCCGCTTCGCGGAACTTACAATCGACGATGCCGAGGAGGACGATATGGACGTGCTTGCCGCAGGACGAGATGATCTTGCGTACGTCCGGCGACGCTACGCCCGAACCGGACTGCGCCGAAAGTGCCGTCGCGTTCGTCGGGATGTAGCTCGAGCTCCCAGGCGTCTGCCCGTGGCACGCCACCATGGTAAGCGAGAGCGCTACCGCTGCGGCTGCGAATCCGACTCGTTGAAGATTGAATCGCATGAGTTGCTCCTTTGCCTTTAGCGCTCGAGTTGTGCTTGATGCCGAGGGAGGTCTCGAGCAGCCCCTTCCGCGGACTGATCCATCCGAGGAGATCGAAGTCATAGCAGGAGGTTAGTGCAGCTGCCGAGCCGTTGCCACATACAGCCGCAACCGTGTCAAAAAAGTGTATGAACTAACTGTATGAGTCGGAGCGGTCGCTCCCCGAGCCGGCGGCAGGAAGCGCCCGCCGGCAGCGACGGCTCGTGCGGCCGGACCTATCTCTGCATGGCGGGTGCGACGGGCAGCAACGAGTACAAGACCTACTCCGGGCCAGCCGGGTGGGGAAGTTCGAACGGTATCAACGCGTTTTAAATTTTCGTAGCGCGCGCAAGGAGATCGGGGGCCTCGAGCCGCTCGCACACGGCGGGAAATCCGGCGGTAGGCCCCCGCCACTTCAACTCGTTGACGTCTGCAAAGAGCTTCGCGTCGGTTCGAAGGGTCGCCAGCGTCTTGAATAACAGCGCGAGGGGGTGCCGCTCGCCGAGGACTTCCGGCGGGAACAGCTCGATCGGGCCGTAACGGATGAGCAGAGCTGCCGCGCCCTTCGGCCCAATGCCCGCGATGCCGGGAAAACCGTCGGCGGCATCGCCGACGAGCGCCAGATAGTCGGGTATCAGCTCAGGATTCACTCCAAACTTGGCTCGCACGCCGTCGGCGTCGCGGATGACCTTGGTTCTTCGATCGATCTGCACGACGCGATCCTCGCGCACGCATTGCGCGAGGTCCTTGTCCGGAGTCCAGATGCAGACTTTCTCCACCCTAGGATCCGCAGCGGCGATTGCGGCCGCCGAGGCCAGCGCGTCGTCGGCCTCCAGCTCGATCATCGCCCAAACCGGAATCCCCATGGCGCGTAGCGCGTCCTCGAGCGGTACGAACTGGGTAAAGAGCGCGGGATCGATTCCAGCTCCCGTTTTGTAGCCGCTCCAAAGTTCGTTGCGAAATGACGCGATGACGTGATCGGTGGCGACGCCCAGGTGCGTCGCACCCTCGCCGATCATTTGCAGCACGGTATGGAGCACGCCGGCAACCGCCCCGAACCGCCGCTCCTTCCCACCGGTGGCGCGACGCAGCCCGTAGAAATGCCGGAAGAGCTCGTAGGTTCCGTCGACCAGATGAACGATCACGTGGGCATAATCGCCCCACTTTCGAACGCCACCTCTCTCCGGCGGCTTAGGTTCGCGAACCTCGGGCTAGGCGACGCACCGAGGATCGGTAAAGCAGCCCGTTCGGATCGCATGTCGCAACCCCGATGCGAGTTCCGACTCGCTCGACGCTTTGGAGAGCAGGCAGCTGGCACCGGCGAGGTGACACGCGACGCCCCACGATGGGTCTACGAACGCCGTGTAGACGACGATGACGCAATCGGATAAGACGAAGCGAAGCTGCCGGAGCGTCTCGAGCGGGTCGACGTCGAGATGGTCGATATCAGCAATAAGAACTGCGGGCGCGAGCTTTCTCAACCCGGCAACGTCAAGCCGGGCCACGATCGCGGCGCCGGTCTCTCCCGCAGCTCTGAGCGCGGAGGTGAGCAGGGCGATGTCCTGGGGGGCTGCGCCGGCCAAGCAGCAAACGCGGGCCATACGATAACGCTTTCACAGGTCCGAAGCAGTAGGCGGACCATAGAAGAAGAAGGTTTACCTAGCGTAGCATAGTGGCGAGGAAGTAACCATCGTGAAAAAGTCCGATAACGCCGGAGCGCGGGTCAGCTGACGTTTCCTTCCGATTTCGTGCCGGAACGAGACCCCGCATTTCCGATCATCATGGACATTCTCCGCGTCGTTCCGGCGTCTCGGTGGGCCTTTGCACGCCTAAAACCCGACGGCGACCTGGCCGGACTCCTCCTTGACCAAGCGGGAAACGGCGGCGAACTGACGCGCCTCAAGAGCGAATTCGAACGGCAGCGGGAGATGGTCAAGGTCGGCCCGCGCCTCGCCGCGACGCTCCGTCCGCTCGGCGATCTCGAAAGCGGTATTACGCTGTTGTTTGCCGATGCGCACGCGAACTTCGGGATTCTGACTCTGCTGCGTACGAGCGAGTTGGGTCCGTTCACATCGAGCGAAATCAGCGTGTTGGCGCTGTCGCTCGACGCCACGTCGGAGCGGCTCTCCGCACTGCGCCTCGACGCGCCCGGGAAAAAGAGTCGCGCCAAGGCCGAGAGTCGCATCTCGCCTGATGAATCGCCCGCGGCAGAGTCGGAAGAGGCATTCTACGTGCTCGACCGCGACTTGCAGATCGTGCTCGCGTGGACGGCCGAGGATCAGCGGCGCGTCGCGCTCACGGGCCTGCGTACGAGGATAGCGGAACGCCTGCCGGCAGTGCTCGAGGAAACCGTCCGCGACCTGATCGCCGGCTGGCAAAGCGAATCGGATTCGCAGACGCCGGGCACCGCCCGCCCGGTGCCATTCTTAGTCGTGCGAACGCAGCCAATGTCGGGTCCCGCCGGACTGTTCATCGGAGTGCGGATCGATCGTTTCAAGCCATCCAAGCTCAGCGGTCCCGCGCGCCGGTTCCATATCTCGCCGCGCGAGCTCCAGGTGCTGGGGCTGCTGCTCGACGGGGCGAAGCTCGAGGAGATCGGCCGAACCCTGAATATCGCCCATTCTACCGTTCAGCATCACGTCAAGAACATGGTCGAGAAGACCGGCAGCCGGAACCGCTCCGAGCTCATCGCACGGGTGCTGGGGTGGGAGAACTCGTCGGAGGGCCAGCTCGCCTAGCAGCAGCGCAAGCGAGGGCTCCGACTCGAAGAAATTACGCTTTTCGCCATATCGCGCGACGTGCAACCGCGATATGCTAGAGGGACTTCGTGAGCGCCTCAAAGATGGATCCGGTATATCGGTGGATCAAGGGACTCGGGATCGTCGGCATCCATGCCGGCGCGCTCGCGGCGTTCTGGCCCGGTTTCTTCACGTGGCCGGCCCTAATCGCAGCCGCCGTCGTATCGTATGCGAGCGTGGGCTTGGGTATTTCTCTGGCTTTCCATCGCGTGCTGACGCATCGCAGCTTGCGCTTGTTCAAACCGTTCGAATATCTGATTGCGATTTTCGGTACGCTCGCACTGCAGGGCGATCCGATCCGGTGGGTTGCGGTTCACCGCAAGCACCATGCGAACGCCGATCGCGAAGGCGATCCGCACGGTATCGACCGGGGCTTCAGGTGGGCGCACGTCGACTGGCTCTATCGCCACAACATCGCGCTCCCCTCGGCGGACGAGATTCAACACTTCGCACCCGACCTCTGCGCGGACCCGTTTTACCGGGTGCTGCAGTATCTGAATATTCCACTTCAGGTGGCGCTGGGTGTGGGGCTCTTTGCCCTCGGTGGATGGCCGTGGGTGATCTGGGGCATCTTCGTGCGGTTGGTGCTTGGGTATCATTCGACGTGGCTCGTCAACAGCGCGTCTCATACGTTGGGGTACCGCACGTATCAGACTGCCGACCAATCAACCAACTGCTGGTGGGTGGCCCTCATCTCCTGGGGCGAAGGCTGGCACAATAACCATCACGCGTTCCCGTTCTCGGCGCGTCACGGGCTGCGCTGGTTCGAGTTCGACATGACGTGGTGGCACGTCAGGCTCCTCGCGTTTCTCCGCCTCGCCGATCGAATCAAGATTCCCAGCCAGGCTATGCGGGAGCGGCTCCGCAGCTAATCTATTTCTTGGCTACCGGAAACGGATTCTGCGGCTTCTCGGAATAGGAGTACTTTTCGCCGCAAATACGGCAAACGTTGAGCGGGCTTCCGAAGTGTTCGTGCGGCGGGTACTCTTTGGCGACCTTAGGACGACGCTTGGTGGTAGCTACAGTTCCGATGGCTTTAGCTCGCCTCGCTCCCGCGCTGGGAGCTGCGTGCCTCCAGTGATCGAAGGCATTGCTCTCAACGTTCGGTGTACCGCTACAAAGCACCTCGAACGCGAGCGGCGCCTTGCCTTGCTACCGAACGCTGAAGATAAAGTCTCTGCGTTTCGAGGTTCCAAAAATTTGGTAGTCGCACGCGCTGCGGTCGACCCCGCTTTGGGTGACGTCGGCGTCGCTTACCTCGTCGGGAGCACGCGACGGCGCGGCTTTCGTTATCATTCTCATGTTATTGCATACACGAAAGTGCCGCTCATAGTTTCGCTCCGCCTCGAGCGCCGGTCGCGGATCGCGAGGGTGCGGATTTGCGGTCAAGCCTCCAGGCTATGCCGTAGAGCCTTTGCCGTCGGGATGCGAACGCGATCGGCGAGCCGCAAGAGAGTCAATAATTTAACGTTCCACCAGGTGAGGTCGAATTCGAACCACCGTAAACCGTGGCGGGCAGAATACGGGAATGCGTGATGGTTGTTATGCCACCCTTCGCCCCACGAAACCAGAGCGACCCACCAGCAGTTCGTCGAGAGGTCGGCGGTGCGATACGTGCGGTATCCCAGCGAATGCGCGGCGCTGTTGACTAGCCACGTTGCGTGATAGCTAATTACCAGCCGGACGAAGATGCCCCACGCGACCCAGGTCCATCCGCCGAGGGCGAAGAGCAGCCCGGCAAGAGCGAGCTGCATGGGCAGGTGAAGATTCTGTAGTATCCGGTAGAATTTTTGAGCCTGAAGATCGGGCGCATACCGAATTAACTCGTCGGCCTCCGGAAGCGCACCGTTGGGCTGCGTCAGCCAGCGAATGTGCGCCCAGCGGAAACCCACGTTACGGCCGTGGGGGTCGCCGTCGGCGTCGGAATGCGCGTGGTGCTTACGATGCGTGGCGACCCACCGGATCGGATCGCCTTGCAAGGCCAGCACGCCAAGGGCCGCTAACGCGTACTCCAGCGGTTTACGCATGCGTAACCCGCGATGCGTCAAGGTCCGGTGGTAACACAGCGCGATCCCGAGACCGCCGGTGAGGTAGAGAAGAACTGCCGCGACGATCGGGCCGCTCCAACTAAACGTCCCGGGCAATAATGCCGTCAAGGCGCCGACATGAATGCCCAGCAATCCGAGGCGGTTCGTCCACGCGCGAAAGCGAAGGCTCACGTTTTTCCCTCGACTTCTTAGCGGCGGCGGCGGCGTTGGAAGGTCCGGCGACGCGCCTGCGGCTGGACCGCGAGAGCTTGGGCGGAGGCCGGCTCCATGAAGTCGTGTTCGCTGCGCTTGAGAGGCGTGCCGATTGCGCTTTCGATGCGCGCAAAGGAGCCGGCCTCGTCGCGAGAAACGAACGTAATCGCGTCGCCGCTGCGCTGAGCGCGCGCCGTGCGTCCGATGCGGTGAATGTAATCGGTCGGCTCGGAGGGGACGTCGTAGTTTATGACGTGTCCGAGATCCACGATGTCGAGGCCGCGGGAGGCGACGTCCGTGGCGACTAAGACTCGGTGGCGTCCCTTTCTAAAGGCTTCGAGAGCGCGCGAACGCTGCGCTTGCGAGCGATCGCCGTGAATGCGTTCCGCGTCGACGCGATTCCGCATCAACGCACCGGCGACCCGCTCGGCCCGCGATTTGGTTCGCGTAAAGACGATCGCGTTAAAGACGCGTCCATCCTTGAGCAGATCCACGAGGAGCTCTGTCTTCCGGTGCGGCTCGACCTCGTAGACCCACTGGGTTACGGTGTCGACCGGGGTCGTAGACGGTGCTAGATTGATACGCACCGGATCGCGGAGAAAGTTACGCGCGAGCTGCACCACCGAACTCCCGAGGGTTGCCGAGAAGCAGAGCGTTTGGCGGTCGGCCGGGAGTTTCGCGATGATGCGCTTTACGTCGGGCAAGAATCCCATATCGAGCATGCGGTCCGCTTCGTCGAGCACGAAGATCGCGACGTTGCTCAGGCTGGCCTCGCTGCGCTGCATCAAATCGATGAGTCGTCCCGGCGTCGCGACCACGACGTCGGTGCCGCGGCGCATGGCTTTGATTTGCGGTTCCATTGCCACGCCCCCATAAATCGGCGTAATGGTCAGTTTCGTGTGTTTTGCCAGCTGCCGGAAATGCTGGGTAATTTGCTGCGCCAGCTCGCGCGTCGGCGTCAGTACCAGAGCGGTGATGCGGTCGGAGCGGCGCTCGACGAGTTTTTGGAGCAGCGGGATGCCGAACGCTGCGGATTTGCCGCTTCCGGTCGGTGCGCTCGCAAAGACGTCGCGGCCGGCCAGAGCAACCGGGATGGCCGAGCGCTGAATCGGCGTGGGCTCGTTATAGTGAAGGTCTTCGATGCCGCGACGAATGGCAACATCCAAAGGCAGTTCTGAAAAAGTTAAAATGTTGAAAGCCTATCTTTCGGTGGCGCTTCTTATCGACCACTCGAAAGATCGCGCATAGTGCGAAGAAGGAGTGTCTCACAAATTCCTTCTCGATATGCCTCTCCCTACCCCCGCAAGAGGAAAAAGGTTGCACTTCCGACCCTCTTGGGCGAAATCTCGCCTCGCTACTGGGGGGCGTCGGCCTCGATATTGACCGAAATGGCGACGTCGTTGCCGACGATCATCGGGCCATAGCTCATTCCCCATTGCGTGCGGTCGACGGTCACCGTCGCGGCATACGCGAGGATCGAGCGGCCGCGCGGCGATTTTCCGGCACCGGCGACTTGCGCGCTCAGCGTCACCGGATGCGTCTGACCGTGCATGGTCAGGTCGCCCGTTACGCGGAATTGTTTGGCGTCGCCCTCGATCTTGGTGCTGACGAAGCGCATCGTCGGGAACGTCGCCACGTCGAAGTAGTGCGCCGAGCGCAGGTCGTTGTCGCGCATGTCGTTATGCGTATCGACCTTCGAGGGGTCCAGCTCGGCGGTCACCGCGACGGGGACTTGCTCGCCGGGATTCAACTTCACCGACGCGCTGCGTAAAGGGATCGTACCGATTACTGGAACGATTCCAAAGTGCCGCGCGGTAAACTGCGCCGTGGAGTGAACCGGGTCGACGCTCCAGGTTTCGGCCTGTGCCCCTACGGCAGGGCCGGCCGTGTGCAGCACGGCGAGCGTGAACGTTAGGGCGATCGCTAATTTCATCGCGTGTCGCTTGTTTTGCGCGAGGGCGGGGCGTTCCCGGAGGGGGTTCGCGCGCGAACGGTTAAGCAAGCGAGCCTAAAAGGAGGCCGAGATATCGTGCGTTCGGGAGCGATGACCAGTCTTTTGACGGTTCTGGCGGGCGCCGCTATTATGTTGCCGGGATGTCAAGCCGCCGTCACGCCGCCGGTGGGGGCGCGGTCGCCGGCCTCGCCGCAGAGCCATGCTCGCCGGGGTGCGCCGGCGCCGATGGTCTTCGTGGGCGACTTTAGCGGCAACGCGATCCTGGGCTTTCCCCTGAGCTCAAAAGGCAACGTCGCCCCGGCGGTCGACATCTCCGGCGACAAGACGGGACTGGGCCATGCCGACAACGTCGCGCTCGATCCCGCGAAGCGCATCTACGTTTCGATAAATGGCAAGACGATCGGCGCCTTTCCCGCGAACGGCAATGGCAACGTTCGCCGGAGTCGCAAGATCGCAGGCTCGAAAACCGGGCTCTCGTTTCCGATCGGCGTCGTGCTCGACTCGAAGGGCTACCTTTACGTGGCGGATTGCGGATACGGAGACGTAAAGGTTTTCGCTCCGGGCGCCGACGGCAACGTCGCCCCGATCCGGATCTTCAGTCCATCGAACGGCTGCACGATCGAGCTGGCCGTCGACGCGTCCGACAACGTGTACGTAACGTGCGGCGACAACGAGATTGCCGAGTTTTCGTCGGAGTCGCAGGGCAACGCCTTGGTCAAAGTGATTCAGGAGCAAGAGGGGCAGAAAGGCGTCGGCGTGCGGTCCGTTGCCGTGGACGGTGACGGGAATGTCTACGCCGGAAACCTCCTCGCCAAGGACATCCGCGTCTTTCCCCCGACCGCATCGGGTCCGTCGAAGCCGTCGCGCACGATCAAAGGTTCGAACACGCACCTGGGCGCAGCGACCGGGCTTGGGCTCGATTCCAAGAAGAGGCTCTACGTGACGGTTTGCGAGCACTGCAGCGAAGGGTCGGGGAAGGATAGCGTGCTCGTCTTTGCCGCCGGTGCAAAGGGCAACGCCGCGCCCCTTGCCGTGATCGCCGGCAGCAAAACGAAGCTCAGCGCGCCGACCGACCTGGTCGTCCGGGACTGAGCCATCGTGGGTAAGACGGACGAGTGCGATTCATTCTCATCCTGGCCGTGCTCTTGTCCGCACAGACGCCCGAACCAAGCGGGCTAAACGAGCGTTCTCCGGGCGTCGTGTTCGACGACTGCGAGGGGTGTCCCGAGATGGTCGTGCTCCCCGCGGGTCAATTCACGATGGGATCGACTCAGGCACAGAAGAGCTGGGCGGTCGCTCACGGCGCGACCGCTCGAGCGGTAGCGGACGAAGCTCCGGAGCATCGGGTCTCGCTCCGGTCCTTCGCGCTCGGGGAGTATGCCGTGACCCGCGTTCAATACGCGGCGTTCGTCACGGAGACGGGATATGAAATCAAAGGAGGATGCGGGCGCGACGCTTCCGGCACCACCCAGGACCCCGAGCTGAGTTGGAGGGATCCCGGCTTTCCGCAAACGGAGCTGGATCCCGTCGTTTGCGTCAGCTGGCGCGACGCGCAGGCGTATGTCAACTGGGTAAATCAGAAGGTGCGTGCAGCGGGCGACAGCGGCAGCTATCGCCTGCCGACGGAAGCGGAGTGGGAATACGCCGCGCGCGCCGGAAGCGCGGGGCTCTTTTGGTGGGGTGACGACCTGCGGGCCGCGCCGGAACACGCGTGGTACTCCGAGAACGCCGACGGACGGACTCGACCGATCGGCTCGAAGCCCGCGAACGGTTTCGGCGTTTTCGATATCGTCGGTAACGTTTGGCAATGGACCGCGGACTGCTACGCGCCAAGCTACGCGAAAGCGGCGGCGGACGGACGGGCACTCGAAGGGGACGACACGTGCTCGCGAGTCGACCGCGGCGGCGGCTGGATGTCTCCGGCCTGGATGCTGCGCTCGAGCACTCGCGAACGACACCCCGCCGATTTTCGCAATCGCAGCATGGGTTTTCGCGTAGCGCGCGATCTTTAAACGGGTGCGTTCCCGTCGGTGAACACGCTCTCGATCGGGCAGCCGAAGAGGCGCGCGATGCGAAATGCGAGCGGCAAGCTCGGGTCGTACTTTTCGGTTTCGATCGCGTTGACGGTTTGCCGGCTGACGTCGAGCTGATTCGCCAACTCCCCTTGCGACCACGAACGTTCGGCGCGGAGCGTGCGCAGACGGTTCTTCATCGGTAGCGAAGACGAGCGAGGCACGTTCCGACCAGCCACGCTCCGGCCATGATGGGCCAGACCCAGAAGAACGACAGCGGCGGTGCGCCGCCGGTGTTCTCGAGAAATCCGTACGAGAACGTCAGGATCGCGGTCGCTCCAAAGGCAAACGTGATCGCTTCCGTCTGCATCCGTTGGGCGAGCTCGTCCATGCTGCGATATCGCGCCATGATCACCAACAGAATGCCGACGCCCGGCACCATCGGCACGAGGCTGAAGGGGATCGCCAACGACGACGGCACGAGGCCGCGGTCAAATGCCGAGAGGCTTCCCGCCAGCAGCAGAGCGTAGACGGCGAGCAGGCTCCAGAGCCGGACTTGATACTGAGTGTTCGTCACGGGGGAAAGTGTATGGCATCCTTGACGTATTGTCAAGGATGCTTTACTTGCAGTAAGCCCCATCTACAGCTGCGAACGAGGCGCGCGATGAGCGAAGCGAGCGTCGTCCGGTGGCTCCTCGGCGGGGACCCCGCGATTCGCTGGCAGGTCATGCGCGATCTCACGCACGAGACCGATGCCGGCGTGGCCGCTGAGCGGTCGCGCGTCGCCAGCGAGGGATGGGGGCGAGCCTTGCTCGATCGCCAGTCGGCGCAAGGCTCCTGGGGCGGCCCCAACGACGAGGGCTGGATGATCACGATGGACGCGCTCGCGCTGCTGCGGGAGATGGGCCTCGATCCGTCGAGCGACGAGGCGCGGCGCGCGATCGCGCGCGTCACGGAGCACTTGACGTGGGCAACGCTCGGCAACCGGCCGTACTTCGACGGCGAAACCGAGGCGTGCATCAACGGCGCCATCTTGGCGTTCGGCAGTTATTTCGGCGAGCGCTGCGACAAAATCGTCGATCGGCTCTTAGGCGAACAGCTTGCCGACGGCGGATGGAACTGCGAAGCGCCGCCGAGCGTCCGGTCGTCGTTCAACTCGACGATTCGCGTGCTGGAAGGCCTCCTCGAGTACGAGCGCAGGTGGGGTGCGGCGAGCGCCGTCACCGCAGCTCGCATGAAAGGACACGAGTATTTGCTCGAGCGCCGGCTGTTCAAACGGTTGACCACCGGCGAGACCGTCGATCGCGCGTGGACGCGCTTCGCGTTTCCGACGATGTGGCACTACGACGTCCTGCGGGGCCTCGACTATTTCCGAAGCGCGGGGGCCGAGCTCGACGACCGTCTCGCCGAGGCGATCGAAATCGTCGAAGGCCGGCGTCATCAGAACGGCCGATGGCCGATGAACCGTCTCCACGCAGACCGGCTTGGCTTCACACCGGAACCCGAAGTCGGCCGCGCGAGCCGTTGGAATACTATCCGCGCCCTACGCGTCTTGCACTGGTACCGGCGAGCACGCCGCCGTTAGCGATCGGGCGGCCACGTGCCCTGCGACGGCTTGATGCGCAGGATCGCCGTGGCATGCAGAACGCCGGCCGCGTCGTACGCCCCGCGAGCGTCGAACGACTCGCCGACGACCAAGACCGACGACCGCTCGCGACGCTCGGCGTCGGAGCCGTCGATTCGCACGACCTTCCCGTTTCGCGTGCGTAAGGCGATCTGCGAGCCGCTGCGCGCGACGAGCGTGCCGCTGACTTCGTGCGGGGCGCCGAACGTGATACGCGGCGCTTTGACGACCGCGGCTCTCGGCGCCTCGAACTTCTCGTTGGCGCTTTGGAGCCCGAAGATGTCGAGCTGCTCGTAGCTCGCGACGTACACTTTTCCGTTCGCGACGACCGGCACGATGTTCGCGTTTCCGCCCGCCGACGCCCAGGTTCCAGCCGGGGCTTGATAGAGGGTCTGGAGCGTCCCGCTTCCCTGAGGCTCCGCGGTCAACGCGAACAGCATGACGTTACCAGGCACGTACGACGGCCGGGCGACCGCCCAGACGATCGCGCCGGGATTCTTTCCGTTCGACGAGACGACCGTGAAGAAGCCGGGATCTTGTCCGTTCGGCAGCCCCTGCGACGCTCCGGCCGCCGACAATTTGATCGGTCGCGCGGCCGGAACTTTCCATACGGTCACGGCGTTGCCGCCGCTCGCGACGATGCGCGGCACCGAGTCGCTCGCGGCGTTGAAGTACGACTGGCCGCACCAACAGCCGCCGACGTTCACCGCATCGACGACGTGGTTGGGACCGCTCGGTGTGAATCCGCCCAGGTTTTTCTGATTGAGAAGGAACATCGTGCCCTCTTTGCCGGCCGCAGCGGCGAGCGGCGGTTCCTTCTTGGCGTTCGGCAACAGCACCACGCCGCCCGAGCCGAAGTCCGCATCGGACTGGTCGAGGCCGCCGACGTCGGACGGCGTAAAGAAGCTGCGCAGCCGAGTGAGGTCCGAGCTCACCTTCGCGACGCTCTCGGCGATGTTGGTGACGCTGTTGTAGGTCGTACCCGACGGGTCGGAGTTGCCGGTGACGAAGTACACGTTCCCGGATGCGTCGGCCGCGAGGCCGTAACCCGACATCCAAATCGACGACAGGAAGAAGTCGTCCGGAGAGGACGATTGGGTGTCGTTCAGCCGGTTTGCGGCGAGCGGCGTCAGCGGCCCGGCCTGCCAACCGAGGAGCCAGCCGCGCGATTGCGATGCGCTGAAGTCGCAGAAGCTGCCGAATCCGGCGTAGACGATGCCCTTCGATTCGAGCAGCGCGGGTCGTTGACGCTGGTACGTCGCGTTGAAGGTAAACTGATATCCGTTGGATAGCATGTGCGATGCCGACACGAGCACCGGCGCTACCGCGTCGGACAGATCCGCCAAGCTGAGTTCGTGGAGATAATAAGCCGGCGTGCTGCCTTGCATGACGTAGGCGATCACGTACATCACGTTGGCCTGTTTGTCGATGACCGGCGTCCCGTCGATTCCTACGTTCGGCCCGTTGTTGTTGCAGCCCAACGGCGTGGGAACGGGGCTGCCGAGACTCTGCTGGAACAGGACGGTGCCGCTCGAGGCGTCGATGGCGTAGACCGTGTCGTTTTCCGTCGTGACGTACGCGACGTCGTGCTTGCCGGGAGCCGCGCCGCGCGTCGTCTTCTCGTTCGGAACGATCAGCGGTTGCGTGTCGACCTGGTCGTCGACCGCCACCGCGTGCAGCAGCCCGAACGATCCGCCGCCGACGGTATCGTCGGTCAGCAGCGTCTCTTTGTCGTCCCAGCCGGTCCGCAGGTTATTATAATGATAGGTGGTCACGGCGATCTTGCGGCGCCGCGCGGGGCTGACGGTCGCGGCCTGGGGTTCGCGCGCGTTCGCCACGGTCTGCGTGGGTCCGTCGCCGCCGGGATAGGCGTAGAACATGACGCCGGGCGCCGACGCGTCGTACACGCCGCGATTGGGCACGGCGATTTGGCCGCCCGCGATCGCGAACTGCAGCGGGCTTCCCGCGCCTCGCAGCGCGGTCCGGCTTACCAGTGACGCCCGCGTGCCGGTCACCCGGAACCGGAGGATCGTCGCCTGGCCGGAGCTCGTGTCGGGGCTTTCTACCGCGAGGTACTTGCCGTCCCATTGAATCGAGCCGATGAGCGCGGGCCGTGTCCGGCCCCACGGGACGTTCTTCATTCGCGTTCCGCCCTTGCGCAGCTCGAGCAGGTTCGGAGCGCGGTTGAGAGCGGCCGCGGCTTCGACGAAGAGGTTTCCATCCTCGTCGTACGCGGACGACCAATAGACGCCGCGAGGTCCCCGGTAGATCCGCGGGCTGCCCGCAGCGTTGGGGTAGACGGCGACGCCGGATTTGCGCGGCGTGCCGCCGGAGACGGCGAGGTCCCCGGTGGCCGGATCGACGGCGCAGAACTGCGTGTCCCCGCCCGGCGCGCCGCGTAACGCCGCGATCGGCCGCGTGCCGCCGTGGGCGTACTCGCGCACTTCGTTCCCTGACGGGATGAAGACATTGCCGTTGCCGTCCGAGCATAGACCGGTGGCTCGAGCGTTGAGAAGCCAGCCTTCGAGTTTGTTGTCCGGCTGGGAGTAGGCGTAGACGCTGCCGTCTCTGCGGTTCGACACGTAGAGGAGATCGTGCACCTGCGCATCGCGAGCCATCCACGACGTCTCCCCGTTGACGGGACCGGACGAACCGGTCGAGGAGTTGAAGCGCGACTGGCTCGCCCCGATCGGCGAGCCGGTTCCGTTGTCGCCGCACGCGCTCAGCGCGAACGCACCGACGACGAGTGAGAGTATTCGAGCCGAACGCGAAGCCATCTCCACCTCCCCGAGTGTGGAGTGATTTTTATGTCCGCACGTTAAGCCCTGCGGGCAAGCTCCGGCGTCGCGGCGAAGCGAACCGCTTCGTGAAATCGATATCAGCGCGCGAGCTTGCGGCTCGTCTCGACGGCGACGAGGCGCCGTTCCTGCTCGACGTACGCGAACCGGAAGAACTGGCCGATGGCAGGATCGCGGGCTCGGTCAACATTCCGATGACGCAGGTGGAGGATCGGCTGAGCGAAGTTCCGACCGATCGCGATATCGTCGTGATCTGCCACGCCGGCGCGCGAAGCGCGTACGTCACGCGCAAGCTAAACGCGCTCGGCTACGGTCGGGCGGTGAATTTGGGCGGCGGAATGGACGCCTGGAGCGACGAGCGGGGTCCTAACCCCAACTGACGGCCGCGACGGCTAACCGCACTTCCCGCAGCGCCCTTCGAACGTTACGCGTTCGCTCTCGATCTCGAACCCGTGCTGCTGAGCGAGCGCCTTGAGCGTGCGCGCCGGGATCGCGTACGGCACGTCTTCGATCTCGCCGCACGTGCGGCAGCGAAAGTGCGCGTGCTGCGGCCCCGACGGCTCATAGGTCGCGGCGTTGACGCCGGGCACGTTGAGCTCCGACACCAAGCCGGCGTCCCGCAAACGCTCGAGGCCGCGATAGACGGTTGAGAACCCGATGCCCGGCCGCCGCTCGGTGGCCTTCGCATAGATCTCCGACGGCGTGAGGTGGCGCCCGATGCCGCTCTCTTCGACGATCTCGAAAATCAGCCGGTAGTTCTTCGGCAGCGACGGTTGACGGCGGGCGTCCGGCGGCGGTATCCTGGTGTTCCGCCTATATGAGAGTGACATTCACTTTCAAAGGTTCAAGCGCTCCGCGAACCAGACCTTTCTGGCCCCGCGCTCCCGGAACCCCAACGTACCTTCCGTCCGGATCGGAGAAGTAACGCCACATGGAAAACACGCTTGCCGAGCTGTCCGACGCCGACCGCGGCTGTCCGGTCAAACACGTTCCCCTCCGGCCGAGGGTAAATATCGACTGGTTCCCCGAGCTGCTGGATTTGTCTCCCCTTCACCGGCCGTCGGCGCTCTCCGACCCGATGGGTCCGGATTTCGACTACGCACGCGAGTTCAACGGCCTCGACCTCAAAGCGGTGAAGGCGGACCTCTTCGCCCTGATGACCGCGTCGCAGGAGTGGTGGCCGGCCGACTACGGCCACTACGGGCCGCTCTTCATTCGTATGGCGTGGCACAGCGCCGGCACCTACCGAATCGGCGACGGCCGCGGGGGCGCCGGCTCGGGAGAGCAGCGGTTTGCGCCGCTCAATAGCTGGCCCGACAACGCGAACCTCGACAAGGCACGGCTGCTGCTCTGGCCGATCAAGCAGAAGTACGGCCGGAAGATCTCGTGGGCCGACCTCATGATCCTGGCGGGAAACTGCGCGTTGGAATCGATGGGATTCAAGACGTTCGGCTTCGCCGGCGGCCGCATTGATGCGTGGGAGCCCGACGAAAACATTTACTGGGGTCCGGAGGATACGTGGCTCGCCGACGCGCGCTACAGCGGCGAACGCGATCTTGCCGATCCGTTGGCGGCCGTCCAGATGGGTCTCATCTACGTGAACCCCGAGGGTCCGAACGGAAAGCCCGACCCGCTTGCCGCCGCGCACGACATCCGCGAGACGTTCGCCCGCATGGCGATGAACGACGAAGAGACGGTCGCGCTCATCGCGGGCGGTCACACGTTCGGCAAAACGCATGGCGCCGCCGATCCCGCGCAGTACGTCGGCCTCGCGCCGGCCGGCGCTCCCATCGAAGAGCAGAACCTCGGCTGGCGCAACACGTTCGGTAACGGTCACGGCGACGCTACGATCACGAGCGGCCTCGAAGGCGCGTGGACGCAGACGCCGACGCGGTGGAGCAACCTGTACTTCGATAATCTTTTCAACTTCGAGTGGGAGCTCACGAAGAGTCCCGCCGGCGCCTTTCAATGGAAACCGAAGGACGGAGCCGCCGCCGGCACCGTGCCCGACGCGCACGACGCGTCCAAGCGGCACGCGCCGACCATGCTCACGACCGATCTCTCGTTGAAAGTCGACCCGATCTACGGCCCGATCTCAAAGCGCTTCCACGAGAATCCGCAAGAGTTCGCCGACGCTTTTGCCAAGGCGTGGTACAAGCTCACGCACCGCGACATGGGTCCCGCGTCGCGTTATCTCGGCCCCGAAGTGCCGGCCGAACCGCAGATCTGGCAAGATCCGCTGCCCGCGGTCGACCATCCGTTGATCGACGAGCAGGACGCCGCGGCGCTCAAGAGCCGCATCCTCGCCTCGGGCCTCACCGTGCCGCAGCTCGTGACGACCGCCTGGGCGTCGGCGTCCACGTTCCGCGGCACGGACAAGCGCGGCGGAGCGAACGGCGCGCGCATTCGGCTTTCACCGCAGAAGGATTGGGCCGTCAACCAGCCTGCCGAGCTCGAGAAAGTGCTGCAGACGTTGGAGCGGGTCCGAGCGGATTTCAATGCGTCGGCCGCCGGCGGCAAGAGAGTTTCGCTGGCCGACGTCATCGTGCTCGGCGGCGCTGCGGCGATCGAACGGGCGGCGAAGGACGCCGGTCGCGACGTGAAGGTCGACGTAGCTCTCGGCCGCACCGATGCGACGCAGGAGAACACCGACGAGCACTCGTTCGCCGTGCTGGAACCGAAGGCGGACGGGTTCCGCAACTACCTCGGCGAGAGCCACTCGCGCTCGCCCGAGCAGCGGCTGCTCGATCGCGCGCATCTGCTCACGCTGACCGCTCCGGAGATGACGGCACTCGTCGGCGGCCTGCGCGTGCTGGGCGCGAACGCCGGCGCCTCGAAACACGGCGTGTTGACGAAGAAGCCGGGCACGCTGACGAACGACTTCTTCGTGAACCTGCTCGACATGACGACCAAGTGGCAGCCGGCGGGCGGCGACTACACCTACGAGTGCCGCGACCACCGCACGGGCGAGGTCGCGTGGACGGGCACGAACTGCGATCTCATCTTCGGATCGAACTCGCAGCTCCGGGCGGTCGCCGAGGTCTACGCCGTCGAGCCCGACCACTTCGTGCGCGACTTCGTCGCCGCATGGGAAAAGGTCATGAACCTCGACCGGTTCGACCTCCGCGTGCCGGCATAGCCGTCGGCATCCGCGCGTTGGCGGTCTTCACGCTCGCGGCGACGCTCGGCGGCTGCACTCACAGACCGTACGAAATCGCAAAGCGCGATCGCGAGCGCTTCGCGGCGGGCATGATCGCCGTCGCAATCCCGGGCAAGCCGCCGTTGATCGAAGGGCTCGACGACTGTACGGTATGGAAGGCGCGCTACTCGGGAGACCGGATCTCCGGCTGGACGCCCGAACTCGGTGCGGATTGGGGCGCGTCGTATCCGAAGTTTCTCACCGCGTGCCTACAGCAGTCGATCGCGTATCGCAACAAACTGGTCACGGTGTGGTTGTGCGCGCGCGCCGTCGGCGCGGGCGGCGGCTGCACCAACGGCGGACACTACCTGAGTGCCACGGGCGAGCGCCCGTGGCGCTTCAGCCGGGACGGCATCGCGTGGGTCAACCTTCCCCGGTAAAAGGCTAGGGCTTCGTCGTCCAGACCATCGTCGAGATCAGCCACGTTCCCCCGGCGTCGTGGAAGGTATACGTAAGCGTTCCCGATTCGGAGAACGGCTTGCCGGCGGCGAGTCCCGAGATCGTGAGCGATTGCACCAAGTACGCGTCCGTCGCGGATTGACGAAACTCTCCGTTGCGATTCACCGCCGCTTGAAAGTGGGTCAGCTTGGCCTTCTGCGCGACCGCCTCGACGACGTGCCACCACGCGGCCGCTGCTCCGGCCCCGCGCCACACGAACGGCGGGTTCTCGTCGACGATGACCGCGTCGTGGGTGAAGAGGCCGCTCAAGGCTGAGGCATCGTTCGCGTTCGTGGCGCGGATCATGGCGGTCGTCAGCTTGACGATGGGTGCCGGCGGGCCCGAGGCGGCAAGCGCGCGTACCGGCGCAATCGCCAGGGCGAGAACGGCGGCAAGGATTCGGATCGGCATGGAGTCCTCCTAGTCTTCGAAGCGATCTTCGCCGATGGGCGCTTGCAAGATGCGGATCCACTCGACTGCCCCGGCGTCGCGCACCGGGGAGTAGACGTCTTCGGATGCCTCGGCGCTCGACTCGTGCGGCGACTGCATGGCATAGCGGGTTCCCGCCGGCGCGGCGTCGGTTCCCGCGACGAGCCGCCCGACGAGCGTTATCCCCGATGCGAGTTTCAGCTCGACGTGGCGGCCGACAAACTCCCGGAGTTCTTCGTCCGTCATGGCGATGCGGTTTCGGCCATCCGTTTAGTGGACCTTCGTGTTAGTGGACCTTCGTGACGTAGCCGTTGGCGAGACCGGCGCCCATGTAGACCCCGATGACGGTGCGCTGATAGATCGAGTTGGCGCTGACGGGGCCGATCTGAATCGCGGTGCCCGCGGTCCAGTTGCGAATCGGCAGGAAGAAACCGTACTCGAGGGTCTTATCTTTGAGGTCGAAGTAGTCGCCGATGACGTTGTAGTTGCCGGGGCCGCCCGCTCCGGTGATTCCTTCGAAGTGGGTGAGGATCGACTTCGGCCAGTCGTACACGAGCATTTTTGTCCCGGCAAGGTTGCGCACGTACGCGTGCGTGCCTTTCTTGTCGGTGTAGCCGCCGGCGATGGCGACGGCGTTTCCGTTCATCCAAATGCCGTACGCCGTCGAGCTGATCGAGCCGGGGAACTCGAGCGTCGAGAACGCGGCCGTGGCGGAGTCGTAGATGAACGCGTGACCGGAGGCCGGATAGGTGTCCCAAGAGATCGTGGTCGAGCCCGACTTCACCGAATCGTAGTTTCCAACCGCCTTATAGGCCGCATTGCCGTAGTTGCTGTGAACGATCGTGTAGTTGCACGATTTCGGAGCGCAGAGGGCTGCCGGAGCGTCGAGCGTGAGATAGCTCGCGGTCGTAGAGTCGTAGACGAAGCCATCGGCATTCGTCTGTCCTCTCTTCTCGTAACTGCCGACGAGCCGATAGCCCGTCTGCGTAATGGCGGGGCCATACACGCTGGTCTTCGCCGAGCCGGGATACTCGATCGGCGTCCAAGCGCCGGTTTTTCGATCGTAGACGACGCCCACGTTCGACCCGTCGCGGTTGTCGACGAAGCCCGTGATGATACCGCCGCGGATGCCCGTGAGGAGCGTCCCGATGGCCTTTGGAAACTGGCGGAGCGGAACGTCGAGCGTTTGCAGCACCAGTGCGTTCGAGCCGATGGTGAAGGAGCTCGCCTGCGACGACATCGGGGGCACGGCGCCAAAACTGCCCGAGCGAACTCCGCCGCCGCATCCGGCCAGCAGCGCGATCGAGAACGCCGCGAGTGGGGCGCGCACGCAGGCGGAGGTACGTGGGAAATTCACAATAGACCTCACATAGTTAGAAGAGAGTGGGTACGGGGTCTAGCCGCCAGTGTAGCACAGATCGAGGAACGCCGCAGCCCCGGCGCTAAAAGCGGAGTATGCGTGCAACCTATGCGGTCGCGAACTGCGCCGTCGCTCTGATCGCAGCCGCGGCGATCGCCGGGTGCGGAGGTCCGCAGGGAGCAACGCCCATCGGCCCTCAATCGTCGTCCTCGCAGTCCGCAGCGTTGAAAACCGGCAAGACGCCTTCTCGACTGCTCGAAAAGCAGCTCGCGGGAGAGCTGCCGGCGCCGATACCGCCCGACGCATTGCGCCGCGCCGCGCAGCGCGAGCGCGGCGCGCGTCCGAAACCGGCGCTGCACCCGGGCGCCAAGATCGCCCTGTGGGCGGCGAACACGAACTTCAACTATTTGCTCGGCCAGGATTCGACCGGCCGGAAGACGGTGACGGCAGTCGATCTGTCGCAGAACAGCTGCTATTCGCCGGTCGCCGTCAAGGTAGACGGCGCGCAGAACGTGTGGGTCGGTTGCGAGCTCACGTCGCTCAGCGGCACCAACGGCGCCGTCCAAGAGTACAGCGGCGCCGGCGCGCTGCAGAAGCGCTACCTTCCCGCGTGCCCCACGGCGCCCGCGCACTGCCGGTCGTTCAGCGGCTACGGGTACGACAGCGGCCTCGACGCCGGCGGCAACGTCTTCGCGTCGCTGAACCTGTACGACATCCAGATCTGCAACCCGAGCTGCGTCGACACGCTGAGCGCCGGCTTCGAATGGTGGCCGAAGGGCAACCCCTCGGCGACCCCCCGCCTGATCTCCACGGGCGCGAACTGCAGTCCCGTCTGCGGCGTCGGCTTCATGGACGTCGACGGTTCGGGCAATCTGTGGTTCACCGTCAGCGGCTACGACCAGAGCAGCAACTTCGGATTCGGGCTCGGCGAGATTGCGAATCCCACGAAGAAGCCGCGCTTCACGCTGGTCGAACCGATCGGCACGTATGGGTTCTTCGGCGGCGTCTATGTCGGGGGCGGCGGCAAGACGCTGAACGTGATCGATCAAAAGGCCCGCACGATCTCGCAATACCATCTGCCGCTCGCCCCAAGCGGAGCACCGTTCAACGTGCTCGGTCCGACGCCTCAAACCGCGTTCGGCGTGGGAGACCCCGTCTCGGGCGGCTTCAATCATGCCGAGACGAAACTCGCCATTGGCGATACCGGTGGGTGGCTCGACGTCGGCAAGGTCGCTTCCAACGCGTGGTCGGCCGTCGCCAATCTCAACTTCTACAGCGGAATCGAGGGCGCCGCGTACACGCCCTCGGACAAATGAGATGAAAGCCCCGGCGACGTTCGAATAGGCCGTCAGAAAGAGGATTTCACGATGCCGAAGTTTCTTGTCAACGCGAAGTACACGGCCGACGGTACGGCCGGGCTGTTGAAGAGCAGCGCCTCGGCGCGCCGCAAGGCCGTCGACGAGTTGGTGACGTCGCTCGGCGGCAAGCTCGACGAGTTCTATTTCACCTTCGGGAGCGATGACGCGATCATCGTCGTCGACCTGCCGAACTCCGAGGCTGCGCTCTCCGTCGCGTTCGCGGTTCGAGCCTCGGGCATGGTGCAGAGCAGCACGACGCCCCTCATTACGGTCGAGGAAGCCGACCGCGCCGTCGAACATCACGTGAAGTATCGTCCGCCCGGCGCTTAGGCGCCGAGACCGCAGCATCGTCATCCGGTGGTGTACGTCGTGTTGGCGGCGGGCGTGGCCGGCCGTATGGGGTTCGACAAGGCGGTGACGCGCAGCGGGCGCCTCGCGCCGCTGGAGCGCATCGCTCGAGCGCTGGGCGAACGCGAGAGCGTCGTCGTAGTTCCGTCGCGGTTGCGGGAAGTCGCCCGCGCGATGATGCCGCGGTCGCTCGCGGCGGCCAACGACGATCCGGACCGCGGCATGGCGCATTCGCTCCACGCAGGCCTGCAGCTCGTCGCGGCGGACGAGCCGTTCGGCGTGCTGCTCGGCGACATGCCGGCGATGACGGAAGCGACGCTCGTCCACACGGAACGCGCGCTCGCCGCCGGAGCCGACGTCGCGTTTCCCGTGGACGGCGGCGGCCGCCCGGGACACCCGGTGCTCTTCTCGCCGCGCGCGCGTTCGATCGTCGAGGCGCTGCCCGACGGCGACACCCTGCGCGAAGCGCGCGACGATGCGTCGCTCGTTCGGCGCACGTGGGTCTGCGCCGACCGGTCGGCGTTTCTCGATCTCGACGCGCCGGCGGAGTGGGAGGCGTTTGGTGCGTGAGATCTACCGGCGGATCGCGTCGCGCATCCGGGACGGCGGCACGTTTGCCGTTGTGACGCTGGTCGGTGCGCGCAACGCGTCTCCGGCGGCGGCGGGAACTTCGCTCATCGTCGGCCCCGACGGCTCGTTCTTCGGCAACGTCGGCGCGGGCTGTCACGAAGGCGAGCTGGTCGAAGCGGCGCTGGCGACCTTGTGCGACGGAGCGCCGCGAACGATCGACTTCGACCTGAGCGACGATGTCTTCGACGGCTCGGCGTGCGGCGCGTCGCTGACCGTCGCGGTCTGGAGTCCCCCGCTCGAGTTCGCCGACGTCGCCGCGCAGATCGCCGACGGCAGCGACGACGTCACGTTTCGCTGCGTGTCGCACGAGCTCACGGTTCCGCGCAAGCGCAAACTGATCGTCGTCGGCGCGACCGAACTGGCCGAACGGCTCGCGCGAGCGGCGCACGAGTCGGACTTTCACGTCACGGTCGTGGACCCGCGCGCCGCCTTCGCTTCCCCGAAACGCCTGCCCGGCGCCGACCTGCTGCTGTGCGCGTGGCCGCAAGACGCGCTGCCGCCGCTGCTCGCGGATGCCGCCGCCGTCGTCGTGCTGGCGCACGACGCGAAGATCGACCTCCCGGCGCTCGGCGCCGCGCTCGACTCGCCGGTATCGTACATCGGCGCGCTCGGCAGCCGCCGGTCGCAGCGGGCTCTCCGCGACGCCCTCGCGGAGCTCGGTTATGGCGAGGCCCAGCTCGAACGCTTGCACGGCCCGGCGGGCTTGGACCTGGGCGCCGTGACGAGCGCGCAGGTCGCGTGCTCGATCCTCGCCGAGATCCTCAGCACGCTCAACGCCTGCACGGCGCGTCCGCTGCGCGAAACATCCGGCGCGATAACGCGCTAGCAAACGAAGACGTGCAATTCACGGCCGAGGCCGTTCGTTTCCGCGACTTCCTGCGCCCAAACGCCGCACGGGGCTTACTTCGACGCCCGCATCCACGCGGCGCGGTGCTATAATCAACGGCAATCAGCCAACGAGTCGGAGGCAACGATGCGTGCATCCCTTCGCGCCCTAGGAGCTCTCGGTCTCGTCGCGATGCTCGCCGGTTGCGCCGGCAACGGAACCGGCCTTCAGCCCGGCGTCGCACCGAATACCGACGCCGCGTCGAACGGCCGGACCGCGCGATCGTGGATGCTGCCCGCCGCGAAGAAGAACGACCTGCTCTACGTTTCCGATCTCTTGGCGCAGGTGGTGTATATCTATACCTATCGCGGCCACACGCTCGTCGGAACGCTCACCGGATTCTTCAATCCTGAGGGCCTCTGTGCCGATACGGCGGGAAACGTGTACGTGACGAACGACACGAGCGAGGGCGTGCATCAGATCACGGAGTACGCGCACGGGGCCACGACCCCGCTTCGAACGATCAACGACCCGCAGGGACGGGCGAACGGGTGCTCCGTCGATCCGAAGACCGGCGACCTCGCCGTCGCCAACTTCTGGGGACCGACCGAGGGCATCGGCAACGTCGCGGTTTACCGGCACGCCACCGGTACTCCCACGGCGTATTCGAATCCGAACATCTGGTACTACTACTATTGCGCTTACGACAACAAGGGAAATCTCTTCGTTGACGGCGAGACGCAGGGCAGCGTGTTCGGTTTGGGCGAGGTTTCGAAGGGCGGCCACTCGCTCAAATTCATCGACGTGAACGAGACGATCTATCTCCCCGGCGGCGTGCAGTGGGACGGCAAGTATCTCGCCGTCGGCGATCAAGTGGCCGTGAAGCACAACTTCACGAGCACCGTCTATCAGTTCGCGATCTCGGGAAGCACCGGAACCGAGGCGAGCGCGATGGTGCTCACGGATTCGTCGTACGTGACGCAGTTCTTCATTCCGGACGTCGACAAGTCGAAGAAGCACAAGGTCGGCACGCGTCTGATCGGTCCAAACCAGGACGGCGGGACCACGATGATCTGGGACTATCCGGCCGGCGGCGATCCCGTTCAAACGATCTCGGGTGAGACGGCGCCGATCGGCGTGACCGTCAGTCTCGCAAAGAAGTAACGATCGCGCGGCGGAGCGACGAGTCCGCCGCGTTCCATTCGTCAACGAACGACTTCAAAATCCGCGCCGTAAAACCCCAAATGTGGCGCCCTGCATAGTCGAGGGCGTCGCCATAGAGCCCGCCGTCGGCAACGATTGCGGCTAAGGGCACGTCGAAGAAGCCGGCGATCTCGTTGCCGTCCGGCCGCACGGTAACGCCGGGATCCACGACGCCGACGATCGGCGTGATTACGAAGCGGTTCAACGACTGCTCGAGCGCCGGCAGCCGTCCGACCACGGTCACGCGATCGGACTCGATGCCGAGCTCTTCAAAAAACTCGCGCAGAGCGGTTCGCTCGGGGTCGCCGCCGTCGAGCGGATCCGCCCGGCCGCCGGGCAACCCGATCTGACCGGCGTGGCGGCGAAGGTGGGTCGCACGCTCGACGAAGAGCACCCCGTGCGGCGCGTTGGCGATGATCGGCACCAGCACGGCGCCCGGCGTCAGCGGTAGAGCATCCATTCCGGCTACTTAGTTATGCGTTGCGTTCGACGATGCCGGCAATTTCGTCACGTACGCGCGACTCCCGTCGGCGATGCGAGGCAGGCGGCCGCGGTTATCGCGCGGCCGTTGATCAGGTTCCCTCGCGGACGCGGACGATCGCGTGAACACTGAGCGATACTCGCACGAGCTGTTGATGAAAGCCCTGCACTCGCACTTGACGGAGGACGAAATCGCGGCGTGCTCGCGCCAAGGCGCGGCGTTGAGCGAAGCCCATGCCCCGAGGCTCGCGCGGCAAGAGGCGCCCTAACACCGGGCGCGAAGAGCCCCGCATGGAAATCGTCGTCGCCGAGAAAGGCGCGTTCCGTTTCGAGCCGGTCGTTACGGCGCAGGAAGCGCGCGGCCGCGCGAGCGCGTACAAGGCATCGGCATTCGGCACGCTTTCGCGCATCTTCTCGCGCCCCAAAGAAGAAGACGTCACCATCGCCGACGAGGGGCTCTGGTATCTCCCGCTCTGGCACGCCAAAGCTCATCTCCGCTTCTGCTACGATCGCAGCGAATCGTACAAGGTGCCGATCAAGGCGCCGCACGTCGCGTCGGTCACCGTGGGCGCCAACGACTACGCGGTCGCCGCGGGGTCGATCGACGTGCCGGTGGTCGAGCACTGCGAGCGCGACGAGCACCGCGAGCTGTGGCTCGACGCGCTGAACAGCCAGCCGGTCAACGCGCAACCTTATCTGAAGGCCAACAAGACGAGCATCGATCTCGACGAGTTTGCGCCGGAGGGGGCGAAGATCGTGCCGCCCGCGGTGCGGGCGGCGGCCGTCATTCGGACGCTTCTCGGCGAGGACTTGCGGCCGGCCGACGCCGACGCAGTGAAAGAGGAGCAGGTCAGCGTCGAGTGCATCGACTTGTATCTTCGGCCGGCGTACAATTTCAAGCTCTCGTGGACGGCAAAGAACAAGACGGCCGACGTGGCCGTGGACGCGGTGACCGGAGAGCTCCAGACTCAGCCGCACGCGGCGATGGCCGTCGTTGCCAAGCTGCTGAAGCCCGAAACGCTCTTCGACATCGGCGCCGAGACGCTCAACCTCGTCGTGCCCGGCGGCGCCATCCCGCTGAAGATCGTTCAGGCGCTCGCCGAGAAACGCAAGACTTAGTTCGGGCGAGCGACGTGCCAGTGGCCGCCCGCGAGCGGGATGCCTTCCCCGTTGCTTTGGTCGGGGCCCGAGTCGCCCGAGTACATGTAGAGCGGGTGGCTCTTGTAGGACCACTGCAAGCCGGCGCCGTCGGAACGCGTGATGATCGTGAAGGCGCCCTTGTTCTGCGATCCGGCGCTGGGCTGGATGATCGGCCAAATGTTGAGGCAGCCGCCGGTGCACGTCCCGCCGGTGGGCGTGTCGACGTCTAAGAAGTAAAGGGTCCGATTGTTCGACGGGTTGGCGAACCCGGGTCTGCCGGCAATCGTCTGCTGTTGCGGCACGTTTGATTTTGCCGGCGGGCTCGTGGGCGGCGGTCCGCCATACGCGAGGCCGCCTCCGGCGGTTCCGCCGCCACCGCCGCCGCAAGCGGCGACGGTCATCGCGGCGAGCGCCGCTGCAATTCCTAAAGACTTTCTGAACATGGTGTCGTGTACTCTCCTAACAAACATTTTGGAAATGTGTTCGACATGCAACGTACACGACGGTGATGAAAAAAGTGTGAGCCGTTCGGCGTCAATCGCTGATGACGGCACCGAACGGTTCCGAAAGGCCGCCCGCGATCGAACCGACGAGCGTGCCTCCGGGGTACGAGTAGATCTGCAGTGTGCTGAGCACGAAATCCGGCACGATCACCACGGATGACGAGCCCGATCCGAAGAGCGGAAACTGCCCCATCTCTTGCGTGTTGGCCAGTGGGACGGTGCCGACGATGTTCGCGGTCGAGCCGCTGATGCTGATCTGCCGGATCGAGGTTTTCGGATCGTACAAGTCACCGACGAGCAGCTGCGAGCCGTGCCAGAGCACGCCGGTGGGCTCGTTGATCGAGCCGCCCGTGACGGTAAAAATAGTGAAGATCGAAGCGTTCTTGGGAAGTTCGCTCAACACGCCGTGATACGAGCTGTCCAGAGCGGAAACGTAGAGGTTCCCTTTCCCGTCGAACGCGCAAAACAGCGGAATGTTGAGGTGCGGGTCGGCGTATTGTTGCGGCGTTCCGGTTAACGAAGGGTACACCACGACGTTTCCCGGCTCCGCGCCGTTGGGGTCTTCGAAATTCGAGACGGCGAGACGGCCGCTCTTCGGGTCGATCGCACATGCGTACGGCTCGCCGTCCGGATCGGGGGCGACCGTCTTGGGAAGGATCGTGCCGCGCGCGTATTCGTAGGTCACTTTCGCGGGCGTATCGGTCACGAAGACGTCGCCCTTGCCGTCCACGCATTCGCCGCCCGGGCTTTGGAAGCCGAAGAGCTCGCCGACGAGCGCAAACGAGTCGCCGCCGGTGTTGGCGTAGATGGTGACGCCGGGGGCTCCGTCGTTCGAGACGTACAGGAGCGGCCCGCGCTTGGCGGCCGGTTCGATCCATGACTTGCTCGCCGGCGATGCGGCGTGGCCCGTGCCGTCGGCGCGCGGGACGAAGCTCGAGCCGCTGTCGGTCGTGGCCGGCGTGCATGCCGCCAACGGCGCCAGGACGCCGAGCATGGCCAAGAATCGGTATCCGAACATGAGAGCTCCCTCGTCAAGCGTTATGCGAATTGCCTCGAGTGTAGCTCGCGAGCGTGCCGCTTCCGTGCCGCGCTCAGCGCGGCGGATCCGGCCGTTCCCCGGCCCGCGCGGCGCGCAGCAGGTCGGCGTTCCAGCGGATCGCCAGATACTGCTCGCGATCGGCTGCCTCGAGATCGTCGGCCGTCGCCTGCATCAAACGACGACCTTCTCGAGCGCGCGAGCGGCCTCGGCGGCGCGGCCCTCACGATGAAAGACCTGGGCCGCCGCCCAGTAGCAATACGTCGGGAAGTCGGTGCCCGCGACGATCTTCCTCGTCCGCAAGCAGGCGGGCAACGGCGTCGCGCGCCGCGGCTGCATTGCCCAGCCGCGCGTGCCAAAGCGCGGTGTCCGCCGGTGTTTTACACGACCACACGCTCGAGGCCGAGCGTTTTCCGTTCGTCCTCTCACCGGCCTGTTGCAGCGCCGACCGTCTCACCAGAACTGCTGGACGACTCCCGCTCCGATGTAGTCGAACCGCAGCGCCGGATCGCCGGTGAAGGCGTGGCCGTATTCGACGTCGATCTCCGTGCGGGTTCCGAGCAGCTTTTGTATGCCGAAGTCGGTGAACGCTCGGCCGCCCGCATCGGCGGCGATCTTCGAGACGAAGACGTACTCCGCGTAGAACTGATAGTAGTTCGGGATTTGCGTGGTCGCGACGACCGACGGCGCCGTAACGCCGTACTGGGTGCGAACGCCGCCGGCGTACTGCCCCGTCGACGCCACGGCGATGGTGGTGCCGAGGCTGGTCGCGGGGCTCAGCGAGTAGGACGCATCCAGGTTGCCGATGATCGTCGCGCTTCCGGCGGTAAGGAACGGCGAGCCGTTCGGACCGGTGTACAGTCCGTCGAAGGCGACGGACCAACGGCGTTGCGGCGGCAGTTGGTACTTGAAGCCGAGGCCCGAGTCGGTCACGCCGTGGGTCACGCTTCCCGACGACCCCGGCGCGTAGCTACGCAGCCCGACGTAGTTCGGCCCGATCACGTCGAGCTCGAAGCGCGTCGCCGCGCCGATACGCAGAAAGTTTTGCGGAACCTGGCTCTGCACCGAACCGTCGGAGGGCGTTCCATTCACCTGGTTCTGGTAGCCGAGCTCGAAGACGGCCGTGCCCCTGGCGACCGCGCAGGTGCTGTACCCGACGGTGGGCCGGTTCGCGGTAGTGAGCAGCCGCCCGGGACCGCCGCACGGATCGGGCGCGGGAGTTGGCGTCGCGGCCGCAACGGCATCGGCCCGGGCAGGCGGCGCGGACAGCACGCCGATGCCGATCGCGGCGAGCGCTGCCGCGAGCGCGATCCCACGGTTCACCGACCGCGCGTTCGTCGCGGCGCCGGAGGAAACCCGGCTGCGTCGCTCCGCGAACGGCCCGTGCGCTTTCGGGCGCCGCGTTCGTTATGCTGCGTCCATGCTACGCGGTCGCGCCCCCAGCTAAGGAGACTTGTGGGATTTCATCGCGCTCCGTCTGCGCGGGGGGCACCCTTCAGGTTAGGCGCATGTACGTGACCGAAGCGACGGCCACCAGCGCGCCGTCGTCGCGCCAGAAGTTCGCGGCGACGGGAATCAGCGTCCGTCCCTGCTTGATCGCCTGAACGAAGAGCTTCACGTCGCTGCGCGCGGGCGCCAAGAACCGGATGCTCATGTCGGTGGTCGTGATGCGGCTGCCGGCGCCCCACACGGTGAGGCACGCGATCGCCGCAGCGGAATCGGCCGCCGTCATCAGCAGGCCGCCGTGAAACGAGTCGAAGATACCGTCGAAATCGGGATTCCGCGCGACATGGCATTCGAGCCATCCCACGCCGATCCGCAGGTCGGTGAATCCTAAATGCTTGAAGATCGGAATGGAGCGCATGCGCTCGAGCGCGGCGGCTTCGACGTCGGGCGCGAGCCGAGGCAGATCGCCAGAGTACGGAGCCAGCAGCAATCCCGGAGCGACGGCGGCGCGGTCGTCAGCCACGGCCGGCTCCCGCCACGGCCTTCCATCGTGGGACGTTCACGCCCACGACGATCAGCCAAATGCACAGCCCGAGCTCCGCGGGCAACCCGGTCGCCAGCATCGCGAGGAACGTTACGCCCGCAGCGGCCGGCGCCGCGACGAGCGCGAAACTGTTGGCGACGTAGCAGATACCGGCAAGCGCCAGCAGCACACCGAGCGTCTTGGGCAGATACGTCGAACGAAAGATCAAGTATCCTAAGATCGCGCAGTGCACGCCGAACGGGATCAGTGCGATACCGAAGGCGTAGTCGTAAAGGTGGATCGAGAACAGCGACGACGTCTCGAGCTGCCGCGAATCGACGGCGCCGAGATACGTCGCGCCGCTCAGAAGCACCAGGGGCGCGACGTGCAAAAGCACCGCGGCGCTGCCGAGCACCGCTTCGGCGAAGCGAAAGAGTGCCGAGGCCAGGGCCAGGCCTTCGCTCACGGGCCGCAACAGCACGAAGAAAATCGCGGCCAAGGGCACGTCGCAGCCGAACATGATCAGCTCGGCGAGTGCCGAAACGCGCCACTGCGCCGGCGACGCCAGGATATGGTGCGCGGTCGCCGCCGCGTCATTCGAGACGACGAGCGCCGACTGCAGCCACATCGAGAGCGCGGCCAAGACGAAGATGGCGAGGTAGAGCCGCCGCCGGTCCGCGCGAAGACCTGCGGGGAGACGCCGGCGTAGCGTTCGCTCATCTTACGGCCACCGTGCCGTACCGGTTTCTCCGCGGCATCGTTTTCCCTGTGCGCCGCAACCTTTGGCGAGCCGGCAGCCGTTTCAACGGGGGGCATGAGAACGACGGGAACGCAGTACGTGTACAAGGTCATCGCGTTGCCGATCGGCCCGCTGCGGCTGGTCGCCGGCGACCGCGGTCTCGCAGCGATTCAATGGAAGGATCAGGACCCCGCCCGCACCCCGGCGCACGACGCTCGGGAAGACGCGAACCATCCGGTCCTCGTCGAAGCCGAGCGCCAACTCACCGAATACTTCGCCGGACGGCGGGAGCGTTTCGATCTCGAGCTGGACTTCGTCGGAACAGACTTTCAGAAGCGCGTCTGGACGGAGCTGCTCGCCATCCCGTTCGGAGAGACGCGCACGTACGGGCAAATCGCCAAGCGGCTCGGGAACGAGAAGGCGATGCGAGCGGTGGGCGCCGCGAACGGACAAAACCCGATCCCCATCGTAGCGCCATGCCATCGCGTCATCGGCGCGTCGGGTTCGCTCGTCGGCTTCGGCGGCGGCCTCGAGATCAAGGCAGCGCTGCTCGAGTTGGAACGCGGCGAGCTGTCGTTCGACTTCGGCTCAATCGGCTAGCTGCGCCGCGCGGCCGAGCAGCAGTTCCCGGTCGCGCCGGTTGAGCGCGAGCGACGCCGCCCGCTCGAACTCCGCGCGCGCTTCCGTGAAGCGCCCGAGCTTGACCAGCAGATCGCCGCGGACGCTGGGCAACAGGTGATAGCTCCGCAGCGCGGGCTCGTCGCGCAGCCCCTCCACGAGATCGAGCCCCGCCTGGGCTCCGAGCGCCATGCCGGTCGCGACCGCGCGATTGAGCTCGACGACGGGCGACGGCGCGAGCTCCGCCAGCGCGTCGTAGAGCTCGGCGATGCGCTCCCAGTCCGTCTCCTGCGCCGTGGCCGCGCGCGCGTGACACGCCGCGATCTCCGCCTGCAGCGCGTACGCGCCGCCGGCACCTCCGAGCCGCCGCGCGCGTGCCAGCGCCGCGAGGCCTCGTTGGATCAGCAGCCGGTTCCATTTGCCGCGGTCTTGGTCGAGCAGGAGTATCGGTTCGCCGGTTGGGGCGACACGCGCTCGCATACGCGACGCCGCAAGCTCCATGAGCGCGGCGAGCGAGTGAACCTCGCTTTCATCAGGCATCAGCGCCGCCAGCATGCGTCCCAACCGCAGCGCGTCCTCGACGAGCTCCGGCCGGAGGACGTCGTCGCCCGACGTCGCGGCGTAGCCTTCGTTGAAGATGAGGTAGATCGTTTCGAGGATCGAGGCGAGCCGCTCGCGCCGCTCCCGCCCTGCCGCCGGCACTTCGAACGGAACGCCCGTCTGCGAGAGCGTGCGTTTGGCGCGTACGATGCGCTGCGCGATCGTCGCCTCGGGCACGAGGAACGCGCGCGCGATCTCCGCCGTCGTTAGGCCGCCCGCGAGCTTGAGCGTCAGCGCGACGTGGGCGTCGCGCGAGACCGCCGGATGACACGCGACGAAGATCAGCGCGAGCATGTCGTCGTCAATCTCTTCGTGGGCCGTCGCGAAATCGGCGTCCGGGTCGCGGGAGTAGAGTGCCTCCACGACGCCGTGTCGCTTTCGCCGGCTCGTCTCGTCGCGCCGAAGGGCGTCGATCGCGCGGCGCCGTGCGGCCGTTGCCAGCCACGCGCCCGGGTTGCGCGGGATGCCCTCGCGCGGCCACTGCGCGAGCGCCGCAACGAAGGCGTCCTGCGCCAGGTCCTCGGCCAGGCCGACGTCGCGCACCATGCGCGAGAGGCCGGCCATCAGCCTCGGCGACTCGATGTGCCAAATCGCCGCGATCGTGTCGCCTAGGTCTTGACGTGCTCCCACGTGCGCTCCGCGCGCTCGCGCATCTCCGGCGTTACGATCTCGCCGAAGTCCTCGATCTCGTACATCGGCCGGATCTCGATCGTTTGACCGCCGTCGAACGGCGCGTGCACGAATCGCTCGACGATCTCTTGTTTCGACTTGCCCTGCACGATCCAGAAGCCGGCCACCAGCTCCTTGGTCTCCGCAAACGGCCCGTCGATCACGGTGGTCCGGCCGCCGTCGAACCGCAGGCGCGTCCCCTTCGAAGTGGGCTGCAAGCCGTCGCCGGCCAGCAGCACGCCGTCCTTCGCCAGGCCCTCGTTGAACCTGCCCATCGCCTCGAGCATTTCGCGCGACGGCAGGACGCCCGCCTCGGTGTCGTCGTTTGCCTTGACTAAAACCGCGAATCTCATCGAACGTCTCCTTTGCCGGTCTTCGGTGCTTTACCACAACGTCGCACGGGCGCGCCCGATTTCGACATCGGCGGAGAAAAATTACAGCGGCTTGCCATCGTCGGCCGGTCCCAAGATGAGTGGACGCAGCAGCGGGATCGGCGGGTCGCCGCGCGAGAGCAGCTCGTCGTGGAACTTCTGCAGGGTGAACTGGCTGCCGACGGCCTTCTTGTAGTCGTCGCGCAGCTTGAGGATCATCAGCTTGCCGAGGGTGTAGTAGCCGTACATCGGGTCTTGCGTGCCGCGCAGCGTCTCCTCGACCGCGACGGCCTGGTTCTGAAAGCAGCGGTCGGTGAAGAGGCGCTCGGCTTGCGAGATCGTCATTCCCTGCGTGTGGAGGCCGACGCCGACGACGTAGCGGCACTCGCGGAGCAGCGCCTCGTCGAGCTGTGCCAGGCGCACGCGCGGATCGCCGTTGCCCCACCCCTCGTCCACCATCATCTGCTCCGAGTAGTGCGCCCAGCCTTCGGCGAACTCGGAGCTGATCGAGAGCTTGCGGGTGAGGCTGAGATCGAGCCCGCGATCGATCGAGAAGTTGGTAAAGTGGCCCGGATAGACTTCGTGCGCCGAGACGATCGGAAACTCGAAGTCGTTGAACGCGGCCAGAAACTCTTCTTTTTGTTTTGCAGACCACGACGGGTCCACCGGCGTCACGTAGTAGTACGACTGCGTTGCCACGGTCTCGAGCGGACCCGGCGAATCCTCGGCGGCGCTGGTCGTCGTGCGTTCGAAGGCCGGCGTTTCGATCACCTTGATCTTCGCGTTGGGCGGCAGAGTGATCAGGTGCCTGCTCTCGACGAAGGCGCGCAGGCGGCCGAGGTCGCGTTGCGCCGTCGCGAGCAGCGCGTTGGGCGCCGGGTGGACGCGCGTGATCGAGAGGTAGACCTGTAACGGGGAGTGCTTGGGATCGATCAGCTTCGCCGTAGCGACGAACTGCGCGTGCGTCGCGGCCAGCGCGCGTGCGCCCACGGCGAGGTATTGATCGAGCGGCATGTCGAGCGCGTCTTCGTAGAGCAGGCGCTTGCGATAGGCATCGGCGCCGATGGCGAACGTTCCGCTGGGCTTGAGCGACCGGATCCACTTGGCGTACGCCGCCATCGCCTGGATCGCGACGGCGTTCGACCGTTGAAAACGGCTTCGCAGGCCGGAATCGCGCACGTCTGCGAACGCCACCGGTACCGAGGTCTTGAAGAAGTCCACCGCTCCAGCGGCGTCCTCGGCGGCGATCCGCTGCGTCACGGCGTCCACCGTGGTGACGTTCTGCATGCCCTGCCGCAAGAGGTTTGGAATCAGGCGTTCGCGCGCGATCGCAAACGCGAGCCGCTTCGAAAGGGGCGCGTAGTCCTTGCTCATCACGCTGAAGATCGCCGCGCTCGCCGATTGCGTGTAGTCGTCGGGATTGTGGCGCCACTCTTGCAGCGTGTCGTTGAGCAGCAGGTCGTCGCGGAGCGAGTTCTCGAGCAGCGTGTAGTCGAGCGCGCCGGTCGGGGAGAGCGCGGTCTTATCGATCGCGGCGAGCCGCTGCAGGTACGACCGGTCCATCTCGAGCTGCTTCGCGACTGCGGCGGCGGAGAAGTCGCCGACCTTGTCGTCGTAGTCGTGCACGCCGACCTGGGTCGCCTCGATCGGGCTCAGGCGAAAAGTCTCCGAGTAATACTGTTGCGCGAGCGACGCGTAGGCCGCATCGGCATTCGCGGACGCCTGCGGCTCGGGCGAAGCGGCGAGCAGGGAGAACGACAGCACGGCGGCGGTGCTGCGAACGAGCGATCGAATCATTGGGGGCGCTTTCGAAGGCGCCCGGCGGCGTCCTTGCCGAACCTGGTGCGCCACGATGTTGAAAGTAATCCTCGCCGCGGCGCTCGTTGCGAGCGTCCCCGCCGGCGCTCCCGAGAACGCGGCCCGCATCGAGGCCGCGTACCTGCGGGTTCCCAGCGCCGGCGGCGCGCGTGCGAGCTCGCAGGCGATCGACGCGCGAGCGCACTATCCGGGATCGCCGGGCGACTACAAGCTCGCGGTTTACATGCGCGATTCGATGCTAGGCTTCGGATTGCACGCCTGGATCGAATCGTTCGGTGCGACCGTCTACACCCCGCGTGTTTTACAGCTGCAGCTGCTCTCGCATCGGGTCGTGACGTTCGACCTGCACGACGCGAAGATCGCCGCGGATCCCGACGGCGCGCGGCCCGACGCCGGCCTGCCGTTCAACGCGGGCAGCGGAAGCGGCGACGTCCGCGCTCCGGTGGTGTACGCCGGCCGCGGGCTCGAGGCGGATTACGATACGCTCGCGCGCGCCGGCGTTGCGGTGCGCGGACGCATCGCGCTGATTCGCTACGGGGCGGAGTATCGCGGAAACCTCGCGGCTCGAGCGATCGCGCACGGCGCCGCCGGCGTGATCTTCTACTCCGACCCGAAGGACGGCGGCGCGGCGAAGGGCCCGGTCTATCCGAACGGACCCTACCGCCCGCTCGGCGTCGTGCAGCGCGGCGACGTCATGGGCGACGATCACGTGCCGCGCTCGGTACCGACGCTGCCGGTGACCGGCACGACGGCGCAGGCGCTGCTCGCCGACGTGCGCGGTCCGGACGGCCCGAGCGGCTGGCGCGGAGCGCTGCCGGTCGCGTATCGGCTCGGCGCCACGGCGTCGCTCGTGCGGCTTCACGTCGAGATGAACGCGCAGCCGACGATGCTGTGGAACACGATCGGCGAAGTCGCGGGAACCAATCCGCTACAGACGATCGTCCTGGGCGCGCATCGCGACGCGTGGGTCTACGGCGTCTCCGACGACGGCTCGGGCATCTCGGCGCTGCTCGAGGTTGCGCGCGGGCTTGGCGCGCTGCACCATTCCGGCTGGAGACCCACGCGCACGATTCGCATCGCCGGGTGGGACGCCGAAGAGATCGGCGAACTGGGGTCGGCGGCGTACGCCGCAGCCCATCGCTCGGAGCTCGCCCGCGGATGCGTCGCCTACATCAACACCGACGAGGCGGCCTCGGGTCCGACCTTCGGCGCGTCGGCCGCCGCGGCGCTCGCGCCCTTTCTCGAACCCGTCACGAACGAGGTGCTGCACGTCGCGCGGCCGCGCATCGACGCGCCGGCCGGCGGCTCCGACTTCGAATCGTTCATCTATACCACCGGGACGCCGGTCATCGACTTGGGCTATAGCGGGCCGCTTGGAACCTATCACTCGCCTTACGACGATTACCGCTTTACCGCGCGCTTCGCCGATCCGGGCTTCGTGCATCACGTCGCAATCGCGCGAGTCATCGGCGTTCTCGCCATTCGGCTCGCGGATGCCGCCGAGCTTCCCTACCGCTTCGTTCCGTACGTTCGCGCGCTCGACGACGGCGCGAAGGCGATGGCCAAGTTCGCCGCGCCCGCGAAGCTGACCGTCGGCCCCGCGCTCGGTGAGGCCATCGGGCGCTTCGCGGCCGCCGCTCGCGCCTACGACGCCAATCCGCGGCGCGACGATGCGAACGCGCTGAAGGCGGCCCAGCGGCTCGACGTCACGGCCTATTCGGCCAACGGCTACGCGAGCGTGGCGTTTCCGAACGTCGCACACGCGATCGCGAGCGGGAAGCAGTCCGCCGTCGACGCCGCCATCGCGACAACCGCGACCGACCTCGACGGCGTCGCCACGCTCCTGGAGAAAGGATCCCGATGACGAATTTTATGCGCGCGTGCTGCTGCGTTGCGATAGCATTGCTCGCGGCGTGCGCGCCGCCGGCCGGCGGAGGAAGCGCCCCGGGGTTGACGGCGCGAGCGTCGGCTGCGCCCGACCGGCGAGGCAAGATCGCGCTGTTCCCCGACACGTTCGGCGACCCGACCCCCGCCGGCATCACGGCCGGCCCCGACGGAGCGCTCTGGTTCACCGATCCGGGCAACGACGTCGTGGGGCGCATCACGACGGACGGTACGTACACGCTGCAGCAGCCGACCGGTGTCGAGATGTCCGACGGCATCGCGCTCGGCCCCGACGGCAACCTGTGGTTCACGGCCGAACAAAGCGACGGCGGCATCGGCCGCATCACGCCGGGCGGCACGGTCACGCTGTTCAAAGATCCCGGCGGCGAGTTCCCGCAGGGCATTACGGCCGGCCCCGACGGCGCGCTGTGGTTCGCCGAATCCAACGGTCAAGTGGGGCGCATCACAACGAAGGGGAAGGTCAAGCACTTTACCGTGGCGCCGAGCGACGCGCAGTTGCAAGGCATCGTTACCGGGCCCGATGGAGCGCTTTGGGTGACGCAGTACGTCGCCGGCGGCAGCAGATTTTCCAATCGCGTCATCCGGGTCTCGATCGGCGGACGCAGCAAGTCGTTCAAGGTCGGCGTCGGGCCCGACGCGATCTGCGTCGGATCCGACGGCGCGCTCTGGTTTGCCGAGGCGGCCTCCAATGCGATCGGCCGCCTGACGACGAGCGGCAAATATACGGAGTATCCGATCGACGGCAAATACAGTCAGCCCTCGGGAATCGCCGCGGGGCCGGACGGCGCGCTCTGGTTCACGGATTTCGCCGGCCGATTCGACATCGGGCGCATCACGACGTCGGGACATATGAAGTTCTACAAGGCGCCCCCGGGCGCCGGCGAGCTGATCGAGATCGCCGCGGGACCCGACGGTGCGATGTGGTTCACGTCGTACCAGCTGGGCTCTGCGATCGGGCGCGTCGCCACGCGCTAACGCAGTAAGGCGGGATCGACCGCGTCGGGCCGATCGAAGTCGGCTCCCTCGAGCGCCCGCGCGATGCTGCGCCGCGCGCCCGACAGCGCCGCGGCCTTCGGGTTGAGGCGGTCGAGGGGTACGTTATTGGGCCGCGCGTCGTACGCCGTGAGGTCCGCGCTTGCCGCGAACGGCGATACGATCGGCGGCGCGTGGGCGTCGAACTGCGTCAGCGGCCGTAGGCGGAAGAGGCGCTCGATCGTCGCGAGGATGCTGGTCTGATTGTAGAACCGCGAATCCACGTAGCCGCGCCGCCCGTACGCGCTGACGACCAGCGCCATCGTGCGATGCCCGTCCACGTGGTCGAGGCCGTTTTGGGCGTCGTCCTCCACCACGAAGACGACGGTGTTCTTCCAGTAGCGCGAGCGCGAGATCGCGTCTACGATGCGGCCCAAGGCCAAGTCGTTGTCGGCGACCGCCGCGTCGGGCGTCGGGTAGCCGGGAGCGGCGCCGGCCGTGTGATCGTTGCCGAGCTGCAGCAGAACGAAGTTGGGAAACTTGCCCGAGCGCTCGAACGCGCGGAACTCGCGCAGAAACTCCGACGCGCGCTGCTGATCGCTGATCCGCAGCGTGAAGCCGGGATAGTGCCGGTCGACGTAGGGCGCCAGCTCGGCGTCGCCGACCGCGCTGGTAAACGCATAGCGATGCGTCCCATGCCGGTAGTCGCCGTAAACCCGGCTCCACGTCGCGCCGCTCGGTGTGAACGACGGCTCCGACGTCACGAACTCGCCATAATCCCGGAACGTGTAGCCCGCGCCCAGGACGCGCTGCCATATGAAGCCGGCCGGCGAGTACGCGAGCGGATCCGTGCCGTCCGACGGATAGGAACGGCCCCACGACGCGGTGTTGCGCTCCACGTAGTCGTCGGCGAACGCCTCGTTCGTCCATTGGTGCCCGTCGGCGCTCATCGTTCCGTTGACGTAGAAGTTGTCCAAGATGCCGAAGCGGCGCGCCAGGGCGTGGTGATTCGGCGAAACGCGCGCCGGAAAAGCGCACAGCGCCGGATCGCCGTTCGCGCCGGCGAGATCGCCGAAGTAATCGTCGTACGTGTGGTTCTCCTTGATGACGAACACCACGTGCCGGAACGGCGGCAGGCGGATCGCCGCCGGGCCGGGCGATGGGGTGACGAAGGCGCGCGACGACGGCCCGACCGAGCTCGCGACGGCCGACGGCGGAATGGACTGCAGGAGTCCCGCGTAGTCGTAGACGTTGTAGCCGCCGCGATCCAGCGGAGCGGCGACTCGGAAGCCCAAATCGGCGCGCGGAAAGCCGAAATCCGCGCCGCGGCTGCCCCATCCCTTGAGGCTCGTCGCATAGAGCGTGCCGTCCGCGCCGAACGCCAGCCCGTCGGGATACCATCCGGTTGCGATCTCTCCCGCCGGGGCCAGCGTGGATCCGTCGAGCGCGAGGATCCGGTCGTCGCCGCCTTCGGCGACGTAGAGGCGGCCGTCCGGCGACATCGCGAGCGCGTTGGGCGACGCGCCGAAACCGTCTTGCGACGGCACCTTGACCGTCGCGCGCACGGCGTTCGACGCGGTGTCCACGACCGAGATCGAGTCGGCGTTCGCGTTAGCCACGAATAGCCGCGAGCCGTCGTGCGATAGCGTCAGCGCGGTCGGAGCGAGCCCCACCGGGATGCGCGCCGTCTCGCGCCTCGCCTTCACGTCAACCACGGAGATCGCGCCGGAGCCGGCGGAGCCGGTGCGCGGATCGACGCCGATGCGCTCGCCGCCGGAATCCGCGGAGCGTGCGCCGCGCGTGGGGGCCGTGCCGCCCAGGTCGGAGACGTAGAGCCGTCCGTTCGCCGAAACGATCGCAAACGGAACGCGGCCGGTGCGTACGAGGTAACGGATCGTTCGCGTCTTCGCGTCCACCGCCGCCACCTCGTCGAGCAGGCTCAGCGCCACGAAGATCGTCGCGCCGTCGTCGGCGAGCGCGACGCCCGCGGGCACCGCCGAATGGCCGGGCAGAACGACGTCGCGATCCCAGGCGAAGCGTCCGCCTTCGCGCCGCGTGGCCGAGCGCAAGAGACCGAAGCCGTCGGCCGACCACACCGTCGTGCCGTCGCGATTCCACGCGATGCCCGTCATGCCGTTACCGCCGAGGTTGCGTGGATACTGTATGCGGTCGCGCGTGAGTCGCAAGTCTTGTACGATTTTAACCGTTTTGGCGTCAACGAACGTGATGCCGTGGGAGTTTTTGATCGCGATGAGACCGGCGCGCGAAACGGCGAGATCGAGCGGGCGCCCGTAGAACGTCAAGCGCGCGCCGGCCGGCGCGAGACGCTGCGCCGTCGGAACGAGCGAATCGCTCACCGCGAGCACCGAGCTGCCGGCGATTGCGGCGACGGCGAGCGCGAACGCGGCCGCAGCTAACGCGCGGTCCACCGCTGGTCCACGACGCGGGTCATGACGGCTATTGTAGCGCACCGCCGGCCCACTCCGGGTCAATAAGAAATCAAAACGGCGGGGAAACAATGGAGTCGCCGCGGGCGTAGATGCCGCAATGGAACTGGAGCTGGAGAGCCTCTGTAAGCGCTATCGCACGATCGACGCCGTGAAGGATTTCAGCCTTCGCCTCGAGCCCGGCGTGCTCGGACTGCTCGGGCCGAACGGCGCCGGCAAGTCGACCCTCATGCGCATGATCGCCACGGTGACGAAACCGACGAGCGGGAGCATTCGCTTCAACGGCCGCGACGTAGCCGGCTCGCCCGATGCGCTGAGGCGTACCCTCGGGTACCTGCCGCAGGACTTCGGCGTCTATCCGCACCTGTCGCCGGTCGAGTTCTTGGAATACATCGGCGCCCTCAAGGGTATCCCGCGTCGCATCCTGCGCGCGCGCATCGACGGCCTGCTCGAGCTGCTGAATCTGTCGCACGCGCGCTCGCGCTCGCTGGGCACGTTCTCCGGAGGCATGCGCCAGCGCGTGGGCATCGCGCAAGCGCTGCTCAACGAGCCCGCCCTGCTGATCGTCGACGAGCCTACGGCGGGTCTGGATCCCGAGGAGCGTCTGCGGCTGCGGACGCTGCTGCACGACATGGCCGGCGATCGGATAATTATCTTCTCCACCCACATCTGCTCGGACGTCGAGAGCCTGGCGACCCGAGTGGCCGTCGTCGCCGGCGGCGTGCTGCTCGCCCACGACGTTCCGTCGAGGCTCGCGCCGGGCTGCGCGACGCTCGAAGAAGCCTATCTGCGCGTCGTTGCGGGGGCTCGCGCCGCTGCGTGACGCGTCCGGCGGCGATCTGGGCGCTCGCTCGCGCCGACGTGCTCGAGCGCACGCGCCGCTATCAATACGTCGCGACGATCGCGGTGACGCTGCTGCTCGGCACGTTGCTGGTTCCGGCGCGCAACGCGGGCTACGTGACGTTCCTCATCGACGGGTTTCGCGGCGTCTACAACTCGGCGTGGATCGGCGCGACGTACGCGATCCTCACGTCCATGCTGCTTTCGCTCTTCGGCTTCTACAACGTGAAGAGCGCGGTCGAGCGCGACCGACTGACTCGCGTGGGCGAGATCGTCGCGGCGACGGCCATCACGCGCCTCGATTATGCGCTCGGAAAGGCGCTCAGCAACTTCGCCGTGCTCGGATCGATGGCGGCGATTCTGTTCGTCGTCGCGATCGCGATGCAGTTCGTGCGGGGCGAGAGCGCGACGCTCGACCTCGCGCAGATCGCCGCACCCTTCGCGCTCGTCGTGGTGCCGCTGATCGCAATGGTCTCGGCGATCGCGCTGCTCTTCGAGATGATCCCCTGGCTGCGCGGCGGGCTGGGCAACGCCGCGTACTTCTTCGCGTGGATGGGCTATCTCGTCGCGAGTTTCCAGGACGACGTGCGCCCGGTGGCGTGGTGGCGCGACATGCTCGGCGCCAACCTGATCATCCGCCAAGTCTGGCCGGCCTTGAAGCTGATCGATCCGCGGGCCAAGCCCAACTCGGTGGAGATCGGCGCCGGCGGTGAGGACGTCCACCATTACTTTACGTTTCACGGCTTCGAGTTCGCGGCGGGCGACGTTGCCGAGCGCGCGGCCTGGTTCGTCGCGGCCGCCGCGATCGTCGCCCTTGCCGCGCTGCTCTTCGACCGGTTCGCGCGTCAGGCTCGCTCGAGCGAACGCCGAACGAACAACGCGCTGCTGGAGCGCTGGCGCGGCGCCTTCGACCGCGCCACCGCGCCGGCGCTCGACCTGTGCTTCGGCAGCGACTTCGGCGCGATCGTGCTCGCGGAGCTGCGCCTGCTCGTGCGCGGTCTCAGTATCTGGTGGTACGCGATCGCGGCGGGCCTCTGGATCTTCCAGCTCGCCGCCGACGAGAAGAGCCAGAGCATTGCCGTCGGGCTCGCGTGGGTTTGGCCGCTGCTCGCGTGGTCGCAGCTCGGAACGCGCGAAACGGTCTGCGCGACCGAGCAGCTGATCTATCCGACGCTGCATCCGATTCGGCGGCAGTTTCTCGCGCAGTGGGCAGCCGGCGTGCTGCTCGCGCTCGCGACGGCGGGGGGTGCGCTGATTCACTGGACGACGCACGGAAGCGTGACGGGAATCGAAGGCATCGTGGCCGGCGCTATCTTCGTGCCCACGCTGGCGCTTGCGTGCGGGGCGATCTCCGGGAACACGCGGCTCTTCGAGATCGTCTTCTTGTTGTTTTGGTACGTCGGGCCGATGAACCGCACCGCGTTCGACTTCACGCAAGGCGCGTACGCGCCGGGTTTCCTCGCGGCGTCCGCCGCCTTGCTCGTTGCCGCGCTGGGAGCCAGGAGGTTCCGTCTGGCGACCGCATAGGTTACCGATGGAACGGCGAAATCTTGGGACGCAGGGCCTGCGCGTGTCGGCGCTCGGGCTCGGCTGCATGGGGATGACGGATGCATACGGGGCCGCCGACGAGGCCGAGGCGATCGCGACGATCCACCGGGCGCTCGATCTCGGCATCAACTTTCTCGACACCGCCGAAGTCTACGGTCCGCACACCAACGAGCGGCTGGTCGGGCGCGCGCTGCGCGGCCGGCGCGACGGCGTCGTGGTCGCCACCAAGTTCGGCTTCCGCTACGCCGGCGGCATCCGCGGCGTCGACGGAACGCCGGAGAACGTCAAGCGCGTCGCCGACGAATCGCTCGAGCGTCTCGGTATCGAAACCATCGATCTCTACTATCAGCACCGCCGCGACCCGTCGGTGCCGATCGAAGAGACGATCGGGGCGATGAAGGAGCTCGTGGACGCGGGTAAGGTGCGGTACCTCGGACTCTCCGAGATCTCGCCCGAGACGCTGCGCCGCGCGCACGCCGTGCATCCGATCAGCGCGCTGCAAAGCGAGTACTCGCTGTGGGAACGCGTCGTCGAGCGGCGCGTTCTACCGGCGGTGCGCGAACTGGGCGTCGGCTTCGTGCCCTTCAGCCCGCTCGGACGGGGATTCCTCACCGGATCGGTCGACGTGGAGAAGCTCGAGGCGAACGATTTTCGCCGGACGAACCCGCGCTTCTCGAAGGAGAGCGCCCGGGCCAACGCGCGCATCGTCGATGCCGTGCGCGGCGTGGCGCGGCAATGCGGCGCTACGCCGGCTCAGGTAGCAATTGCGTGGGTGCTCTCGCGCGGCGACGACGTGGTGCCGATCCCGGGAACCAAAAGGGTGCGGTACCTCGAAGAGAACGCCGGCGCGGTGCCCCTGCGGCTCACGCACGCGCAACTGGAGGAGCTCGACGAACTGCACCATTACACGGCCGGCGAACGCTACACGCCGGAGATGCGCGAGCTCGTCGAGGAGTAATGCGCGAGTGAGGCGCGACGCCGCACGGCGTGGAGCGCGAGCGAGGCGAGCCAACATGCCGCGAACGCTCCGACGATGGCGTATCCGAGACCGCCTTGCCGACCGGCCGGGCTGCCTGCAAGTTCCGCCGCGCCGACGAAGACCGCGATCGCAACCGACAGCGCGGTGACCGTCAGGTTGTAGTAGAGCTTGCGCCCCGGGTTGGTGAAGGCCCAGCCGTAGGCGCCCAGCATGAGCACGCCGCCGCTCGTGTCGATCAGCGACATTCCGGCGGTGAACAATGCCGGGAAAATCAGAATGGCTCCGATCGGGAGGCCTTTGCCGGCTTCGATTGCGGCAATGCCGAGGAGTCCGACTTCGGTCGCGGTGTCGAAGCCGAGGCCGAACAGGACGCCGATGAAATACATGTGACGGCTACGCGTGACGAGCCGCAGCAGCGGCCGTAACGCGCGGCCCAGCAGTCCGCGCCGATCCAGCGAGCCGGTGAGCGTCGCATCGCAATACGTCCCGTCGCGGCGCATACGGACGACCGCGGCGACGACGTCCGCGAGCACGAGCGCGTTGACGGCGGCGATGACGAAGAGAAAGGACGCCGAGATGGCGGTACCCAGGCCGCCTCCGACCGCCGCGAGCGCCGGAAGGCGGTCGCGAACGAACGCGGCGCCCGCCACGATCAGCAGGGTCAACCCCACGACGACCGTCGAGTGCCCGAGCGAGAAGTAGAAGCCGACGGCGACCGGGCGTTTCCCCTCCTGCATCAGCTTGCGCGTGACGTTGTCGATCGCGGAGATGTGGTCGGCATCGACCGCGTGGCGCAGACCGAACGTGTACGCAAGGACTGCCGTGCCCAACAGCAGCGCGTGCGGGGGAGCGAAGAAGACGAAGGCGAGCGCCCACGCGGCGGCATTGGCGGCGATCAGGAGCGCGTACATCGCGACGATCTTCTCGCGCGTGGAGCTCACGCCGATGGGGCTCTAGGTCGAGAGGCCGGGCCGGCTAGACGTAGCCGGTGCTGGAGCTGATGCGGAAGCGATGCGCCGCGCAGATCTCCGCGATCTGCTCGTGGCTCAGGCGGCGGAACGTCTTGCTCGCGTACTCGAACTCTTGGCCGTCCGCCGTCGCGTCGTAGCGGGCCTGCGCCTGCGGGTTGAGCGGCGGACGGCGCTGCAGGATCTGCGACTTGAAGTTGACCCGGTAGACGAGCTCTCCCGCAAAAAGGAAGATCTCGCCGCGAGCGTTGGCGTAACCGCCGTGGACCGGCTCGGAGAGGTCCGAGGCGGGGCGGCCCGCGGAGGCGGCGATGGCGAGGGAGGCAACCGGAGCAGGGGCGGAAATCATGACTCAATCGTAACGGCAAAACGCCCGAAAAAGTTGCACTCGAGAGAGGGGCCTCTCGGTTGCGCGGCGGGCGGGTTTATGAGATAAGGGTCTGGTCAGAAGTCTTCCGCCTATTTGAGGAGAGAGTCCGATACCACCACGCAAGCGAGGTCCGCGAAAAGGTCCGCGTCCGCCCAAAGCCGCCAAGGCCACGCAGGAAACGAAGGAAGCAGCGCTCGAGGTCGTCGGCAGCATCAAACAGGTCTTTCCCAGCGCCACTTTCTCGGTGGAGCTCGACAACGGCCACGTCGTGCTCGCGCACATCGCCGGGCGCCTGCGCCGCCACCGCATCCGAATTCTTCCCGGTGACCGCGTCGACATCGAGCTTTCGCCATACGACCTGACGAAGGGACGCATCGTCTACCGCCACCGCTCGGGAGAAGAGCGCCGGCCGGTCTGACGCCCCGCCCGCTGCACGCCACACCACTCACCCCCGCCATCGGGGCCGTCGTCGAAGGCCTCGACCTCGGCGCGCCGCTGCGCGACCGCGACGTCGCGGAGATTCGCAGCGCGCTCGACGACCGGCTCGTCCTCTTCTTTCTGGATCAATCGCTCGCACCGGCGCAGCAACGCGACTTTGCCGCGCGCTTCGGCGAGCTGTACGTGCATCCGTTCTACCCCGGGCACGATGACGTGCCCGAGGTGATGATCCTGGAGCACGACGCCGCGCGCCGTGCCAACAGCGACCGCTGGCACAACGACGTCACGTACCTTGCGACGCCGCCGTTTGCCGGGGTACTCTACGCCGAGGAGATTCCGGAGCTCGGCGGCGACACGCTGTGGGCGAACATGTATCTCGCGTACGAGTCGCTCTCGGATCCGGTCAAACGGCTGGTCTCCGAACTGCGCGCCGTGCATTCGTTCGCGAAGAACTTCACGCCGCAGCGCTTCGCGGCGCTCGGGATGGAGGATCGCCGCGACGCGATGTACCAGCGGCATCCGCCGGTCTCGCATCCCGTGGCGCGCACGAACCCGGCGACGGGGCGCAAGGCGCTCTTCGTCAATCAGGATTTCACGTCGCACGTCGAGGGCGTGACCGCGCGCGAGAGCGATGCGCTGTTGCGCTTTCTCTTCGACCACATGGCGCAGCCGGAGTTCCAGGTTCGCTGGCGCTGGCAATCGCGCACCGTCGCGATGTGGGACAACCGCTGGACCCAGCACTGCGCGCTCGCCGATTACTTTCCGGCCCGCCGGCGCATGCGGCGCGCGACCGTCCTCGGCGAGCGGCCCGTTTGATTCGTCTGGAGTGCTCGCGCGATCCGGCGCACGGCTTCACGGCCGGAGTGCCGGCGACCGTGTGCCCGAACGACGGCGCTCCGCTCCTCGTGCGCTACTCCGTGGAACGCCTCGATCGCGGGGCGGTCGCCGCGCGTCCGTGGACGATGTGGCGTTATCGCGAGATGTTGCCGGTTGACGAAGGCGAGGACCCAGTCTCGCTGGGGGAAGGCGCGACGCCCTTGCTCGAGATACCGCAGGCCGCGCGTCGTCTCGGCGTCGGGTCGCTGCTCGTGAAGGACGAGTCGCAGAATCCCACGGGCTCGTTCAAGGCGCGAGGAATGTCGGTGGCCGTGACCGTCGCAAAGCGCCTCGGCGTGCGGTCGCTGGTCGCGCCGAGCGCCGGCAACGCCGGCGGCGCCCTCGCCGCGTACGGAGCACGCGCAGGGTTGAGCGTCCGCGTCTACGTTCCGCGCGACACGCCCCCGCTGCTGGTCGAAGAGATGGAGTCGTACGGTGCGGAGGTCGTGCTCGTGGACGGTCTGATCGACGACGCGGGCCGCATCGCCGCGGAGCACGCGCGCGAGCACGGCGCGTTCAACGTCGCAACGTTCCGCGAGCCGTACCGCGTCGAGGGCAAGAAGACGATGGGCTACGAGCTCGTCGAGCGGCTCGGCGGCGTGCCGGGAACGATCGTCTATCCCACAGGCGGCGGCACCGGCCTGGTCGCGATGTGGAAGGCGTTTGCAGAACTCGAGCGGCTCGGGTGGATCGACGCGCGGCGTCCGGTCATGATCGCGGTGCAGGCGCAAGGGTGCGCGCCGGTCGTCCGCGCGTTCGAGCGCGGCGAGGAGAGTGCCGCGCGCGTCGACAACGGCATGACCGCGATGTGGGGCCTGCGCGTTCCCGGCGGAATCGGCGACCGTCTGACGCTGCGCGCGTTGCGCGAGTCGGGCGGCCGGGCCGTTGCGGTCTCCGACGAAAGCGCCGCCGCCGCGATGAGCCAGCTTCATCGGCGCGACGGCGTCGACGCAACCGAGGAGGGCGGCGCGACGCTCGCCGCGCTCGCAATGCTGCGCGACGCCGGCGTCGAGTTGCCCGAGCCGATCGTGCTCTTCAACACGGCGACGTCGTTGAAATACGCGCCGCGGGTGAGTTCGTGAACGCCGCAGCCGCCGTCGCCGCGGAGCGTTTAGCGCGACGGACGTGCCCGTGCCCAAGGCACCCGGACGCAGCAGTGGGTCAAGGGAGACTTCTAGCGCGTACATGGCACGCAAACTAGCTCCGCGCGATGCTGCGCTCGGCCGTGAAAGAGGCGCTATGGAGCCGGAGGCGGCGACGGAGGCGTGAACCGGCCGATCCGGTTTTCGGCGGCGTCGGTGAACCACAGATTGTCGTCGGCGCCGACGGTGACGTCCCAGGCTCCGCTGCTCGACGACGACTTGATCTTGTACAGCTGCATGGCGCAGCTGCCGGCGATCGTGCCGACGTAGTCTCCCTGGTCGACGACGAACCAGGCCGTGCCGATACCGTGCGCGAGGCCGGTAACCGAGGAACCGGTCGACGGGGGAAGCGGACACTCCACGAACGTCCCTCGTGACATGAGCTGAGCCACGCCGTTTTCCTCGCCCACGAAGAAGCTGCCGCCGTTTGCGACAATCGGAAACGGTTGGCTGTCGCCGTCGTTGTTCGTATACGTCCTGATGGCGCCGGCGCTCGTGATGCGGCCTACGACGTTTGCGCCCTTGAGCGTAAACCAGTAAAACCCGTCGCGTCCGGCAGTGATGCCCGACTCGATCGTGGAGCTCTGTACTTTGACTTTGTAGGGGTGGACTTTCCCATCCGCGTCTATGCGGCCGATCCAATTCTGGTTGCCCTCGTGCATCGTGAACCACGCCGCGTTGTCGAAGCCGTTGGTGATGGCGTACGCCGGATGGGGAACTTTATATTCATGAAGGTTCGTGCCATCCGTCGAAATTCGCCCGACCATCCCGGCTTGCTCCGCGAACCAGATCCCGCCGTCGGGTCCGGTCGTGATGCCGGCGGGCCGTCCGTTGCTCGTGGCAAGCGCGTAATACTTGAACTTGCCGCTCTTGAGGCGACCGATGCGGTTGGCGTTTGACTCGGTGAACCAGAGCGCGTAATCCGGCCCGGTGGTGATGTCGAGCAGGCCCGCGCTCGCGGGCTGCACGTTGAAGTATTTGATACGGACGGCCGGGCGCGCGCCGGCGTTTCGCATTTGGGCCTCTGGCACTGCCGGACCGGTTGCGTGCGAGCCCTCGCAGTTCGAAAGTGCGAGGGCGCCAAGCAGCGCCGCGAGGGATGTTGCAAGTAGTTTGCGCGGCTCCAATCGTACACTCATGGCGCGAGGCTTCCAGGCGCGCCGGTGGGAGTCCCTCGCCCGCTTTTGCAGCGTAAAGGCTCGCGGCGGCCGGACGCTAACTCACCTTGCGGACCGAAAGGAGCAACGAGAGATGAAGATGCGTTCGATCGCCGGACTCGTCGCCGCGGCGTCGCTCGTCGGTTCGCCGGCGATCGCGGCCGCGCAAAACGTCGTTACCGTCTTATATGCCGGCTCGCTCGTCACGCCGATGGAGGGCGCGATCAAGGGCGCCCTCGCGCGAACGGGCACCGATTTTCAGGGCCAGGGCGCCGGCAGCAAGATGCTCGCCAACCTCATCGCGGCCGGCACGAAGAATCCCGACGTTTTCATCAGCGTCGATCCGTCGCTCGTCGTCGGTCTGGGAACGAAGGTCGCGCGCGCGACGACGTTCGCGTCCACGAGCTTGGGCATCGGCTGGTCGTCGAGCTCGAGGTACGCGTCGCTCTTCGCAAAGGTCGCCGCCGGCACGACGAGCGTGCTCGCGGCGCTCTCGACGCCCGGACTCTCGATCGGGCGCACCGATCCAAAGCTCGATCCGAAGGGCGTCTACACCGTGCGGGGGGTGACGCTGCTGGCCGGCTCGCGGGGCGAGCAGAAGATCCTCGGCGACCCCGAGAACGCGGCGCAGATTTTTCCCGAGGAAGACTTGCTCGCGCGCATCGACACGGGCCAGGCGGACGTGGGCTTCTTCTACCGCACCGAGGCCGTCGCGCGCGGCCTGCACTTCGTCCCGCTGCCGGGCAAGGCGGCGATGAGCGACGCGATCACCTACACGATCGCCGTGATGCGCGAGGCACCGCATCCGAACGAAGCGAGCTCGTTCGAGGAGTTCGTGCTGACCGGCGAGGGGAAGGCGATCTTGGAGAAGGCCGGCATCGAGTATCTCGCGGCGCCCGTCGTGGTCGTTCGCTAGACTCCCGAGGTGCGATGGGTCGCGCTCGTCGTCGTCTACTTCGTCTGGGGCTCGACGTATCTCGGCATCCGTCTGGCCGTCGCGACCATCCCGCCGTACCTGATGACCGGCGTGCGGTGGGTCATCGCCGGCGCGCTGCTGTTTGCGATTCAATGGCTCGCGTCGAAGCAGCGCGGTCTTCCGTCGCTCGCCGAGCTGAGGCGCGCCGCCGTCACCGCCGCGCTGCTGATCGTCGGCGGTAACGGGCTGCTCTGCATCGCGGAGCAGCGCGTCGAGTCCGGCACCGCCGCGCTGCTGATCGCGAGCACGCCGATCTGGATGGTGCTGCTCGACGGCCTGCGCGCGCGCCGCGCGCCCGACCTCAGAGTCGTCGCGGGGCTGATCTTCGGCACGGCCGGCATTGCCGTGCTCGTGGGCAAGACCGCCGGGCACGGCGACGCGCTGTTCGCGTGGCTGATCTTGCTCGCATCGCTGTCGTGGGCGGTTGGGTCGGTCTACGCCCGCGGCAACGAGCACCGCCCGTACACCGCGTCGATCGAAATGCTGATCGGCGGCCTGATGTCGCTCGTCGTCGGCCTTGCGATCGGCGAGGCGGCGCATCTCGATCTCTCGGCCGTGTCCCGCGACTCGCTCTGGGGTATGCTGTGGCTGATCACCGGCGGCGCGATGCTCGGATATAGCGCGTACGCATATGCCGTTCGATCGCTGCCGACGCCGATCGTCGCGACGTACGGCTACGTCAATCCCGTCGTGGCGGTGACCCTCGGCGCGATGGTGCTGCACGAGCCCGTGACGTGGAGCCTGCTCGCGGGCGGTGCGGCCGTCGTTCTATCCGTCGTGGCGATCCTGGCGGGGAGCCAGCGCATCTTCGAGGAGGCTCCTTAGCCTTCGCCGTCGCCGAGCGGCAGCGGCAACCCGTCGAACGGCGTGGAGAGCACGACGAGCGTGACGATGTGCACGGCGGCGGGTTCGAGATGGTCGAGCAGGTCCTCGAGGTGCGTCACGTCGCGCACCGCGGCTTGCGCGATGAACGAGAACTCGCCAGTGACGCGATGGCAGGCGATGATCTCCGGGCGTTCGCGCGCGATCGACACGAATCGCGCGTCCGGACCGTTGGGCCGCGCGAGAATGAAGGCCGTCACCGGATGGCCGAGCTTCGCGGCCGACAGCCGCACGGCATAACCCTCGATGACGCCGGCGTCCTCGAGGCGCCGGATTCGTTCGGCGACGCTCGTGGCCGATAATCCGACCGCCTTGCCGATCTCCGCGAACGAGTAACGTCCGTCGCGCTGCAGCTCGCGCAGGATGGCGCGGTCGACCTTGTCGAGGGCGTGAAAACGCGGGCCTTTGGCCAAAGGTTCCTCCCGTTTCGAGGCGTGGGCTCGAGGTTTTCGTTGCATTCGGGCTGTTCTCCGGTTCGCGGCCCGCGTAGGATTGAAGGCGTGACGTCACCGCCGATCGATTGCACGCTCGTGACCTGCGAGCAGGTACCCTCGCTCGATTTCGACGACGCGCTGCTGCTGCGCGAGCTGCGGACGTGCGGCCTGCAGGCGTCGGTCGCGATCTGGAGCGATCGCACCGTCGATTGGTCGGCCAGCCGCCTGTGCGTCGTGCGCTCGACGTGGGACTACTACCGGCGTCCCCGCGAGTTCGCGGGCTGGATACGCCGGGCGTCGAGCCTCACGATTCTGCGCAACCCTTCGCACTTGCTCGCGTGGAACGCGCACAAGTCGTACTTGCGCGAGCTCGAGATCCGCGGCGTGCCGGTCATTCCGACGGCGTGGGTGCGCTACGGCGAGCCGTGCGATCTCGCGCGCGTCGCCGCCGAACGCGGCTGGCGCGACCTGGTACTCAAACCGGCCGTCGGGGCGGCCGCCGACGGTGTGACGCTGGTGCGGGCGGCCGAGCAGTCCGCGAACGGACAGGCGCGGCTGGACGCGCTGGCGCGCGGATGCGACGTCTTGGTGCAGCCCTATCTTGCGGCCGTCGCGGAATACGGCGAACGCGCGCTGATCTTTCTCGACGGCGCTTTCTCGCACGCGGTGGCGAAGAAGAGGCCGTTCGACACGGTGCTCACCGTCGGCGACGCGTCCGGGCTCGCGGTGCCGGCGGCGAACGACGAGCTGGCGGTCGCGGAGGCAGCGCTGCGCGCCGTCCCGGGCGGGCGGGTGCTCTATGCGCGCGTGGACTTGCTGCGCGACGACGCCGGCGCGCCGTGCGTGAGCGAGGTCGAGCTGATCGAGCCGGGGCTGTACTTCGGTGCGCACGCGCCGGCTCGGCGGGCCTTCGCTGCGGCCGTCGCGCGCGACCTCGAGGAGTGCTCGGCCGTTGGGAGCTAACCGCCGAGGAGCGCGCGCACGCCCTTGTGGAGCGTCGCATTCTTCACCACGTAGAAGAGGCCGCCGCGGCCGTTCTGGCTGCGGTCGCAGCCGGCGCCGTCGGCGAGCGACCCCTGCTGGTTCATATCGCCGAAGATCACGTCGTCGCTCGACGTGTCGGTCGAGACGCCGACCTTCGCATGGTTGGCGTTGCCGGCCGGCGAGCCGGGGCCTTCGGTGAGTCCGAACGTCGTATGCGACCACATGCCGCTCGTCGCGTTGACGACCGCGCCCGGCGATGCGAGCCCGGCGTCCCAGCACGTGACCGGCGTGGACGCGGTCGTCGTCGCGATCTCGTGCGGGTTACCCCACCAGGTTGCGACGCGCAGCGGCACGCCGCCCAGCAGCGCCGAGACCAGCTGCCACGGCGGCACGTGGAGGCGCGATGGCTTCGAGATCACGCGCACGCCGCTCGACAGCCGCTCGTCCGTAGCGGTCACGCTCGACGACCGCTGACCGAGGAGATCCACGATCGCCGCCACGTCGGCCGGTCCGCCGTTGCGGACGAGCTGCGGATTCGACGTGTCGGTCGCGACGCTCGCGTTCTGCATCGCATCGAGCACCTTTACCAAATCGCTCTTGGTGAGCTTGAGCGCGAAGAACTGCTGGCTGAACTCCACGTCGTCGTCGAGCACGCAGCCCAGGGTGTTGCCGCTCTTGCGCGGATGCGCTGCGCTTCCCGCGGCCGGCCACGACGGCGTGGTCACCTGCATAACGATGCCGTTCCCGGCGTCGTCCCACGCCAGCATTCCTTTCGAGTGCCCCCACGGCGCGTCGCAGCTGCCGCCGCACCCCGCGATCGGCGGATCGCCGGAGAACTGGTCGTTCCACACGACGTAGCGGTACGGTCCGTTATAGATCTCCGCGTACGTCGCGCCGATCGGATCCGACGTCGTCTCGCCGGCACAGCCGGCGCCTTGGCGCAGCGTCACGTCCTTGCTGCTCGCGTAGACGTACTGAAGGCCGGCGGGGCCGCTGTAGTGCTGCGGCGTGCCGCCGAACGGACACGCGCTCGACGTCGTCGTCCCGCAGCCCGGGAACGTCGCGCCGTTGAGTTTGAACGCGAACCACCAGCGCACCGCGCTTTCGCGGGCGAGCAGCGGAACCGGCCCGGGCCCGAGCGCGGGGTTGCGCGCGTGCGAGGCCGCGCTCGGGCTCGCGACGAGCGCGAGTCCGAGCACCGCCGCGAGCGCCGCGACGCGCAACGCCGGCACGTTACGAACCCCAGTGCTGCACGGCTTCGCTCGACGGAAGGCCGAGCTCCGCGCAGAGCCACGCGGCCGCCGCGGCTCGCGTCATCGCGCCGGCCGGCCAGGGCAGCGGCCGCCCCGCGCTGCTGCTCGCGGCGTCGCGCTCGCTCTGCGTAATCGCCGCCGTGGGGCGGAAGTGCAGCGAGTTCGGATCGCTCATGTAGCCGCGGACGCCCAGCAGATTCGCAGCAGCGAACGTCTTGAAGTCGCGTCCGTAGTCGAGGTCGTCCCACCAGAAGATCGGAATACCCTGTTCGAGCAGGCGCAGCTGCAGCGCCGCGACGCGGTCGCCGTTGGCGTGCGCCTGGGACGGCAGCACGTTCTGCCCTACGCAGTAGGCTGCGAGGACGCCCGCCGCCTCGCCCACCGCCCACTCGCCGGGATGCACGCGATAGGCGCCCCCGGTCAGGTGCGTCGCGCCGATATTCTTGCACGCGGCGACGAGGTTCGTCGAGTCTTGCGGGATCAGGCTGCCCAGGGGAATCTGAAACGGGCGCACGGTGATGCCGCCGACCCACGGCGTGCCGGGCGGACCGTAACACTGATGGACGTCAATGCCGTACATGCAGACGCCGCACGAGTCGGAGAAGTTCACCGGCGCGCGCGCCAGCGCCGAGCCGGAGCTCACCGCGATGTGCTGCTCGAGCACGCGCACCACCGGTTTGGCGAGGCGCCGCGATTCGCGGATGTACGCCTGCGGCGCGGTGCCGTCGGCACGGCCGAAGATGTCTTGGCGCACCATCAGGTTCGGATAGCCCTTGCCGCTGCCGTCGTCGCGCGGCGCCTCCGTCTGCAGCCAGTAGAGGTAGGCGATCGAGACGGCGCGCGCGTCTTCTACGATCGCGGCGTCCTTCGCGGAGTCGCCCGTCGGAACGACCGCGGTCTGATAGTCGTTACAGCCCACGTTGATCGTCGTGCGATCGCACGCGTAGTTCGGGTCGGCGAAATTGCGGTGATCGACGTACTGGCGGTAATCGAACAGCGTCTCCCAGCCGGGATTCGGCGAGTGCGCCGAGCTGAATACGCCTCCGATCATCCCGTTGCGCTGATTGTAGACCCCGAACGCCTGCGCGTCGATCAGCTCCTGTGAGTAGTTCGCCGGCCGCGGTATCACGTGCGACTCGCCATCGGGACGGCGTTCGACCGCGATCGCGACGGTCACCGGCTGGATATGGCCGGGTTCGGCGAGGTCCTCCGCGTGCGGTTCCTCGGTATCGCTCTTCGCCTCGGCGCCGACGACCCACGAAACGCCGCAGAGGGGCAGGAGGTCGCCGAGATCGGTCGCGTCGAGAAAGATCGTCGCCGCGAGGGTTTCGCCGTTTCCGAGCGCGAGCGAACGGATCGTGCCGTTGCCGGCGTCGGCGGAGAGCACGGGCGCATCGAGCATCAGCGTCACGTGGCTCGCGGCGTCCTCGAGCAGCTGCCGCAGCACGGTTTCGGTGACGTTGCTGTCCGCCGAGAACGGATGGCCGGACGTCGCGAACCCCGGGTTGAAGTCGCTCGTGCGCGCGCCGGGCGCGAGTTTCGTATACGCGCGATACCAGCCGCGGATGTCGTCTTTGAGCACTTGATAGGATTTAGAGCTGCCGTAGGTGTTGGGCGACGTCACCGGCGCGGACTCGTCCCAGCGAGTCAAGCCTTGCGCCGTCGCTTGTCCTCCGACGTTGCCGCCCGCGTCCACGAGCGCGACGCTCTTGCCGTAACGCGCCGCGGCGAGTGCGGCCGCGACGCCTCCGAAGCTTGCCCCGACGATGACGATATCGAATTGTGACGCCACGGGTGCCTCCTCACAAGGGGAACGCGCAACGAGATAGTACCCCCTCTCTTCGGCGCTCGCAGAAAGGAAACTTCGGTGTCAAAGCAAGTCTGGGACTCCAAGATACACCTGCTCCTCGGCGACGCGGTCTACACGCACCTTTACGCTTACGCCGATCCCGCGCACGTGCAGGGCGCCTCACTCGCCAACGCCTTCACGTTCCAGGCCGACGTACGAGCCGGCGGCGCCGACCTGTTCTCCACGGGCCGCGTGCCGCTGAAGAACGGACCGATCAAAGCGCCGCCGACGGTGCCCGGCGGCAGCACGCTCGGCACGGTGGAAGGCGAGATCGACGATTGGAATTTCACATCGGGATCGTGGGCCACGACCCAGGCCGTGCGCTTCTTGATCGTTGCGAAGAGCGACGTCAGCGTGCCCGTCTCGGAGATCGTGAGCCTGGTGCCCGGATTCGGGACGCTCGTCGGCGGCATTTTGGGTGCGATCGGAAAAGTGCGCGTGACGGTCGGGCACGAGACCGTGCTCATCCCCATCAAACGCGACGCCCATGGAAAGGTCATCTCCATCAATAACGTGGCGATGTAATCATGAGTGAAGCGATAACGCAAGATCGGCTGCTCGCGATGAGCCAGCAGCAGCTCGACGCGCTGTTCGAGGCCAGTCCGCCCGGCCCGATTCCCGACGGCGAGGCGCAAGGAAGCGCCATCATCGCTCCCGGCACGACGTACAGCGCCGACATCGCTCAGGCGATCGGCGTCTTCGCGTGGCACGGCAAGTCGTTCGACGCCGCGCACGGCACGCTGGTCAATCTCGTGACGCCGTTCGGCCTCCGCGCGATCGTCGCCGAGGTCTACGTCGGCCCGAGCTGGATGGACGGCAAGGACTGCATCGTGCTCGACTATTCGAAGACGTCCACCTTGGCACACTGGATTCGCGACGAGATCCGGCTCATCGCCCCGAATCTCTACCTCGGCGTCGTCTACTGGGGGAAGAAGCGCTTGATCAACTTCAGCCTCGAGTTTCCGCCGGGCACGTGACTCCGCAATCGGCGTTCTTCGTTTTGGCGCCCGTGCGCCCGAACGCCGAGAGCGAGTTGGCCGCGTTGCTCGAGAGCATGAACGCGCAGCCCGGCCACGCCGACCCCCACAACGCGCTCGTCCCGTTCGCTGCGTTCGACAAGCTCCACTTCTCGCGTCTGTGCCTCGTGCGCGACGCGACCACCGGCGACGTGGCAGCGTACGGGCTGCCGCTGCAGCAGTACCCGACCTACCTCGCGTTCACCGGCGACGTGGACGGCGGGGCGGACGAATTCTTGGCGGAGCTCGGGGCGCGCGCCGGTGACGGATTGACGCGAATCTTCTCGTGCTGCGACGGTTTCGCAGCGGGCGACGACGTGGTCGCCTGGATGAAGCGCCATGCCGCGCCGGCCGCGGCCGCCTACGTAAACTGGAAAGGCCGCACGATGCTGCAGGTCCGCGAGGAGACGGCGCTGCGCGAGTCCGTGGAGGCCTATCTCGACGCCAACGCCGAGCGCGTCGCGCCGGCGACGCCGGTGCAGCTGCACGCGCTGCTGCGCACCTATCTCGCCGACGAGATCGCGTCCGCGCGTCTGACGATGACGCCGGAGGCTCCGACCCGCGCTGCCTGGTGGCTCGGCGACGCGTTCGGGGCCGTCGCGCCCATCGTGCTGCTGGTGCTGCTCTCGCCGCTCGTCGTTGTGCTGGGCGCGCTTCTGCTGCTGCTCGTGCGGCTGCGTGAAGCGTCGGACCCGGAGATCTGTCCGCGCCCGGACCCCGCCGTGCGCGCGGCGATCGCCGCCACGGAAGACCGCGACGTCACCAACGTCTTCAGCGCCGTCGGCACGCTCAAGCCCGGCGCGGTGCGCCGGCTCGTCGGACTCTTCGGGCTCGCGATCCTCAGCTACGCGGCGCAGCACGTCTACGCGCGCGGACGCCTCGCCCGGGTGCGCACCATCCACTTCGCCCGGTGGGTCTGGATCGACAACCGCAAGCGTCTCGTGTTCATGAGCAACTACGACGGCAGCCTCGAGAGCTACATGGACGACTTCATCAACAAGGCGGGATTCGGCCTCAACTTCGTGTTCGGCAACGGCATCGGCTATCCGGCGACGCGCTGGCTGCTCGCGGGCGGCTGCAAGGACGAGCAGAAGTTCAAAAACTTCCTGTATCGTCACCAGTTTGCGACGCAGGTGTGGTACAGCGCGCATCGCGGTCTCACCGCCGCCGATCTCGAGCGCAACGCGCGCATCCGGGCCGGCCTCGAGGCGCGCTCGCTCACGCCCGCGGAGGCCGAGCAGTGGGCGTCGCTGCTGTGACGCGGGTCGCGGTGGAATACGGCGACGTCCAGGGCATCGTGCGTTTCGGCTATAAGCGCCTCACCGAGGCGTGCTACGTGCTGCTCCGGATTGCGGATGCGGACGCGGCGCGCGCGTGGCTGCGCGCCGCGCCGGTCGCGGACGCGAGCGAGAAGCAGCCGCTGCCGGCGACCGCGCTGCAGGTAGCGTTCACGGCGGCCGGCCTGCGCGCGCTCGGAGTGCCGGAGGTCGCGCTCGCGCAGTTCGCGCCGGAGTTCCTCTCCGGCATGGCGGGCGACGACAACCGGTCGCGGCGGCTCGGCGACGTCGCGGACAACGCGCCCGAACGTTGGTCGTGGGGCACCGGCGCGCGCGAGCCGCACGTCCTAGCGGCGCTGTACGCGACGCCCGGAACGCTCGACGCGTTCGCGGCCTCGGTGAAGGCCGCGCAGTGGAGCGCGGCATTCGACGAGATCGCGTGCCTCGACACGTCCGACTTGCACGGCTTCGAGCACTTCGGCTTCTCCGACGGGATCAGCCAGCCGGAGATCGACTGGGACCGGCGCCGCGTGCTCCGCGGCGACAAGGTGCGCTACGGCAACGGCGTCGCGCTCGGCGAGTTCTTGCTCGGATATCCCAACGAGTACGGCCGGTACACCGAGCGTCCGGTGCTCGACGCCGGCGGCGCGGCCGATCTGCTGTTCGCCGCCGAGGACGAGCCGCAGAAGCGCGACGCCGGCCGCAACGGGACCTATCTCGTGCTGCGCGACCTGCGGCAAGACGTGCGCGCGTTCTGGCAGTACGCAAAAACCGAGGACGTCGCCGGCGCGTTCGTGGGCCGGCGGCGCAACGGCGATCCGCTCGTGGGAGCGGGATCGTCGCAGAACGACTTCACCTACGAAAGCGATCCCAAAGGCACGCGTTGTCCGTTCGGCGCCCACGTGCGGCGCGCGAACCCGCGCAACGCGGACTTCCCTTCGCCGCCGCCGCGAAACGCGATCGCCACCGGCGCCGCGATGCTGGGCCTGGTCGGGCGCGAGTTCCACGCCGATCTCACCTCGTCGGTGCGCTTCCACCGCATTCTGCGCCGCGGTCGCGAGTACGGGCCGGCCCTGGATCCGTGCGACGCGCGGGCACCCGCCCCGCCCGGCGAGCCCGAGCGCGGCCTGCGGTTTCTCTGCCTCAACGCCAACCTGTCGCGACAGTTCGAGTTTCTGCAGAACGCGTGGCTTGCCAGCGACACGTTCGGCGGCCTCATCGGCGAGGCGGACGCACTGCTCGGCAGCCGCGCCCCCGATCCGGCGGGACGCGCCACCGACACCTTCGTGATCAACCGCGCCGGTGCGGCGCGCACGCGGCTCCAGGGTCTGCCGCAGTTCGTACGCGTGACGGGGGGCGCGTACTTCTTCTTGCCGGGGCTTCGGACTCTACGCTACTTCACCCACGCCGCGGAGGACACGCCATGAACCGACCGATGCTACGACTGACCTGCGCGCTCGTCGCCGCCGTGCTGACGGCGTGCTCGAGCCACGCGCGCACGGCCCAGGACGAAGCGAAGGCGGCGGGACGCGACGCGGCGTCGTTCGTCGCCGCCAACGAGGATTATTTTCACGCGATGGACGGCGGCATCACGCTCTCGACCGACGAGGTTCGCGGCCGGAACATGTGGCTGGTATGGAGCGGCGGCAACGACGCGTTCTGGGATCGGCTGACGACGATCAGCTTCGGCAACCTCGACCTGCTGAAGATCATCTCGTCGCGACCGGGCCTCGCGACGAGCCGCGACAACCGCTGGCAGAGCCTCGGCATGGTGAACGAGCCGTGCTTCAAGAAGGCCACGGGGCCCGACGCGAACCGTTTCGGCCTGTGGCTCGACGTGCGCGAAACGTCGAAAGACTGCCCGCCCGATCCCTTCGAAAACGCGGCGAAGTATCCGGGCGTCGCGACCGGCGCGCGCGGCGCGACCATCCCGCTCGGTTCGTACTACGGTTACGCAAGCGGCGTCGTCGGGCTGCGGCTCTTTCCCAACCCCGCGTTCGACGCGGCGGCCGCGAAGAGTTGGAACGCGGAGAGGTACTACGGCGATCCGGCGTACTACGAGAACAAGAAGCTGATCCGGCCGTATCGCGTCGGCATGTCGTGCGGATTCTGCCACGTCGGCCCGAGCCCGGTCCATCCGCCGGCGGATCCGAACAACCCGCGGTGGGAGAACCTCAGTTCCACGGTCGGCGCGCAGTACATGTGGGTCGACGGGATCTTCGCGTGGCGGCGCAATCCCCACGACTTCATCACGCAGCTCTTCCAGACGTGGCGCCCCGGCACGCTCGACACGTCGTTCGTATCGACCGACAACATCAACAACCCGCGTACGATGAACGCGATCTATTCGGTGCTGCCGCGGCTGGGCGATGCATCGCGCTTCGGACGCGAGCTGCTCGCCGGCGGGGGGCTCGACAACCGTCAGCTCAACGACTACGTGGCATCGGGGCCGCTCACCGCGTTCTTCAACGCACCGGACACCGTCTTCACGCCGCACGTGCTCAAGGACGGCGCCGATTCCGTGGGCGTGCTCGGCGCGCTCAACCGCGTCTACATCAATATCGGCACCGACAGCGAGGAGTGGCTGCTGCACTTCAATCCGGTCGTGGGCGGCAAGCCGATCTCGCCCATCACGATCGCGGACTCGCGCGTCAACTCGAGCTATTTCGCCGCGACGGAGAACCAGACGTTCGACGAGGCGCTCTTCCTCATCCACGCGAGCCGGCAATCCGACCACCTGGCCGACGCGCCGGGAGGCGTCAAATATCTGACGGCGGCCCCTGCCGAGCTGACGCGGGGCAAGGTGGTGTTCGCCGAGAACTGCGCGCGATGCCACTCCAGCAAGCTGCCGCCGGCGCTGCCGGGTCTCGACCCCAACGGCTGCGCGGGCCCGGACTATCTGAACTGCTTCCGGCGTTACTTCGAATGGACGCAAACGCCGGATTTCAAGGCCAAGATGCGGGCCATCGTGCTGGACCCGGCCTTCCTCAACGATAATTATCTGTCGTCCGATTTCCGCGTTCCGGTAACGCTGCTGCACACCAACGCCTGCAGCCCGCTCGCGACCAACGCGCTCGCAAACAACATCTGGGACAACTACTCGTCGCAGTCGTATAAAGATTTGCCGTCCGTGGGCAGCATCACGTGGTACGATCCTTACACCGGAGCGCCGCACCAGTACGAGATGCCGGCCGGCGGCCGCGGCTACACGCGCGTGCCGTCGCTGATCGCGCTGTGGTCCACCGCGCCGTACCTGCTCAACAACAGCGTGGGACCCTTCTCCTACGATCCATCGGTCGACGGACGGATGCGCGCGTTCCAGGCCTCGATCGAACAGATGCTCTGGCCGGAGCGGCGCGTCCACGACAAGCTGCTCGGCACGAAGGTTCCCGGCACGATCGACCGCACGACCGCGCCCTCGTACCTGACGGTCGCGAAGGGCTATCTGCCCGATCTCGTCGCGAAGAACATCGGAGCGGTTCGCGCGATCTTCCCGAAGGCGTTTCCCAACGGCGACGACTCGCAGCTCTCGATCGGTCCGATTCCGGCGGGAACGCCGGTCGGGCTGCTCGCAAACGTCCGGCTGCTCTCCGAAGACCTGAGCGGCAATCAGCTGACGGAGTACGAGAAGAACAAGGCCGCGCTCGTCGCCGGGATCATCGTCGATCTCCTGCGTCTGCCGACCAACGCGTCGGACGACCAGGCGCGGAAAGTCTTCTCCAACATCTATCCCAACCTGCTCAAGCTGAGCAAATGTCCGGATTTCGTGGTGAACCGCGGCCACTATTTCGGCACGAGCTACCGCGACCCCGGCGATACTCGGCCGCCGCGACCCGGACTGAGCGACTCCGACAAAAACGCGCTGATCGAGTTCCTGAAGACGTTTTGAGCACCGACGCCGGGACCCGGCTCGCCATCAAGCGCTTCGTCCACGCCGTTTTCTTGGCGATGCTGCACTTCGAGCGGCGGCTCGACCCCTTCTTCCGGCCGGCGTGGGACGCGCTCTTCCGTGAGCCCAGCGCGGCGATCTTGCAGTGGCTGATCAACCGGCTGCGACGCGACGACCGCCTCGCGCTAGCTGAGGAGCGGCCGATCGCCGGCGAGTCGGAGGCGCTCGACTCGATCATCATCGACATGGGCACGTACATGCGCACGCACTGGACGCCGGGGAACTATCAGCGCGCCGGCAACACGAAGACGCACGGCATCGTCCGCGCCGAGTTCGTGGTGCGCGCCGATCTGCCCGAAGGGCTGAAGAAGGGCATCTTCGCCCGGCCGCAATCGTACAAGGCGTACGTCCGGTTCTCGGGTCCCGGGCCGGACTGGCCGGCCGACGTGGACGACGTTGGCTTCATGAGCTGCACCGTCAAGTTGATGGGCGTGCCCGGGCCGAAGGTCTTCGACGACGAGCGCTTCACGCAAGACTTCCTCACGGTGACGACGCCGACGTTCGTCACTCCCGACGTGACCGCCAACGCTCAGCTCCAGCGCGAGCTGCGCGACAGCACGGAGTTCTTCTACTTTTGCAACGTCACGCGGCCGCATCTGCTCGACGCGCTGATGCAGGGCCTGTGGAACAAGACGCAGTCGAGTCCGCTCGAAGCGCAGTACTGGAGCTGCACGCCGTACCTGCTCGGCGAGGGTCAGGCGATGCAGTACTCGATCCGTACCACCCTGACCACGCGCACGCGAGTTCCGCGTTTGCCCCTACGGCCCCCCGACGACTACCTGCGCGAGGCGATGGCGGCAACGCTCGCGCGGGGCGCAGTGGACCTCGACTTCCTCATCCAACCGCAGACCGACGCGCACCGCATGCCGATCGAGAATGCGGCGGTACGGTGGCCGCTCCGGCTGTCGCCCTACGTCAAGGCGGCGACGATCCGCATCCCGGCGCAGACGTTCGATTCGCCCGCCCAACTCGCGTTCGCCAACGTGCTGCGATACTCGCCGTGGCACTGCATTCCGGAGCACCGCCCGCTCGGCAATCAAAATCGCGTGCGCCGGCGCATGTATACGGAGCTCGCCAACCTGCGCCAGCTGATGAACGCCGCTCCGCACTACGAACCCGCCGGCGACGAGACGTTCGAATAGGCAACGTTTAAGGAACGTCTGTGGAATACGATTACGTCGTTGTCGGTTCCGGGGCCGGCGGTGGCACCGTCGCGGCACGGCTCGCGGAACGGGGCGCCAGCGTCGCCGTGCTCGAGGCCGGCGGCGATCCGTGCGCGCTCGCCGGCGGCGATCCCGGGCGGCCGGACGCGAACTGCCTGCCGGCCGACTACGAGGTGCCCGCCTTTCACGCGCTCGCGTGCGAAAACGACGCGATGAAGTGGGACTTTCACGTGCGGCACTACGCCGGCTCCGAGCGGCGCGTGCTGTATCCGCGCGCCGGGACGCTGGGCGGCTGCACGGCGCACAACGCGATGATCTTCGTCTATCCGCACGCGCAGGATTGGCAGGGGATCGCCGATCTCACCGGCGACCGGTCGTGGGAGCCGGAGAACATGCGCCGCTACTTTCAGCGCGTCGAGCGGTGCACGTACCGGCCGGATCAATGGCTCCTGACGCTGCTCGGCCGCAATCCGTCGCGGCACGGTTTCGACGGATGGCTGCGCGTCGAACTTCCGCGGCTCTCGCTGCAGACGTCGCTCGAAGTGTTCGGCCCGCTGTGGACCGAGATCGCGCGCGAGTTCGCGCTCGACGCGGGCAAGATCCGTAAGCTCCGCTGGTTCTCCGAGGCGGGCTTCGACGCCAACGACTGGCGCCTGGCGCAGGACGACTCCACCGGACTGCGCTCGGTGCCGCTCACCACGGCGCGCCACCGCCGAACCGGCACGCGCGAGCGGTTGCTCGACGTGCGGCGTCGCAGCCGGGGGCGGCTGCATCTGGAGCTCGACGCGCTCGCCACGCGCGTTCTATTCGACCAGCGGAACCGCGCCGTCGGCGTGGAGTATCGCAGCGGCGCCAACCTGTATCGGGCAGGACGGTCGGCCGAGGGAACCGGCGCGCTCGCGACCCTAACGGCCCGGCGCGAGGTAATTCTGGCGGGCGGCGCGTTCAACACGCCGCAGCTGCTGATGCTGTCGGGCATCGGCCCGGCCGAGCACCTGCGCGCGATAGGCATCGCCGTGCGCGTGGATCTACCGGGCGTCGGCAGCAACCTGCAGGACCGTTACGAGATCGGCGTGGTGCATCGCATGCGGCGTCCCTGGGAGTTCTTCGACGGCGCGACGTTCGCGCCGGGCGATCCGCAATACACCGCGTGGAGCTCGTGGAAGCGCACCGGAGTGTACACGACCAACGGTGCCGCTTTCTCGCTGGCGAAGGCGTCGTCGGTGGCGCAGGGCGCGCCCGACCTGTTCTGCATGCTGCTGCTCGCCGACTTCCACGGCTACTACGAGGGCTTCTCTCGAGAGCTCACGCGCAAGCTCGACTACATGACGTGGGTGGTGCTCAAGGCGCACACGCGCAACCGCACCGGCACCGTGCGGCTGCGCTCGGCGGATCCGCTCGAGCCGCCGGAGATTGACTTCAACTACTTCGCTCAGGGCGGCGACGAGGATCTGCAGGCGATGGTCGAGGGCGTCGAGTTCGTCCGCGAGCTCGGGCGCCCGCTGCGCGAGCGCGGCATCGCCGCGGAAGAGCTGCCGGGCCCGGAGTGCGACACGCGCGAGAAGCTGCGCGAGTTCGTCCGGCGCAACGCGTGGGGCCATCACGCCTCGTGCACGTGCGCGATCGGCGACGCGGCCGGCGGCGGCGCGCTCTCGAGCGACTTCCGCGTGCACGGCGTAGAGGGTTTGCGCGTCGTGGATGCGTCGGTTTTTCCGAGAATTCCCGGATTCTTCATCGCGAGCTCGACCTACATGATTGCCGAGAAGGCGGCCGACGTCATCTTGGCCGCGGGCGAGAAAGGGGCGTAACATGCCGTCCGTCGTTTTGGTGCACGGATACAGCGAGACGTCGCTGGGTGCGTACCAGCATCTGCCCGAGCTGCTCGCCGGGGCGGGATTCGACGCGATCGTCCTTTCGGCGTTCGACTCGCTCGACGACGTCGTGACGATCGACGACCTGGCCGAGGCGCTGGAGTTGCGCGTGGGCGATCTCGAAGCGACGGGATTCGACGTGCGCGATTCGTCGTTCGTGTGCCACTCGACGGGGGCGCTGATCGCGCGCCGCTGGATCCTCAATCGTCGCGCCGCCGCGGCGTCGCCCGGCGCCGCCGTGCTGCCGGCGCGAATCGTGAGCATGGCGGGCGCGAACCACGGGTCGAGCCTGGCGGAAATCGGAAAGACGCCGATCGGATATCTTCAGAAGCTCGTCTTCAAACACGTGCTCTCGGTCGGGAAGGGCGTGCTGACCGACCTGAGCTACGGCAGCGACTTCTTGTGGCGCCTCAACTCCGAGTGGCTGGGCGCCTGGAACGACGACGACCACCCGCTGCACGGCCAGGTGCTGGCGTTCAGTCTCGGCGGCGACTCGATCGGCACCAACGAGGCGATGAAAATCTTCTGGGCGACGAGCGAGTGCGGCAGCGACAACACCGTCCGCATCAGCGGCGCCAACCTGAACTACACGCTGCTCGAGGCGAATCCTGATTCGAACCCGCCGTCTATCACGCCCTACGTGCTCAAGCGCCTCGTTCCGCATACGATTCTGGCGGGGTACTCGCACTTCGACTCGGTCACCGGCATCCTGCACGCGACCGATCCAGGCGACGCCGCGTTCGCAGCGCTGCTCGCCGCGCTGACGACGGCGCCCTCGGGATACGACGCGCTGGCGCAGCAATGGAAGGCCGACAACGACGCGTGGGTGACTCGGAAGCAGGGCGACGCGAACTCCACGGTCGTCTTCGACCTGCGCGATCAGTCCGGAAACCCGATTCCCGACTGCATGATCTGCTTCTGGGACGTGGCCCAGATCCACGGCGATCCGCAGGCCGTGACGCTGCCGTCGCCGCAACCCGCGGGGCCCGGCGTTGCGGTCCCCGAGGCTGAGACGGCGGCCGAGGCCGACGTGCGCCGGAGCGTGCTCGACGCCTCGCTGAGCGCCGGCGACGCGATCCTCGCGAACTCACCCATTCACAACGACGTCGCCGTCGGCTCCTACTCGTTCTACCTCAACTATCCGACGTGGGTGGGCGCCGGCCCGCAGTCGCGCCAGCACGCAGTCTATATCGAGGCCGTGAGCGACAGCCAATACATCGAGTACAAGCCGACCATCTACGTTGCGCCCGAATCCATCGAGCACCTCATCCAGCCAAATCAGTTCACGTACGTTCGCGTGCGGCTCAATCGCAATCCGGACAACGAGTACGCGTTCTACGCGTGGACGCCGGCCTTCGACGCACAAGCGCGCGCGGCCGCAATGTGGCGTCCCTTTCCCGACCAGTTCCGCGTCCCGCCGCGGCCAAAGCCCGGTTAAACGATCGTCGTGGACGCCGACGCGATCGTCATCGGCGCCGGCGCCGCGGGACTGGCCGCGGCGCACCGGCTGGCGCGGCGATCCGCGCGAGTGCTGTTGATCGAGGCGCGCGAACGCGCCGGCGGGCGCGTGTGGACGCTCGCGATGCCGCGGCGCGTCACGCCGGCGGAGCTCGGCGCCGAGTTCGTGCACGGGCCCGCGCCGGAGTCGCGCGACCTGCTGCGAGCGGCCGGTTCGGCCGCCGTCGACGCCGGCGGAGAGTCGTGGATCTGCCGCGACGGCGATCTGCGCCCGGACGAGAGCTTCATCGGCGCCGGGGAGATCTTTCTCGGCGCGCGCTCGCTCGCGCGCGACGAGAGCGTGGCCGACTTCTTGCTTCGCTTCGGCGGCGATCCCGCGCTGCGCGAGAAAGCCGTGGCGGCGCGCGCGTTCGTGGAAGGCTTCGAGGCGGCCGACCCTGCCATCGCCAGCGCGCGCGCGATCGGCGACGAGTGGGCCTCGGGGACCGACGCACGCAGCGCGCGTCCGTTGCTCGGGTACGGCCCGCTGATCGAGCGGCTGCGCGCGGAGTGCGTCGCCTCCGGCGTCGCGATCGAGTTCTCGTCGGCGGTTCGCGAGATCGCCTGGCGGCGGGGAGAAGTCGTCGTTCGCGCGGACGCCGAGGCGGGCGTTCGCACCGCGAACGCGCGAACCGCGATCATCACGTTGCCGGTCGGAGTCTTGCGACGCAGCGGCGAGGCTGCGGTGCGGTTCGAACCGGAGCTCCCGCCGGCGAAGCTCGAAGCGCTGGAGCGCATCGAGATGGGCCACGTCGTCAAGGTGGCGCTCGCGTTTCGAACGGCGTTCTGGGAAGGCGCCGGAGACGGACGTTTTCGCGATGCCGGATTCTTCCACTGCGACGAGTGGGCGTTCCCGACGTACTGGACGCAGCTGCCCGTTCGGGGCGAGCTGATCGTGGCGTGGGCCGGCGGTCCGAAGGCCGGCGCGCTGCGCGGCGTCGCCGAGGCGGACCTGATCGAGCGGGCGGCCAAGGGGTTCGGTATGGCGATCGGCGAGCAGCGGCAGACCGCGGCCGAGCTCGTGGGCGGTATGACGCACGACTGGAGCAGCGATCCGTTTGCGCGCGGCGCGTACAGCTACGTCGCCGTTGGCGGCGGCGGCGCGCGGGCGGCGCTCGGCGCGCCGCTCGACGGCACGATCTTCTTTGCGGGCGAGGCGACGTCGACCGACGGCGAGGGCGGCACGGTGAACGGCGCCCTGCGCTCCGGCGAGCGCGCAGCGGACGAGGCGGCCGCGAGCCTTGCTTAGCCCCTGGACGAGCTTCTACATCATGATCGGGTCGTCGTCGGCGGCCTTGACGGGTCTGATGTTCGTCGTGATCACGCTCGTGACCAACGTTGAAGCCACGAAGCGGACTCAGGACGGCGTGTCCACGTTCAGCACGCCGACGGTCATGCATTTCTGCGCGGCGCTCTACGTCTCGGCCATCTTCGTCGCGCCCTGGCAGACCCTGATCCGCCCCGCCGTCTTGCTGGGACTCGCGGGGCTCTACGGCGTGGTGTACGTCGCGCGCGTCACCTTCCGCGCGAAGCGCCTCACCGGCTACACGCCCGACATCGAGGACTGGGCGTGGTACAACGTCGTGCCGTTTCTGGCGTACGGCGCGATCCTCGCCGGCTCGATCGCGCTGGTCGTGGTGCCCGACAAGGCGGAGATCGCCATCGCCGCGGGCGTTCTGCTGTTGATCTTCATCGGGATTCGCAACGCATGGGACGTCGTGACGTTCCTCGCAATCCGCGGCCCGGGTGAGTAGGAAAGCTCTCCTTAGAGAGGCTCACCGTTCCCGCGAAGACGCTCGTCGCGCCACCTCCATGTGGCGCTCCTGCTTCGCTGCTTTTTCGGGAGAACAAAGTTTTGAAGCGGCCTTCCGGGCCGGCCCGAAAAAGTCAGAGACTTCGCTTGGAACGGTCACCCTCTCGTTTCCTCGCTAACGGAGGAAGTCGTCGAGCGCAGCGAGCGCCTCGTGCAGTCCCGCCCGCGCGTATCCCACGCGCACGTGCTCGTCGCCCGCGTCGAAGACGGTGCTCGGCAGGAGCAGCACGCCGGCTTCACGCGCCAACCGCGCACAGAACGCCTCGCTGCCGCCGCCGAGATACCGCGGGAAGGCCGTCGTGCCCGCCCGCGGACGCCGCCAGTCGAAGAGCGCGGCGCGGCGCGTGAAGAACGCGTCGAGCACGTCTAAGTTCGCGGTGGCGAGAGCACGCACACGCCCGAGCAGCTCCTCGGAGTGGCGCAGCGCGAGCTCTGCGAGAAACTCGCTCGGCGCCGGGTTGCAGATCGTCAGGTAATCCTTGAAGGCCGCCAATCGAGCGAAGAGGTCGCGATCGCGCGTCGCGATCCACCCGACGCGCAGACCCGCGAGGCCGTACGCCTTGGAGAGACCGCCCAGGGACACGCCGCGCTCGTAGAGATCGCAGACCGCGGGCAGGCGCTCCGCCTCACGCTCGGATCCGCGGTAGACCTCGTCGGCAAAGAGCCAGAGGCCGCGGCGACGAGCGATGGCGATCACCGCGTCCACGAGCGCGCGATCGAAGGGATAACCCGTAGGGTTGTTCGGCGTCGTCAGCACGACGGCGCGCGTCGCCGGTCGTATCAACCGCTCGAGCTCGGCCGGATCGGGCGCGCCCTCGCCGGAAAGGTCGGAGTGCCAGCGCGATACCTCCGCACCTACCCCCTCGGCGATCGAGTAGTGCGACTGATAGCAGGGGAACTGGACGACGACGTGATCGCCCGGCTCGAGCGCGACGTTCATGAAGGCAAAGATGGGCTCTTGCGCGCCGCCGTGCACCAGCACGCACTCCGGATCGCGGTGTTCGTACAGCGCCGCAATCGCCCGGCGCAGGGCGGGCGTGCCGAGCGACTCCACGTAGCCGAGGCGCAGCTCGCGCAGGCGTTCGGCCGCGCCCGGTTCGAGCGCGAGCAGGTCGCCGGCCGGCATGGTCTCGGCGTCGCTCGAGCAGAGGAGGTGGCGCGTGGTGAACTCGTAGGCTGCGAAGAAGCGCTCGAGCGCGAACGGCCGAAGGTTCATGCCGCGCTCCGCACAAACTGCGCCGCGGTGAGGGGCGCATGAACGTCCGCGTCGTCGTCAACGACAGGATGCAGCGCGGATACGTCTACATCCGCACCGAGCCGGCCGGACGCAACTTTGCGCCCGGCTTCACGCCCGGCCTCACGCCGAAGGAGATGCTGGCGCTCGGCGTGTTCGGCGGCAAGTACATGACGGACTGCGCGCCCGAGTTCCCCGCCTCGTGGTTCGCCCGCGCGAAACTCTGCGCGGTGCGCCACGACCCGCGCCTGAACTACTTCGGCGTGAACGCATCGCAGCCGCTGAGCGAGTGGCGCCGAAAGGGCTGGATCCACCCGCAGGATCCGCGCGGCTGGTTTCAGTGGTACTGCCGATATTACATGGGCCGGCGCACCGACGACGACGTGCGGCAGATCCGGCGGTGGCGCGCCATCGCTCGTCACGCGGCTGCCGTCGTGCGCAACTGCGTTCCGCGCGACCTGAGCTGCCGGCGCCGGCAACGGCAGGCGCTGCTGCATTGGGCCTACGATAGCCGCGCGATCTAAGCGGCTCGTCAGATCCGCCGCGCGAGCGTCACGCTGATGTGGTTGCCGCGGTCGGGGACGCGCTCGATCTGAATGTCGGCGGCGAGCTGCTCCACGATGAAGAGGCCGCGGCCGCGCTCGCTGAATACGTCGTCGGGCAGCCGATGCCGCGCCGGACCGATGGGCGGCCCCGAATCGACCACGTGCAGGACGAGCGCCTCGTCGTTCGAGTCTACCGAGATCTCGACGGATCCGGGCGCGTGACGGACGACGTTGCCGAGCAGCTCGCCGAAGACGAGCTCGGCGCGGTCGATGAAGTCGCGATCGCAGTCCGCGCCGAGCAGGAACTCGACGAAGCGGGCGCGCGCGTCCATCGCGGAACGGGCGTCCTCGGCGTAAAGCGTCCAGGCCGGGTTTCGATGCATCGCGCCTAGACCCGCGGCACGCTGAGCGGACGCGAGCGGTGGAGATTCAGCCAAGCGAGCGTTTCGCGGATTGCCTCGTCGCCGAGCGTCGCCAGGATCGCGCGCACGCGGGCGACCGCCGATTCATCGGGCGAGGCCTGCGCCAGGATCGGCGCGATGCGTGCCGCCGCGTAGCCGAAGAGCGCGGCCATCAGCTCGTAGTGACGGCTATGCTCGGTCCAGCCGCGCTTCTCCGCATAGTCGTGGACGAGCGCGGCGAGGACCGCCGAGACGGTCGCCACTAGGAGCACCTTGTCGAGCGACGCGGCGAAGAGGCCGTAGACGGAGCCGATGCGCGAGCCGACCGTCAGCGCGACCGAGAAGACGACGGCCGCCGTGACGATGCGCGAAGCGGCGCGCTCCCGCACCCGCTCGCGCCGTCCGGCGAACTGCGTGAAGTACCGCTGCTGTCCCACCACCCATTCTTCATAAATCGCGCGCAAATTCTTTTGTGATAGCGGCTGCGGCGGCGCGGATTTCGCGCCCAGCGGCTCCGTGATCGCCCAAAGCGCGAGCGCGATCCAGTCGACCTTGGTGCGCTCGCTCCTGGCGAACTGCGACGCCACGGACCGCTCGATGCCGGCCATCTGCCAGTATTCGCCGGTTCGCAGGACCTGCTCGAGCGCGCGGTAATCCTGGTACCGCAGCTGCCACTCGCCGCGTCGCGACGCGACGTACGGCGCGAAGGCCGCCGCACTGAAGAACGCGTACGCCGCGAGCAGACTCAACGGGTGCCCCGACATCGTCACGTAGAGATTGAACGCGATGACGGCCACGAAGACCGACGCCGAGATCGCGAGGAGCGACGCCGCGGTCCGGCGTTGATAGGCGGTGGCCAGCACCTCGGCCTGCCGGCGGACCGGCAGCCCGCGGGCGCGCCGCGCGAACGGACCGGCCGTCGCGTCGTGGTTGAAGCGTTCGAGGTCGTACTCGGCGCGCGCGTACGCCTCGGCGGGATCGACGACTGCCGTCGCCGGGTAACGCATCGTCACGGCAAACGCCTCGGCGTCCCGAGCGTGCGGCGATGCGGCGGCTTCCGAGGGGCTGCGACGCGGCGTCAGCACGTGCACGACCGGGCCGCAGAGCGACTGGTCGAAGGCGTCGCGCGCGGCGACGTAGGGCGCCGGGATGCCGTCGAGCGCAAAGCTCACAATGTGGCCCGTGCCGCCGACGGGCGACTCGCGGCCGTCCCAGAGAGCGATCAGCTCGACGCATCGCCGCGCGATGTAGGCGCCGCAGTTGGCGTACGCGTGTGGCCGATCCGCGGCGGCGGGGGCCGCGGCGGCGGGAACGACGAACCACGACTCGGCGCGGCCGAGAAGGTCGCGAAACTCGGCACGCGACTCCGCGCCGGCGAAGTCGCGTTCGTATTCCGCGGGTTCGAACGGCAACGGAACGACGAGCGAGCACCCCAGATCGAGCGCCTCGCGCGCGACGAGACGGTCCGCGCCCTCGGCGAGCGCCGAGAGCAGAACGACGCGCGTCGACCGATAGCGTTGGCGGAAGCCGAGCAAGATGTCGCGGACGACCGATCGCAGCTCGCCGGTATTGGGGGGAAGCTCCCGGTGCCCGACCACGCCGAGCAGGAGCGGAACCGGCCCGAACTCGGCTTCGTCGCTCGCGTGCACCGGTTCAGCGTTGCCGAGGCGAGGGCCGTACCCCTTCCACGTCTGCCGCGCGGCGGAAAGTGCGCACGCCTGGTTGAAACGAATGGCGAAGAGTGGGACGCAAGGACGTTGGGGCGTTCGCCTTCACCGTTGCTCTGGCAACGGCGATCGCCGTCGTACCCGCGCGCGGAGCCGTGCAGAACGACCAGGCGCAGGCGCTGATGGCCAAGCATCGTGCGTTCGTCGGGTGGCAGTTCGGCGACGGCACGTTCCGAACGATGCGCGTGACCGGCAGCGTGACGGACGAGAAGGGCGAGAAGGAGATGACCTTCGTCACGTTGTGCAGCGGGCTGCTCTACCGAGACACGCGCACCTACATGAAGGAGGGGACGTCGGAGCAGGAAGGCTTCACCGGCAACGTCTTCTGGCAGTCGGATCTCAACGGATTCACCACGCCGATCTACGGCGACTACGCGAAGTTCCTTGCGTCGTATACGGTGCTCCAGCAAGAAGGAATCACGCGTCTCCCCGCGACCTTCCTCCGCGACTCCACGGTCGATGGCCGTGCGGTCGGCGTCGTGCGCGTCACGCTGAGCAACGGCTACCCGATCGACGTCGACGTGGATCCGGATACCGGCGCGTTCGTCGAGGCGACGATCGATCCCGACGGCTCGTACGAGACAGGCTATCGCATTCTCTCCTACCGCGACGTGGCTCCCGGGAAGAAGATGATGGAATCGTACCGCATCGTCGACAGCAAGGCGACCGTCGCGTACTCGGCCGTCGAACCAAACGTGCCGATCGCCGACGCCGACCTGCATCCGCCCGCGGCAAAGGCGACGTGGACGTTCGGAAGCGCCGATCCGTTCCCCATCACGCTGACGCACGACCGGATCCTGTTGGACGCGACGGTCAATGGGGTCAAGGGGCGTTTCATCCTCGACACGGGCGCCGCCGCCATCGTGTTGGACGATCGTTTCGCCGAGCGCGCGAAGGTGCCGGCGACGGGAGCCGGGCACGCGGGTACGGTCTATGGAAGCGTGCCAACGCGCGTTCGACCGGTGGACTCGATCGCGGTGGGCGGATCCACGCTGCACGACGTGCTCGTGTACTCCGAGGACTTTCGCCATCGTGACTATCGCGGTCTCGATCGCGAGGGCTACGACGGCCTGATCGGTTACGATTTCTTCGCCGCCGCCATCGTCAAGCTCGACGTCTACGCTTCGAAGATGACGATCCTCGACCCGTCCGCGGACCTCTCGGCGATCAAGGGTCTGCCGCTGCTCGTCGACCTGTCACAGAACGTTCCCGCGATTCCGATGACGCTCAACAAGATCGCCCCCGTCAACGCGATGCTCGACACGGGAAACCCCGGACTCGTCCTGCTCCCCTACGACGTCATCAAGAAGCACCACCTCACGATGCTCGAGGTGCACGGCTGCGGAAATCTCGACAGCCTGACCATCGGACCGATCACCTATGCCTATCAGACCGCGTGCGTGTGGAACTGGGGCGGCGGCTACGCGCTGCTCGGCTACGATTTTCTGAAGCACTTCGACTACGTCTTCGACTACCCGCACGGTCGCATGTTCATGGAACCGAACAAAAACTGACGCTCGCCCAAGAAGGAGCAGCACTATGACTGATTCGAGGCCGAACGATCCCCTGCAATTCAATCGCGCCGCGTTTCTGGCGGGCTCGCTGGCGGCCCTGGGCGCGGCTTTGCCCGAGGCCGCGGCCGCCGCGGCGCCGAGCCCGGCCGGCACGCCCGGCGCATCCGCAGAACGGCTGCTGGGCCAGCTCATGGCCGGCAACAAGCGTTTCGTCAACGACGACTTCCCGGCGAGCAACCGAATCGCCGAGAAGCGCGAGCTGCTCAAGGACAGCCAGGCTCCGTACGCGGCGATTCTCGGCTGTTCCGACTCGCGCGTCATCCCCAATCTGATCTTCGTCTCGGGCGTCGGCGACCTGTTCGTCGCACGCGTCGCGGGAAACCACCCGGACGATCTGGTCACCGCGTCGATCGAGTACGCGGTGGAGCACCTCGGTACTCGGCTCATCATGGTGCTCGGCCACCAGAACTGCGGTGCGATTAAGGCGGTCTACTCCGCGGTCGAAACGAAGAAGCCCCTGCCGCCCCACCTGTCCACGATAGAGCAGCTGATCGCGCCCGGTATCACCGGCGTCGTCAACGCTCGCGGCACGATCAAGCAGGCCATCGAGGCGAACGTTCGGGCCGCCAAACAGACGCTGCTCTCGACGTCCGGCGTTTTATCCGAGGCGGTGAAGTCGGGGCACGCCATGATCTCCGGCGGCATCTACCAGCTCGGCAGCGGGGCAGTGACGCTCGTCGAGTGACGCCGCGCGCGGAGCGGCCTACGTGCCGGCGTCGGCGCCGGCGTGGAAGACGAACTTCACGATCAAACGGTTGAGCGTCGCGCCGGCCGCGGGACTTCCGTAGTTCACGTAGAGCTCGTTGCCGGTGGCGAACCGCTGGTGATACGCCACGGCCAGATTGTTGCCGATCTGGGTGGCGAACCCGCCGTAGCCGTTGATGTCGCGCAGTCCGATGCTCAGCGAGCTCTCGTTGCTGACGTTGTACGCCAGCGAGACGCGGCGCAGCCACTGCGAGTCGAGCACGCCGTTGGCGAACGCGCGCTGGTACGTGCCGTCGTACTCCAGCCCGAGGCTCAGGCGACGGGTGAGCGGCCGGCTCGTGACGATCGAAAATAGATGGATGTAGTTGTCGCCGAACGGCCCCCACGAGTAGTTCACGTCGAACGGCGCCGGCGTCCCATCGCGGTAGCCGATCGGGATCTGGTAGAGGTTGAACGGCTGGGTGAAGCCGTCGAGATAACATGGATAACCCGTGAAGCTCGACGTATACAGGATCTGACCGGTGCAGCCCGGCCCCGCCGGGATCGCGTACGAGCGAAGCTGGCCGACGGCCTCGCCGAGGCCGTCGATCGACAGCTGGTTGTTGAAGGCGGCATTGAGGTAGATCTGCGTGTCGGCCTGATGCACCGCCCCCGACTCGTCGAGGAAGCGATCGGCCGCGACGAAAAGCGAGTAGCTCTTGAAGGCCGGCGACGCGCCGATGACGTTGCCGTAGACCTGCGGGCCGCGGATGTCGGAGTTCGCCGTGTAGCCGTCGATCGGGTTATAGTTCGGCGCGACGTCGAGGTAGCCGCCGGAGAACTCGAGGTCGCCCTTGTGCCGGTCCACGAAGAACTGCGTGAAATCGGAGTGACCTTGCGGAACCCAACTGCCGTTTTCGAACGAGTGATCGAAGAAGTAGATCATTCCGTTCGAATAGTCGCGCGCCTCGGCCCCGGTCTCGATCGTGGCGTCGTTGCCCGCGATGCTGTGGTTCGCAAAGACGCCGTCGCTCCAGTAGATGAACGATCCGTTGGGCAGCGCGTGCTCGTAGCCGAAAGCCTGATCGCTGAACGTGTTGTTCGTCGTCTCGTCGTAGCCGTGGAACGTGAGCGCGCCGAAGCTCTGATTGCCGAACGTGCCCTCGACCTTCGCGCCGCTATCGAACGGGCCGACCGACGGCGAGTAGAAGACGAGGTCGGGTGCGGTCGTCACGCCGCCGGCGGGCGTGCGCGCGCCCGACGCGGCGTTGATGAACGCGGCACCCTGCGCGAAGAACGGCCGGTACTCGACCAGCTGCCGCTGGAACTCTTGCGGCACGATCGTCTGCTGGTCGATCTCGACGTTGGAGAAGTCGGGATTGAGCGTCCCGACGAAGCGGATCGTCGGCGTCAGCGGATAGCTCACGTCGCCGCCGTACCAGCGCACGTTCATCGGCAAGAACGTGCCGTTGGCCTGCTGGAAGAGATTGCGATCCTCGCCGACGCTGGCGAGAGCGTAGATGTCGGCGCGCGACCGCGGCCGCACCGCCGCGGCACCCGCGATCTCGAAGTCGCCGCCGGCCCAGAAGCGCGTGTCGTTGGTGAACGTCGGCCACGTGCCGCTCGGGGCGTCGCCCATGATCGGGTTCCACGCCCAGGCGAGGTGCTCGCCGCGCGCCGCGATGCCGCGCACGAACTGAAGACGCCAGGTCTGTTTTCCCGCCGACGGCACGCGCAGCACGTCGAGCGGAACGATCAGCATCGCGCTCCAGTTGCCGCCCGCGGTCGCGCCCGCCGCGCTCCACCGCGGCCGAAAGCGCACGTTCTCGTTGGCCTGTTCGTAGCGCGCGCCGCGCGGCGTCGCTTCGAAATAATAGGCTTGACTGCCGCCGCCCCCGGTCACGATACCGATCCCGACGAAGTCGTCGACGCCGAAGCCCACGTCGTTCGTCGTCTGGGTCGCGACGATCGGCACGCCGGCCTGTTCGGCCCTGAATCCGATATACAGGTTCTTGTCGTCGTACAGCAGATAGGCCGTCGTCCCGAGCGTGGCCGGCGAACGGGTGGTCACGTTCTCCCAGGGTCCCGCGCCGTTGGGCACCTTGCCCGCGGCCCAGGCGGGATCGGCGAGCGAGGCGTCCAGCGGCAACGCGTGGGGCGCCTTCGCAACGACGAAGGAGAAGTTGCCGGTGACCGCAGCGGGCGCCGGAGCGGGGATCCATGCGAGCGCGAGCGCGGCGCACGCGGCGATCCAAAAAGAGCGCACGAACATCACTCTGAGGCGTCCGTACGGGAAAGTCTAGCACCGCGCTGCGGCACCGCCAGGGGGTTACCGACAATTTGATGGACTGTTGATATTCAGTGGCGATCGGTTCGCGGCGGACTCACTCGGGCTAGCATCTCGTCGACGAGCTCGACGATTCCGTTCGCGGCGGCCTCGAGCAGGATCCGGCCCTTCTCCGCGGTGGCCTTCGTCGGGTCGCCCATGACGCCGCTTTCGCTCAGCTGGCTCCAGTGCTCCATCATTGCGAGCGGTCCGTCACCGGCGATCAGGTCGGTCCAGTAGTTCTTCGACGGGCGGTGCGACAGCTCGCGGACCGCCTTGCTCATGTCGACGACGTCCGGCCGCAGCGCGAGATACAGCGACGTCTCGAACTCGCACGCATGATTCATCCCGCCGACGGGGTCGGACTCGCGCAGCGACTCGGCGGCTTCGCGCACGCCGGGCGCGGCCCAATAGTTCACCGCCGCCGTCAGCGCGCCGGTTCCGACCACGCACAACCGCGCGACGACGTCGGTGAACGGCGCGTTGCTGCCGTGGCCGTTGACGATGAGGATGCGGCGGAATCCGTGATGCGCGAGGCTCGTGCATACGTCGAGGACGTAGTCGATGAACGTGTGGGCGCCGATGGTCAGCGCTCCCGGAAAATCCATGTGATGCGGGCTGTAGCCGTGGTTGACCGGCGGCACCAGCACGGCGCGCCCAGCCGCGCGGGCGGCGGCTCGTTCGCAGACGCTCGCGCAGAGCAGAAGGTCGGTGTCGATCGGCAGATGCGGCCCGTGATCCTCGAGGGTGGCGATCGGCACGACCGCGACGCACGGCCGCGCCGCGGCGGCTTTGACCTCCGGCCACGTCATCTCGCCGTAGCGGTATTTCACTGGCATCGTTCGATATTCTCGGCGTGCCCGGTCGCTTCCCGAAGGCGCGGCCGCCGCCCGGTCGAAATCGCCCGCATCCGGAGGTACCGGCCGCCATGCATGCACGAATTTTAGCCGCGCTCGTCGTCGCGTTCGCACTCGCCGCGTGCTCAGGCAACCGGGGCACCGGATCGCCGCTTCCCGGCACCGGCCTCGCGCGCGAGCGAACCGGGAGCGTTCCGAACGGCATCCGCGTTGCCGGCAACCGACTCGTGGACGGCGACGGCCGCGTCGTCCACCTTCACGGCGTCAACCGGTCCGGTACCGAGTACGCATGCGTTCAAGGCTGGGGCATCTTCGACGGACCCAGCGATGACGCGTCGGTGCAAGCGATGCAGTCGTGGAACGTCAACGGGGTTCGCGTGCCCCTGAACGAAGACTGCTGGCTGAACGTCAACGGCATCGCGCAGCAATACGCGGGGACGAACTACATCAACGCGGTCGTCGATTACGTGAACCTGCTGCACCGTCACGGGATGTATGCGGAGGTTTCGCTGATGTGGGGGGCGCCGGGCGCATATCAGGCGACGTATCAGCCAGCGGCGCCGGACGAGGATCACTCGCCCGCGATGTGGTCGAGCATGGCGGCGACGTTCAAAAGCGATCCGAACGTGATCCTCGCCCCGTGGGGCGAGACTACGGTCGGCTGGAAGTGTTTCATGCACAAGGGGTGCGACGATCAGGCGACCTACGGCCCGAGCAACGCGTTCTATCGAACTGCGGCGATGCAGCAGGCGGTGAATCTGATGCGAAAGGCCGGCTACCCCGGCGTCATCGCGATCCCGTGCATAGATTACGCGAACGCGTGCGGCAAGATCGGCGGCTCGAAATACGGCGGCTCGACGTGGCTCGAGCAGCGCCCCCGCGACCCGCTGCATCAGCTCGCCGCCGAGGCGCACGTTTATGGAAAGAACCTCTGCGACACGACGGCGTGCTTCAACTCGAGCATGCGTCCCGTTACGAGGTCGGCCCCGATGATCTGGGGCGAGACGGGCGAGACCTACGACGGCTCGGATTGCGATCCGAACTACATCCCCACATTCATGAAGTGGGCCGACGCCCACGGCGTGGGCTACGAAGCGTGGACGTGGGACACGTGGGGCGGGTGCGGCGTCCTCATCTCCGATTACGACGGCACGCCGGCCAACGCATGGGCCGCGTGGGTGCAGCGGCACTACTTGAGCTTGTAATCGTTTGACGCCGTCGCTGGAGTCCAAGCGCGCGCTGCGCTTCGTCGTGCTCATGGGGATCGTGAATTTGTTCGCGGATCTCACCTATGAAGGTGCGCGCGGCGTCGGGGGCGCCTTTCTCGGCCACCTCGGCGCGAGCGGGGCCGCGATCGGGGCGATTGCCGGCGGCGGCGAGCTGGCCGGGTACGCGATTCGGTCGCTGGCGGGCGCGGTTGCGGATCGCACCGGGCTCTACTGGCTCGAGGCCTGGGTCGGGTACGCGATCAACGTACTCTGCGTTCCCGCGCTTGCGCTCGCGGGCAGCTGGCCCGTCGCGGCCGGGCTGATGATCGGCGAACGCGCGGGGCGCGGCGTTCGCAAGCCGGTGACGTCGGCGATGCTCGCGCAGGCCGGAACGAAGCTCGGCAGCGGACGAGTCTTCGGACTCAACGAGGCGCTCGATCAAACCGGCGCGACGGTGGGCCCGCTGCTGGTCGCGTTCGCGATCGCCCGCGGCGGCTTCGCGTCGGGCTTCGCCGTCCTCGCCGTGCCCGCGCTGCTGACGCTCGCGGCGTTGGCCGTCGCAACTGCCGCCGGCCGCGACATCCTGCCGTCGCGCGCGCCCGAACACGGCGCCGCTCTGCGCGACCCGGCCGCGTTTCGCCGGTACGCGATCGGCGGCGCGCTCGTCGCCGCGGGATACGTTGACTTCGCGCTGATCGCATTTCGGTTCTCGCGCGACCACGTCGCGAGCGTCCCGGCGATTTCGATCTGGTTCGCGGTCGCGATGGCCGCCGGCGCCATCGCGGCACCGATTCTGGGAAAGCTCTTCGATCGCTTCGGCAGCAGCACGATCGTCGCGGCGATCGTGCTGACCTCGGCGGCGTCGCCGCTCGCCTTCCTCGGCACGGGCATCGTGGCGGAGGCGGGAGCCGTGCTGTGGGGCGTGGGGCTCGCCGTGCAGAGCGCGCCGCTGCTCGCGCTCGTCGCCGGCGTCATCGCGCGCGAGCGGCGCGCGACGGCGTTCGGGCTCTACGATCTGGTCTTCGGAGCGGCGTGGTTTGCCGGCAGCGTCGCGGCGGGTTTGCTGCTGGATCGCTCCGTGGTAGCGCTCGTTTTCTTCTCCGTGCTGCTGCAGCTGGCAGCCGTTCCGTTCTTCATGCCCAGGCGTGCGCACGCTCCCGGTTAGTCCGCGCGTGCGTGGGAACAGGAACCTTATGAAAGCTCTTTTTACGATTCTTACCGCCGCGGCCGGCGCGCTCTGCGCGGCCGCGGTCGCAAGCGCGCAAGGAGCTCCGCCTCCACCCGCGCCGTATAACGACGCCTACTGCGGAAGCTGGCAGGGAGACACGTGGAATCCGAACGGGAACTGCCCGAGCATCGCATATAAGCACGAGGTCGTCACGGGGACGATCGTCTCGGTCAAGGGACATCTCGTGACGGTGCAGCAGGCCAACAAGCAATCGGTGATCGACGACACGGCCGCGTTGAGCAATCAGAGCTCGGGCCGCGTCGCCGTGGGACGACAGATCGTCGCCCACGGCTACTGGCAAGGCGAGAACTTCTACGCGACCGCGATCACCAGCGGTCAGCCGCCTCCCCCGTAGGACGGCCGACGCATAGCGGGCGCCGCGGCTAGCGGCGCCTCTTGCTCTTTCCTTTGCTCCCCGAGACGGTCACGTTGACCGGATTCGACGCGATTCCGTTCGCGACGACGACCAGCTTGCTTGCGCCCGATTTGATCGCGGCGGGGACGTCAAAGTTCGTCGAGACCGTCGTGTTGCCGGTCGCGACGCCCATCGTACTGTGGTCGTGGGTACGCGCGTAGTAGACGGCGCCGTTTGCGTTGTTCGTGATTCGCACGAGCGGGTAGTTCGTCGCGTTCTGATATTCGTCGCCGAACGACATCGCCTGCGAGAGGCCGTTGAACTGCGTGCCGGAGATTGAGTACGTCTGGCCCGCCGCGATGCTGCTCGGCGCGTTCGAGATCGTCGGCGCCCAGCTCGACTTCGGCGAGCCGGTCGGCGTGTAGAGCACGACGTTGCTGTATCCCAGGTACATGATCTGCCCCGTGGGCAGGAGCAGCGGCGGGCCCGCCGCGGAGCCGACTCGCGTGAGGGTCGAACCGTTGAAGTCGTAGAGCGCGCCGCTCACGCCGATGACGATGACGTCGCCGCTCGGCGCGAGCGTCGCCCACGAGTCGCCGGCGTTATCGCCGCCGGGAAAGTCCGGACCGGCCTCCCACGTGCCCGCTTTGCTGCCGCTGTAGTGGTAGACCGCGGTGTGGCCGGTGCCGTAACCGCTGGGGCCCGATCCCGATCCGGCATAGAAGACGGAGCCGTCGGGCCGGAGGATCGAGGGGCCGATCTCGCCCGGTGGCAGATAGCAGTCCTTCGGCTTGGGTCCGTACTGCAGGCACTGATGGAACGGGGACGGCGAACGCAGATTGACGATCGTCGATCCGGCGCTCTTCCACTTGTGCGTGGTCGGGTTGTAGATCTCGGAGTTCGGCGCGTTCTTCACGTCGGCGGTGAGAATCGTGCCGTCGGGAAGCAGCGTCCAGCCCTCCTCCGAGTTGAAGTCGGACTTGCCGGTGTTCGGCACGGTCGTCCACTTCAGCGTCTTTGGATCGAGCGTCGCATCCCACTTGTGCAGCTTGTCGCCCAGCAGGAGCAGTCCGTTGGGGAGCACGGTCGACGGCGAGTCGCCGATCCACTTCCACTTGTGCGGATGTCCGAGCTTCGTCCAGGTCTGCTTGACGGGGTCGTACACCGCGCCCAAATTCACGAGCTGCAGATCGTAGTTGCCGGGGTTGTTATACTCGCCGCCGGTGATGACGAGGCGGCCGTCGGCGAGAAGGTCGGAGGCCATCGCGTCGGGCGCATATCCCGCCTGCAGCGAGCCGACTTGGGTCCAGGTTCCGTTGGCGTAACTACCCGTGCTGTCGGGCTTGTAGTCGTACCAGGTGTTGCCGGAGTAGCTCTGCGCGAGCACCGTTCCGTCGGTCATGAGGAAAGCCATGTCCATTCCGACCGGCGGCTGGCTCGCGAGGCGTTGGAAACGTCCGCCGTGGCCTCCCGCGCCGAACAGCGAGCTGACCTGTTGCGGGCCGACGCCGGGCAGAACCGAATGGCCGCCCGAGCATGCGGCGAGCGCGGTCGCCGCCGCCGCCGCAAGAGTGAGAAGTCCCGGGTTGATGCGCAAGCGAAACACGCGAACCTCCAAATAGCAAGAAAAGTGCGGGGGAACCATCGCCTGGTTTGAGGTCTCGCAGGCCTTTTCCCGCTCCCGAAAACGGCGACCGCGACGCGCTCGACGAGCGACATGCTCCGACGGGAACCGGTGCGCCCGCTCGCTAAGCTTGTAACACCAGAGGAGGGTCAGCCATGATCGTGCCGTCGTCCCGTTTGCTCGCCGCCGCGTTGGCCGCCGCACTCGCCGTTTCGCTGACGCCCCCCGCGGTCGCGCAGCAGGTGACCGTGAGCGTCAACGGACACCCGCTCGCCCTCGATCCGGGTCCGATCGAGCGCGCGGGGCGCGTGTTCGTGCCGCTGCGCGGCATCTTCGAGCGGCTCGGAGCGACGGTGGTGTATTCGAGCGGCACGATCAATGCGACCAAGGGGAGCACGACGGTCTCGCTGCAGATCGGCTCGACGCAGGCGACGGTGGGCGGGCAGTCCCAGACGATCGACGTCGCGCCCTTCATCGTAGGCGCTACGACGTACGTTCCGCTTCGTTTCGTCGCGCAATCGTTGGGCGCGCAGGTGGGCTACGACTCTTCGACTCGAGCGGTCGCGATCAACGTCGCGCAGGCGCCGCCTCCGCAGCCGTATCCTCCGCAGCCGCCGCCCTATCCGCCGCCGGCGCCGAGGCCGCCGCCCGAGGTTCGGCTGCGCGCGCAGCAGCCGGCGCCCGGCGCCGTCACGCGCAACCGCTTCGCGGTCATCGGCGCCCAGTTCACGCGCAACGTCGCGGCGGGCAGCGTGCGCGTCTGGCTCGACGGCGCGAACGTGACCTATCGCAGCGGCGTTTCGTCGACCGGCTTCTCCTACAAGCCGCCGGCGCCGCTCGACTTCGGGTCGCATACGCTGCGCGTCGCCGGCCGCGGTGCCGACGGGGCGCAGTTCGATCGCGCGTGGTCGTTCACGGTGGCGCGTGAGAATCCGCCGGCGATCACCCTCACGATCAGCGAGCCGCCTCCGGACTCTCCCGTCGGGCGGTCGTTCGTCGTTGCCGGCAGCACGCTTCCTAACGCAACCATCCGCGTCACCGCGGGTCCCTCGCCGTCCTCGACCGGCCAGTTCAGCGGCACGACGACCGCCGGCCCCAAGGGCAACTTTAAGATCCGCGTCTCGCTGACGACCATGATGGGCCAGCAGGCCGTGACCGTTCGGGTGACCGCCACGGACCCGGACACCTCGCGGAGCACCGAGACGGTCTTGCGGCTGCGCCTGAGCGTGTAGCGACCTGAACGCGTAGAGAAAGGAAGCCGGGGCGGCGCCCGGGTTCATACTTTCTTTACTCCGGAAGCCTAGAGTCCGACGAAGGTGACGTACTTTCGGAGGACCCATGGTTAGGAAGATAATTGCGATCGGCGTGGCGCTCGCCGGTCTCGCGATCGGCGCGTGCGGAGGCCGCTTCGGCAACGGTGGCGCCGGCGCCGCGAGCAACGCCGTCATGCTGCCCCCCGTTGACTCGGATCTGCTCGTCTACGCGACGATGCCGAAGGGCACGATCGGTGAGGAGTTGCCCGGCGAGGGTCTCGGCCAAGTCCACGACAGCCACTGGAAAGCGACGGTCGGCGGATTCACGCAGAAAACCTACTCGCAAGTACTCGGCTTCCCGCCCGGCACGAAGCTCACGATCAAGAATCTGTCCAAGAGCGTCACGCACACGCTCGACGTGATCAAAGTCGTCTTCGGTCCGCCGGCCTATTTCCCGAAGGATCCGAAGCTCTCGGTCCCGCCGCGTGGGCACGGCCGGCTCGAGGCCGGCTATGCGAGCGGTCCGATCAAGCCCGGGAAATCGGTGACCGTCACGCTTGCGAAGGAGGGAAAGTTCCTGGTGGGTTGCGCGTATCACTACGGCGACGGCATGCGCACGGTGATCGTCGTTGAGAAGGGTGCCACGCCCGGACCGCAGGCGACCGCGCCGCGCGGCCGCCCGACGTCGACGCCGACGCCGCACTCGCGCTCGAGCTACGCGCCCGACGGGACGTAAGCCCCCTGCGCCTTCAGGTGAACGGCAGGCGCACGCAGAAGTAACGCGCACGGGAGGGAACTGTCGTGCGCGTTATTACACTCCTCGTGTGCGTTTTGGCCGTCGCGGGATGCACTCGCAGCGCCATCGGCCCCGCGATCCCCGCCGGCCCGCAGAATGCGGCCGCGAGTTCGTCCGCGGACGCGTCGCCTGCGGCAGCGGGCTATGCCGAGTTGTACAGCTTCAAAGGCCGCGCCGGCGGCGGACAACCCGATGGATCGCTGCTGGGCTACAAGGGCGCGCTGTACGGCACGACGTCGTCGTACGGAAAGGGTTACGGGACCGTCTTCGCCCTCGAAGCGTTCGGAAAAGTGCGGGTGCTGCACCAGTTCGGAGGCTACCCCGACGGCGCGTACCCGCAAGCGAATCTGATCGCGCTGCAAAACGTGCTCTACGGCACCACGTCGGCGGGAGGGACGCACGGTGCGGGGACGGTGTTTGCGATCACCCGGGGGGGCGACGAACGCGTCGTGCACGACTTCGGCAAAGGCAACGACGGAGCGCAGCCGGAGGGCGGGCTGTTGGCGTACCACGGCGTGCTCTACGGCACCACGCAAAACGGCGGAACGCACAACCGCGGCATCGTCTTCGCGCTGACGCCGTCGGGCCAAGAACAGATTCTCCACGACTTCGCGGGCGCTCCGCGCGACGGCGGCCATCCTACCGGCGCCCTCATTGCGGTCAGCGGCAACTTTTACGGTACGACGCGCGCGGGGGGTAAGAGCGCGTCGGGCGGCTCCGTCTTCAAGATCGACCCGTTCGGCAGCGAGCGCGTCGTGCACAGCTTCGGCGTCGCGTTCCACGACGGCAAGAATCCGGCCGGCACGCTGCTCTACACGAACCGCGCGCTGTTCGGCACCACGCTGCACGGCGGCGCGTACTTCAAGGGCGGGACGATCTTCGAAATGGCGCCCGGCGGCGGATCGTATCTCGTGCTGCACAGCTTCGGCAAGGGCGAGGACGGCGCGAATCCGACGGCCGGACTGATCGACGTCAAAGGCGAGCTCTACGGAACCACGCTCGGCGGCGGCAACAGGGCGGGCCGATCGCAGTATTGCGTCTCGCCGCGGCCCAACGGCGGCTATGCTTGCGGCTCGATCTTCAAAGTGAACGCGTTCGGACAAGAGCACGTCGTCTATCGCTTCAACGGCGATCCCGACGGTGCGAACCCGCAGGGCGGCCTCGTGAACTTCGACGGCGCGCTCTACGGAACGACGTCGTGGGGCGGAAGCTCGACCTACTACGGCACGATCTTCCGAATTCTCCACTAACGCGAGCCGAATAACTCGCCGATCGCGCTGGCGCACGCACCGAATTTCAAATTCCTTTTGCCGGAGCGAAGCGTAGTCCTGAGCGGAGGCGCGCCGCGCCGAATTTCAAATTCTTTTTGGCGGAGCGGAGCGTAGTCCTGAGCGGAGGCGCGCAGCGCCGGAGTCGAAGGGGGATAATCCGGGCTTAAGAATCGCTTGCTAGCATAAGCGATTGATGATTTCCGCGCGCGAGCAGCTCGAAGAGCTCGTCGTGCAATGCAGGCTCGACGAAGCCGCGACTTCCGGCGCGTACGCGCTCGCGGGCGACGACCGCGGTCTCGCGCGCATCCTCGCGCCGGATTTGCTCGCGTGCCGCAGCGCCGCGGCGGTGGCGACGTATCGAGCCGCGCTCGGGTACGAGCCTGCCGTCGAGGACGATCTCTGCGCCGCGGCCGTGCTCGCGTGGTCCGGCGACGCGCGCGGCACCTACGCGCTGCTGCGTTCCGGTCGCGACCGCGCGCTCGCGGAGCGGCGTTTTCATTACGCCGCCGGCGCTTGCGAACGGCTCGCCCACCACGCGCTGCTCTTCGGCGACGTAAAGGACGCGCGCGCGGCGATCGACGAAGCCGTCGCGCTGGCGCGGCCGCACCGCTTGCCGCGCTGGCATCTGCGCTGCGTGGCCGTCGCCGCGCGCCTCGCCTTGGACGCGGGCGATCTCGAACGCGCCGGCGAGTTCGTCGAGAGCGGCCGGGACCTAGCGCGCTCGGCCGAAGAGCGCGCGCTCTTCGCGCCCAGCGGGGCGCAACTGGCCGTCGAGCTGGGCGACGACTCGGCGCTGCGGACGTGGACGTCGCCCGAGATCCTCGACGTCGCGCTGCGCTCGCAGGACCCGCAATCCGCGATTGCGGCGACGGTGGCCGCGTTGATCGGCGTCCGCGCCGGCACGCCCGACGCGTCGGTGGCTCCGGCGTTGCGCCGCGCGCTCTTGCTCGCCGGCGGCGCGGCGAACGCGACCGATCTGTACGCGCTGGCCGCGCGTTACGGCGACCTCGAAGAGGCGCGCCTGAGCTGCGACGCGCTCGGCGCCGTCCTGGCGCCGGACCGCCCGTACGTCAAGGCGCATCGCCTCCTCGCCCGAGCCCATCTGCTGTTGCGTTCCGGCGAGCGCACCGGATGGATCGACAGCGCGGGAGACGCCGCTCGCGCTTTCAACGCCATGGGGCTGCGCCGTTGGACGAACGACGCGATGCTGCTCCTCGTCGCGCAGGAGCCGGCCGCACCGCGACGTCAGCGCGGCCGCCACGGCGGCCCGGTTCTCACCGGCCGCGAGCAGCAGGTCGCGAACCTGATACGCCGCGGCGCCCGCAACCGCGAGGTGGCGGTCGCGCTGCAGATCAGCGAGCACACCGTCGAACGTCACGTCAGCTCGATCCTCGGACGTCTGGGTTTGCGCTCGCGCTGGCAGATCGCCGATCCCCGGAAAGAAGGCGAATCTTAAAATCCGTTGCAGCACATTATGGGCGCATAAAATTCCATTGCGTAAACCTTAACGACGGACGCGAATCCGGGATGCAGCGCTCGCACGCCATATCCTAGCATCGAGCTGGAAGAAGTCGGCGCGTCCGCCGCCTCTTTGAGTTGCTGCTGGGGGTCAAAGTTTGATCAAGGGCCTAGTCCGGTTAGGGAAGCGCGTCGCATTCCTCGGCGTTTTCTATTGGGCGATCGCTCCTGCCGCGCCGGCGCTGGCCGAGACGGCCGGCATCGTGTCGGGAACCGTCACGGACGACCGGACGCACGCGGCCGTTGCGGGGGTGACGGTAGTCGCGAAGTCGCCCAGCGCGACCTATCGCACGACCACCGACGCCAAGGGCGCGTACCGGTTCTTGAGCATGCTGCCCGACAACTACGCGATCTCGTTCACGTCGAGCGCCTACCAGCCGTACTCCGTGATCGTGGTGGTGCTCAACGGATCGCAGCAGACGGTCAACGCGGTGCTCTCCAAGTCGCTGAAGACCATCGCCTCGATTCACTCGCGATCCTCGGGCAGCGCGTTCCAGCGGGGCATGACCATCGACACCTACACGGTGACCGGCGCGCAGATCCTCACGGTTACCGGCAAGGCCTTCAACGCCAACGAGAACGACCTGCTGCGAAGCATTCCCAGCGTGACGATCGACAAGACCGGCACGGTCTCGATCCGGGGCGGGTTTGCGTTCGAGGCGGCGTACGAGTTCGAGGGCATCGACTACACCACGCCGTCGGCCAACCTGCAGAACACGCTGCAGAACGTCGCCAACTTCAACTTGCTCAACGGCGTGGGCAGCGTGCAGCTGATTCCCGGCGCGGGCGACGCAACCCACGGCGACACCGGCACGGGCCTGGTGCTGTTCACCGCCAAAAACGGGACGTTTCCCACCTACCTGCACGCCGACGTCGAGGCGCAGATGTTCCCCTACCTGCATCAGCTGGGGCTGGAGTGGGGCTGGGCGACGCCCAACCAGAAGCTTTCCAACTACGCCGGGTTCGTCGGCATCCGCCAGGCGTTCCAATACGGCATTCCCGGCACCGCGGCCAACACGCTGGGCACGCTAGGCACCAACGCCGCGACGCTCGGCAGCACGATCGACCCCAACCTGGTCTACTACTCGCCGCAGTTCCTGTCGTCCAACGACTTCCTCGACAACCTGATCTGGCGCTTCGGCAAGAACAACTCGCAGAAGCTGCAGTTCTTTATTCAAAGCCAGACGATCAAACAGACGCTGGATTACGGCGGCTTTCAGTTCCTGCCGTACATCTCGGGCGGTACGACGGCCGGCAGGTGCGCGCCCTATCCGGTGATCGGTCCCAACGGTCCGGTGAACTCGCCGCAGCAGCAGTACTCGTGCGACTCGCTGCTGCCGCTCTTCCCGGGTCAGCCCAACACCTACGCCTTCGTCTCGCAGGCCGACTCGCGCAGCAGTCCGTTCCTGGCCTACAAGCTGGAGTACGCGACGACCTTAGGCGCGTCGTCGCTGCTCACGGCGCGGTTCTGGCGCACGTTCGTGGGCCAGTCGCAAGACATGCCGGCACAGGGCATCTTCGCCGAGCCCTACGGCGGCACGCGCACCGCCGGCCAGCTCGACGGCACGACGCAGATCGGTTCGAAAAATCTGCTCAAGTACGGCTCGATCTACGACTGGGTGGTGCCGTACGGCAATCGCTACGACTTCACGTCGTACACGGCGTTTACCACGCCGGCGTTCGTCGTGACCTACGCGATCACGCACCCGAACCAGCCGCTGCCGCTGCCCTACACCTACACGGGGCTCTTGCCCAACAACAACCCGGCGGCGCAGGCCGGGCTCGAGCAAGACTTTTTCTCGCCGGGCTTTTGCGCGCAGCTGCGCGTCCACACGGGCTGCGGGTATTTGAGCTCCTACTTCCCCGGCGGCGTTCGCTACCCGTTCGAGGAAGACGTCGCGACCGTCGCGCAGCAGCAGTACGGCCTCTACCTGCAAGACACGCTGGAGATGTCGGACCGCTGGAAGGCCGAGGCCGGCGTGCGGCTCGACGGCTACAACTTTCAGATTCCGACCCAGTCCGGCGCGCCGGCGTCCATTCCGGCCGCGGAACACCAGCGGCTGTACGAGCCGCACTTCGACGCGTCCTTCGCGCCCGATCCGCGCGACACGCTTCGGCTGGGCTTCGGCCACACGCTCTCGATGCCGCTGCCCAGCCTGCTGGGCGCCGACGTGAGCCGCGCACCCTACGCGCCGTTTGCCGGCATTCCGTCCTACGACAACTCGACCGGCAAGGCGGCGCAGTACTGCGGGCCGCTGGCCAACCGGTTGTGCGCCAGCTACGCCGATCAGCTCTACTGGCTGACGCGCGATTACCGCTTCGGCAGCTCCACGCTCGAGGCGCCGCTGGTCGGCGCGACGTTCACCAACATTGACGTGTCGTGGGCGCACGAGTTTCGCGACGGCGACGCGATGAAGATCACGCCGTTCTACCGGCGCGGCTACAACGTGATCGAGCAGACCGCGCAGATCCTGGGATTCAACTACCAAACCGGCTCGCCGGTCTACGGCGACGTTCAGTACTCCAACCAGGGCATTCAAAAAGCGACCGGCGTCGAGGCGCTCTACACCAAGGAGCTGCCGCTGGGGGTCTCGATGCAGATCGGCGCGACCTACATCAGCCAGTTCGGCAACGAGCCGCCCGGCGCGTTTTTGCAACCGGCGGCGCTCGCGCTGGGCGTGGTCTATCGCTCGCCCGATCTCTCGCCGTTTCAGCTCAACGCCGCGTTCAACTGGAAAAACAACAAGGGCTGGCGCATCAACCCGGTGATCTACGCCAACTCCGGCTATCCCTACGGCGGCGGGTACTACACGGCGGTCTACTGCAACGGCATTCCGGTCATCGTTCCCAGCACCAGCCTCTCGCTGATCTACTCGCAGACCCCGGGCTACATCGACCCGATGGATCCGGGCACGTGCACCAAGCCCAACATCGCCGCGACGCGCGGCGTGCGCGAGCCGGGACTGGCCGGCGGGCTGCTCACGACGCCGCGGGTAGACGCCAACGTCACGATCGAGTATAAGCCGCCGAGCCGCGGGTTGGCGCAATCGGTCTTCGGCCTCTCGGTCGTCAACTTGTTCAACGAGACCTATAACGTTCCGGTGGTCAACGGATGTTACGGCGCGCCGGTCACCACGGGTTTGACCAACGGCACGGCGCCGTGCACGTATTCGACCGCGCCCTACGCGCCGCCCGACGTCTCGGCGCACTCGTCCTCGCCGTATCTCACCTATCCCAACATGCCGCCGATCTCGTTCCGCTTCTACTATCAGGTGACGCTATGAAAAAGCTCCCCACTTCGCGCGTCGGTTGGCACTGCGCTTTGCCCCTTCTTATCGTGCTGTTGGCCGGCTGCGGCAACGGCGGCGCATCGGAACCGCCCGTGACGTCGTACGATCCCGGGGCGACGAGCAAGCTGCAGTTCGCCGTCGGCGTCGCGACCATCGCGTCCAACAACGGGCAAAGCGTCGCCTACGGAGTCAACGCCGTCGAGACGCTGCGGCAGAACGACGGGCTGTCGGGCACGCTCTACAACGTGCCGATGCTCATCGGCCCGTCGAGCTTCAACGTGCTCATCTCGACGCAGACCGGCAACCAGGTGCAGTCGGCCGGTTCCGATCTCGGCACCAATCACATCACGTGGTCCACGCTCAACCAGCAGCAGTGGACCGGGCCGCCGCGCGGGCCCAAGAGTTCGACCAGCGGCGCGTTCGGCTACGGCTTGTGTCCGTGCAACTCCGACTCGGGACCGGGCAACGGCTTCTCGCCGCTCTATCAGGCCTACAACCTGCCGGTCTACGGCGACAACGAAGAGCGCTGGTACGGCGGACCGCCGGCGTTTCCGGCCGGCGATCCGTCGGTGCGCAACCTCGGATGGCTGGGCTACTCGCTCGGCTTCACCGACTTCGCGGTCGCACCGGTCGTGGGCGCCTACCACCTCTACGCCGCCGTACCGCCGGCCTACGACACGCCGCAGAATCCGACGCCCAGCCCCGGCCCCGACGCGTCGCCCACGCCGCCGCCCGGCATCTTGGCCGCGGGCGCGCAGCTGACGAAGCTGGGCGGATTGCCGCCGTTTGCGACGCCGGCGTTCAAAGCCGACGGTAAGGGCGGCGGGCGCATCGCGGTCGTCGTGCCGGCGGGCGCAACCGAAGCGCTGGTCGTGGTGCGCGCGATCGGCGGCAGCGGCACGGGCATCTGCGTGCAGTCGCACGAGACCGACAGCTTCTACACGGTGGTGACGCACGGCGGCGGCACGCAAGCAGTAGAGCTGCCCGACGACGTAGGTCCGCTGACGCAATCGGGCCAGAAGACGCCGACCATCTGTCCCAAGGGCAGCTATCAGATTTACGCGGCCGGCGCGGACTATCCGGCGTACGAGTCGTCGTATCCGAAGAATCTGTCGCAGCTGCCGGTGATCAAAGGGCCGGACGGCCAGGCCGACGTGACGACCTCCGACATCCTCAACGGAGCGTATCCGTGACGTACCGCTCTTGGTTTGCGGCCGTGCTGGCCGCCGCGCTCGTCGCTGGCTGCGGTGGCGGGAGCAATCTCCCCAACGGCTCCGTCGTGAACTCTCCCGGCGGTCCGGGGCAGCCGCCGACGAAGCTCGTCGACGTCAAGGTGGTCGCGACGGTTCCGCGCGCCAATCGCAGCCGCGTGAATCCGGATTACGTGTCGGTCAACACGCAGTCGCTGGCGATCGAACTGACGTCGGTCGACGGCCAAGGCGTCAGCGGCGTCAACGCCACCGTGATGAATACGACGGCGCGCGCGCACGGCTGTAAGAGCCAGGGCGACTCGATCGTCTGCACGGCGACCGCGCAGGGCTCGCCGGGACGCGACGTATTCGCCGTGACCACGTACGACGCGACGAACGCCACCGGCGCCGTGCTCTCGCTCGGAACCGTGCAGGCGAAGATCGCGGGCGGCGGCGGGAACGTGCCGATCAGCAACACGCTCTCGCTCACGCTCGACGGCGTGATCGCCACGCTCGAGGTTTCCGTCGTGCCCGGCGGCGGTAAACGCGGCGATCCGGTAAAAGCCGCGGTCACGCTCGACGCCTTCGACGCCAGCGGCGCGCAGATCGTCGGCCCGAGCGACTATTCGATTCCGATCGTGCTCACGATTCAGGGCGACGGCGAGCGTGCGTTCGATCTGCACGCGGGGTCACACTCGGGCTCGACGCTGACCATCGTCAAACCGCCGTCGAAGCTGACGCTGAGCTACGACGGCGATCCACGGGCGTCGTCGGTCACGCTGCAGGCCACGGTGGACGGGCCGAGCATCGGCGCGCACGCGGGCTTCAAGCTGCACGGCAAGCAGCCGCCGCCGCCGGTCGGCACGATCTACGCCCTCAACCTCGGCGCGAACGACGGGCTGGGTGCGACGGTCACCGAGTACGACGGCAAAGCGACGGGCAACGCCGCGCCGAAACGCACGCTCAACCTCAGCGCGAAGCTCTACGCGCGCAGCATCGCCGTCGACGCCGCCGGCAACCTGTACGTGGGCTCCTTCGATAGCGAGTTCGGGTTCTCGCCCTCGAGCGGCACGCCCGACTCCGGCAACGAGATTGCGATCTACGCTCCCGACGCCAGCGGCAACACCCAGCCTACGGCGGTGCTGACGGCCGACAAGTCAACCAAGACGTCGCTCTTCCCGCTCTTCGTCACGTTCGATCCGTCCGGCGACCTCGTGACGTATGGCGCGACCGCGGTGGACGGCAACGGCGGCAGCGACGCGGCGCTGACCTACGCCGCGGGCAGCGCCGGCGCGGCGGCGCCGCTCCACGGCTGGAACTTCGCCTCACCCACGATTCGTTATGCCGGTCCGACCGGTCTCGCGCTCGATGCCGCGGGCAACTTCTACGTCAACGGCGCGCTGCACACGTCGCTCGGACCGAGCTACGGGCTCTTCGTCGCAAGCGCTGCGGACGTTGGCAACCCGTCGGCGGCGACGGCGCGTACGATTCCGTGGGATACGACCACCGAGCTGACGCCGGGCGTTACGACCAACGTCGCGCTCGACGCCAGCGGCGAGATCTTCGTGGCCAACAGCGAGCTGCACGGCAGCGGCAGCTCCACGTCGTGCCAAGGCCGCACGAACGTCTTCGCGGCCGGTGCGACCGGCGGCATCACCGACGTTGCGCCGCTGCGCGTGCTCACGCTCGACGGCATCTACACGGCCAACCCGCAGTGCGACTCGTCGCGCAACCCGCTGGCGCCGTTCTTCCCGGCGATGACGCTTTACGGCACAACGTTGTTCGTCGCCGACGACTTCAATAGCGCGATCGCGGCGTACGCGTCCAACGGGCACGGCACCGTGAAGGCGAGCTCGCGGATCGCCGGCTCGGCGACCGGGCTCGACGCGCCGATCGCGCTCGTCATTACTTCAGATTCCGGTCGAGCCAAGGCCCGGCCGGCTCGTCCCCGTTGATGCACTACCAGCTCACTGCAAGAGGAAAGCCTACATGAAAAACGCCCTCGCTACCCTGGCCCTGGCAGCCGTTCCGGCGCTGATACTCAGCGCCTGCAACGGAAATGCGGGCGGATCGGGAGTCGCGCCGACGGTGCCCAGCGCGCCGGCCGCGTCGTCCCACCATAGACACATGCGCGGAGCCGACAACGGCCCGCAAGACCTGCACGCCGGCGGCTCGACGTTCGCCGCTTATGCGTACAACCTGGGAAATCAGCCCACGGGTACCTATAACTCGCCACAAGCGCCGCCAGGACAGGGGTCGCTCTTCTACGCGGCGCCGACTCAAGGAACGATCTACTACTGTCTGACCGGCAGCGGTTTCGGCCGCGCGGCATTCGAATCGAACAATGGGACGACAACCACTGCATGCGCGCCGCTCGGCGCCACGCCGACCGGGCTCGGCGGCCGTCAAGATCCGCCCGATTTCGCCGGCAGCGACCAGGCGATTTCATCCACCGAGTGCTGCGCGACCGGCACGACGTACGCGAACGGGCGCCTCACCGGTTCGGTAACCTGGGGGCAGCCGTTCGAGTTTCCGGTTTTCGGCGGACCCATAGTCTACGGGTTCCGGCCCCAAGATTTCAAGGCGAATGTCGCCAAGATCAAGCTCTCCACCTGGACCTATTGCGCGATCGCAAATGGGACCGTCAGCGATTGGAACGACCCGGCCATAACGAAGGACAACGGAACGTCGGTGACCGGTGGAACGTCGGAGCCGATTACGTTCTATTTCCGATCCGACAAGAGCGGTACGACGTTCTTATACACGACGGCGCTTAACGCGCAGTGTAACGTTACGTTCAAGAAACCGTACAACAAGGCTCCCTATCAGGGACCGAGCCGCACCGCAGCGTGGATCTATGGGATTAATCAGACGTGGCCGGGACCCGGCTCGTCGAGTTTCCCGAATCCGAGCTTCATCGGCGAGAGCGGAAATCCAGGTGTTCTCGCGGGTATCCAGGCGACTCCATTTGGCACCGGTTACCTCGAAGGCGCGTGGGCCGCTTCCGCCAATCCGCACGTCGGCCAAGCCTTATTGCAAAACGGCATGAAGGGCAAGAAAGCCATCTTCGTCGATCCGACTAACAAGACCGCCGTGGCGAACGCGCTGAAGAAGCTTACTGCGGCAAACGTTACCTACGGCGGTGGCAGCGACGGCAACCCGCTCGGCTCGAGCACTCCGTGGTGTCAGCTTTACATCGATCCGTCAAACTATGACAAGCCCCCGAAGAAGTCATATCCGATCGTTGGTCCCACGTATCTCATGTTTTACGGGCAAAACAATGGAGTGCACGTGTCCGATAAGATCGCACTCATCAAGTTCCTGATGTCTCCGGCTGCAAACAAAATCGTTGGGAAATTGGAGTACGCGCCGCTATCTTCGTCACTGGAGACGGCGGTCGTCAATGCTCTCGACGGAAGCGGCAGCCAGTCTGCCTGCCTCCAATAGTCAACGACGCAACCGTTTACGCGCGCCGCAGCAACGCGGCGCGCGTAAACCCATTCTAACGGCGGAATCTATCGTCATGAAGCTCATGCGACTGGGCGGCACGGTCGCCGGATCGCTGCTCGCGCTCGCGGCCTGCGGCGGGTCGAGCTCGTCGTCGTCCTCCGCGGTCCCGCCGGAGGGCGCGTCGGTGCGGGTGCGCTTCGCCGAGGGTGCTCCGTTTCTCGAAACGCTGGTCAACGGCGTGCCGACCGACATCGGGCAGGCGTATCTGCAGGTTGACGGCGCGACCGTGGCCTCGACGTTCGCCTACGGCACGGTGACGCAGTTCAGCGCGACGAGCGCGGGGACGCACTCGCTGCGCGCGCTCGACACGCTCGGCTACGCGGTGGGGCCGTTTACGACGCCGTCGCTCTCGGCCGGCGGACGCTACACGCTGGCGCTGGTGGGCGCCTACCCCGACTACAAAGTGCTGGCGTTCCCCGAGCCGTCGGGCGACGGGGCGCAGCTGTCGCTCTATGAGGCGTCGCCGTCGGTGCCGCACGCCGGCTTCGGCCGTTTTCGCGCATCGAGCTACTCAAACCTCAAACAGCTGGGGAGCGCGTCGTTCGGCAACGTTGAGACGGTGCCGCTGGGGAAGAGCATTTCGGACATTGGCGGCTATGCCGCGACGACGTCCTGCCCGAAGCCGCCGCCGCCGCCCAATTGCCTAACGCTCTCGCAGATTGACGGGTTCGACAAACACAACGTACTGCCGTTCCACGCCGCCACGCGGCTATCGCTCTTTCTGTTCGATCCGCGCAGCGGCAGCTCGAGCGGTCCGGTTTTCGCGAGCCTCGACAAATGAAGGCCTCGACGATTTTCGTCACGATCATGGCCGTCGCGGGCATCGCGACGGCGGTCGCGGGCTGCGGGGGCGCCGGCGGCCCCGCGCCCCTCGGGATCTCGCAGCCGCCGCTGCCGACCAGCACGCCGGCCGCGAGCCGGCTTTACGTGGACCACAACGGCACGCTGTACGAATACGCGTTGCCGCTCGCGGCAAGCTCCAAACCGGTGCGCGTGCTGCCGGAGTGGCCGGGCCTGGCCGTCGCGCCGCAGATCGCGGTGGACGCGTTCGGCAACGTCGCGCTGGCCAGCCCCCAGAAGATTCGTTTCTTCCGCCCGCCGATTCGGTCGTTTGCGGCGTCGAACGCGAAGCTTGTCCTCACGCTCACGCCGGCCATCACCGAGATCGGACTCTCGGGCGCGGATCTGGTGGATATGGAGTACGATCCCAACCTCAACCTCTGGCTGCTCAACAACCTCGGAGCCGAAATCTCCGAGCTGCGCGCGCCGATCACCAAGTCCAGCGTCGCGGCGCTCACGCTGGCCTTCGGAGCGCCGGGATCGAAGACGGCCGGGTTCACCACGCTGGTGCAGGCGCGCTTCGACGTCAACGCCGCGCTCTACGTGTTCGCCAGCTCGTCAACGCGGTCGCGGCTGTGGAAGACGAGCTTCCCCTACGCGCGGCCGCCCAGTTCGCTGGGGCTGAGTCTGGCGCAGGCGGATTTCGTGGACGCCAGCCAGTGGCCGCCGGCGGCGCCCAACGCGCGCTCGCTGCTGCTGGGCCAGTACTTCGGCCAGCTGCACTCCCCGCGTCCGGGTTCCCCGCCGTCGCCGCCGGTCGACGTGACCGCGCAGTTTCCGCAGCCCTTCGATCCCAACGTCGGCCGGTTTCCCAACGCCCACGCGAGCACGATCGTCGGCGCGCTAGTGGCCGATCCGTACCGCGCGAGCTTCTACGCCCTCGATGCCGGCACGGGCGCGCTCGACGTCTACGACCTGCCGATGCAGCAGCACGCGACGGCGCGCTTCGAGCTGCCCTGCCTCGCCGGTCCCAGCAACTGCAGCCAGAAGCTGGAGCATCTGTTCTTAGCGCCTCGGTGAGGCACGGCGCCGCTTAGCGAATGACGAACAACGCGATCGCGGCTCCCGCGAGCGCCAGTCCGCTGAGCATGGCGGCGGGAATCAGCGCGGTCGCCGTGCGCGAGAACGCCAGCGCGTAGATCGCCTTCAAGAGGTTGTTCGAGGACGTCGCGATGACGATCGCGCTCGCCGCGGTCGTCAATCCGATGCCCACGGCGCCTCCCTGCGCGAGGCTCAGCACGAACGGATCGATGTCGGTGACGCCCACGATCCCGGCCAGAGCGAAGACGCCGGCCGAGCCGAGCTCGCGCTGCGCGTAGGTGGCCAGCGTCGAGACGGCGACGAAGAGCACCGCGAACACGATCGCGGTGGAGAGCTGCAGCGGATTGGGGAGCTGCGCCGTCGCCTTCGACGGCGTCGCGAACCGCGCGCGCAGCACCGCCATCAGCGCGCCGGCCGCCGCGAGCCCCAACAGCGGCAGCACGAGGATGCGTCCCAGCGAGAGGTTGAACAGCGAGCAGACGACGAGCACGCGCACGTACATCATCGCCGTCGCGGCGACGATGCCGGTCTCGAGCTCGGCCGACATGCCTTCGTCGCGCGCGCGGCGCGCGAGCACGACGGTCGTGGCCGTCGAAGAGTAGAGTCCGCCCAAGATCGAAGCGATCAGCGTCCCGCCGCCCGGGAACACGAACCGTTGCAGCAGATAGCTGGCGTACGAGATCGTCGAAACCGCGACCACCGCGAGCCACACGCCGAAGGGCGTGACGTTCGTGTACGGAATCGGCGGACGGCCCGCGAGCAGCGGCAAGACGACCCCGACGAGGATCAGGAACTGGCCGGCGGTCATCACCTCTTGCGTGGAGACGCGCGCCGCCCAATCGTGCAGCGTTCGCCGGCCGCCGAGCAACAGCACCGCGACGACGGCGACGGCGACGCAGAGCCAGAGCGGCTGCGTCAGCGCGAGCGGACCGAGCGCAAATGCCAACAGGTTGCAGGCCGGGACGACGAACGCGCTCTCGATCGTGTTGCCGTCGCCCTTGCTCTGGCGGCGGACGTACGCATAGATCCACGAGCCGACGACCGCGACCCCCGCGACGAAGGCTAGGCCGTAGTGGGGCTCGGCGAGATAGAGGCTGGCTCCCGCCAGCGCCAGCAGCGGAAACGTGCGCACGCCGCCGGGCCGGCGCGGCATCTCGCCGAGATAGAACTCTTCGAACGCAAAGCCGAAGAAAAGCGACAGCCCGAGCAGCAGCGCAAAACGCTCGACGTCGAGGGGGGTGACATCGGCCACCCCGTGCCGATTCTAGTTTGGTAGAACGATTCCGGTCGCGAGCGTGCGCCGCGCTATCGAATGCCGGGCCGCAAGTGCGTGGCGGCTCGCCGCCGAGCGTACTCTTGAAGCCGCCGGCGCGCGCGGCGGAACGCCTCGCGCACCAACGTCGCGCGGTCCACGCTCGGCTCGCCGACGATCGCAAGGTCGGCTCCCGGCACGACGAGATTCACTTTGAGGTGATACGGCGCGCCGGATTGGTGATGACCGTCCGGCCGCTCGACGAGGACGCGACAGCTCACGATCCCGTCGAAGAACTTCTCGAGCTTGGACGCTTCGTCGCGAATGAGCGTGTCGAGGCTCTCGGACGGGTCGAGCCCGTGGTGAGTGATCTGAATGGGAAAGCTCATCATTTACTCTTTACCCCTGGCGCGGCGGCGTACAATGGTCGGGTGGGAGCCCGAACGCCGGGCGTTCGACGGTAGCCATTGCGCGCCGTCGTTCTCCCGTCCCCCGCGCCGATCGAAAGCGCGCCGCTCCGCCTGCACGAGAAGCCGCGGCCCGTCCCGGCGACCGGCGAGATCTTGGTGCGCGTGGTCGTCTGCGGCGTCTGCCGCACCGACCTGCACGTCGCCGAGGGCGACCTGCCAGCCAAGCACCGCGACCTCGTGCCCGGGCACGAAATCGTCGGCGTCGTCGAGGAGCTTGGCCTCGGCGCGCGGCGCTTCGCGCCCGGCGACCGCGTCGGGATCGCCTGGCTGCGCGAGACGTGCGGCACGTGCCCGTACTGCCGGAGGGGCCGTGAGAATCTCTGTCCCAACGCCCGATTCACGGGCTGGGACCACGACGGAGGATACGCCGAGTATGCGACGGTCCGCGAAGACTTCGCGTATCGGCTTCCCGCGAGCATAGACGACGAACGGGCCGCCCCGCTGCTCTGCGCCGGCATCATCGGATATCGTGCGATCAAGCGCGCGGGCGTGGTGCCGGGTGCGACGGTCGGTCTCTACGGCTTCGGCGGCTCGGCGCACCTCGCGCTTCAGGTGCTCAAGCACTGGAACTGCCGGGTGTTCGTGATGAGCCGCGGGGGCGTCCATCGCGACCTGGCACGCGAGCTGGGCGCCGATTGGATCGGCGAGGCCTCGGAGCGCCCGCCGGCGCCGCTCGACGCCGCGATCCTCTTCGCTCCCGCGGGCGAGCTGGTGCCCCCCGCGATGCAAGCACTCGACCGGGGCGGAATCCTCGCGATCGCCGGAATCTACCTGACGCAGATTCCGCCGCTGGACTACGAGCGCGACCTGTTTTACGAGCGCGAGATCCGCAGCGTCACGGCCAACACGCGCGCGGACGGCGAGGAGTTCCTGGCGATCGCCGGCGAGATTCCGATCCGCAGTTTTACCGTCGGCATGGAGCTGAGCGACGCGAATCGCGCGCTTGCGATGCTCAAGGCCGACGAGCTTCGCGGCGCCGCAGTGCTGCACGTCTCGTAGAGGGAAAGGCCGCGGAAGGCGCGGAGAAGGCTACGCATGACGCCGTTGACGACCGCTCGGGTCCGGCGCGTCGCGTGTGCGGCGCTGGCGCTGCTGCTGCCGGCGTGCGCCTCCTCCTTCGGCGGCGTTCACGAGACCGTGCACCGGACGGTTGCGGCCGGCGCGTCGCCGGCCGTGCGCGTGGACAACGTCGCGGGTGTCGTGCAAGTTGACGCGTGGCACCGGTCCGACGTTGACGTCGTCGCCACGAAGTACGGTCACGACGCAGAATCCCTGCGCGACGTCACGATCGACGTGCACCGCGATTCGTCCGGAGTGTCGATCGTCACGAACTATAGCGGCCGCACGCAGAACGGCGGCGTGCGTTACCGCGTGCACGTTCCGGACGATGCGTCGTTGCAGATCGGCAACGTGGCGGGCGCGGTCAAGATCGGCGGAGTGCGCGGCAACATCCGCGTCGAGACGCAGGCGGGAGAGATCACCGCGGATCTCGGCAAGGTGGCCGGCGATCGTTCGATCGATCTACGCGCGACGACGGGCGCGATCTCGCTATGGATCTCTCCGGAGAGCAGCGCAGCCGTCGAAGCGTCCAGCACCGTGGGTGCGTTTGCGAGCAACCTGCCGGGCGTGACGCAAACGCGCGAGAACCTCGTCGGCGCGCGAGCGTCCGGCACGATCGGCTCGGGCAGCGCCCGCATCCGGCTCGCGACGACGACGGGTGCCATCGCCATCCGCCAGCGCCCCATCTAGCGCGTATACGGCAGGTTCCCCGGTTCTTTTATGAAAGGAACCGAAGGTTTTCCATTGACAGCACTTTTCAGGAGTCTGCAGATGCGCGTCGCTTTTTGCGGTTTCACCGCGGCTCTCGCGGCCGCCCTGGGCCTGGCGGCTTGCGGCGGCACCATAACGAGCGGTGGCTTACCGCTCGCGTTCGCGCAGGCCAAGCACGGCACCGGCTCCGGCTATCTTCAACACGTGGTCATCGTGATTCAGGAGAACCGCAGCTTCGACAACTTCTTCTCGACGTTTCCCGGCGCGGACGGGACGGCCGGCGGATGCATGGAGCCGCCATCGGCGCCGGTGACGGCCCACAAGCATCGGGGCTCCGGCGGGTGCCCGAGCGGCGACGAGTACGTGCCGCTCGCGAAGGTGGATCTCATCGAGCCCTGCGACTGGGGGCACTCGTATAAGAACGTCGTCTTGGATTACGACAACGGGTTGATGGATGGATTCGGCCTCGAAGGCCAAGGAAAGGTGTGTAAGGGCAAGGCCGGTACGCACGTCTACCAATACGTGGATCCCGCCCAGATCCAGCCGTACTGGGACATCGCCGAACAGTGGGTGCTGGCCGACCACACGTTCCAGACTCAGGGCAGCGGCAGCTTCACCGCACATCAAGACCTGATCGCGGGCGCCACGATCATCAACAAGGCGAAGACCAAGAGCCTGATCGACTTTCCATCGCATCAACCGTGGGGGTGCGACGCGCCGCCGGGAACGAAGACGACCCTCGCCTTCTGGAACGGCACGAAAGTGCAAGACCAATACCACCGGGGTCCGCTCCCCTGCATGTCGTACGCGACGCTCCGCGATCTGCTCGACGCGAAGGGCGTCTCGTGGAAATATTACTCGCCGCCCGAGCCGAACGGCACGGGCGCGCTCTGGAATGCATTCGACGCGATCGACGCCGTTCGTAACGGGCCCGAGTGGAAGACGAACATCGCCAAGACCGCGCAGTTCTTTACCGACGTCGACGGAGGCACGCTGCCGGCCGTCTCCTGGATCGTGCCCGACAACAACGATTCCGACCACCCGAGCAACCACGACACGGGACCGTCGTGGGTCGCCAGCATCGTCAACGCGGTCGGGCAGAGCGACTATTGGAACACGAGCGCGGTGATCGTCGTGTGGGACGACTGGGGCGGTTTCTACGACCACGAGCCGCCGCCGCTCTTCGACCATTGGGGCGGCCTGGGGTTCCGCGTGCCGATGCTGATCGTGTCGCCGTACGCGCGCATGGGCGTCTCGAGCCAACCCGGTTACATCTCGCATACACCCTACGAGTTCGGCAGCATCTTGAAGTTCGTCGAGAACCTCTACGGGCTCGGCAGCCTCGGAACCACGGATAAGCGCGCGGCCAGCATCTCCGATAGCTTCGACTTCGGGCAGCCGGCGCGGCCGTTCGTCGTGGTTCCGTCGAAGTACTCGCGCGACTTCTTCCTGCACGAAAAGCCGTCGTACGAACCGGTCGACTCGGAGTAATCTAAGAGCAAGCGCTATGGAGTTTCGTATCGTCAGCCACGCGTGCTTGGAGGTCAAGGCGCGCGGCAAACGGCTGGTCATCGATCCTTGGCTGAACGAGCCGACCTACTGGTCGTCGTGGTGGCACGCGCCGCCGCCCGAGTTCGGGCCCGACATCTTCGAGGCCGACTACGTCTACGTGACTCACTGGCACTTCGATCACTTCGATCCCAAGACGCTGCGCAAGTTCGGGAAGAATACGACCGCGATCGTCGCCAAGTTCCCGATCTCCGGCTTGCGGCAGCAGCTCGAGGAGATCGGGTTCGAGCGCGTCGTCGAGCTCAATCACGGCGAGCGGATGAAGCTCGCCGACGACTTTTGGCTGACGAGCTATCAGGTGACGTTTCAAGACGACAGCGTCGCCGTGGTCGAGGCCGACGGAACCGTGCTGGTCGACCTCAACGACGCCAAGCCGCTGCCGTCAACGTGGCGAGCCTTTCGCGCGAAGTATCCCACGGTCGACTTCATGCTGCGCAGCCACTCGCCCGCGTGGTCGTATCCCACGCGCTACACGTTCGAGGATCCGTCCGACCGGCTGCCGGTGGACGCCCGGACCTACATGGAGGCGTTCGTCGCGGCGGCTCAGCAGCTCAACCCGCGCCACGCCGTGCCGTTCGCCAGCGGAATCTGTCACCTGCACCGCGAGGTGATCGACGAGAACCGGTTCCTCGTCTCGGCCCCGGAGATGCGCGCGTACTTCGAAGCGAACGCCGCGCGCGCGCCGAAAACCAGTTTGACGGTGATGCCGGTCGGCAGCCGCTGGTCGACGGAGTCGGGATTCGAGTTGAGCGATAACGTCGTTGACGACATCGCCGCATACGCCGAGCGGCGCGCGGCGGCAGAGAGCGAGCGGCTCGAGAAGAACTATCGCTCCGAGGCGGCCAAAGAAGTCTCGTTCGACGATTTCAGCACGTACTTCAACAAATTCTTCAAGGCGACGCGGCTGCTCCGTCCCCTCATCCGCAAGACCCGCTGGGTCTTTCCGATCGACAAGCCCGTGCGAGAGTATTGGACCGCGGATTTCGGACGGGGCACCATCGAGCGGAGCGACCGAATGCCGGCGGCGTACGACAGCGTGGTGACGGTGAACGCCGCCGTGCTCTCCGGCTCGCTGCGCAACGACGTCTTCACGAACGTCGACATCTCGAAACGCTGGCGCGTGCACATCCGACGGGGCAGCGCGATGCGCCACTTCGTCGTGACGAACCTCCTGTTGCTCTACGAGGCGGGGTATCTCTCCCCGAAGTCGCTGTTCTCGTGGCGTTTCCTCAGCGGCTATGCGCGCCGGCTTCCCGAGGTGATCGACTACGCGCGCTTGGCGTTCCGAACTGCGACGAAGGGAAAGGATTCGCTGGTGACGGCCGTCACCAGCATCGCCGAGGGGTGATTCGAGTCGCGGCGGTCGTCGTCGCGGCTGCCGTCCTGGCGGCGTGCGGCGGCGCGTTGCCGGCCGCGCAGCCGTCGCGGATGCCCGCGGACGCCGCCCAGCACGACGCCCTGCTCTACGTTTCCGACGCCGGCACGTTCGAGGTGCACGTCTACGATTTTCCGTCGCTCGAGCCGGCCGGAACGCTGACGGGCTTCACGCGGCCGGAAGGCATGTGCACCGACGCGCGGGGCAACGTGTGGATCGCGAACACCATCTCGCTCGAGATCTTCGAGTACGCGCACGGCGGAACGAGCCGAATCGGCGATCTGAGCGACCCGACGGGCTATCCGGCAAGCTGCGCGATCGACCCGACGACCGGCAATCTGGCCGTGACCAACATCTTCGATCTGAGCGGCGGCGGCGGCGTGATCGTCTTCAAAGGCGCGCGCGGCACCCCCCGGCCATACTCGAACCACACGCAGCGGTACTGTTACTTCGCGGCGTACGACGCGAAGGGCGACCTCTACGTGAGCGGTTCGACGGCCGCCGGTTCGTACGTGCTGACGGCGCTGCGCAAGGGCGGCAGTGCCCTCTCCCGCGTCACCGTGAGCGGAGCGAAGATCGGCGCGCCCGGGGCCGTGGTCTGGGACGGTTCGACCCTGATCCTCGGCGACCAGAAATGCGGCGGCGCGAGCCGCTCGTGTCTCTATAAGGCGACGGTCTCGGGAGAGACGGCCAAGGTCGTCGGCAAGATTCCGCTGGGCGGTTCTTGCGACGTCGCGCAGGTCTGGATCGGCAGGGGCGTCATCGCCGGCGGCGACTCCGGCCAGCCCTGCGCGGCGCGTCGCGGCAGCGCGGATCTGTGGCCGTATCCGGCCGGAGGAAGCCCGACCAAAAAGATCGTTGGGCTTGCCGCGCCCGTGGGAGCCACGGTCAGCTTCAAGTAGGCCGCAGGCAGGGATTCGGGCGGCCAAGCGCGCATGGGCAGGTAGGTCCTCTATATCAGGTATTACAACATGCTAAGGAGACTGATCTCATGCGGCCCACGACGTCGGCGCTATCCCTAGCGCTTAGCTTCGCATTTCTCGCCGGGTGCTCGGCCGGCAACTCCGCCGCCCTCGCGCCTTCGACCACCGCCGACGCGCCCGCGTCGGCCGTCCCGCAGTGGATGCAGCCCGCCGGCGCGCGGCTGCTGCCGCCGGCGCCGATGACCGACGATGCGGCGCCGATGGTCGCGAAGCCCAAGTACGGGCTCTATGCCAGCGAGGTTTACGGCTCGGACGTCCTCGCCTACCACAACCCCAACACCCATAATCGCGGGCCGGTCTGCAAAGTCTACTCGGCGTACGTGAACGGCTTCAGCGTGGACGGCAAGGGAAATCTGCTCTTGCCGACCGCCTACCCCGACGAGGTCTCGGTGCGCAAGGGTCCCGGCCTCTGCGGAAAGCTGCTGGGGAGCGTCGTCGATTCCTACGGCCAGGCCAGCGACGCGGCCAGCTCCGACGGCGCCGGCGGCGCGATCGTCGTGGCCAATATCCAGGAGAGCGGCAGCAAGAAAGTCGGCAACATCGCCGTCTGCACCCTGGCGAAAGGCTGCACGCGTCAGCTTCGCAGCCCGCACATCACCGGCTATGGGGGCGGCGTGGCGCTGGCACGCAACGGCGACTGCTGGATGTCGTCCGAGGACGACGGGTCGTTCAGCCACGCGACGCTCACCTATTTCAAGGGGTGCAAGGGCGCCGGCAAAGCCGCGAAGGGCTGGAAGAACGCCTACTACGGCGGCCTCATCATCGACAAACAGGGCCACCTGATCTCGGTGGACTTCGAGACGCCGGCGCTATGGGTTTATCGCGGCTGTAACCCGGTCTGCCGCGTCGTGCACGGCCCCTTCAGCCTGGAAGGTACGTCCTTCTATGGTAACCTCAACGCCAAAGGCGACGAATTGGCGCTCGGCGACAATCAGTTCGGGCAAGTGGACGTCTACAAGTACAGCCCCACCAAGCTGACGTACGCGTACAGCTTCAACCGGGGGCTGAGCGCGAGCGAAGACGTGGAGTCGGCCGGCTTCAGCCCCACGATCTGAAAAAGCGACCGGCGTTCTCGTCTGGCAGGGAAACCCGGCCCAGTAGCGCACACCCCTGCACGGCGGTCACCGGGCCGTACCCTACTAGCCGCCATGCTGGTCTACCGGCCGGCGGATGCGATATCGGTGGCACAGCTGAAAATAAAATAACGTAGCTATGAAGGAGTTCAAACGTGCGTTTTACCCTTCTCTTTACTGCCAGCGTACTCGCTGCGAGCATCGGGCTCTCGGCGTGTAGCGGCGGCTCGCAGGCCATTCCGGGCGGTTCCCAGACGGCGTCGTCGATGGGACGTCATCAGGGTCAGCCGCAGATCGTTCCGAAGACGATCACCCACGACTCGTGCAACTACTCCACGTACTATGAGTGCGTGACGGTCACCAAGAAGACGCCGTTCACGCAAGAGTGGTGCATCAGCACCAACGGCAGCTGCGGCAGTCCGTGCTGCGGCACCGATTGGACCTGGACCCTCCCGATCACGACGCTTAAGGGCAAAGCTTTCAAGAAGCTCCACAGCGCATGGGCTCCGGACCCCGGCAATCCGTCGACCCTGACCATCAGCGAGAAGAAGAAAGTCAAGAAGAGCCACGGTAAGGTGAAGTACGAGGGCAACCTCACGGCGTGCTCGCCGACGTACGGCTGCCTCTACGCGCCGCCGATCGGTATCATCACCAACTAGAACTAGCCGCTAGTTCGGAGTGCAAGGGGCCCGGCAATCGCCGGGCCCCTCGTCTTATCGCTCAATCGTCGCCGATCACGGACTTCGGAACCCCGCGTATCTTCGACGCGCCTTCTTGTCGCATCCAATATCTCGCCGGCGCGTCACCCGCGATTTTGTGAAACGCGCGCGGCTTCTGCAAGTAGTCGAACGCGTCACCGGCGGGGCTTGCCGCGCGCGAGTCCGCCGCCGACAGCGGCTGGAGTCCGAAGTTGTCTTCAATGTAGCGCAGCACGCTCGCGGTCTCGTACTGCACGTGCGTCACGTAGCCGCGCTTCGCGTACGGCGAGACCATCAGCAGCGGCACGCGGAAGCCGAAGCCGTCGTAATCCTTGAAGACCGGCGGTACGGGATCGAACCAGCCGCCCCAATCGTCCCACAGCACGAAGACGGCGGTCGACGGCCAGAACTTGCTTTCGCCGATCGCGTCGACGACCGAGGCGATCCACCGGGGACCGCCGAGGCCCGAGAATCCGCCGGCGTGATCCGAGGTCTCGAACGTGGGCGTCACCCAGGTGACGTTGGCCAACTGCCCCTTTGCGACGTCGGTGAGGAACCGCGACGGCGGACTGACGACGTCGGCGGACCAGTCCGGGCCGTCGAAGATCTTTCGGTCGGCCTGATACGACGACCACAGCCCGCCGTCGCCGTTGGGAAATCCGGCGTAGAATCGCCAGGTGAGACCGGCAGCGTCGAGCTCCTCGGCCAGCGTCGGGAAGTCGAAGCAGACTCGAATGGCTGCTCCGTACGTTCGGTTCGACCGCAGCGTGGGAATCGTGTCGAGCGGACCGCCCGCGCAGCCCCACGAGTTCGCCGACGGATAGTCCACGGCTCGCGCCGAGTACGCGGCGACGACGTACTGATGCGAGGTGAAGCTGCCGTCGAGGTTCGACGCGAACGTCCGGTCGGACAACACGTAGTTCCTCGCAATGTCCCAATACGGCGCAATCTCGTCGTGCGGAACGTACGCGTAGGGTGCGTTGGGCGGCGCTCCTTGCCAGACTCGCTCGTCGTTCCAGCCGTCCATCGTGCAGTCCGTGCCGGGAAGCGATCCCCGCCCGTCGCACGCGGCGAAGAACGCCGTCGAGGAGTGATCGATGTCCCATACCGTGTCCAGTCGGATCGGCTGGAGACGGATCTCGCGGCCGGCCCTATCGTACCCGTGGTCGGCCGTTTCCGCGCCCGGATAACCGGCGAACAAATTATCGAACGAGCGGTTCTCCTGGACGACGAAGACGACGTGCCGGATCGGGGTGCGCTGCGGCGGCCCGTGCGGCGCGGCCGGCGGCATGGGGCGTGCGGAACACGCGTGCAGGGCGAGCGCCGCGACGAGCGGCGCGGCATGCCTAATCGTCACCGGCGACCGTCGAGGGCAGCGCGCGCGAGCGCGTCGCGCGCTCGACGCGCAGCCAATACTCCGAGGGCTTGGCGCCGGCGATCTTCTTGAACTTGCGCGGCGGTTGGCCGTAATCGAAGGCGGCGGGATCGGCGGCGGGGTCGTTCGAGCGGGCGTCGCTTTTCGAGAGCTGCGGAAGGCCGAAGTTGTCTTCGACGTATCGCAGGACGCTCGACGTTTCGTATTGGACGTGCGTCACCGAGCCTTTGCGGGCGTACGGCGAGACGATCAGCAGCGGAATGCGGAAGCCGAGGCCGTCGTAGTCTTCGTAGACCGGAGGCACGGGATCGAACCAGCCGCCCCAGTCGTCCCAAATGATGAAGATCGCGGTGGTCTTCCAGAACTTGCTCTTGCCGATGGCGTTCACGACGCTGGCGACCCAGGCCGGCCCTCCGTCCGCGTTCATGCCGCCGTGATCGGAAGTCTCGTACGTCGGCGTTATCCACGTGACGTTCGCGAGCGTGCCGCTTTGGATGTCCTGCAAGAACTGGGCCGGCGGGTTGATGACGTCGGCGCTCCAATCGGGTCCATCGTAGATCTTGCGGTCGGCCTGGTAGGACGACCAGATGCCTCCGTCGTCGTAAATGCCGCCGGCGTACGAGCGCCACGTCAGTCCGGCCGTGTCGGCGGCCTCGCCGATCGTGGGATTGTCGAAGCAGGCCTCGATGCGTCTCCCGAGCGAGCGCTGTGCCGTTAGCGTTTGGATCCTGTCGGGCTTCCCGCCTTCGCAGCCCCACGGCCCCGCCGGCCCGTTCACGGCGTGGCTCGCGTTTGCCGCGACGACGTATTGGTGCGCCACGAAGCTGGCATCGAGGTTCGATGCGAACGTTTCGTCGGCCAGAACGTACTGCTTCGCCATCTCCCAATACGGCTTGACCTCGCTCCGCGGCACGTAACCGTACGCGGGATTGTCGGGGTGGTGGATGGTCGCTTTCTCGTTGTTCCAACCGTCCATCTTGCAGCCGGTCCCGGGCAGGCTGCCCGTTCCGTCGCACGCCGCAAAGAAGGCGTTCGACGAGTGGTCGATGTCCCACTGAGTCTTCAGGTCGAACGGCTGCAGCTCGATCTTGTTTCCGCCGGTGTCGTAGCCGTACGTCGCCGTCGTCGCGTTCGGGAAGTTCATGAACAGGTTGTTGAACGAACGATTCTCTTGAACGATGAAGACGACGTGCTGGATCGGGCTCGCGGTCGCGCGCTTCGCCGGCGCCTGCGGCCGCGCCGTAAAGCCGGCCCCCGGGGTCGCCGAACATCCGGCGCTCGCGAGCGCGGCCGCGAGCGCGAGGGCGCGCTTAGTCGTCACCGATGATGCGCGGCGGATCGGCGCGTTTTCGAGACTCCCGCTCGAAGCGTATCCAGTATTCGGCGGGCTTGCCGCCGCCGATCTTCTTGAACGGCCGCGGCGGCTTCGCGTAATCGAAAACGGCGGGATCCGCGGCGGGATCGTTGGCGCGCTTGTCGCTGGCCGCGAGCTGCGGCAGGCCAAAGTTGTCCTCGATGTAGCGCAGCACGCTCGACGTTTCGTATTGTACGTGCGTCACGGAACCTTTCGGCGAATACGGAGAGACGACGATCAGCGGCACGCGAAGGCCCAGGCCGTCGTAATCGGCGTAGACGGGCTGCACCGGGTCGAACCATCCTCCCCAATCGTCCCACATGATGAAGATCGCGGTCGAGTCCCAGAACGGGCTCTCGCCGATGGCATCGACGATGCTCGCTATCCACGCCGGACCGCCGCCGGCGTCGAGCCCGGCGTGATCCGAGGTGGCGAGCGTGGGCGCGACCCACGTGATGTCGGCGAGCTGCCCGGCCGCGACGTCGCTCAAAAACTGCGCCGGCGGGCTGATGACGTCGTCGTCCCAATCGGGGCCTTTGAAGACCGCCTTGTCGGCCTGGTAGGACGACCAGATGCCGTCGCTGTCGTCCACGCTCCCCGCGTAGAAGCGCCAGCTCAACCCGGCCGCGTCGGCGTCGATCCCGATCGTCGGATTCTCGAAGCAGGGTGAAATTCTCGGTCCGTACGCGCGTTTCTTCGTCAGCGTGCCGATGGTGTCGCTTTTCAGCCCTTCGCATCCCCACGACGCCGAAGGAACGTCAACCGCGCGGCTCGAGAACGCCGCCACCGCGTATTGGTGCGCCACGAAGCTGCCGTCGAGGTTCGACGGGAACGCCTCGTCGGCCAGCACGTATTGCCGTGCCAACTTCCAATAGGGCTGGATCTGCTTCTCGGGGACGTACGCGTAGGCGAAGTTCGGCGGATGGCCCAGCCCGGCTTGCTCCGAGTTCCATCCGTCCAGCTTACAGTGCGTTCCGGGAATGCGGCCCGTTCCGTGGCAGGCGGTGAAGAACGCGTACGACGTGTGCGAGATGTCCCACGCGGTGGCGAGACTCTGCGAGTGCAGCATGATCTTGTTGCCGTCCTGATCGTAACCGTAGTTCTGCGTCGTCGCTCCGGGATAGCCCATGAACAAGTTGTTGAACGAGCGGTTCTCTTGGATGACGAAGACGACGTGCTGGATCGGGCTTGCGGTTGCGCGGCGCACCGAGTGCGGAGCACCGGCGAGCACGCCGCCCGTACTTCCGCCGGCCGAGCACGAGGCAAGCGCGACGAGCGCGCCACCCGCCGCCAGCCGCCGTCCGATCGAGAATCGAATCACGTGTGCTCTTTCCGGAGGTTTCCATCGGGGGCGAGCATCGTCGCCCCCGATAGGTCGTCAGTCGCTAGAACGCGCCGATGCCGTTGGGGGTTCCCCAACCGCTAGGACCGGAGTATTGCCCGAACTGGCCCGTTCCAGCAACGCAGATATAGCTGCTGGTGAGGCTGGGAGGGCAGTGCGTTACTCCGCCCGTCGTGATTGCGTGCAGCGATTTGGCGAGCTGCTTCTTGCTGAGCTTCCAGAAGTTTCTGCCGCCGTATTGTTTCGCGGAGTTGTTCGCAAGACCGTAGACGCCGGCGATCAACGGCGACGAAACGCTCGTGCCGCCGACGGTGCCCCACCCGCCGGACGGGAACGTGTCGTAAATCGCGACGCCGAACGCCACCGCCGAGACGTCGTTTCCGGTGCGCATCGAGCAATCGGGGTCGTGCTGCCAGGCCGGTTTCGCCACGACGGAGCAGCCGGCGCCGGTGTCGGGCCACGTGCGCTCGCTGTACGTCGAGCTGTTCTTCGAAAGGAGCGTTCCGCCCACCGAGACCACGGTCGGGAAGTCGGCCGGATCCTGCATGCCGTAACCGCTGTCGCCCGCGCTCGCGAGATAGACGATCCCGGGCGTGTCGAACGCGTCGCGCGACGGGTTGCCGCCGCCGCCGCCCCAGCTGTTCGTGACGATCGTCGCACCAAGCGCAACGGCCGTCTTCTCGGCTTGATAGAGGTTCTTCGAGCTATTGGTCTTCGCCTCAATCAAGTAGATCGTGCAGTTCGGACACGCCGCCGACACCATCTGGACGTCGAGGTCGATCTCGCCGCCCCAGCCCGGATCGCCCTTCGGGTATTTGCCCTCTTTACCGTTTTGATTGTATTTGTGGAAGTTCGCAGCCGGCAGTCCGAAGAACGAGCGATAGACCGCCAAGTCGGATGCGACGTTCGGGTTGTCGAACGCGTCGACGACTGCGACGATCACGCCCTGACCTTTGGTCGAGGACGGCAGGTTGTATGCCGTCTGAATGTCGGGCACGCCCCAGCCGGACACCGCCGGGGAGACCTTGGTCTTTTGAATCAAGAGGTCGCACTCTTCCCAACCGGGACGCGCGTCGGGACAGGCGCGGTGCGCCGATCCGGTGGATTTCCATTGCGGGATCGAGCCGTTGGAGGCCGCCGATTGACCGGCCGTTCCCGGCACGGTTTGGGTGCCGCCCGCGTTACATGCCGCGAACGCGACCGCCAAAAGCAGCGGCGCCGCGAGCTTCAAAGATCCGTTCACAAGTGCTCCTGTTCGTGGATTTCGGGAAGCTGCTAGGTTCCGCAGTCAAGGAGGATTACCCCGCAATTCAAGAGCCGCGCGAGGGAAGCAGGCGAGCAGGAAGCTCGGCCGGCGGGTGGGGTACGCCCAAGGGGACCGTTCGTTCATTTCTCGTTATTGCTATTGCTCGTCCGGAATCCGCGGGTCGGCCGGTTGAGCGAGGAAGAACTTCGACCTCTGCGGTGCCTCGATCGGCACGAACTTCCGCGGCTTTTGGAGGAAATTGAAGCAGTCGCCGGCGGGAGACGTCGCGCGTGCGTCCGCGTCGGAAAGTTGAGGCAGCGCGAACAGATCTTCGGCAAAGCGGAGCACGCTCGCGGTTTCGTACTGTACGTGTGAAACGTAGTTCTCTTTCGCGTACGGCGAGATCACGATGAGCGGCACGCGGAAGCCGAGTCCGTCGTACCCCTCGTGCGGCGGCGGCACGTGATCGTACAGGCCGCCCCAATCGTCCCACTGCACGAAGACGACGGTGTTCTTCCAGAACTTACTCTCGCCGACGGCGTTGACGACCGACGTCACCCACGACGGTCCCAGTCCGCCCCCGCACGCGGGATGATCGGAGTCGGCGCAAGGCGGCGTGATCCACGTAAAGCTGGCGAGCTGTCCCGCGGCGACGTCGGTGAGGAAACGGGTCTGCGGCGTGACGATGTCCTTTTTCCAGTCGGGCCCGTAAAAGACGTGGCGTATCGCCTGATATCCGGACCACAGGCCGCTAAACGGCTTCTTGTATTTGCTCGTGTAGAAGCGCCACGGCAGGCCGGCCGCATCGAGCTCGTCGCCGAGCGTCTGATAGTCGAAGCACGGCCGCTGCACGCCGCCGTACATACGGTTGCGTTTGAGTATCTCGACCTGGTCGGTTTTGCCGCCGCCGCAGCCCCAATAGTAAAAGGGGACGTCAACGCTCGATTGGGCCTGCGCGGCGATGATGTACTGATGCGCGACGAAGCTCTCGTCGAGCTGCGACGCAAACGTCTTGTCGGCCAGCACCCATTCGTGCGCCATGGCCCAATAGGGCTTCGACTCTCGGCGCGGCACGCGAGCGTACTGTCCGTCGTCGGGTCCGTTGTAGCGGCGCTCGAGGTTGAAGCCGTCCATGCGGCACTTGGTGCCGGGAAGGTTGCCTCGGCCGTCACAAGCCTCGAACATCGCAAAGGCGGAGTGATCGATTTCGTACGTCGTCGCCAGGGAGATGGGCTGCAGCTCGATCGTCTGGCCGTACGAGTCTTTGCCGCTCGATACCGTGTCGGCGCCGGGATAGCCGTTGAAGAGGTCGTCGAAGCTGCGATTCTCTTGAACGATCCAAACGACGTGCGTAATCTTACCCGCACCGCTTCCCTCGAGCGGCGGGAGAACGTTCGCTGCCGGCAGCGGTGTGCCGGGCGACGAACAGGCCGAAAGCGCGAGCGCGGCAACGAGCGGCATCACGTGGAAGAAGGCGGCGCTGCGAGCGCCGCCTTCGTTACCGATCCGGAGTCTGGGCTTAGAAAGCCTTGATGCCGTTGGGGCTTCCCCAGCCGGTCGGGCCATCGTAACCCTTGACGCCCGTGCAGAGGTAGCTGCCGCCACACGAGCCGTCGCTGCCGCTCGTGATGTCGTGAAGCTCCTTCTTGCGAGCCTTCTTCTTGAGCTTCCAGATCTTCTGCGCGGCGTTCTGGCTGCTGGCGTTGCCGGCCAGCGCGTAGACGCCGCCCATCATCGGCGACGCGACGCTGGTGCCGCCGACCGTGAACCAGCCGCCGTAGCCGTACGTATCGTACTCGGCGACGCCGAGCGACACCGCCGAAACGTCGGAGTCGGTGCGATACGTGCAGCTCGCATCGTGCTGCCACGACGGCTTCGTCACGCCGACGCCGCTGCCGTTGTTCGAGCAGCCGCCGCCGGCCCCGTTCCACGCGGACTCGTTATAGTTCGAGCCGCTCTTGGAGAGCACGGTGCCGCCGACCGAGACGACGCTGGCCAGCGCTTCCGGAGCTCCGTTCTGGTCGTAGCCGCCATCGCCGGACGACGCGAGATACAGGACGCCGGCCGTGTCGAACTTCGACGAGTCGACGCAGGCATCGGATCCGTAGCAGATCCAGCTGTTGCTGACGATGTGCGCGCCCAGATTGACGGCGGTCACTTCCGCCGCTTCGAGATCGGCGGTGTCGGCGCCGTTCGCTTCAACGAGGTAGATCGTGCACTTCGGGCAGACGGCCGAAACCATCTCGACGTCGAGGTCGATCTCGACGCCCCAACCCGTATTTCCCGATGGGAAACCGCTGGTTTGGCCGTTCTGGTTGTATTTCGTGAAGTTGGCCGTGCCGAGGCCGAAGTTCGACCGATACTGCGCGAGGTCGTTCGCGACGTTGGGATTGTCGTATGCGTCGACGATCGCAACGATCTGACCCGAACCCTTGGTGCTCGAAGGCAGATTGTAGCGGGTCTGGAAATCGGTCGGGCCCCAGCCGGCGACTGCCGGGCTGACGCCGCTATTCGATTGAAGGATCGCCAGACACGTGGGTTTGCCGACGACCTGCGGGCAGGCGGGAGCGTAGCCCTTGGCCTGCCAGTCCGTAACGCGATGCGACTGCAACGTCGTCGCGCCGGACGTGCCGGGGATGCCTGCGGCTCCGCCGTTACACGCGGCAATCGCCAGCGTAGCAACGAGCGGCACCACAAGTTTGATGGTTCCGTTCACTAAGATGCTCCTCTGTTATGGTTAGTGGTCTGGGAAGGCGAAACACTTAGGTCCGGGCGCCGAGGCCACCTCTGCCGGCTGCGACTTTCCCCGCCCAGCCGGGAAGCCAAGCGGGCAGTCGGTAGCTTTAACGCGAAAAAGGCGGCGCGAATCGCGCCGCCTTTTTCGTTCGGAGAAGGAGGCTAGAAGGCGCCGATTCCGTGGGGCGTTCCCCAGCCGGCGGGTCCGGAGTATTGTCCGAACTGATTCGTTCCGGCGGTGCAGAGATAGCTGCCGGTGATGCTGCCCGGGCATCCGTTGGTACCGTTGGTGATGATGTTGAAGTCCTTCTTGAGCTTCTTTTTCTTCAACGTCCAGATGGGCTTGCCGCTGGTGTGCTTCGCATAGTTGGCGGCCAGGCCGTACACGCCCGCGAGCAGCGGCGACGAGACGCTCGTGCCGCCCTCTTCGATCCAGCCGTGCTGTCCGTACGTGTCGTACTCCGCGACGCCGAACGCGACGGCGGAGATGTCGTTGCCGGTGCGCTTGCTGCAGCTCGGGTCGTGCTGCCACGAGGGCTTGCTCACGACGGAGCAGCCGCCGCCGCTATCGCGCCACACCATCTCGGTGTAACCCGAGCCGCTCTTCTGCAGCACGGTGCCGCCGATGGACAGGACGTTTTGATAGTCGGCGGGATCCTGCTCGCCGTAGCCGCCGTCGCCGGAGCTCGCGAGATAGACGATGCCCGCCGTGTTGAACGCGTTGCCCGACCCGCCGCCGCCGCCGCCGCCCCAGCTGTTGCTGATGACTTTGGCGCCCAGCGTTACGGCTTCTTTCTCGGCGGCGTACAGATCGCTCGAGCTGTTGGAGTTGGCTTCGATGAGATCGATCGTGCAGTTGGGGCAGCTGGCCGAAACCATGTCCACGTCGAGGTCGATCTCGGTGCCCCAGTTGGTATTGCCCTGAGGATAGTTGCTGGTTTGACCGGTCTGGTTGTACTTCGTGAAGTTGGCCGTCGGTAGGCCGTAGTTCGACCGGTAAACGGCGAGGTCGGACGCCACGTTGGGGTTATCGTACGCGTCGACGATCGCGACGATCTGACCGCTGCCCTTCGTAGAGGACGGCAGATGGTAACGCGCTTGGAAGTCGGCCGGCCCGAGGCCGGAGACGTCGGGCCGAATGCCCGCGCCGACGAGCGTGAGCGCGTCGCACTGGAACTTCCCGTGCCAGCGATCGCCGGGACAGGCGGCGACCGCGGAGTTGGTCGCTTGCCACTGTGGAATCCGATGGGTCTCGGACGGCGCCGAATTCGCTCCGTTCGGCAACGCCGTGGGGGCGCCGCCGTTACACGCCGCGATCGCGAGCGCTGCAACGAGCGGCGCCATGAGTTTCATGGTTCCGTTCACTAGATGCTCCTCTATCAATTTCCTGTGGTCTGGGATTTTCAGAGTTAGGTCCGCCCGCCGACGCCACCTGTGCGCCAGATTCGACGAAAAAGGCGGCGCTCGCGCGCCGCCCTCCGTACGGGCTCGGGCCTCGTCTAGAAGGCGCCGATGCCGTTGGGCGTCCCCCAGCCCGCCGGTCCCGAATAGGTCCCGAACTGGCCCGTTCCGGCGGTGCAGAGGTAGCTGCCGCCGCAGGTGCCGTTGTTGCCCATCGTGATCGCGTGGAGGCTCTTCTTGAGCTTCTTTTTCTTGAGCGTCCAGAACGGCTTGCCGCTCTGATGCTTAGCGGCGTTGCCCGCCAGCCCGAAGACGCCGGCCAGGAGCGGCGACGAGACGCTGGTTCCGCCGATGGTGCCCCAGCCGCTGTAGCCGTAGCTGTCGTAGATCGCGACGTTCCACGCAACCGCGGAGACGTCGTTGCCGGTGCGCTTGCTGCACCCCGGGTCGTGCTGCCACGCGGGTTTGCTGACGACGGAGCACCCGCCGCCGCTGCCGTGCCACACGGTCTCGGTGTAGGTCGAGCCGCTCTTCTGCATGATCGTTCCGCCGACGGAGACGACGGTCTGGTAGTCGGCCGGATCCTGCATGCCGTTGCCGCTGTCGCCGGAGCTCGCGAGATAGACGATGCCCGGGCTGTTGAAGGCGTTGCCCGAGCCGCCGCCTCCGCCGCCGCCCCAACTGTTGGTCACGACCTTGGCGCCGAGCGTCACGGCCTCTTTCTCGGCCGCGTACAGGTCGCTCGAGCTATTGCTGTTCGCTTCGATCAGATAGATGGTGCACTTCGGGCAGGCCGCAGCGACCATCTGAACGTCGAGATCGATCTCGGCGCCCCAGCCCTGATCGCCTCGCGGATAGTTGCTGGTCTGGCCCGTCTGGTTGTACTTGGTGAAGCTGCCGGCTCCGAGGCCGAAGTTCGACCGATACATCGAGAGATCCGAAGTGACGTTTGGATTGTCGTATGCATCGACGACTGCGACGACCGACCCCGCACCCTTCGTCGACGACGGTAAGTTGTAGCGTGCTTGCAGATCGGCCGGGCCCCAGCCCGAAACGTCGGGGCGCATGCCGCCGCGCGCAGCGATCAGCAGCGCGTCGCACTGCATCATACCGTGCATGCGGTCGCCCGGACACGCGCGGACCGCGCTGTGGGCGGTTTGCCAATCGGGGTTTGCTTGGGCTCCGGCCGGGCCCATTGGGGCGCTCGGCAGAGTCGAGGGGCTGCCGCCATTGCATGCCGCGATTGCGAGGGCTGCAACGACCGGCGCCACCAGTTTCATGGTTGCGTTCACAGAAGCTCCTTTGTCGAAAGGTGTTGGATCGAGCGTGGGGCATCGTACTTCGGTTCCTGTCGCCCGCCCTCCCCGCCGTATACGAAACGAGCCGAGGCCCCGCAAAGTTCGATCCGGCCCCCCAAGCGCGGGTAGGCGCTCGGCAGCCCTGGACGCTCGGAAGGAACGCGTCCCGCCGCGGGGCATTTGTGACGTCATGGTCAGGCGGGCTCTCTGCGTCGCGGCATTATCGGCCGCGATTTGCACGATGCCGGCGTGTTCGGCGTCGTCGTACGGCGCCGTGCCCGTGCCGGCATCGGCGAACGACGTTATGGAACGGATCGACGGCGCCGGCGCGGGAAAGATCAAACACGTCGTCTACGTCGTGCAGGAGAACCGCAGCTTCGACGATCTCTTCCAAGGCTATCCCGGCGCGGACACGGTCTCGAGCGGCAAAGACTCGTTCGGCGACACGATCAAACTGCAGCCGATCTCGCTGCGTACGGCATACGAGATCGACCACTCCGCCGACGCGATGTTCGCCGCGTGCGACGGCACGGGCCGGCTCCCCGGCATGGATTGCAAGATGGATGCGTTCGACCGCGAGCATCTCTACGGCGGTCCGGAGCACGGGCAGTACGGCTACGTGCCCCACGATGAGTCGAAACCCTATTTCGACATGGCGCACGAGTGGGTTCTGGCCGACCGGATGTTTGCGTCGCAACTGGATGAGAGCTTCGTCGCGCACCAGTACATCATCGCCGCCCAAGCGCAGTCGAGCGTGAACGTCCCGGACTTCTACTGGGGCTGCGCCGGCGGGTATACCGACTCGGTGCCGATGCTGACGCACAAGCGCACTTACGGAAACTCGCAGCGCCCCTGTTTCGACTACCGCACCCTCGGCGACGAGTTCGACGATGCCGGCCTCGAGTGGCGCTTCTATACGAGCAAATACACGAAGCCGTTTAGCGGCCTGTGGTCGGGGTACCAGGCGGTCCGGCACATCTTTCACGGACCGGACTGGAAGAAAGACATCGTCACGCCGCAGACGCGGTTTCTCAAGGACGTGGCCGCCGGACAGCTCGCCACCTTCACGTGGATCACTCCGCAGTGCCCCAACTCCGACCACTTGGCGTGCGGCGGCGGCGGCGGGCCGTCGTGGGTGACGTCGGTCGTGAACGCCGTGGGCGAGAGCAAGTTCTGGAACTCGACCGTGATCTTCGTGCAATGGGATGACTGGGGCGGGATGTACGACCACGTGCCTCCGCCGTTTCGCGGCTACGACGGCCTCGGATTCCGCGTTCCCTTGCTCGTGATCTCGCCCTACGCCCGGAAGAATTACGTCTCGCACACGCAGTACGAGACGGCGAGCGTCCTTCGCTACGCGGAGGATCTCTTTGGGCTCGAGCAGCTGACGGGGGCCGATGCGCGCGCGACGTCCCCCGCCGCCGACTGCCTCGATTTCAAGCAGAAGCCGCGGAAGTTCGTGCCGATCGAGGCGCCGCACGGGCCCGAGTTCTTCCTCCGCCAGCCGGCGGACGAGCGCATTCCGGACGAGCAATGACCCGCGTCGCGGCGGCCGCTCTGGCGCTCGCCCTCGGCGGCTGCGGCTCGCGCGCCGTTGCCGGACTGCCGTACATGCAGCAAGATGCTGCTTTGCGCGCGCTCGCCGGGACGGGGGCCGGAAAGATCTCGCACGTCGTCTTCATCGTGCAGGAGAACCGGAGCTTCGATAATCTCTTCCAGGGCTACCCGGGCGCCGACACGGTCGCGAGCGGCAAGAACTCACTTGGAAAGAAAATCGTGCTGCAGCCGGTCAGCCTCGCGACGGTCTACGAGATCAACCACTCGGGCCGGGCGATGTTCAACGCCTGCGACGGCCGCGGCGCGCTGCCCGGAACGAAGTGCCGCATGGACGCGTTCGATAAGGAGGGCGTCTTCGGACAGGCGCCCCCCAATCCCGAATACGTGTACGTTCCACACTCGGAGTCGAAGCCGTACTTCGACATGGCGCGCGAATGGGTGCTGGCCGACCGGATGTTTACCTCGCAGCTGGACGAGAGCTTCGTCGCGCATCAATACGTCATCGCGGCGCAGGCGCAGTCGAGCGTCGACGTGCCGCTGACGATTTGGGGATGCGCCGGCGGCCCGGCCGATACGGTGGCGACCATCAGCAGCGCGCGCGTCTACTCGAAATCGCAGCGCGCCTGCTTCGATTACACCACGCTGGGCGACGAGCTCGACGCCGCGGGCCTGCCGTGGCGCTTTTACACCAGCGCGTACGCCAAGCCCGGGAGCGGCTACTGGTCGGGATATCAGGCCGTGCGGCACATCTTTCGCGGCCCGGACTGGGCGAAGGACGTGATCGCGCCGCAGAAGCGCTTCATCTCCGACGTCGCCCGCGGAAAGCTCGCGAGCTTCACCTGGATCACGCCGCTGTGCAAGAACTCCGACCACGTCGCGTGCGGCGGCGGCTATGGCCCGTCGTGGGTGGCCTCGCTGGTCAACGCCGTGGGCGAGAGCAAGTTCTGGAACAGCACCGTCATCTTCGTCCAGTGGGACGACTGGGGCGGATTCTACGACCACGTTCCGCCGCCGCATCGCGGCTACGACGGGCTAGGGATTCGGGTGCCGCTGCTCGTGATCTCGCCGTACGCGCGCAAGAACCGCGTCTCGCACGTGCAGTACGAGACCGCCAGCGTGCTGCGCTTCGCCGAAGATCTCTTCGGCCTCGCCCGCCTCTCGAAGGCCGACGCCCGCGCGACGTCGCCCGGCGCCGACTGTCTCGACTTCACCCGGAAGCCGCGCAAGTTCGTGCCGATCGAGGCGCCGCAGGGCCCGGAGTTCTTCCTGGCGCAGCCGGCCGACGAACGGATTCCGGACGAGCAGTGATCCGTCGGGCGACGTTCCTGGCTACAGCGGCGATCGCGGGCTGCTCGTCCGCCACGCCGGCGCTGCCGTACATGCGCCAAACCGCGGCGCTGCAGGGGCTTGCGTCGACGGGCGCCGGGAAGATCTCGCACGTCGTCTACATCCTGCAAGAGAATCGCAGCTTCGACAATCTCTTTCAAGGCTACCCGGGTGCCGACACCGTCTCGCACGGGAGAGACTCGCGCGGCCGGATCGTCCGTTTGCGTCCGGTGCGCCTGCGCGAGCAGATCTTCGTCGACCACACGGCCCAAGCGATGTTCGCAGCGTGCGACGGACGCCGGTTGATGCCGGGCACGGACTGCCGCATGGACGGCTTCGACAGGGAGTCGTCGCTGCTCGGGCCCACCGAGCCGCAATACACCTACGTCGCGCATCGCGATTCCAAGCCGTATTTTGCGATGGCGCACGAATGGGTGTTGGCCGACCGGATGTTTCAGTCGCAGATTGACGAGAGCTTCGTCGCGCATCAATACGCCATCGCCGCCCAGGCCGCGCTGACCGTCAACGTGCCGCCGTTCGAGTGGGGCTGCGGCGGCGGCAAGGACAACTGGATCTGGACGCTGCGCGACGACCGCGATCCCTACGGTCCGAGGGTAAAGCCGTGTTTCGACTATCGTACCCTCGGCGACGAGCTCGATGCCGCGAACCTCTCGTGGCGCTTCTACGCCAGCGAGTACGGCAGTGGGTCGAGCGGCGGCGGCTCGATCTGGTCGAGTTATCGGGCGGTGCGGCACATCCGCTACGGCCCGGATTGGCGTAAGGACGTTATCTCTCCGAACTGGAAGTTCATCACCGACGTTCGCGCGGGAAAGCTGGCGAATTTTACCTGGATCACGCCGGTCTGCGCCGACTCGGATCACAGCAACTGCGCCGGCGGAGGGTACGGACCGTCGTGGGTCGCGGCCATCGTCAACACGGTCGGCCAGAGCCGGTATTGGAACTCGACCGCGATCTTCGTGCAGTGGGACGACTGGGGCGGCATGTACGACCACGTTCCCCCGCCCTTCGTCGACCTCGACGGCCTGGGATTCCGCGTTCCGCTGCTCGTGATCTCGCCGTACGCCAAGCACGATTACGTGTCGCACAAGCAGTACGAGACGACGAGCGTGCTGCGCTTCGCCGAGGATCTCTTCGGCCTCGAAACGCTGGCGGCGGCGGATGGGCGCGCCCGCTCGCCGGCGGCGGACTGCTTCGATTTCGCCAAGCGTCCGCGGCCGTTCGTCAAGATCGACGCCCCGCACGGCCCGAAGTTCTTCATGCATCGCTTCGCCGACGATTACTTCATTCCGGATACCGAATAGGAGCCCCACGACGATGAAAGAGTTTTGCGGTTTGCGCGCTGCGGCCACGGTCCTGGCCCTGGTCGCGGGGTGCGCGCCGGCCTCGCCGCAGCTGCCGTACATGCGCCAAGGGCTCGCGCTGCACGCGCTCTCGTCGACCGGCGCCGGCAAGATCGAGCACGTGGTCTACATCGTGCAGGAGAACCGCAGCTTCAACGACCTCTTCGAGGGCTATCCCGGAGCCCACACGGTGTCGAAAGGCAAGACGTCGGATGGGAAGACGATCGAGCTGCGGCCCGTAAGCCTGCGTAAAGTCTACGACATCGACCACTCCGCGAAGGCGATGTTCGCCGCCTGCAACGGCAAGGGCAGCCTGCCCGGAACGAAGTGCCGGATGAACGGTTTCGACCTCGAGGGCGCGCGCAGCGGTCCTCCCAACCCGCAGTACGTCTACGTGCCGCACGAAGAGACCAAGCCGTACTGGGACATGGCGCGCGAATGGGTCCTCGTGGACCGGATGTTCCAGTCGCAAGTGGACGAAAGCTTCGTGGCGCACCAATACATCATCGCGGCCCAGGCGCACTCGAGCGTCAACGTTCCGCCGCTAGGCTGGGGATGCGCCGGCGAGCCGGGCGACTACGTGCGAACGCTCACGCAGAAGCGCACCTACGGCAAGAAGCAGTTGCCGTGCTTCGACTACACCACGCTCGGCGACGAACTCGATACTGCCGGGCTTCCGTGGCGCTTCTACACGAGTCAGTACAACGGGTTCGACATCAGCGGCTTCTGGTCGGCCTATCAGGCCGTGCGGCATATCTTCGAGGGACCCGACTGGAAGAAAGACGTGATCGTGCCGCAGACGCAGTTCCTCACCGACGTGGCCGCCGGCAACCTGGCCAGCTTCACGTGGATCACGCCGACCTGCACCAACTCCGACCACCCCACGTGCGGCGGCGGCACGGGGCCTTCGTGGGTAACGTCGCTGGTCAACGCGGTCGGCAAGAGCAAGTTTTGGAAGAGCACGGTCATCTTCGTGCAGTGGGACGACTGGGGCGGCCTCTACGATCCCGAGCCGCCGCCGTTTCGCGATTACGACGGCCTCGGTTTCCGGGTGCCGCTGATCGTGATCTCGCCCTACGCCAAGAAGAACTACGTGTCGCACGTCCAGCTCGAGACGGCGAGCGTGCTGCGGTTCGCTGAAGATCTCTACGGCCTGCCGCAGCTGTCGGCGGCCGACGCCCGCGCGACGTCGCCCGCGCTAGACTGCCTGGACTTCACGCAAAGGCCCAGAAAGTTCGTGCCGATCAAGGCGCCCAAAGGTCCGGACTTCTTCCTGCACCAGCCGCCGGACTATCGCATACCCGACGACCAGTAAACGGCGTCAGTAGTCGTCGACGGGTAGGTTCGACGGCTTCTGATGCAAGAAGTACGCCTTCGAGTACTTCGACGAAACCTGCTGGAACTTACGCGGCGACTGATTGAGATTCAGCATGTCGGCCATGCTCGTGCAGGTGCTGTCGGTCGTCCCGAGCCGGCCGAGGTTCCAGTTGTCCTCGATGAATCGGATGATGCTGCCGAAGCTGTACACGGTGTGGGAGACCCTGCCGCCCTGGCTTCCGCTGCCGGTCGGCACGTAGGGCGAGACCACCAGCATCGGAACCCGGAAACCCGGGCCGCCCTGGTTGTCGCGCGGCAGCGGCGGAGCGACGGGATCGTACAAGCCGCCCCAATCGTCCCACACGATGATGACGACGGTCGAGTTCCAATACGAGCTCTGCCCGATCGCGTTGACCACGTTGGCGATCCACGACGGCCCGGTATCCTTCGACGCGTACCCGGGATGATCGGAGTTCGCGGCGCTGGGGATCACCCACGACATCGCGGGCAGCGTGTTGTTGGAGATGTCGGTGAAGATCGTCGTCTCGGGGGACGCGATGTGTCCGTCGGTCCACTCGGACCCGTTGCGGACGGGCCAGATCACGTCGAACGCGTTCCAGAGGGCGCTCGGCGTGTTGTTCTTCCAGACCGGCGTGTAGTATTTCCACGTGACGCCCTTGGCGTCGAGCAGGTCGCGGAGCGTCTGATAGCCGCTCGATCCATACGGGAAGTCTTTCGAGCACGGAAACGGACCCTGGTTGTAGTGCACGTTGAGGTTCGTGTCGATGGTGCTGGTCGTCGCGCCGGGGTTCGAGTCGCAGCCCCACGCCGCGCTCGTGCTCGGAGGATCGATCAAGCTCGTCGTCGGCGTGATGAAGGTGCCGCCGCGAATCAGCTCCTGGTGGGCGGTAAAGCTGTCGCTGCCCTGCGGCTGAAACATGCGATCCGCGATGCCCCACGTCGAGGCGATGTCCCAGTACGGTACGATCTGCGCCTTTTTGACGTACTGATACGGAGCCTTGCCCTCGGGCTTGCCGGAGACGACGTACTTGATCAGGTTGAAGCCGTCCATCTCGCCGTCGTTGTAGCCCACGAGAAACGCCTTGTAGAGATGCGTCACGTTGCCGTGGTCGGTGAGGTTGAACGCGGTCAGCTTGATCTTTTTCTTCTGGTAGCCGGTGCCGTTCTTTACCAGCTCGTAGCCGTACTTCGAGCTCTTGACGCCCGGAAAACCGGCGAAGAGGTTGTTGAACGTGCGGTTCTCTTGAACCATCAGCACGACGTGCTGGATGGGGCCGCTCCCCGACCCGTGGTGGTGGCCCGACGACCCGGTCGGCGGCGCCACGATGGGGCCGCCGACCCCGCCGCCGCCGCACGCGGCCAAGCTGAGGATCGCCGCGATCGCGTAGGCCGCCGGTGAGACTCGCCGCATCCGGGACAGAGCCTCTAAACCGAGGTCGCTTCCGGCGGCGCGACGCCGACGCGCTGCGCGATGTCGGCCACGTCGTAGCCGAAGCGCTTCGCGACGCCGTCGGTCGCGCCGACGATCGCCCGCATCGTCGGCTCGTCGAACTTCGGCTTGTAGTAGTCCGGGAACGACAGCTTCTCGCCGTACTTCTGACGCGACGCCGCGAAGGGCTGCGGATCGAGGCTCGCGTGCGCGAGGATGCGGTCGATCGTCGCGAGCGAGTCGCCGCAGAGGTCTTCGTAGCGCACGATGCAGACGCGGCGGGCCAGCTCCGGGTCTTCGTCCAGCTGGCGTCCCACGAACCCGTAGACGTAGGCCCAGTAGCGGGCGCGCGATTCGGCCCAGCGCCCCTCGTCGAAGAGCGTGCGGATCGCGCGGAGCTCCTCCGGGTTTCCCACGTTGGCCATCACCTGCCGCGTGCCGAACTCGTGATGCCCCGTGAGCTCGATGATTTCGATCTGACGCGGGTCGTCGCGCTCGAGCTCGGCCCAGATGCGGTCTTGCTTCGTGAGCGATGCGACGTGGTCGATCGGGTTACGCACGTAGAGCAGGAATCGAGCGTCCGGGAAGATCTTACGCAGATACTGCATCCGTACGACGCACATGATCGCCTTGCTCACGTAGCGGCTGCGGCCGCGCACGAGCGACAGCTTGCGCAGGTGCTCGTCGTAGAAGCGCTCGAACGCCGGATTCTTCGTCGAGCCGTCGAGCACGGTGTACTTCGATTCGTCGTGGATGTGGGGGAAGAAGTGCTCCCACAGGATCTCCTCGCCCATCTCGGCGCTGTCGCGCGTCACCTCGATCCGGTCGCGGTGAATTCGGGGCACGGGCTTGCGCATTGCGTCGACCGGGATGCGCGGGAACACGTTGTTCCACACCCAGGGCATGTAGGGCATCAGGAAGTCGGCGTATTTGTGCGTCACGACGTCCGGGTGCTCGCTGAGCATCTGGAGCGTGATCGTGGTGCCGGCGCGCGGCAGACCGCAGATATAAACCGGGCGGTCGACGCGCTGCTTGGCGAGGCGGCCCGCCAGCATCGCCGACTCCAGGTTGCCGAGGGCGACGAAGAGCGGGGCGGCCGCGTGTACGCCGCGCACGCTCCAATAGAACGGGGCCGGCACGGAGAATTTCTGCGGTGTCTTAGAATCTGTGGTAGCCATCGCGGGCTAGACTTTCTCGAAGAGCGCCCCGATAACCGTTAATCCAGGCCCGAACGCCATGCTGAGCACCTTCGACCCTCGCTCGATCTCGGGGGAATCGACGATCAGCTGCCAGATGTGCGGCGCCGTCGCCGAGGCCATGTTGCCGTGCTCGTAAAGCACCTTGCGGCTGAGCGCGACCGCCGACTCGTCGATGCCGAGCTTGCCGCGGATCTGGTTGAGGATCGCCGGTCCGCCCGGATGGATCGCGAAGATCATCGAGTCCTTCTCGCGTTCGAAGTCGAGGTCGACCTGCGTGCAGATCGAGCGCACGAAGTCGGCGATCGAGTCGCGGATCATGAACGGCACGCGCTTCGAGAGCGACATGTCGAACTGCAAGGGTCCGGGGCGCAGGGTCATCTCGGGCAGCGAATCCGGCAGAATGTGCTCCTCGACGGCGAGCACCTTCAGCCCGCTGCGGCCGGTCTTTACGAACTCGGAGTGCGGATACGCCGTATATTTGATGAAGCCGTCGGCGAAGAGCGTCGAGGTGATGAAGTTGTCGGCCTCGTCGCCGAGCAGGTCGAAGTGCAGCGATAGGAACTCGGTGTGCACGAGGTCGACGCGACGCTTGCGCGTGGGGAGCGACACGAACGACGATCCGACCAGTCCCAGCGCGGTGCGGACCGCCGGAAACGCGCCGTAGCAACCCATGTGGTACGAGTGCGTGACGCCGACGCCGAGCCAGTTCCGGCGCGACAGGAACGTTTGCACCGGACTGGGCGAGACGTAGCCGGAGCAGCTGACGTGCACGATGTCGTCGGGCGGCGCCACGTCGGCGTCGCGATAGACGCGTTCGAAGACGTCGCACGCGATCTCTTCGAAGAGGTTCATTCGCTCGTCGAGCGTTTCGCCGGTCGGACTGCGGAGGCCGCCGTAGAGGCGAATCGCCTCGGATTCGCTGCCGGGATCGGGCTCGACGAAACGCGAGTGGAGCACGCTGACCTGTCTGCGCGCGATGTATTCCGACGACGTGCCGTAACGCGCCATGCGCTCGCGCAGCGCGCGTCCGGCCTCCTCGCGTTGCGCGGGGTCGGTGATGCCGCGCGCGGCGCATTGCGCGACCGTCATGAAGTGCGCCTGAATTGTTTTGAGTTCGTCCTGCGCGACGGGCGCCGTGACCTCGATGGTTTCGAAGTCGGCGAGCACGACCGGGACGGCGAGCACCCGAGGCTCGCCGGCGATGGTTCCGGCGGCGGTTGCCGTGCGCGGCGATGCCGAATTTGAAAGTTTTTCTAAGGTACGCATGATCTTGAGTTCCGACTACGTTCGCCGTCTGCTCCGGCCTTCCATGCGACCGAGCCCAACGAAAAGCAAACGATGATTATCATCAGTAATCCTGGTCACCTATTCGTCGTCCACGGGTTTGTTCGACGGAGCCTCGTTGCGGAAGCGCGCTCTCGAATAGGTTGACCGGATCGGTTCGAACGCGCGACGCGTCTGAGAGAAGTCGAAGAAGTCGTTGGTGAAATCCGCCGACGTGCCGTCGGTCGTGCCGAGGCGCCCGAGATCCCAGTTGTCTTCGATGAAGCGCACGATGCTTCCAAACTCATAATCTCGATGCGAGACGTACCCTTGTTTCGCGTACGGCGAAACGGCGAGCATCGGCACCCGGAAGCCCAATCCGCCGGCGCGCAGCGGGCCCGGCGGCTTCACGTGATCGTACCAGCCGCCCCAGTCGTCCCATACCACGAGGATCGCGGTCGAGTCCCACGCGTCGCTCTCTCCGATCGCGTTGACGACCTGCGCGACCCACGACGGGCCAGTATCCGACGTGTTGCCGGGATGGTCGGAGTTTGCGTAGTCGGGTATGACCCACGACACGGCGGGCAGGGTGTCGCGATCGATGTCGGTGAACACCTTCGTCTCGGGCGAGGCCTGGTTCGTCTGCCACTCCGGACCGAAACGAACCGCGGAGATCGCGTCGAACGCGTTCCACAGATCGCCGCCGAAGCTCTGGCCAACCGTCGGCGCGTAGTAGCGCCACGAAATGCCCGCAGCGTCGAACAGGTCGCGCAGCGTCCGGTAGGTGAGGCACGGAAACGGTCCGCGATAGTGCAGGTACTCGTTCGACGTGGTGATCAGCGTGCTGACGGTGCCCGACGGCGCGTCGCATCCCCAGGGCCGGCCGTTGGGATAATCGATGAGACTCTGAGTGGCGTTGATGTTCGTGCCGCCGCGGATCAGGTCTTGATGCGCGGAAAAGCTGCCGCTGCCTTGAGTTTGGAAGACGTGGTCGGCCAGCACGTATTGCCGGGCGAGATCCCAGTACGGCTTGATTTGCGCGGGATTCACGTACTGGTAGACGTAGGTGCCGGGCACTTTTCCGATCGGGATCGTGTCGAAGCCGTTCATCTTGCCGTGGTTGTACGCGCGCAGCCAGTACGGGTAGCCGTTGCTGGGCGAGACGATGCTCTCGAGGTTGGCTTTGACGAGCCGGCGCGTCCCGTCATGCGTCTTTCCGACCGTCGTGCCGTCGGCGCCGGGATAGGTCGCGAACAGGTTGTCGAACGTGCGGTTTTCCTGCACGACGACCACGATGTGCGTGAAGTGCTTGCCGTGCTTCGCGGGCGGCGGCGGAAGGAACGGGCCGCCGCTCGACGAGCCCGAGGCGCCCCCGCCGCAGCCGGCGAGCGCGAGCGAAACCGGACCGGCGCAAAGCAGTGCGGCAAGCGGCAAAAGGGTCCGCACGCGGCCGAGACCTTTCATACTCTACGAGTGTATCGTCCGGGCGCGCGCGTCATCCCTTCCGTTGCGAGCGCTGCCTTGCCGGAGTTCGAGCTTGCCGACCGCGAAGCTGGCTCCGTGCCGATACTGCCGGTCGAGCGGGAGAGCATCGCGCGCGCGGCCCGCATCCTGCGCGAGGGCGGCGTCGTGGCGTTTCCCACCGAGACCGTGTACGGACTCGGCGCGGCGGCCTTCGATCCCATCGCCGTGGCGCGCGTCTTCGAGATCAAGCGGCGCCCGAGCTTCGATCCGCTCATCGTCCACGTGCTCGACCGGACGATGCTCGCGCGGGTCGCGGGCGAGCTCGACGCCCGCTCCGATGCGCTCGCGCGCCGATTCTGGCCGGGCCCGCTCACCCTGGTGCTGCGCAAGCTCGCCGCCGTTCCCGACCTGGTGACGGCGGGAGCGGCGACGGTCGCCGTTCGCATCCCGGCGCACCCCGTCGCCCGGGCGCTCCTCGAGGCGCTGGGGGCGCCGATCGCCGCGCCGAGCGCCAACCCGTTCGGCGCCTTGAGCCCGACGCGGGCCGAACACGTGGTCAAGGCGCTGGGCGGCTCGGTCGACCTGATCCTCGACGGCGGCCCGAGCGAGCACGGGCTGGAGTCGACGATCGTGCTGGCCGAGCCCGAAGCAGTGCTGCTGCGGCCGGGGGCGATTCCGGCCGAGGCGATCGAGGCCGAGATCGGGCGGCTGGGGCGACGCCCCACGGCCGCCGCGGCGCCCGGGCAGCTGCCGCAGCATTACGCGCCGCGCACGCCGCTGCGGGTGATGGACCCCCTCGCGGTGCCGCCCGCCGAGCGAGCCCGGGCCGGAGCGCTGGTCCTGCGCGGCGAGACGGCGGGGTATGCGGCCTCGCGCGCGCTCTCGCCGGCGGGCGACCTGCGCGAAGCCGCGGCCGCCTTCTTCGAGGCGCTCCACGCGCTCGACGCGCTGGGCCTCGAGCGGATCGACGCGCAGCCGCTGCCCCTTATTGGCCTGGGCCTCGCGATGATGGACCGTTTGACGCGCGCCGCCGCGGGAAGGTGAAACGCTAGGCGCTTGCCATGCGTTGTGCGGGTACGGGTGGAAGAGAGGGTGATGATGCCGTTCCCTAGACGTACCGGACGCGCCGCTTTGGCGTCCGCGCTTCTCGTCGTGCTCTGCTTGGGCGCCGCGCCGGCCGACAACGCGCTGCCGTATCGCGTGTCCGGCGACGTTTCGCAGAGCTACGGCCTGCTGACCAGTACCTACTACGAGCCGATCGAACCGCAGGCGCTGCTCGCGGCCGCATCCGACGCGCTGGCCGCCGCAGCGAAGAAACACGGCGTCACCGTCGCCCCGCCGGCACTGCACGTGCAAGGCGATCGCGATGCTACGATGGCCCAACTCGAGAACGCGATCGTCGCCTCCGCGCACGCGGCACACGCCTCGCCGAGCGACTTCGCCTACGTCGCAATCGACGCGATGGCGAAGGCGACGAACGACCGCTACACGCAGTTCTTCACGCCCGCTGAATTCAAGGCGTTCAACGAAGCGCTGGATCCCAGTCGTATCGGCGGCATCGGCGTGATGATCGAGCCCGATCCGAGCACGAACTGCGTCCGCATTTCATACGTGCTTCCGGGCACGCCCGCGGAGCGCGCGGGGCTCGTCGTCGGCGACGTGATCACGTCGGTGAACGGCGCCTCGATCAAGGGCCTGACCGTGCCGGCCGTGAGCTCGCGCCTGCGCGGCAAGGCCGGCACAGTGGTCGCCGTCACGGTGGCGAGGCCGCCCACGTCCGCCGTTCTCTCGATCACGCGCGAAGACGTGCAGCCTCCCACGGTCGTCTTCAAGATGCTGCCCGGCAACGTGGGCTACGTTTGGGTCATGGAGTTCGGTCGCGGAACGCCCGCGGAGTTCGACACCGCGGTGGCGCGGCTCAACGCGCAGGGCGCGAAGGCGATGATTCTCGACCTTCGCAACGACGGCGGCGGCTACGTCAACTCGGCGCTCGATATCAGCTCGCGGTTCATCGCCAACAAGGCGCTGCTCACGGTGGAAGAGCGCGGCCAGCGCGCGACGACGATCGATTCCGACGGCAATCCGTCGATCGTGCTGCCCGTGACGGTGCTCGTCAATCAGCTCACCGCGTCGGCGTCGGAGATCACGGCGGGCGCGCTGCAAGACGACGGCATCGGCATGCTCGTCGGCGCGAGGACGTTCGGCAAAGGCGTGATGCAGACGCTGACGCCGTTGCCCGACGGCGCCGCGATCAAGATCACGACCGCGCACTACCTGACGCCCAATCGCCGCGACATCAACCTGCGCGGCATAGACCCGGACGTTCGCGTGGACGAGAACCGGGACGCTCGTTTCGGCGACGTGGACAACGACGCGCAGCTGCACGCAGCCCTGCTGCTGACGCAGAAGAAGCTGGCTTCGGCGGGCGGCTAGGAATAGGCGGCGAGCCGGCGGACGAGCCGAACCACGCTGCCGTTGCGGTTGAACGACACGTCGTCCATGAGGCGCCGCATCAGGAAGATGCCGAAGCCGCGCCCGCGGTTGTCGGGTTCGACGTTCGGGCGGTCGAGCGGCGCCGGAAAACCGGGACCGCCGTCGCTGACCTCGATGGCCAGATCGCGGCCGTCGAACGAGCAATCCACGACGATGCGGCGCGAGCGCGGGGGCGTGGCGTGCTCGACGGCGTTGCTCAGCGCCTCGCCGGCGGCGAGGCGGATGTCGGCGATCGCTTCCTTTGGAAAGCCGCAGGCGTCCGCAAACTCGGCAACGCCCCGACGGGCTTTGGCGACGTTGCGGATGTCGCTCGCGAAGGCGGCGCGGTAGTACTTGGTCACGTCGGTCTCGGTCCGAGGTTTGCCCGTTCCTCAGGGTTTGCTAACGCGCCAGGCAAGAACCGGCGCCGCCGGACCGAATTGCCGCCTAGAGGAAGCGGGCGATTAGCTCAGCTGGGAGAGCGCCTCCCTTACAAGGAGGATGTCGGCGGTTCGAGCCCGTCATCGCCCATGAAGATTTAGCCTCTCTGCGAGTGCTCGCATAAATCGACGGGCGCTCTTAGCGTGCGGTTACTTGGGGTCGTCAGCGTTTGTCGCGACCCATCGTGCCCGCACCTCGAGACGATAACGCTTCGCACGCAGCCGCACGTTGAGGGCGTGGAGCGGGTTGAAGAAATCGGAGAACAGCGCCGGCCGAGGTCCGGCCGTTTCGGCCCGCGGCATCGCGCCATCGCTCGATTCCACGGCGATGAGCGCGGCCCGATCGCCGACGCGCGGTGCGGCGCTGATACGAGCGTAAAGGCGGTGATATCCCCGCACGAGCACCAGCCGCTCGCGAACGCGCACGGCGGCTACGTGCGGGAGCCCCTCGATGGGAGCAAACGACCCTTCCGGAGTTACGTCGAAGGAAAACTCTGCATGCGGCAAGTCTATCTCGATGTCGGTCTCTCGTCCGCGTCGAGTTATTCGCGCGTCGAGACGCGGATCGGCCGGCAATGCCGGGAGTGCCACCTGCAGCCAGCCGCGGTCGGTAGCGCACGATGCGCGATATGCTCTTGCTCGATCTAGTGAGATCGAGTATTGGCCGGCCACGACCTGGCCCGGATCGATCTTCACGACGTCGGAACTCGCCGCTCCGGCCGCGATGAGGGCCGCCGAGAACCCGCGAGCCCAGTCGCTTTCCGTCGGCGTCAGCGGAATCGTTCCGGTACGGCCGGTACGGAGTGGGATGGTCGCGACCCGTGCGCGATATTGCCGCCAAAGCGCATTCGCGGCATCGAGGGTGAGCGGCGGGTCGAAGACGCACTCCGCGCTTAGGAACCGGACCGCCTCCTCACGCTCCATCCAACCGAGGAGTACGACGCCGGAATGTGTGCGCGGCGCGCCGGAATTCCCACCGATCTGCATGCCGCAGGGAAGTCCGACGTCGGCCGGAAAAGGTCATGCACGTCTACGCTAGCAGAAGGAGCCTGTCAGTGTGGTTTTTGGAAGGCGGCCTTGCCGCAATCGTGGTCACGGTCCTTTTAGGCCTGATCGCTCAATCCGTTTCCGCCCAGGCTTCGCAGGGGGCGCCGACGCAGACGAAATCGTCCGCGTATCAAAAAATGATCGACCTTTCCGGTCCGATCACGTTCGAACGGCCAAGCGGAAAGCCGGTCCAGACGGGTGCATCGCAGAGCAGCAGCGCCCGCCAGGCGACGGACCACCCTACCGTTATCATTAAGTGCACCGCGCTGACGGTGACGCTTGCCGACTCCCATGGAAAGACCCTCGGATCGACGACCGCGACGGCGGGGAGCGAGCCCGGGACGTGCAGCTACAAGCTGCGCGGACGCGTGAGCGCTTCCATGTCGCTGACCGTGACGGAGAGCAGCACCGACGCGGTCGCGGTGCAAGCGCGCTCCGGACACGTTACGTTCCAGAAACTCAACGCTGCGCCCACGGTGGTGAAATGGCAAAGCGGCAGCTCGCAGACCGTCCCGCTTACGGTTACCGCAGAGAAGAACTAACGCGTTGGTGCCGTCGCGGGTGTCGCACTGGCTGCATTGCTCGCGTAAGGACTGCTGCTCGTACTCGCGTATCTTCGTGACGGGTTCCGACGTCGTTCGGATCGCCCGGTCGCTTTCGCTGGAGCCGTGGCGCTTCACCGTTCCCATTCGCGCTCCCGACGATGCCGACGACGGTTTCATCCTCGATGCATCCGGTGCTCGCTTCCGGCTCGCCCTCGCCCGGCGAGCGGCGGCAGGTTCTCCGAACGGCGGCACGTGCGCGTTTCTGCTGCCGCTTGCGGGCGGCGCTCGCTGCGGTCTCGGACCGCTTCGGCCCGACGCGTGCCGTCTTTTTCCGCTGCACGTCGAGGACGAAGCGATCGGTATCGAACCGACCGGCTGCACTTGCGACTGGGCGGACGAGGCCCCGGACGGCGATGCGCCCGCTGCGCTGGAGTCCTCGCGAAAAGCGCGCGCGCAGTATGCCGGTCTCGTGGCCCGCTGGAATGCGTTCGTGCGATCGCAACCCGAAGCCGTGTCCCTGGAGGCTCGCGACTTCGCGCGCTTTCTGCTCGACGCGTACGGCACATGAGCGAGGGCTGCCGCAGCTGCACCGGGCGTTGCTGTTACGACGTCGTAGTACACGTCACGCCGTTCGACATTCGGCGAATCGGCCAGGCTCAGGGGCTCGCGCCGCGCGATATCGTCGAGGCTCGCGAAGTCGACGACCGCGAGGGCAGCGCGAGCGCGATCTTCGGGATTGGCGACGGCCCCTCGCTTCGTAAGGTCCGGCCCGTTTTACGCAGGAGCTCGGCGGTTCCGGATGCCTGTCAGTTTCTCATGCACGTCAGCGACCAGGTCAAACGCTGCGGAATCTATGCCGAGCGCCCGCGCGTCTGCGCCGTCTATCCCTTCGCGATCAACCGCGGCAGCGTGGATCTTCGCGACGACGTGCGCTGCGGGCCGGACGGCTGGAACCTCGCGCGGCTGGATTACGGCGCGATTCGCCGCGAACTGGCGGTCTTTAATGCCGAGTGGCACGCCGGCGCCCGGATCGTGGAGGCGTGGAACGATGCCGTAAGGCGAGGGGAAAGATCTCCATCGTTCGAGGCATTCATCGAATACGGCGACGCGATCGCGAGCCACGTGCTGAATCGGACCGACCTCGAGACCGAGCCCTTTCAGCGCTGGGACGAGGCCGGACTGTCGCCGAAGGTCGAGAGCGAGCGCCGCGCCTGGCTCGATTCAGTAAGTGCGTCGGCGCGGGCAGAGTTAGCGGGGACGCGGTAAAACGCGCCTACGAGCCGGGCGGCTTGCCGCTCGACTCGATGGCGTGGCTCGTGTTCATGTCGATTTTGACGGCGTAGCCGCTGGGCAGCCCGCAATACTGGCCCCACGCCGTCTTGATCACTCGGCCGCGGTCGGTCGCGCAATCGTTTTCGTTGAAATCGCCGAACTTGATCACGTATCCGTCCTTGAGCGTGCAGTACGCCACGGGGCCTTCGGCCTTGCCGCCGTCCTGCGTGCACATCGGCGGCGAGTAGAAACCCATCACCGTCGCCTGATGGTGAGTCGCGGCCGCCACCTGCGTGCCGGAGCTCTCGCCGGCGGCGTGTCCGATCGAGAAGCCGAGCGCCACCAAGGCGCCGGCGGCAATGACGGAAACGGATACTCTGAACAAAGCGCACCTCCGTGGACGGCAATTTGCTGGCACTCGGTTTAGCGGCCGCGCCCGCGGAGCCTTCCTCGGCCACGAGGAGGGCGACCCCGGGGCGACGGACTACCCGTGTATGAAAACGGTTTCCGAGCGAGCGCAGATCGCGCAGGATCGCGACGGCGGCATCGCGATCGTCACCATGAACCGGGCCGAGAAACGCAACGCGCTCTCCCTGGCGATGATGCGCGAGCTCGACGCAGCGTTCGAGGAGCTGGGCGCGCAGCGCGACGTGCGGGCCGTGATCCTGCGCGGCGAGGGCCCCGCGTTCTGCGCCGGCCACGACCTGCGCGAGCTGGTGGGGCGCGACGCCGGCGCGTATCGCACGATATTCGACGCGTGCGTGGACCTCATGGCGCGGATCGCCGCGATCCCGCAGCCCGTGATCGCGGAGGTGGCGCGGGTCGCGACCGCGGCGGGCTGTCAGCTCGTCGCCGCCTGCGATCTCGCCGTCGCCTCGACCGAGGCGACGTTCGCCACGCCGGGCGTCCGCATCGGGCTCTTCTGCAGCACGCCGATGGTCGCGCTGTCGCGCGCGATCGGCCGCAAGCGGTCGCTGGAGATGCTGCTGACCGGCGCGCCCATCGACGCGGCGACGGCACTGGCATGGGGCCTGGTCAATCGCGTCGTCGCGCCCGAGGAGCTGCACGCGCAGACGCTGGGACTGGCGCGCGACATCGCGTCGGCGAGCCGCGGCATCGTGGGGCTCGGAAAGGCCGCGTTCTACAAGCAGATCGATCTCGACACCGCATCGGCGTACGACTATGCGAAGGGCGTCATGACAAAAAACGCGCAGGAGGACGACGCGCGCGAAGGCATCGCCGCGTTCCTCGAACGGCGCCCGCCGAAGTGGCACGAGTAACGGCCCGGATTGCGTGGCTCGGGGTACTTCCCTTGCCCAGCATAATTTGCTACCGTTGAAGCCCGGCCTGCGCGGCTCGAACCGTGGGCAACGAGCGAACGCGCCAACCGTAACACCGTCGCCCACACCCGGTATGTGCGACCCGACAAAAAGGGACTCGCGCATACGCGACGGCAGGGGGGCTCGCCTATGGCGAGCCCTTCTGTGATGCGCCGGCAGAGAAACCACGGCATCGGTCGAATGAGTCGCGCTTGACGCTCTCTACCTCGCGGACGCGGTATGCCGCAATCGTCTTGATCGTTGCCCTCGCCGCGTCGCTGGCCGTCGCCGTCTTTCGCGTGCACACCGAACGGACCACCCGCCGGGTCGAGCTTGCGATGGATTACACGGACTTCGACGCACTCGCGCGCTCGTACGACTACAATCCCGCAGCCTTCCTCATCGCGCTGCGGCGCGCCGGCCTGACGTCGCTCGCGCTGACCGAGGAGCTGGGCGCGAACGTCGGCGACAACGGCAAGGCTTATGCGACGACCGGCGCCGGCCTCGTGAACGCGACGCGGCTCGCCCCGATCCGCGACCCGATGCTCGCGGAGCTCGTTCGGACGCGTCGCATACGCGACGGCGCCGTCTATCTGATCGTGTCCGATCCGGCCGCCTACCATCGCTACGTGGCGCAGCTGGCCCTGCACTTCGAGCCCAAGAGCGTTCGCATCTTGCGTCCCACGCGGCCGTGGTTGATCGAAGTGCGCACGCAGATCGACTACTTCAACGCGATGGCGCTGGGAATTCCCACCGACGAGATCCAGCTCGCCCGCCGCCTCTCACTCCTGGTCGTGCCGCGCTTCCAAAACGACGAGCGGATGGCGGGCCCGCAGATCGGCGCGCTCTTCGACGACGTCCTTCGCTACGACCCGCGGGTCTCGACCATCATCTTCTTCGGGCTCAGCAATCAGGTTCTCGGCTATCCCGACCGGTTGCAGGACACCGCCGACGCGTTCGCCCGGCATCGCTTCAATTTCGGTTCCATCGAGACGTACGACCAGAGCACGGTGCAGAAGGGAAGCGAGACGCTGGCGCGCCTCATTCCCGGCCGCACGGTGCGCGTGCAGGCGATCGCGAAGACCGAGCTCGACAAGCTGAAGCTCGACGAAGTGGTCGAGCGTTACGTCCTCGGCGTCCGCGAGCGTAACGTCCGCGTCGTGTACCTGCGGCCGTGGACGCATCGCGACGGCGACCTCTCCATCGAGGCGACCAACGTCGAGATGGTCAAGCAGATCGCCGACGAGCTTCGCGCCGCCGGCTACCGTCTGGGCCGGGCGACGCCGATTCCGCCGTATCGGGGCAACAATCGCGCGCTCGTCGGGCTCGCGGCGCTCGCCGTGCCGTCGGTCTTCGTGCTGCTGCTCGACGCATTCGGCTGGTACCGGCGCCGTTTCGCCGCGGCCGCATACCTTCTCACGGTCGCGCTCTATGCTGCGGGGCTGCTCTCGCATCACGACCTCTTCGCCCGGTCGGTCATCGCGCTGGCCGGCGCGCTGCTCTTCGCGACGGCGGCGCTGCTCGTGCTGATCCCGGCCTGGAACGAGCGCCCCGCTGCCGCGACGGGAACGCAGCTCCTGCGCAGCCTCGGCTGGACGCTGGCCGCGACCGGCGTCGCGCTGCTGGGTGCGCTGGTCGTCGTCGGCGTGCTGAGCTCGCCGCTCACGATGGAGGAGATCGAGCGGTTTCGCGGCGTTCGATTGGTGCTCGCGCTGCCGCCGCTCATCGCGCTCTGCCTCTACCTCTTCGACGCGCGCTTCGGTTCGGGAACGCGCCGCTCGCGCGACGTGTTCCTCTCGCCGGTGCTCGCCTATCAGCTGCTGGCCGGTCTGGCGATCGTCGCGCTCGGCGCGCTGATGATCGCGCGCAGCGGCAACGACAGCGACATCTCGCCGTCGCCGCTCGAGCTGAGCCTGCGCCACGCGCTGACGCACGTGCTGAGCGTGCGCCCGCGCTTCAAGGAGTTCTTGATCGGCTTTCCGTGCATGATGATCGTGCCCGCGCTGCTCCCGCTCCACCGGCGCGCGGTCGGGTGGCTGCTGGCGCTGGGCATCGGCGTGGGCGTCGGCGACGTGATCGACACGTTCTCGCACCTGCACACGCCGATCGAGGTCTCGCTCCTGCGCATCGTCAACGGCCTGGTCGTCGGAGCGCTCGTCGGCGCGTTGGTCATTTGGATCTACCGCCGTTGGATATATCGCCGCGCCGCGTCCGCGCAGGAATAGCGTGCGCGTGTTGCTGTCGGGCTACTACGGCTTCGGAAATCTCGGCGACGAGGCGCTCCTCGCGGTGATCGTGGATCGCACGCGCCGGCGCTTTCCGTCGGCGCGGTTCGAGGTGCTGTCGGCCACGCCGCAGACGACCGCGGCGCGCTTCGGCGTCGAAGCCGTGTCGCGCTGGGACTGGCGCGCGGTCCGAGCGGCCATCGCGCGGGCCGACGTCGTGCTCTCGGGCGGCGGGGGGCTGCTGCAGAACGCCACGAGCCTGCGCAGCCTGCTCTACTACGCGGGCATCCTGCGCGAGGCCATCCGCACGCATCGCAAGACGATGGTGTTCGCCCAGTCGGTGGGGCCGCTCGACTTCTGGGGACGGCTCGTCGTCGCGCAGTTCTGCAAGGGACTGGATCGCGCGACGGTCCGCGACGAACGATCGCGCCGGCTGCTGCAACGGTTGGTTCCGCGAACCGCCGTGGAGCAGACGGCCGACCCGGTGTTTCTCTACGACCTTCCGTCCGAGCGCGCCGACCTCTCCGAAGAGGGGCTCGGACCCGAGAGCGGACCCTACGCCGTGATCAGCATGCGAAAGAGTCCCGCGGCGCGCGAGTGGGCGGCGATCGCCGCGCGCGCGGTGGACTCGCTCGCACGGCGCCACGGCATTCGCGCCGCGTTTCTGCCGCTGGGAGGCGCGTCCGACGCGGCCGTCTCGACCGACGTCATTCGCGCGTGCGAGTCGAACCCGGTGTTGCTGCCCGAGTGCACGCTGGAGAAGGCCGCGGCGATTCTGTGCGGCGCTCGCGTCGTCGTGGGGATGCGGCTGCATTCGCTGATCCTGGCGGCGCGCTACGGCGTTCCGTTCCTCGCGCTCGCCTACGATCCGAAGGTGAGCGCGCTCTGCGAGGACCTCACGTACCCGCTCTCTCCGCTCTGGAGCGGCGAGGGCCGGCCGCCCGCCGACGGCGAGGTGGACGCCGCGATCGATCGCCTCGTTCGGGAACGCGACGCGCTATCGGCCGGTCTGCTCGGCCGGCGCGATGCCGTACGCGCGGCCGCCGAACGGAACTTCGAGGCGCTCGGGGAGCTCGTGAGCGAAAGCGGACGCCCGTCGTGAACTATCGCGAAACGCTCAACCTGCCGAAGACCGCCTTCCCCATGAAAGCGGAGCTGAGCAAGCGCGAACCGCTGCGCGTCGAGTGGTGGAAAGAGCGGCGCACGTACGAGCGCCGCCTCGAGCGCAATGCTCCCAACGGACCGTGGATATTCCACGACGGGCCGCCGTACGCCAACGGCGACCTGCACATGGGGCACTTCCTCAACATGGTGCTCAAGGACGTGTTCGTGAAGATCGCGCTGCTCGACGGCAAGTACTCGAAGTTCGTGCCGGGCTGGGACATGCACGGCTTACCGATCGAGTACGAAACGCTGAAGTTTCTGGGGATCACGGACTTCCACGCCATCGATCCGCTCGAACTGCGAGCGCGCTGCCGGGAACGCGCGATCTTCTGGCTCGACCGTCAGCGCGACCAGCGCGTTCGGATGGGGGCGTTCGGCCTCTTCGACCGGCCGTACCGGACCATCGATCCGTCGTTCGAGGCGACGATCGTCAACGCGCTCGCCGACCTGGCCGACAAGCAGCAGATCTACAAGGGCCTGCGCTCCACGCTGTGGTGCGTTCACGACGAGACCGCGCTCGCGGAGGCGGAGATCGAATACGAGACCCGAACCTCGCCGTCGATCTACGTGCGTTTCGCGGCGGGCGCCGCCCAACGCGTTCGGCTGCTCGAGGCGTTCGGCGCCGCGGGCTTTACCGGCCAGGTTTCGTTTCTGATCTGGACGACGACGCCATGGACGCTGCCGGCCAACGCGGCGATCGCGCTGCGCGCCGACGCGGAGTACGGCCTCTATCGCGTCGGCGACGAGGCGGTGATCGTGGCGGCGGCGCTCGCGGAGCGCGTGCTCGGCGATCGCCACGCCGGTGCCGAACTGCTGGGCCGCGCGCGCGGCGATCAGCTCGACGACCTCGCCGTGCGCCATCCGTTCGCACCGCGCGACTCGGCGATCGTTCTGGCCGACTACGTGGACCTGCAGACCGGGACGGGCGCCGTGCACACGGCGCCGGGTCACGGCGCCGACGACTTCGAGACCGGCATGAAGTACGGCTTGCCGGTGCTCAACCCGGTCGACGCCGCGGGCCGGTTCACGGCCGAAGCGGGCCCGTATGCCGGGCTGCAGATTTTCGACGCGAACGCGAAGATCGTCGAGGATCTGCGCGCCTCCGGCGCGCTCTGGAGCGCGGGCGAGTACGAACACTCCTATCCGCACTGCTGGCGCTGTCACAATCCCGTGATCTTCCGCGCGACCGCGCAGTGGTTTCTCGCGATGGATCAAAACGTGCTGCGCCAGCGCACGATCGACGCGACCGACGCGGTGGACTACGTTCCCGAGTGGGGACGCGAGCGCCAGCGCGGGATGATCGAGACGCATCCCGAGTGGTGCCTCTCCCGGCAGCGCACGTGGGGCACGCCCATTCCGTCGGTGACCTGTGTCTCGTGCGGCGAGGCGGTGCTCGACGCGCGAGTGGCGCGGCTCGCCGCGAAGCGGTTCGCGCAGACTGGCGCCGACGCGTGGTGGAGCGACCCGGTCGAGACCTATCTGCCCGCCGGATTCGCGTGTCCGTCGTGCGGCGGCACGCGGTTCGAGAAGGAGAAAAACATCGTCGACATCTGGTTCGAGTCCGGCGTGACGCATCTCGCCGTGCTCGGACGCGATGGGATGCCGTGGCCGTCGGACCTCGTGCTCGAGGGCGGCGATCAGTTCCGCGGCTGGTTCCGCAGCTCGCTGATCACCGCCGTGGCAATCAAGGGCCGCGCGCCCTATCGCCGCGTGATGAAGAACGGATGGGTGAACGACGAGGAAGGCCGCCCGATGTCGAAGTCGCGCGGCACCGGCATCAACGCGGCCGAGGCGATGGAGCAGTGGGGCGCCGACGTGCTGCGGCTCTGGGCGGCGTCGGTCGAGCCGATCGACGACGTGCGCTTCGGTCCCAACGTCGTCGAACAAGTGGGCCGCGTCTACCGCAACCTGCGCAACCGCATGCGCTTCATGCTATCGAATCTCGACGACTTGCGCGCGTCCGACGTCGTCGCACGCGACGCGCTGGCACCGATCGACCGTCTGGCGTGCGCCGTTGCCGACACATTCGTCGCCGGCGTAAAGTCCGCGTACGATCGCTGCCAGATCCACGATGCGTACCTGCGGATCGTCGAGTTCGAGAGCGCGATGTCGGGCCTCTACTTCGACGCGCTCAAGGATCCGCTCTACTCGCGCGCGGCCGGCGACGCGCGGCGCCGCAGCGCGCAATCGGCGCTGCTCTACGTGCTGACGCGCTTCGTCACCGCGCTCGCGCCCGTGCTCTCGTTCACCACCGAGGAGGCCTGGCAGGCGCTCCCGGCCGACCTGCGCGGCGACGCGGAGAGCGTGTTCGACACGTCGTTCGACGTCGCGCGCCATCGCGGCGCCTCGGAGGGCGAGCTGAAGGTGTGGCAGCAGCTGCGCGCGCTGCGCGCGCGGGTGGCCGCTGCCGCCGAGCCGCGCGACTTCGAAGCGAAGCTGCGGCTCGTCGTCACGCCGGACGCCTACAAGCGGCTCGCGCCGCTGGGCGACAACCTGCGCGAAGCGCTGGTCGTCTCGCAGCTGTCGCTGGAGCAGAACGAGCGCGCGAACTCCGATGCGGACGACGGCGTGCTCGTCTTCGAGCTCTCGCCGGCCGACGGCGAGAAGTGCGTCCGCTGCTGGAAGCACCGGCAGCTCGGCGTGGATCCCGCGCATCCGTCGATCTGCGCGGAGTGCGCCGACGTCGTGCGGACGTTCGAGCGTTAGGGATCGGCCGGCGAGGCGGCGGCGCGAAACGCCTGCCATTCGCCGGCCTCGATCGCGGCCCGCGCTCGCGCCATCAGCGAATTGAGGAAGTAGACGTTGTGGTAGGAGAGCAGCCGCGGTCCGAGCATCTCCTTCGAGCGGAAGAGATGCGAAAGATAGGCGCGCGTGAAACCCGTGCACGTCGTGCAGTCGCAGTCGCGGTCGAGGGGCGACGCGTCGCGTACGAACGCGGCGTTGAAGATGTTCAGCTCGCCGGCGCCGGTCATCGCGCGCCCGTTTCGGCCGCAGCGGGTCGGATAGACGGAGTCGAACAGATCGACGCCGCAGTCGATCGTCGCGAGGAGATCGCGCGCGGTGCCGACGCCCATCAGGTAGCGCGGACGCCGAGCAGGCAGCAACGCCGCGGTCCGGAGCGCCGTCGTCCCCATCTCCTCGCGCGTCTCACCCACCGATAATCCACCGATTGCGAAGCCCGGGAAGTTGAGCTCGACGATCTCGCGGGCGGAGCGTTCGCGCAGCGCGGGATCGAGGCCGCCTTGCACGATGCCGAAGAGGAGCGTGGCGGAGCGCGAGGGAGCGGCGGCGGAACGCCGGGCCCACGCCGTCGTCAACCGCACGGCCTCCTCGAGTCGCTCCGGGGGCGCCGGGAGCTTGACGCAGACGTCCAACGGCATCGCGACGTCGCTGCCGATCGCTTGTTGAAACGCGAGCACGTTCTCGGGCGTGAAACGGTGCTCGCTCCCGTCGAGGTGCGACGCGAACGTGACGCCGTCGTCGTCGAGACGCCGGCGCCCCTCGAGGCTGAAGACTTGAAAGCCGCCCGAATCGGTGAGCACCGGTCCGTCCCACGCCATGAAGCGGTGCAGGCCGCCGGCCGCCTCGATGATCTCCAAGCCCGGACGCAGCCAGAGGTGGTAGGTGTTGGAGAGCACGATCTGCGTGCGTGCCTCGCGCAGTTCCGCCGGCGTCAATCCCTTCACGCTGGCGGCGGTGCCCACGGGCATGAAGGCCGGCGTCTCGACCGTGCCGTGCGCGAGGCGCAGTCGTCCGCGCCGAGCGCTGCCGTCGCCGGCGATCAGCTCGAACACGCCGCCACGAGCTCGCGCGCCCGTACGTATGCCGGCGGAGGATCGGTCGTGAACTCGAGTGGAGCGCCGGTGCGGGGATGCGCGAACGCGAGCCGCCACGCGTGCAGCGCCTGCCCGGGAAGGTCGAAGCGCGCCTCCTTTCGCCCGTACACGGGATCGTTGAGGATCGGATGCCCGCTCGCCGCGAGGTGCACGCGGATTTGGTGCGTCCGGCCCGTTTGCAGCCGGAACAGCAGCTCGGCGTGGCGTGCGTACGCCTCGCGCACCGCGTACTCCGTGATCGCGGGCTTGCCGTCGCCGGCGATTGCGAACTTCAGGCGGTTGCGCGGATCGCGGCCGATCCGTCCCTCGATGATGCCGCGCGCGTTGTGCGGGACGCCGACGACGATGCCCACGTACTCGCGCTCGATCCGTCGGGCGCGCATCGCGTTCGCGAGCGAGCGCAAACTCTCGTCGCGCTTCGCGACCACGAGCAGGCCCGACGTGTCGCGGTCGAGCCGGTGCACGACGCCGGGCCGAAGCGCGTCGCCGGGCAGCGTGCCGGCGTGCGCGAGCAGCGCGTTGACCAGCGTGCCGCCGCGCGCGCCGGCCGCAGGGTGGGTGACCATGCCGGCGGGCTTGTCGATGACCAAGAGATCGTCGTCTTCGTAGACGATCGCGAGCTCGATCGGCTCGGGTCGGGCGACGAGCATTTCGGCCGCGCGCACGTCGAATTCGAGGACGTCGCCCTCTTCGAGCAGCCGGCTCGGCTTCGCCGCGGCGCCGTTGACGACGACCCGGCCCTCGCGGGCGGATTGCGCCGCCAACGACCGCGACGCGCCCGACAGCGCGGCGACGACGACGTCGGTTCGCTTGCCCGATTGATCAGCGGTGACGACGTGTGACAAGGCTGGAGAGCAGGAGCAGGCCGACACCGACCGTTATGCACGAGTCTCCGACGTTGAAGATGTTCGGCCAGATCCGATAGAAGTCGATGAAGTCGATGACGTAGCCGTAGTGCAAGCGGTCGACGATGTTCCCGATCGCTCCGCCCACGATCATGCCGAAGGCGATCCGGACGACCGGCGACCGGCCCGCGGATTCGCGGAAGCTGAACCAGAACAGGACCAGCACGACGATCGCCATCGCGATGAGCAGCACCGAGCTGCTGCCGAAGAGACCGAACGCACCGTGCAAGTTTCGTTCGTACGTCCACTTCAGGAAGTGTGGAATGACGTACCGGCTCTCGCCCGGCATGAACGACTTGACGATTAGGCCTTTGGTGAATTGATCCGCCCAAAGGACCAGGATCGCCACGCCGGCGACGACGAGGGCGTTGGTTACGTTAGAGTTTTGGTTGCGGGACAAATTGATAAAACCATCCTGCGACGTTGAGAAATGCATCGTTGACCAGAACCAGACCTACGACGATGAGAAACGCGCCCGCGCCGAATTCGACGTACCGCAGCACCGGCGCGATACGCCGGAGAAGCGGGATGACGCCGCCGACGGCAATTGCGGTCACGAGGAACGGGACGGCGAGCCCCAGGCAGTAGAACGCGAGCAGGAGCGCCGCGGCGCCCGTATGCTGCTGCGAGGCGATGGCGAGGATACCCGCCAGAATCGGGCCGATGCAGGGCGACCAGCCCGCGGCGAAGGCCATGCCGACGAGCCCGGAGGTCCAGAAGGAGGCGCGATCGTGCCGGACGTGGACGCGGGCGTCCATCATGAGCCACGGGATACGCAGCATGCCCATCATGTGCAGCCCGAGGATCACGACGATGACGCCGCCGATCTGCGCGAGCGTGCTGCGGTTTGCGTCGAGCGCGCCGCCGATCGCGCTCGCGCTGAGTCCCAGACCGATGAAGATGAGGCTGAATCCGAGCACGAAGGCGACCGCGTGCGCGAGCGTCTGCAAGCGCGCCTGCGCGTTGGATTCCGCTTTGAGATCTTCGACGCTCTCGCCCGTGAGCAGCGACAAATAGGCCGGCACGAGCGGAAGGACGCACGGCGAAACGAAGGAAACGAGGCCCGCAAGGAAGGCGATGCCGGCGGTAATGTGTGTCGTCGCCATGCCGCCTTAAGGGTTAGGAATGCAGCACTGGTTCACCTATCCGACAAATATCGACCCCGTCGCGGTCCATCTCGGGCCGCTGCAGATACACTGGTACGGCATCGCCTACCTGGTCGCGTTCGTCTGCGTCTACCTCTGGATGAGCCGCCCGGCCGGCCGGCGGCGCCTGGGGCTGACCCGGGAGCAGATCCAGGACTTTCTGTTCTACGCGCTGATCGGCGTGCTGGTCGGCGGCCGGACGTTCTTCGTCATCAACGACATCATCAGCAAGCACGACGCGTCGTTTTACTTCTCCAACCCGATCAATTTCATCGCCGTCTGGAACGGGGGCATGGCGTTCCACGGGGGCTTGGTGGGCGTGCTCGTCGCGATCTGGCTTTTCGTGCGCAAACATCCCGGACTCAAGTACACCGTGGTCGGCGACGAGGTCGTGATGATGCTGCCGATCGGCATCACGCTCGTGCGGCTGGTCAACTTTATCAACGACGAGCTGTGGGGCGACGTCTGCCGTCCCGACCGGGCGTGGTGCCTGCAGTTCCCCGCGGCGCCGCTCGTGGATGGCGCGCAGGTCTATCGGCATCCCTCCCAGCTCTACGAGGCGATCCTCGACATCCTGACGCTGCCGATCCTCTTGATCGTCTACCGGATGAAGCCGAAGGACGGCGTCGTCGCATGGACGTGGTTCACGCTCTACGGTATCACGCGCTCGGTGGCGGAGCTCTGGCGTCAGGCCGACTTCACCGCGCTGGGCCTGACCGGCGGCCAGCTCTACGCGCTGCCGATGATCATCGTCGGCGTCGCGGGCGTCGCCTACTGCGCTACGCGGCCCGGATCGCGCACTGAGGCCCGTCCGGCCTCGGCGCGTCAGTGAGGGGAACCGGCGAACGCTACCTGGCGCTGCGCCACGCGATCGACGACGAGGCGCGCAGTCACGGCCGCGATCCCGCCGGCGTCGCCCTCGTCGGCATCGCCAAGGGCCACCAGTGCGAGGCGATCGCGGGGGCGATCGACGCCGGGCTGACCGACATCGGCGAAAACTATCTGCAGGAGGCCGAACGAAAGTTTCCGGCGCTTCCTCCCGTCCGAAGGCATTTCGTCGGGCATCTCCAGGCGAACAAGGCGAAGGCGATTGCCGGCCTCTTCGACGTGGTTCAAAGCGTCGACCGCCCGCGCGCGGGCATCGCCCTCTCGAAGGCGGCGCTCGAGATCGGGAAGGAGCTGCCCGTGCTGCTCCAGCTCAACGTTACGCCCTCGGAGCGGTTCGGCTGTCCGCCGGTCGAGGCCGAACGCCTCGCCGAGACGCTCCGCGAGCAGCCGGGCCTGCGCCTCGAGGGCCTGATGGCGATGGGTCCCCTGACCTCGGACCGCGACGCCATTCGGCGCGCGTTCGAGCTGGCCGCCATGACGTTGGCCCGCATTGGTGGAAAGACGCTCTCGATCGGTATGTCGGACGATTGGCGTGAGGCAGTGCAAGCGGGGTCGACGATGTTGCGCATCGGGCAGGCGCTCTTCGGTCCGCGACCGGTAAAGGAGAGTACGTAGTGAGCATGTTCAGCAAGATCGGATCGTTCTTTTCGATCCGCGACGACGAGGAAGAGATCTACAGCGAGGAGTCGTCGAGCGCTCGCGTGGTTCCGCTGTCAACGGCGGGGCGGCGCGGCGGCGCTCAGGTGAGCGTCTACTCGCCGCGAGCGTATCAGGACGTCGTCGAGATTGCCGACTCGCTGCGCAGCCGCCAAGTCGTCATCGTCAACCTTCAAAACGCCGACCGCACGCTGCTGCAGCGCGTCGTGGATTTCACGTCCGGCGTCGCGTACACGATTGACGGAAAGATCCAGAAGCTCGCGGAGTCGATCTATCTCGTGGTCCCGGCCGGCGTCGTGGTGAACGCGGCCGGTCTGCGCGACTCGATGATCGCCGACGGTACCTTCGATTTCATGACCACCCGAACGTAGGACGAGGAACCTCTGATAATGGAGAAGATCACACCAGTCGACATTCAGCACAAGAGCTTCAAAAAGGCGCTGCAGGGCTACGACCGGGCGGACGTCGACAAGTTTCTCGACGAGGTCATCGAGACGCTCGAGGACGAGGCACAGCACCGTGCCGCCCTCGAAGCCGAGATCGCCGATCTCAAGGAGCGCGTCAGCCACTTCAAGGCCATGGAGGAGTCGCTGCAAAACACGCTCGTCCTGGCGCAGCGCACCGCCGACGAGGTGAAGGCCTCCGCGCACAAAGAGGCCGATCTCATTCGCGAACAGGCCCGTTTGGCCGGCGACCGCGAGATCGCGGGATACAACGACGCGATCGCCGACGTGCGGCGCGAGCACCAGCGGTCGGTCGAGGCGGCCGAGAAGGTGCGCAGCGAGCTGCGCAGCCTGCTGATGACGCATCTCGCATTGCTCGAGCGCGCCGACGCGGCGGGCGGCAACGGGGAAGCGCAAGCCGTGGTCGCGGCCGAGAGCGAAGCGCCGAAAGAGCCGCCGCCCAAGGACGACACGACCCGAATCACCGTCTATTAACTCCGCCGGCACGCGTAAACGATGACGGCTGGACGGGTTGCCGTCTTGGCGGGCGACGGAATCGGTCCCGAGGTGACGTTGGCCGCCGCCGCGGTGCTGCGTCGCGTGCGCCCGGACGTCGCGTGCATCGAGGCGCTCGTCGGCGGCGCCGCGCTGGCGCAGGGCCTTCCGGCGTTTCCGCCCGAGACGCGCCGCCTCTGCGACGAGAGCGACGCGATTCTGTTCGGCAGCGTCGGGCTGCCGCAGTACGACGGCAAGCCGCTGCACGAACGCCCGGAGTACGCCCTGTTTCTGTTGCGCCGGGACTACGAGCTCTACGCGAACCTGCGTCCGGTCCGCGTCTTCAGCGGACTCGAGGACGCGTCGCCGCTGCGTCCCGAGCTGGTGCGTGGGCTCGACCTTCTCGTGGTGCGCGAGCTCACGGGCGGCATCTACTACGGCCGCCCCAAGGAGCGCCGAACCGTTGACGGCGTCGAGGAGGCGGTCGATACGATGATCTATCGCGCCCCCGAGATCGAACGCATCGCGCGGGTCGCGTTCGAGCTCGCGCGCGCGCGGCGCAAGCGCGTGACGTCGGTGGACAAGCAAAACATCCTCGAAACCTCGCGGCTGTGGCGCGAGGTCGTCGTTGCGGTGGCGCGCGACTATCCCGACGTGAAGCTGGAGCACCTGCTGGTCGACACGGCGTCGATGCAGCTCGTGCAGCGCCCCGGCGAGTTCGACGTGATCGTGACGGAGAACATGTTCGGCGACATCCTCTCCGATGAGGCGGCGATTCTCACCGGATCGATCGGAACGCTCCCGAGCGCCAGCCTCGGAGCGCGCGGCGCGCCGGGCCGCCGGTTCGGCCTCTACGAGCCCATCGCGGGCACGGCCCCCGATCTCGCGGGCCGCAACGTCGCCAACCCTACCGCCGCGATTCTCTCGGCGGCGATGCTGCTGCGGCACTCGCTCGACGACGCCGCCGGCGCGGCGCGCATCGAGCGCGCGGTCGAGGCCGCGTACGCGGGCGGCGCACGAACGGCCGAGCTGGCGCGCAATGGTGCGCCGGCGCTCTCGACCGACGCGTTTGCCGAGGCTATCGCGGCGCGCTTGTAGCGCAGCCGTGGAGATCCCGCGGCACCCAGCCCGCGCGAATCGCGAACACGCCGGCGTCGCTGGCGACTTCGTAGACCAGCCGCGGAACGTTCTCGCCGCGTGAGAACTCCGGGGACGCGATCACGGTAACGTCGCCGGCCGACAGCGGAAAGTCGCTCGCGCCGCCGCTCGTGCCGGCGTAGAAACTCAGGACGGTCGTCTCGGAGTCGCCGCGCCCGAATCCGTCGACCGTCTTCAAGTTCGCCGGCTTCACCATGTCGGCGCGAACGATCTTCCCGTCGCGCACGAGGAAGGACAGACCGGGACGCCTTGGGTCACGCGCGTGGAAGCACGCGGCGTCGCCGGCATTGGGCGCGGCGACCAGCGGCACGCCCGCGGCCGCGGCCTGCACGAGCGTCATGCCGAACGTAACGGCTCCGACGCCCGAGACCGAAATCTCGCCGCCGCGGCTCTGCGGCGCGCCGCTTCCCGCCGCGGCCAGGAACGTCGCGACGATCGCGACGGCGGACTTAGTCACGCTTCATACCTTCGTGGATTCTTCGGCGACCTTGCGGCCGATGAAGTCGATGAAGCGGACGTGGATCACCGCGTGCTCGCGCGGGTGCGCGGAGATCCACGCGGAGCGCCACCGCGCGAGAGCGTCGCGTTTCATCGCCGCGATCGTGTCGTCGTCGGTTTCGATGTAGCGCTGCAGGTCGAGGCTCACGACGAGCGTGTTCTTCGGGCGAAGGTCGAAGCCCATCACCAGTCCGCCGTAGGCCCGCTGCAGCGGCGCGACCGCCGCGAGCTCGGCCGCGTCGCGGTCTTGGCGATGCGACGACGGGCCGCACGCGGCGCCGAGCGCCGCAGCGGCGACTGCGAGGGCAATTGTGCGAAGGGCGGCCACGGTGGGGAAACGATTCGGCCATTCCGATTCGTTACCATGCGCTCGTGGATGGAATTGGCTGGGCCGCCAGCGCGATGGTCGGCGCGCGGACGAGGCTCGAGATCGCAACCGAGAATTTGGCGAACGTCTCGACCGACGGCTTCCGGCGCGTGGCCGCGCGCGGCTTCCTGACGGCGCGCGGCGTCGCGATCGCGCGCGAGCCCGACGCGCGTCCCGGCGAGCTGCGCCGCACCGGCCGCGATCTCGATCTGGCGATTCTCGGCGACGGCGGATTTCGCGTGCGCGACGCCCGCGGCAACGTCGTAGAGACCCGCGCGGGGGCGTTCGTGCGCGAAGCAAACGGCACGCTGCGCGACGTCGCCGGCCGTACGCTGCTCGGCACGCGCGGCGCGCTGCTGTTTCCCGACGGTGCCCGCATCGGCGCCGACGGGCGCGTGCTCGCCGGCGGACGCCTGGTCGACGCGCTGCCGCTCGCGAGCGGCGCGCGGCTCCAATCCGGGTTCCTCGAAGGCCCCGGCGTCGACGCGATCGCGGAGATGGTCGACGTGCTCTCGGCGCAGCGTTCGTTCGAGAGCGCTCAGAAGGTCGTCAGCGCTATCGATCTCTCGCGGCAGAAGGCGGCCGAGGCCGCGCGCGTGCGCTAGGGCGTTCGAGAGTGGATCGCGCGCTCTTCGCGGCCGCCAGCGGCATGGCGGCGCAGCAGCAGAACCTCGAAACGATCGCCGACAATTTGGCGAACGCGGGCGTCGTCGGCTATAAGGGATCGGCGCAGTCGTTTGCGGAGCTCGCCGCGATGGGCGGGAGAGGCGCCGGCACGGTCGCGCTGGGGGCGCGCACGCTCTTCGCACAGGGCAAGCTCGCGCGCAGCGCCGGCGCGTTCGATCTCGCGATCGACGGGCCCGGATTCTTTACGCTCGTCGACGCGCACGGGCGAAGCGTCTACACGCGCGACGGGCAGTTCTCGCGGGCGGCCGACGGCACGCTGCGCAACGCGCGCGACGCGCGATTGGCGGGCGTGCGCATTCCCGCCGACGCGCTGTCGGCGACGGTCGAGCCCGACGGCAGCGTGCGGGCGGCATTCGCGAACGGCACGCGCACGATCGCGCGCCTGCGTTTGGCGGAGTTCCCGGCATCCGAACGGCTGCGCGCGGTTGACGGCACGCTCTTCGAGGCGACGCCCGAGTCGGGACGGCCGCGCGAGGTCGCGCCGGGCGGAGACGACGGGCCGAAGCTTCGGTTCGGAATGCTCGAAGAGTCCAACGTCACGATCGTCGAGGCGATGATGCAGATCCTCACGGCGCAGCGCGCATATGAGGCCAACGCGAAGGGCGTCCAGGCCGCGGACGAGATGCTGCGCATCGCCAACAACCTGGCCCGTGGATAGCGCCGCCGCGCTGCGCGCCGGCCAGGCGCTCGAGGCGATGCTGCTCGCGCCGATTCTGCGGCCGATGATCGAGGGCGCCGGAACGCTGGGCGACTACGAGCTCGGCTTGCTCGCCGGCGAGGTGGCGCGCAACGACGCGAGCGGCTTCGCGGCGCTGTTGGCCTCGCGGTTGGAACGGGCATGAACGACCCGCCGGCGCGCGACGAGCAGGTCCGCGACTTGCTGCCGCTCGTGCGACGGATGGCGCGCCGCCTCAAGCGCATGGTCCCGAGCCTCGACGTTGACGACCTGGTCGGCGACGGCTCGATCGGATTGATTCGCGCCGTGGACTCGTTCGATCCGCTTCGCGGGCCGCAGCTCGCCGAGTACGCGCGGCGCCTGATCGTGGGAGCGATGCTCAACGGGATCCGGCGCATGGATCCGGTCTCGGAGCGCGCGCGGCGCATCGTGCGCGACGGTGAGAACCGGCGCTACGCGCTGGCGGCGTCGCGCGGCGACGTCCCGAGCGCGCGAGAGATGGAAGTCCTCTGCCCGGGCTACCGGCGAGCGGTGGCTGCGGCTCACTGCGGACAGCCGCTCTCGCTCGACGTGCCGCTGCCGCGCGGCGAAGCGCTGCGGCAGGATTGGAGCGACGACCCGGCTCGCATCGTCGAGTGGCGATCGGAGCGGGCGATCCTGGCCGCGCTGGTCGCCGACTTGCCGCCGCGCCAGCGCGAAATCGTGCGCAGGCATTATTTCGAAGGCGCGTCGCTGCGCGCGGTCGGCAGGCGCCTCGCGATCTCGCCGCAGCGGGCCTCGCAGCTGCACCTCAGCGCGCTCGCCAGGCTCAGGCGCGAGACTCATGCTTCGCCGCATTGAGCTCGACGACACGCAGGCGGCGCTGCCGCTGCAGGTTGGAACGAGCCGCTCGGAGGCGATCGTTCCCGTCGTCGCGGAGGCCGAGCTCGAAACCAGCCTGTTGCCGCAGGATCAACCGCGCTGGGTCAGGGATGCGGTCGCGGTGTCGCAGCGCGCGCGAGAGATCGTCGCGAAGCTGCGACCCGTGGCGGTGCGCGTTCTCTCCTTCTGGGATCACCGCATCCGCTCGATCGCGATCGGAGAGCGGTTTGTGGACGTTGACGCCAGCGGCTGTTACCGCGCTCGCGTTTAGCCACCGGCGGGTAGGTGCGCCGCGACGGCGATCGCGACGGCTGCCATCCCGGCGAAGACGAAATAAATCAATCCTTTCGCGATCGTGAGCACGTCGTGCGCTTCCATCCAGGACACTCTCTCACGCCTACCTGGTAAGGACCGTAAAGCGGGCTGTGATCCCGCTGAATTTTTAGTCGGGCAGGAAGAGATTCTTCCCGGTCATGCGTTCGGGAATCGGGAGCCCCATGATCGTGAGCAGGGTCGGCGCGACGTCGCCGAGCTTTCCGCCGGCGACGAGCCGTCCGTGCAATCCGTTCGCGACCAGCACGAAAGGCACGGGATTCGTCGTGTGTGCGGTCAGCGGATTGTCGTGTGCGTCGAGCTTCTCCTCGGCGTTCCCGTGGTCCGAGGTTATCGCGAGCAGTCCGTTGGCGCGCAGCGTCGCCTCGGCGAGCCGGCCGAGACATTCGTCGATCACCTCGACGCCCTCGATGGTCGGCTGCCATCGTCCGGTGTGCCCCACCATATCGGCGTTGGCGTAGTTCATCACGATGGCGTCGTAGCGGCCGCCGCCGATCGCCCGGACGGCCGCGCCGGTGATCTCTCGGGCACGCATGGCGGGCGCGAGATCGTAGGTCGGCACAGAGCGATCGGACGGAATCAGCTCGCGCTCCTCGCCCTCGAATTGGTCCTCGCGGCCGCCGTTGAAGAAGTAGGTGACGTGCGCGTACTTCTCGGTCTCGGCCAGCCGCAGCTGGTGCAGCCCCTCGCGCGCGACGATCTCGCCGAACGTGTCGTACTGCGGGCGCGGCCCGAACAGCACCGGATTGGTGTAGTTCTCGTCGTACTTCGTCATCGTGGCGAAGAACGGATCGGCGTAGCGCTTCGAGGGAAAGACGCCGAAGCCGTCGTCGAAATAGAGCGACGTTCCGGCGTTGAAGGCCGTCGTCAGCTGGCGCGCGCGGTCGGGCCGAAAGTTGAAGAAGACGAAGGCGTCGCCGTCCTCGATGGGACGTGCGGCGCCGACGACGGTCGGCAGCACGAACTCGTCGTCCTCGCCGCGCGCGTATGCGTCGCCGACCGCCGCGAGTGCGTCGTCCGCGCGATGCTCGGCCGTCCCGTGGGCGAGCAGGTCGTACGCGAGCCGCGTGCGTTCCCACCGGCGATCGCGGTCCATCGCGTAGTAGCGGCCGGTGACGCTCGCGATCGCGCCGGCGCGCCCGGCGGCGTGCAGCTTCGCTTCCAGCCGCTCCACGAACTCGGTCGCCGAACGGGGCGGCGTGTCGCGTCCGTCGAGAAAGCAGTGGATCGCGATCGGAACGCTCGCGGCGACGGCCGCGTCGATCAGGGCGAACAGGTGCTCGAGCGAGCTGTGCACGCAGCCGTCGGAGAGCAGCCCCATCAGGTGCAGCGTACCGCCGGTGCGCCGCACGTGCGCGAACGCGCGCGCGAGGGTCTCGTTCTGCGCGAACTCGCCGCCGGCGATCGCAGCGTCGATGACCGTGACGCCTTGCGGCACGACGCGTCCGCTGCCGAGATTCGTGTGTCCGACCTCGCTGTTGCCCATGATGCCCTTCGGCAGGCCCACGGCTTCGCCCGACGCTTCGAGGGTGGCGTGCGGATAGCGTTCGAGCAGCGCGTCCCAATGCGGCAGGCGCGCGGCGGCGATGGCGTTGCCGTGCGCGTCGTCGCGGCAGCCCCAGCCGTCGAGCACCGCGAGGACGACCGGCCGGTACGGAATCAGCGCGCCCCCGACGCGTTGGAGACGATCGCCGAGAAGCTCTCGGGATCGAGCGACGCCCCGCCCACCAGGCCGCCGTTCACGTTCGGCAGCGCGACGTACGACGCGACGTTGCCCGCGTTCATGCTGCCGCCGTAGAGAATCGGCGTCTCTTCCAGTCCGCCGATGCAGCCGCGGATCGTCGCCATCACGCGATCGGCTTCGGCCGGCTCGCAGTTCTCGCCGGTGCCGATCGCCCAGATCGGCTCGTACGCGAGCACCACGTTTCGCAGCGCCAGCCGGGCGACGCCGTCGAACGCAGCGCGCGTCTGCTCGGTGACGCGCTCGTCGGTCACGCCGGCCTTGCGCTCGTCGAGCGTCTCGCCTACCGCGACGATCGGCGTGAGGTGTTGGTCGAGCGCGGTGCGCACTTTCAGATTCACGGTGCGGTCGGTCTCGCCGCAGCGCGCGCGCCGTTCGGAGTGCCCGAGGATCACGTGCGTCACGCCGAACTCCCGGAGCATCGGGGCGCTGATCTCGCCGGTGAACGCGCCCTCCAGCTCCCAGTGCATGTTCTGCGCGCCGAGGCGCACGCGGGTGCCGCGCAGGCGCTCGGCGGCCAGCGGAATCGAGGTGAAGGGCGGGGCGACGACGATCTCGGTCGCGTGCGGCAGTTCGGCGGCGCGGGGAAGGAAGGCGTCGAAGAACGCGGCGGTCTCGGCCGCGGTCTTGTGCATCTTCCAGTTGCCCGCGATGACGGTTCTAACGCTCAAGCGCGGCGACTCCCGGCAGCGTCTTGCCCTCGAGATACTCGAGCGTCGCGCCGCCGCCCGTGGATACGAAGGTCACCTTCGACGCGAAACCGAGCATGTGCGCCGCCGCCGCGGCGTCGCCGCCGCCGACGACGCTGACCGCGCCGGCCGCGGTCGCCGCGGCGATCGCGTCGCCGACGACCTGCGTGCCGCCGCGGTATGCGGCGCGCTCGTAGACGCCCATCGGCCCGTTGAACACGATCGTCTTCGCGGCTTCGATGGTCCGCGAGTAGGCGTGCGCCGTCGCCGGGCCGATGTCGAGGATCATCTCGCCGCCGACGGCGTCCACGGGCACGACGTGCGCGGCGGCTTCGTCGTCGAGCGCCGGGGCGACGACCGCGTCGCGCGGCAGCTCGAGCGCGACGTTGCGCTCCTTCGCGATCGTCAGAATGCGCCGCGCGGGGTCGAGGTCGTCGTCGCGCAACGACGTGCCGACGTCTACCCCCGACGCGGCGAGCAGCGTGTTCGCCATTCCGCCGCCCACGCAGAACGCGTCCACCAGCGCGCTCAGCCGGTCGAGCAGGCCGAGCTTGTCTTTGATCTTGGCGCCGCCGATCGCGCACACGAACGGCTTGGCGGGACGATCGACCAGCCGCGCCAGGGCGGCGAGCTCCGCCTCGAGCAGAAATCCCGCCGCGCTCGGAAGCAGATGCGCGAGCGCCTCGGTCGATGCGTGCGCGCGGTGCGCGGTCGCGAAGGCGTCGTTGACGTAGAGGTCGCCGAGTTCGGCCAGACGCCGCGCGAAGGCGGGATCGTTGCGCTCCTCTTCGGGATGGAAGCGCACGTTCTCGAGCAGCAGCACGTCGCCGTCGCGCAGCTCCGCAACGGCGTCCTCGGCTTCCTCGCCGACGCAGTCGCCGGCGAACGCGACGCGAACGCCGAGACGGTCGGCGAGCGCCTGCGCGACGGGCCGCAGCGAGAAGCGCGGGTCGGGCGCGCCGTTCGGGCGCCCGAGGTGCGACAGCACGATCGTGTGCGCGCCCTGCTGGTGCAGCCAGCGCAGCGTCGGGACGGCCGCCTCGATCCGCGCGTCGTCGATGATCGCGCCGCCGGACATCGGCACGTTGAGATCCTCGCGCACCAAGACGCGCTTGCCGCGGACGTCGAGATCCGCAAGTCGTCGAAACGCCACGGTGAACGGCCGGCGGCTGCTAGACTCGCGCGGGCATCGTCGCCAGCACCATCTCGGTGAGCTCGGCGAGCCGGCACGAGTACCCCCACTCGTTGTCGTACCACGCTGCGATCTGCACCAGGTCGCCGTTGGCGTTGTTGAGCTTGGCGTCTACGATCGAGCTGTGCGGGTTCTTCTTGAAGTCGCTGGAGACGAGCTCTTCCTCGGTATACGCCACGTACTTGCTCAGGCCGCCCTCGGCGGCCGAGCGCAACACCGCGTTGAGCTCGTCCTTCGTTGTGGGACGCTTCGTCTGCGCCACGAGGTAGATCATCGACACCGTCGGGGTCGGTACGCGGAGCGAGAATCCATCGAACGTTCCCTCGACCTCGGGGATCGTGAGATAGAGCGCCTTGGCGGCGCCGGTCGACGTCGGCACGATATTCGTGGCCGCGTTGCGCGCGCGGCGCGGATCCTTGTGGGGGCCGTCGAGCACGTTCTGATCGTTCGTGTAGGAGTGGATGGTGGTCATGAAGCCCTTGACCCACCCGAACGTGTCAACGACCGGCTTCACGGCGGTCGCCAAACAGTTCGTCGTGCACGAGGCGTTGGAGATGACGTCGTGCTTGGCCGGATCGTAGCGATCGCCGTTGACGCCGAGCACGATCGTGATGTCCTCGCCCTTGGCCGGCGCCGAGATGATGACTTTCTTTGCGCCGCCGCCGTCGATGTGCGCCCGCGCCTTCGCCGCATCGGTGAAGAGGCCGGTCGACTCGACGACCACGTCGACGCCGAGATCTTTCCAGGGCAGCTTCGCGGGATCGCGCTCCGCGAAGACGCGGATCGTCCGGCCGTCGATCGCGATCGTGCCGTCGCCGCCCTCGACGCTGCCGTCGTAGATGCCGTAGTTGCTGTCGTATTTGAACAGGTGCGCGCATTGACGCGCGTCGATGAGATCGTTGACGCCGGCGATCTCGACGCCGGGGTGGCGTTCCACGATGGCCTTGGTGAAGTTTCGTCCGATGCGGCCGAAGCCGTTGATGCCGATGCGCATGGGGCGCGTTTACCGGGCGGCTTTCGCGCTCACCTGCACGCCGCGAAGTTGCTCGGCGAGCCGGGAGAGGGCTCCCAGCCGGCTGCCCACGGTGGGCTTCGCAATCGGCGGATTGCAGCGGCGCCCGAGCTCGGCGAGCGATTCGTCCGGATACTTCAGTCGCAGCTCGGCGACCTCGCGCAGCGCCGGCGTCAGCCGAACCAGGCCGTAGGCGCTGCGGAGATACTCGATCAGGCGGCGCTGAGCGGCCGCGGCCTGCGCGCTCCGCTCGAGGTTCGCCGCCTCGGTGTTCACGAGCCGGTGAATGCGATTCTTGGTCTCGCGCAGCGCGCGCACGTCCTCGAGCTGCAGCACCGCCGCGAAGGCGCCGATGAGCGTCAGCAGCTCGGCGATCGCGTCGAAGTCCTTGTAGTAGAGAACGAGCCGGCCTTTGCGTCGCAGCGCTTTGGGGGGCACGCCCGCGCTGCGCAGCATCCACTTCAGCCGCTGCGCGCTCTCCTCGCTGCGCGCGACGAACTCGAGATGGTAGCCGTGCGCGCCCGCGGCCAGCGAGCCGCAGGCGAGAAACGCCGCGCGAACCTCCATGAGCCGGTCGCACTTGCGCGCCGGCTTCGACGGCATCTCGGCGAGCCGGTTCGGCAGCGCGATCGCAAACGTGGGCAGATGCTGCAAGCGCGTCGGGGCGCGCGCCTCGATGGGATGCGACTTGCGCTCGTCGAGGAGCGACCAGAAGAGCCGCGCGACGGCGTTGCGGTGCGTCACGAACTCGCCGCGCACGCCGCCGTAGAGCCCGAGCCCGCCGAGCAGCGACTCGCGGCAATGCGGCTCGGGCGGGAGGTCGCGTGCGAGCGCGTCTTTCGTATCGGCGGAGATCACAGCCACTCCGCCTCGTCTTTGCGCGAATCGAGGATCTCGTAGAGATCCGCCGGCTTGACGCTCGGCGTCACGCGCAGCGGAACGTCGCGCACGAGGACGGTGACGAACTTCGTCGCGTAGTGGATCTCGAGGACGTCGCCGGGGCGAACCTGATAGCCCGGCTTGAGCGCTTTGCCCTCGCGCGTGATGCGCCCGTGCTCGAGCGCCTCGTGCGCCTCGCTACGGCGCTTGGCGAGCCGCGAAACCTTCATGAACTTGTCGAGCCGCACGGCACCCGCTTTCTCGGACTTCCGGCCGCACCCCTGACCGACGAGATATTGACCTAATCCGATATATCGAATATTATCGGTTAATCAAGGGAGGTTCACAATGAATATCGGATTTTGGGGAGATCCCCATGGCGCATGGTGGCACGGCGAGCACGGGAGGCGGCACCACCGCCACGGCATGCGCCGGCTCCGGCGCGGAGCCTTGAAGTTTGCCCTGCTCAAGCTGCTCGAGGAGGTGCCCCGCCATGGCTACGACCTGATCCGCGAGATCCGCGAGAAGGGCTGGAGCGGCGGTGCGGGCTCCGTTTACCCGCTGCTCGCGGCGCTGGAGGCTGCCGGGCTGATCGCGGGGCGCGACGAGGGCGACCGGCGGATCTACGAGATCACCGACCAGGGGCGGACGGTGCTGGGCGAGCATGCGACCGAGCTCGAGCGTTTTCTCAACGAAGACGGCGGCGACGAGGAGGCGGAACTCGGCGCGGCCGCGCAGTTGCGCGATTCGGCCGGAAAGCTGATGCGGGCGATCTCGCAGCTCGACCCATCGTCGAAACCCGAGACGATGGAACGCATTCGGAAGCTTTTGGACGAGAGTCGCAAAGAAATCTACAAGCTGTTAGCCGAGGAGTAGGCACCTAGCATGGCCCAGGCTGGGGCGGCGCGCCGCCACGGGGTGAACGTTTTCGAGGAGGGGAAGCCGATGTGGCAGATCCTCCTCGTCTTTCTGGTGCCGCTCATGCTCAGCAACGCCTTGCAGTCGGCGTCGCAGACCATGGCCAGCATCTGGATCGGGCGCCTGATCTCCACGCAGGCGCTCGGCGCCATCTCGGCGGTGTTCCCGATCATTTTCTTGCTGTTCTCGTTCGTCTTCGGCGTTTCGAGCGGCAGCAGCGTGTTGATCGGCCAAGCCTTCGGCGCGCACGACCTTCACAAGGTGAAGAAGATCGCCGGCACGGTGCTGGGAGCGGCGCTCTACCTCGGCATCATCGTGGCGATCGTCGGCGCGCTGGGATCGACCACCATGCTCGCCTGGCTCGCGACGCCGCCCGACATTATCGCACAGGCCGACGCATACGCGCGCGTCATCTTTTTGACGATGCCGGTGTTCTTCGTCTACTTCGTCTACGCCACCATCCTGCGCGGAACGGGCGACTCGACGACGCCGTTCTACGCGCTTATCGTGTCCGCCGTGCTCGCCATCGCGATCACGCCGCTCTTCATCGTGGGCACGTTCGGGCTGCCGAAGCTGGGCGTGGTCAGCGCGGCCGTGTCCGGGGTGATCGCCAACTCGGCGGCGTTGGCGTGGCTGCTGTACTACCTGCACAAACGCGATCACCCGCTGAAGTTCGACCGCGAGACGCTGAGCGACATGCTCATCGACTGGACGATTCTACGCGCCGTGGTGCGCATCGGCGTGCCTACGGGCATTCAAGTGATGATGGTCTCGCTGGCCGAGATCGCGGTGATCTCGTTCGTCAACCGCTTCGGCTCGAGCGCCACCGCCGCGTACGGCGCCGTCAATCAGGTCGTCGGCTACGTCCAGTTCCCGGCGATCTCGATCGGCATCGCGGCCTCGATCTTCGGCGCGCAGTGCATCGGCGCGCGGCGCGAAGACAAGCTGGGCAGCGTGATCCGCTCCGCGGTCGGGCTGAACTACGCCATCGCGGCGGTCATCATCGGCCTCTGCTACGTCTTCGCGTGGCAGCTTCTGGGGTGGTTCATCACCGACGTCCACACGCTGCGCATCGCACACGAGCTGCTGATGATCACGCTCTGGGGATACGCGATCTTCGGCAACTCGGCCGTGCTCAGCGGCGTGATGCGCGGCAGCGGAACCGTGCTCTGGCCGACGATCATCGGCATCTTCGCGATTTGGGGCGTCGAGGTGCCCGCGGCCTACTTATTGATGCACCGCATCGGCCTCGACGGTGTGTGGCTCGGCTACCCGATCGCCTACTGCGTGGGCCTCACGCTCCAGTTCTGCTACTACGAGTTCGTCTGGAAGCGCAAGACCCACGAACGCCTCGTGTAGGCGCTTAGTTTTTCGACGGCGGGCTGACGGACTGCCCGTAGGGCGCTGCGGGGGCGATCTTCAACGGCAGCGACCGCGTGGGACCGCCGCCCGTCGTGTAGTCGAAGAAGTCTTCGCGGAACGGGCAGTTGAGGTTGCCCGCGACGACCGTATTCTTCTCGTGCGAGATGCCCGTGACGAACGGCTGGATCGCCACCATGTAGTTGTGACCCGGGTAGCAGTCGTCGGTCAAATGCGTGGAGCGAACCACCGAGACGCTCGAGCCGGAGACGGTGACGCGATAGATCATCGTTGTGTAGACGTATTGATAGTCCTGATCGGTGACGGCGAGGTAAGATCCGTCCCACTGGACGCTGCCGGGAAACGCGATCGTCAATCCGCTCAGCATCGTGAACCGTTTCTTGCCGGCCGGCAGCTCGATGAAGTTCGAACCTCCGGAATACTCGAAGCCCTGCGCGAAGAAGTTCCCGTTCGGGTCGTAGGCGCCCGGGAAGACGCGGTAGAGGTTCGCATCGGTGTAGTAGGTCTGCTTTCCGGTCAAACCGCCTGAGATGACGTCGAGCCCGCCGTACGTGCTGCTGCTCGCGCCGCTGAAATTCGAGATCGCGACGTTGCCGGTCGTCGGATCCACCGAACAGCCGACCGGCTTACCGAACTTGTCCTTCACGGTCGCGATCGGCGTCGTGCCGCCGTGCGCGTATTCGTGGATCTTCGAGGTGTCGTTGTCCACGACGTACACGTTGCCGCCGGCATCCACGCATTGTCCGTACGGGAAGCTCAGACCGGTGATCCGGCCCACGAGCCTGCCGCGCTTTGCCCGATAGTTATAGACGTCGACCGTCCCGCTCGCGCCGTCGGACACGTACAGCAGCCACTGCTTGTTCGCATCCGGCTCCATCCACGATCGACCGAGGTTGACGTAGTGCGGCGCCGGTCCGGCCGCCGTCGCGGAAGTCGCGGCGGTTGCACCCGAACCCAGCGACGACGGCACTCCGCCGCCGCATCCGGATACCGCGGCAATCCCTGCAGCGAGACACGCGAGATACGCCGCGAACGTGCGAAAAGACATCCCAACGCTCCTTTCACCAAAAAGACGGCAAGAAAGGCGAATGCCCGCTTCGAGCGGCTCACCTGCCTTGTCACCCTGAGCAGCGCGTAAGCGCGTGTCGAAGGGCCGCACGCGGTAGATCCAGGCGCGCACTTCCGCGTTTCACACGTGCTGCTGCGGTCGCTCGTCGCCCCACATCCTGTGGGGTATCTGCTACGCCGCCCTCGCGCCACCTGCTGAGGTAAAGTCATGACATCCTGTCAATGGCGCTCGGGTCGGAGTCCCGCCGCAGCACGCGTGAAACGCGGAAGTGCTCGCTCCGTTACCTCGTGCGCCCTTCGACTTCGCTCGCTAACGCTCGCTCCGCTCAGGATGACAAAGTTGTGGCGCTAGTTGCGCTGTTTCGCCTTCGGGGTTACGCACGTGCCGGTCGCGCGGCAGACCACGACCGGCGGATCGAGCACGTCGGCGGCGCTGTCGTTGACGTCGGGGCGCGCGGCGATGATCTTGCGGGCTTCGAACTCCATGCGGCGCGACGTCTTGCCGACTTTGACGATGCGGCCTTCGGCCTCGATGAAGTCGCCGGCGTACGTGGGTGCGAGGAATCGAATCTCGTCGTACGCGGCGAAGAGCCCTTCGTCGCCGTCCACGCGCACGAGCAGTTCGGTGGCCACGTCGCCGAAGAGCGCAAGGATGCGCGCGCCGTCGACCAGTCCGCCGCCGTAATGCGCGTCGTGGCCGCTCATGCGGACGCGCAGGGTTGCCGTCAAGCCTTCGCCAGTTGCCATAGCTCCTCGAGTTCGCCGAGCGACAGATCGGAGAGGCTCTTCCCGCCGGCGGCCGCGCGCTCTTCCATGAAGGCGAAGCGGCGGTAGAACTTCTCGTTGGCTTCGCGCACCGCGGTCTCGGCATCTATGCCCAGCGCGCGCGACAGGTTGACCAGGGTGAAGAAGACGTCGCCCAGCTCCTCGCGAACCCGCGGGTCGTCTTGCGGCAGGCGCCGCGCCTCCGCCAGCTCGCGCAGCTCCTCCGAGAGCTTCTCGAGCACGCCTTCCACGTTCGGCCAGTCGAAGCCGACGCGCGCGGCTTTCTCCTGCATGCGCTGCCCGCGCTGCAGCGCGCCGAGATGCTTGGGAATTCCATCGAGGCGGCTGCGCCGCGCGCGGCCGGTCTTCTCGAGGGCCTTGAGGCGCTCCCAATTGCGCCACTGCGCGTCGACGTCTTCGATGACGGCGTCGCCGAAGACGTGCGGATGACGCCGCACCATCTTGTTCGAGAGCGCATCCACCACGTCGGCGATGCTGAACTTGCCGACCTCGGTGGCCACCTGCGCGTGGAAGAGCACTTGAAGGAGCAGATCCCCGAGCTCTTCGCAGAGTCCGTCGAGGTGCGAGATCTCGATGGCCTCGACCACCTCGAACGTCTCCTCGATGAGATACGGCACCAGCGTGCGATGCGTCTGCTCGCGGTCCCACGGGCAGCTGCGCCGAAGGCGCGCCATGATCTCGACGAGATCGTCCCACGAGTAGTGCGCCGACTGCGGGGGCAGCGGAACGAGCGGCATCGCGATCGAGGCCGACAGCGTTGCGCGCGGAACGCCCGGCACGATCTCCGTCGCCGCGCCGCGCGCGTCGAGCACGCGCAGCAGCGAGGGAAGCCCGGAGAAGTCCGACAGCGGATTGCCTAAGACGCCGAGCCCCAGCGAGCCTTCGGGCCCGCACGCTGCCTCGGCCCGCTCCGCGAAGCGCGCGATCTCGTCGGTGCCGCCGCGCACGAAGACTGCGGGGTCGTCCACCATGCCGCGGACGATCTCGACTCCGTTCCGTTCCAGATAGCTAGTGAGATCGGGTGGGGCGAGCAGCGCGACCGCACGTCCGATCGCACGTAGCGCGTCGATGCCGCCGATGGTCAAGAGCCCGGGATCGCCCGGACCCAGACCAACGATGCGAACCAGCACGCGGGGGTGTTCGGGGCCGTTTCTCCCGCGCCCCGTGCGGAGCGCGGGAGAGTGCCTATCTCTACTTGGTCGGTGCGGGCGATGCCGCGCCGGCCGCCGGCGCTGCGGCGGAGCTGGCGGACGGTTGTGCGGCCGGCGGTGCCGCCGCGGGCGGCGGCGTCGCGAAGAGCCCCTGGAACTGCGGATCGGTAACGACGATCGTCGCCTTCTGCTGCAGCCCTTGCAGGAAGGGCTGAATCAACGGCGCCTCTTGCTGCTGACGCAGCGTATCGGTGATCTGCGGCGTCGCGCTCGCGAGCGTCGCCTTCGTGCCGGGCGTGCGCGACTCGACCACGATGATGTGGTAACCGAACGGCGATTTCACCGGCGCGCTCACTTGCCCGACCGGCGCCGAGAACGCCACCTTGTCGAACGCGGGCACCATTTGGCCGCGCCGGAACGTGCCGAGCTCGCCGCCTTTGTCCTTGCTGCCCGGGTCGGTCGAGTACTTCTTCGCGAGATCCGCGAAGCTCGACGGATTCGACTTGAGCTGCGTCTCGATCGTCTGCGCAAGCGCGAGGCTCGGCACGAGAATGTGCTTCGCCGTCACCTGCTCGGGCTTGTCGAACGACGCGTGATTCTTGTCGAAATACTGCTTGATCTGCGCGGGCGGGATCTTCACGTCTTTCGCGAGTGCCTTGTCGAGGATGACTTGCTCGCGCAGTGCGGAGCGTACGTCGGCTTCCGTCAGGCCGCGCGCCTTCAGCATCTCGTCCCACGAACCGGTCGGGAAGTTGGCCTTGATCTGGTCTTCACGCGCGGTGACCTCGGCGTCGGTGACGGTGATGTTATTACTCTTGGCGTACTGATCGATCAGCGTCTCCTGAACCAGCTGCTGCAGCACCGTTCGGCCCATTGGGCTGCTCTCGAGGCGGGTATCGAACGTGGACCGGCTGATCGGTTGGCCGTTCACCGTAGCCACGCTGCTCCCGCTAGAACACGCCGCAAGCGACGTGCCCACGAGAAGGGTTGCGAGGCCCAGGGTGATGCGATGGGCTTTCGACATCATTGCTCCGTATAGGAAGGTTGGAGTGCGTAGTAAGCGGGGCCCAAGGCCCCGCATCACGGCGCCCTGGGTTCGCGCGCAATAAGAGAGCTCCTCTCGCTGCGCCGTCATTCAGATCGCCTCGAGAAGCTTTCTCAGCAGGGGCATCCACGCTCCGCCGCTCGGCAGGTCGACCAGAATCCGTCCCTCGCCAAAACGGAACCGGTTCTTCGTCAGGGACCGGAATTTGGGCACCGCGGCCGGATCGAGCTCGAATCCGGAGCCCACGCCGAGGGTCAGGCGGTGCTCGTCGACGACCACCCGCGTCACGCGCTTGCGCAGCGCGATCGCACGGAGTTTGGTGAGCTCGACGAGATTCGAGAGCGGTTCGGGGAAGGTGCCGAAGCGGTCGCGCACGCCGGCGGCGACCTCCTCGACCTCGTCTTCCGTGCGGGCCCTCGCCAGCTGCTGGTAGACGGCGATCTTCTGCGACACCTGTGCGATGTAGTCGTTGGGAATGAACGCGTCGATCTTGACGTCGATCACGGCTTCGCGCCGGTCCTCGAGCGCGGCGGGCGTTCCGCGGCGCGCGGCGATCGCCTCGGCGAGCATCTCGCAGTACGCGTCGAACCCCACCGACGCGATGAAGCCCGACTGCGCGGCGCCGAGCAGGTTGCCGGCTCCGCGGATCTCCAAGTCGCGCATTGCGATCTGCAGCCCGGAGCCGAGGTGCGCGAACTCGCGAATCGCCTCGAGGCGGGCCTTCGCCTCTTCGGTGAGCGCCTTATGACCTTGATAGAGCAGGTAGCAGTAGGCCTGATGGTTCGAGCGCCCGACGCGGCCCCGCAGCTGGTACAGCTGCGCCAAGCCGAAGCGATCGGCGTCGTTGACGATCATCGTGTTGACGTTTGGAATGTCGATGCCGTTCTCGATGATCGTCGTCGCGATCAGCACGTCGAGCTCGCCGTCGATGAACCGCTGCATCACCGGCTCGAGCTCCGACTCCTTCATCTGCCCGTGGCCGACGCCGATGCGCGCGCGCGGCACCAGCTCTTGGAGCGCGTTGCGCACCGCGTAGATCGATTCGATGCGGTTGTGAAGGTAGTAGACTTGCCCGCCGCGATCGATCTCCGCAGCGATCGCCCGCTGCACGATCGCATCGCTCGCGGGAACGACGAGCGTCTTGATCGACATGCGGTTCTTGGGCGCCGTCTGAATCAGCGAGAGGTCGCGCACGCCCATCAGCGACATGTGCAGCGTGCGCGGAATCGGCGTGGCGGAGAGCGTCAGCACGTCGACGCTGGCGCGGTACTCCTTGAGCCGCTCTTTGTGCATTACGCCGAACCGCTGCTCCTCGTCGATCACGATCAGGCCGAGATCGGCGAACGCGACGTCCTTCTGCAGCAGCCGGTGGGTACCGATGACGACGTCCACCTTGCCCTGAGCGAGATCGCGAAGGATGCGCTTCTGCTCGGCCTTGGGCGTGAAGCGCGAGAGCTCTTCGACGATCACGGGGAATGCGGCGAAACGAGCGCTGAACGTGCGATAGTGCTGGTCGGCGAGCAGCGTGGTGGGCACCAGCACGGCGACCTGCTTGTGGTCGGCGACGGCCTTGAACGCCGCGCGCATCGCGACCTCCGTCTTTCCGTAGCCGACGTCGCCGCAGACCAGGCGGTCCATCGGGCGCGCGTCCTCCATGTCGCCCTTGCTCTCGTCGATCGCCTTCTGCTGGTCGGGAGTGGGTTCGTAGGGGAACGCCTCCTCCATCTCCGTCTGCCACGTCGTGTCCGCGCCGAAGGCGAAGCCGCGCGACGTCTCGCGCTCGGCGTAGAGCGCCACGAGCTCGTCGGCGATCTTCTCGAGCGATTCCGAGACCCGGGTTTTGGTGCGCGCCCAGTCGGCGCCGCCCATGCGCGAGAGCCGGGGCGTCGCCCCCTCGGCTGCGGAGTACTTCGCGATCTGATGCATCTGCGTGACGGGCACGAGCATGCGATCGCTGCCGGCGTAGCGCAGGTCGAGATAATCTTGCGTCGCGCCCAAAATGGTCTCGGCGCGCAAGCCGAGGTATTGCCCGATCCCGTGCACGGCATGCACCACGTAGTCGCCGACGCGCAGGTCGGCCAGCGTGACCGGAACGCCTTCCTTGACGGCGCGGATCTTGACGCGTTTGGGCGGCGCGCCGAAGATCTCGCGGTCGCCGAGCACGCGCAGGTGCAGCGACGGAATCGCGAAGCCGCTCTCGATGGATCCGTGGTCGACGAAGATGGCGCCGCGCGCGCGGCGTCCCACCTCGATCCCGGCGGCGCGCAGCAGGTCCACGGTGCGCGAGACCGCGGAACTGACGATGAAGACGGTCTCGCCCGCGTCCATCCACTCGCGCATGGCGGCGGAGAAGAGGGCGATCTGGCGATTGAAATGCTCCGCGGGGACGCATTCGAGCACGTGCGATTCGAGCGCGGGTTCGATCCAGCCGGCGTGCGACGCCGTCTCGATCCCGCCGGGCAGCGCGAGCGTTGCGTGCCGCGCGATCGATTCGCCCACTTCGCGCAGCGACGCGGGGGCGGAAGCGGTGCCCGCGAGCAGGGTCTCGCCGGCGTCCTCGCCGTCGAGAAGCGTATGGCGCTCGCGCGCGCGCTCCTCGTCGAGCGCGCCGGCGATCGCCGCAATCGTCGCCGGCTCGTCGACGACGATCGCGGCATCGGGCGGCAGGTAATCGAACAGGCTCGCGCGCTCGTCCGGCGCGTCGGCCCACGGCTCGATCGCGAGCGCAGCGACGTCGGCGCTGCTGCGTTGCGATTCGATCGCGAACGCGCGCATCGACTCGATGCGGTCGCCGAAGAACTCGATGCGCACCGGCGCCTCGGCGGTCGCAGCGAAGACGTCCACGATGCCGCCGCGCACGGCGTACTCGCCGACGGCGCTCACCACGTCGCAGCGTGCGTAGCCGAGCTCGAAGAGGCGTTCGAGCAGCCGCTCCCAGCCGGGCTCGTCGCCCGTTCGCAACGCGAAGCGGCGCCGCTCGAAATCCGGCCGCGGCATGAAGTGCTGGCGCACGGCCGAGATCGGCGCCAAGACGAGGCGCGGGGCGCCATCGGCGAGCTCGGCGAGCAGCGTCACGCGCGCGCTGCGCTCCGACGGGCTCTCGATCGCGCCGATCGCCTCGTCGCGCGAACGGAGCAGCGAGACGCCGCCGCCGCGCTCGCACAGGTAGTACAGCAGGTCGGCGAAGCCGCGTTCGGCCGCGTCGGGCGTCGGAACGACGACCAGGAGCGTTCCCCCCAGTGCGCGATGCAGCGCCGCGTAGATCGCGGGGCGAGCCGCGGCGATCGTTTCGTGCAGCGCGCAGACGCCCGGCTTGCGCCCGGGTACCGCGCGCAACGTCCGCACCCGCTCGACGGCCGCGCGCCACGAGCGCGACTCCGCCAGCGTCGCGATAAAATCGCCGGCGCGTGCGTCCGATCGCGCGCGGTCGGCCAACTCAGCGGTCATGAGGAAAACTCCATGGGCGGCTCATTATAGCAGGAGCCCGAGCAGCGGCAGCGCCGCCAGCCCGCCCAGCACCGCGGCGAGCGGCGGTCCCGGCACGGTCACGGCGTCGGGGGCGTACCGGAGCAGAGAAGTAAAGGAAAGGGCGAGCGCGACGCCCGCCGCGCGCGTGCGCGGCGCCATCGCCGCGAGCGCCACGAGCCAGATTCCGTACCACGGGTAGGGATTCGGAACGAGCAGCCACGCCGCGAGCCCCAGCAACACCCAGCCCTCGGCGCGCCCGGCGCGCAGCGCGATCAGCGCCCGCGCGGCCAGGGTCGCCGCGGCGGCGCCGGCCAGCAGCAGTGCGGGAATCTCGCCGAGCGGCGCGAGCAGGGCCTGAAGCGACGCTTGCGGCGCGTAGTGGCCGTGCGGCGCGACCTGCGTCGCAACGCCGGCGAGCAACGGCAGAGAGACGAGCGCCGCGATCGCGAGTCCCGCCCCCGCGCCGAGGCGGGTGCGGCGGTCGGCGGCTGCGAGGCCCACCGCCGCAGCAACGCCCGGCAGCTTGATCGTCGCGGAGAGCGCGACCAGCGCGGCGCCGGCGGCCGGCAGGCGTCGCGCGAGTGCGAACCCCGCGAGGACCACAAACAGTGCGAGCGCGTCATTGTGCCCCTCGGCCGCGCACCAGACGGCGACGGGATTGACGCCGAGCGTCGCCGCGGCGCGCAGCCGCGCCGCGCGGTCGCCGCCGAACGCGGCGTATGCGGCGGGGACGCACGCCAGCAGCGCGCCGGACGCAAGGACGCGCATGCCCTGGAGCTGCGCGAGCGTCCCGAGCGGCGCCAGCGCGGCCACGATCGTCTTTGCGATCGCGACGAACGCCGGGCCGTAGACGCAGATCGGCAACGACCCGCTCCACTGCCAGATCGCATCGGCGACGAGCGCATCGCTCGCGTTCGGCGCGACGCGGACGTAGGGATCGAGGCCGAGCCGCGCCAGCTCGCCATAGGCGGCGTACGCGTAGACGTCGCTGGAGAAGAGCACGGGCGCGAACCACGCAAGGATCAATCCGGCCGCGCAGAGCGCGGTGACGAGCGGGAGCGAGGGCGTCGCGCGCCCGCGCAGCAGATACCAATAGAGCAGCCCGGCGGCCGCGATGCACGCGTAGAGCGCGAGCAAAAGGACGGCCCCGTGCGCTCCCCACTCGGTGACGACTCCGAGCGGCTGCGCCTGCGCGCTCACACCGGCGGGATGAGGGCCGCCGCCGCAATTCCGAGCAGCAGCCACCACGCGCCGCCGACCTTCGTGTAGAAGACGAGATAGTCGACGGTTTGATGGAGCGCCAACGCGATGCCGGCCGCCAACGCCGCGACGACCCACGGCGACGTGGCGCGGCCGCGCGCCAGCGCGCGCTTCGCGAACGCTCCGATGGTCGCGGCGACGAGCGCGAGCGTCGCCGCGAAGAGCACGACGCCGCCCTCTGCGAGCGACTGCAGATACCAGCTGTTCGCGTGCGTTCGCACGCCGGCGACGCCGTACTCCGGCAGCGACAGCTCGAAGTTCCCCGCGCCGACGCCGAGCAGCGGCCGGTCGGTCCACATGCGCCACGCCGCGCGCCAGAGCTCGGCGCGATTACCGACGCCGCCGGCGTAGAGACTCGGCTCGAGCGACGCGCGCAGCACGCCCGGGTTGTGCGCGTAGATCGCCCACCACGCCGAGCCCGCGACGCCCGCGGCGAGGCCGAGCAGCGCCGGGCGCAACGAGCGCCACGCCCGTTTGCCGCCGGCGAACAGCAGCACCGCCGCAACGGCGACGAGCCCGAGCATCCCCGCGCGGGAGAAGGTGAGGACGTCGGCGCAGACGGCGAGCGCGAGTGCGGCGTCGAGAAGCGGCGAACGGCGCACGAGCGCCCACGCGCCGAGCGCGGCCGTCGCGATTTCGCAGTAGCCGGAGAGCTGATTCGGTCCCTCGAGCAGCCCCGCGATGCGCGGCACGACGACCGACCCGATGTACAGCCCCGATGGAGCGCCCACGATCTCTTGCGCGAGGGCCGAGAGCGACACCGCGACCGCCGCGACCGCGACCGCGGCGAGCGGCGGCGCGTCGTCGGGATCGAGCGCGTAACAGAGGTACGCGGCGACGAAGACGGCGGCGTATTCCAGCACTTTGAACGATTCGCGGATCGCGGCGCCGCGGTGCGCGGCGTCGATCAGCGTCAGCGCGCTCGCAACGAAGTAGAAGGCCAAGGCACCGAGGAGCAACGGCGCCGGGGGACGGCGCAGCGAAGCGGCCGCGCCGGCGTAGGCCGTCAGGCCGACGAGCACTCCGGCCAGCACCGCTTTCTGCAGCGTGACGGTCGTGCCGAACGCTTCGTGCGCGAACGCGAACGGCGTTGCGAGAACGAGCGCCGCCAGTCCGTAGGCGGGACGCCGGATCGTCAGCACCGCCGCCGCGACGGCCGCCGCCGCGAAGAACGCGGCCGACGGCGGATCGAGCGGCACCGGGGCCGGGAACCGATCCACGACCGGCGTGTAGATCAGAGCCGCCTCAGGATCGCTCGATGTCGCTGATGAGGTAGAGCGGGCGCCCTTTGACCTCGTCGTAAACGCGGCCCAAATACTCGCCGAGAATGCCCAAGCTCATCAGCTGCACTCCGCCGAGGAAGAGCACGGCGACGATCGTGGACGCCCAGCCGGGCGTGTACGCGGGCGGCTTGAGGCTGAAGAGCTTGAACGAGATGACGACCAGCGCGTAGACGAAAGCCACGGCGCTGACCGCGAAGCCCAAGTACGATGCGAAGCGCAGCGGAATGTCGGAGAACGACGTGATGCCGTCCATCGCGAACCGGATCATCTTCGTCAGCGGATACTTCGTCGTTCCGGAGTGCCGCACGTCGCGGTCGTACTCGATCGCAGTCTGATTGAAGCCGACCCAGCTCACCATGCCCCGCAGAAAGCGATGGCGCTCGTGCGAGCGGCGCAGGGCCTCGACGACGCGGCGGCTCATCAAGCGGAAGTCGCCGGTGTCGAGCGGGATCGAGATCCTCGTCAGCCGCGTGATGATGCGATAGAACGCGCGCGCGGTGAAGATCTTGAACGAGCTCTCGCCGGGGCGCGACCGCCGCACGGCATAGACCACGTCGTAGCCCTGCCGCCACTTTCGCACGAAGGTCTCGATCAGCTCGGGCGGATCTTGTAGGTCGCCGTCCATGAGCACGACCGCCTCGCCGGCGGCGATCTCGAGACCCGCCGTCGCCGCGAGCTGGTGGCCGAAGTTTCGCGAGAGGTTGACCAGCACGACGTGGCGCCGGCGTTCCATCTCGCGGCGAACCTCGGCGGCGGTCGCGTCGGTACTCCCGTCGTTGACAACCACGATCTCGCATTCGTAGTCGGCGCGCAGCCGCTCGGCGACGGCTTCGACTCGCTCGAGCAGCGGCGCGACGTTCGCCGCCTCGTTGTAAAGTGGAACCACGATGCTGAGGAGCGGGCGGTCGGGCGGTCTCATTCGTTAAAGGGTTTTCAACCCGAGCCGGGCAGAACCAAGCCCGATGCGCAGCGTTCGCCGAATCGGTTTCATCGTCGCATCGCTCGCGCTCGTCTGCTGCGGCCATCCCGGCCGCGCGCCCCAATCGCAAACGTCACCGGCGAGCGCGACGCCGCCTCCTGCCACACCCGCACCCGCTGCGACGGTGGCCCCGGCGCGACCTGCGTTGCACGGCACTCCCAAGCCGACGGCCAAGCCTTCGCCGGTCGCTACGCCCTCGGCCGCGCCGTCGCCGGCGCCCGCGCGCTCCGTCGCCGCGCTCGCGCCGGCGCCGAAGAGCGTCGAACGGCTCGCGCCGGACGCGCCGCCGCAAATTCTCGACGTCGCCGTGAGTCAGACCACCGTGCAGCCCGGCGATCGCGTCGTCGGCCGAGTCGTGACGAGCTCCAACGTCGCGAGCGTCGAAGCGCGGATCGGCGGCTACTCGGTGGCTCTAACGAAGGTCGGCGTCGGACGTTTCGAGCTGGCCTATACGGTGGGACCGCTGCCGTGGTTCCTGCACGGGGACTTCACGATGCAGGTGATCGCGCGCAACACGCGCGGCGACAAGACGACGCGCGCCGTGCCGCTGAAGGTTCGTTAGTCGCGGCTACGGCGGCGGTGCCGGCGGATGCTGGCAGTTCGGCGGCGGCGGCGGCCGCTGCCCGCCCGGTTGCGGCGGGGGCAGACAGCCGGGCAGATTCGGGAACGGTGCCGGGTTGTACGGCGTCGGCATGATCTGCGGCTGCACCTGATTGAGGCCGCCCGGCGCCGCGTCTTGCCAGGCGTATACCGTGTCGCGAACGACGCGGACGTCGGCGTCGGTCACGACGACGCTGCGCGGCGTGCGCGCCAGCCCGTTCTGCGCGATCTCCTGCGACTGCAGCGATCCGCGATCGTAGAGGTAGCGAAAGACCGTGCCGGAGTTGAAGCGGCGCGTAATTTGGTAGTGCAGTGCGTCCACGCGGTCCATCGGAATCGCCTGAGCGTTCCAGCCGCTCTGGTCGGTCGCGATGTAGATGGACGACGTGAACGGCGTGTACGGCGGCACCTGCACGACGAACGTCACCAGCACGGGCTTACCGGAGAAGCTCTGCACTGCGGCCGTCGTTTCGCCCGGCGCGGGCGTCGCGACCGCCTTGAGAAGGTCGGGGTTGGGCACGGGCGACGAGATCGCGACCGCGAACCGCGCGACGTCCGCGAAGCTGCCCTGCGGCGGCAGCTCTGCACGAGAGAGGTCGAGTTCGGTCACCGTGCCGGTCGCGTCGAACGTCGCGCGCGCCCACACCCGCGGCGCCGGATGCAGCGACGTCGCGCCGCCGGTCTTGGCGTCCCGGATCTTCACGTCGTGCGCCACGTGGAAGCCGTCGCCGGTAGTGAAGAAAACGTAGCCGTCCTGGTAGGCCAGCAGCTGTCCGCTCACCACGAGCGGCGATCCGGCGGCCATGAGGACGATCGCGAGCGCCAGCGCGGCAAACGCACGCGCGGGTCCCGTCATATGGGCAACACCTGAATCACGAACGTGGGCTGCCAGAACGTCGTGCGGTACGGGTTGCCGTACCAGTAAAACGTGCGCGAGACGTCGAGCAGCGCGTGCGAGAGTATTTTCAGGCGGACTTCGGCGGTGGCGTCGTACGGCGCTTGCCCTAAATACGACGTGTACAGCGGCTGCCCGATGATGTTGTTGGGCGGCAGTCCGAAGACGCCGGGTACCGGGATCGGGTAGTCCACGTGATGGCGCACGAGCAGCGAGAAGTTGAAGTCAGGCGTCGGGGCGTCGCTGATCCCGAGGCTCGTGGTGCGCAGCGTCGAGACGCCGCGGAACGACGTGAAGCTGAGCGGGCAGAAGAACGTGTTGACGGGGTGGCACGGCTGGTAGCCGCCGTTGATGTAGTAATCGCCCGTGTTGAGAATCTGGTAACCGACGTACGTGTTGAGCGCGCGCGAGAACTGCCGGCTGATGCTGAAGTTCTCCGACGACGTGTTGATCCAGTGGGGCAGCGAGTTCCACTGATACTGCTTGTTGAAGCTCGCGTTGAAATAGTAGGTCTCGTACGGGTTCATCGGGTCGTTGAGCTTGATCGACGGCGTGTACAGATTGAAGCCGAAGACCGTGTTCCAGATCGTCGTGTACACGGGGCAGAAGTAGACCGGCGGGTTTTTGACGCCGTGCTGGTCGGCGCAGGGCGCCCCATAGCTCTGAAGGCCCGGCGTAGGAATCGGCGGTGTGCCGTTGCTGCCCTGGGTGTACTGCAGCGCCCCCACGCTGTCGTGGTTGAAGCCGTAGCCCTCGTAGATTTGTTCGTAGAGGGGCAGGTTCGCGATTCGGTTCTGGAAGCTCGACGCCGTGAGCTGCACCTGCGAGGGGTGCGAGAGATTGCCGGCGATCGAGTCGGCGTGTTCGAGCGATCCGGGACCGAGCACGTTATAGTTCGTGAGCTGCGCCGCGGCCGACACGTAGGAGTGCGGAAAGGCGTAGGTGGCGTTGAGAAACGTCGTCTGCTGGGCGGCCTCGGGCTCCTTCAAGAACGTCTGCTGCGTGTAGTACTGCGTGAAGCTTTGGATCTGGAAGCGGCTGCCGAGCTTTTCGTAGAGCGCCAGATTCCACCACTTTTCCGCGCGCGTCGCCGGGTTTACCGAGAAGATCGCGTATTCGTGCTCGCCGACGAGATGCTGCTCGACCGACAGATACGTCTTATACGTCGGATCGTAGCGCAGGTGCAGCGCCGTGAGCGCGTTGGGGCTGCCGGCCATCGTCCAGGTGAGATCCACGCTGGCGCCCGAGAGGGTGTTCTGCGCGAAGTACTGGTTGGACGAGAAGTTGACGACGTAGGTGCCGAGCGGAACGCCGGCGTCGAGAAAGTAGGTGTGGGCGTTCACGAAGCGCACGTACGTCCGGGCGCCGACGATCGCGCCGGTGGCCGTGATGCTCGGGTGCTCCCCGACGCTGGGAAAGTAGAACGCGTCGTCGGGCATCACGCGCCCCTTCACGGGATGTGCGAGGTCGCCGTCGAGGAACGTCCAGCGATCCGGCTCGCTCGTCACCGGCACGAAGTAGATGCGCTGGAAATCGAGGAAATCCGAGATCGCCGCGCCGCTCACCGTGCCCGTCGAGTCGTGCAGCGTGACGTGGCCCGCCACCATGAAGCGATTGAGCTTCAGATCCATCGTGAACGAGTCGCCGGTCACCGTAAAGCCGTCGCTGGTTCGCAGGCGCACGTTGCCGTCGCCCTCGATCAAGAAGCGGTTGTAGTAAAAGTCCAGCCGCGTCGCGTTCAAGTAGAGCACCGTGTGCGGGGGCGCCGCCGACGGGGCAGGCGAGGGCGCGGCGGCGCGAGCGGTCGCGCTCGCGAGTAAGAGCATCAGCGTCGCGATCGCCGCCGATAGCGCGATTCGAGGCACGGTCGCAACCGTTCTTCCTCGAGGGAAGGCGCGCCTTGCGTGAGGCCGAAACGCCGACGCGGATGAAGCGCGTGGTCGCAATCGTCATCGATTCGGGCGGCATCGGCGCACTCGCCGATGCCGCCGCATTCGGCGACGCGCCGGGCGCGAACACGATCGGCAACGTCGCGCGCAGCGCCGGTTCGCTTCGGCTTCCCAATTTCGAGCGTCTGGGTCTCGGAGCGCTCACCGCCGTAAGCGGGGTAGCGGCCGTCGCCCACCCGCGCGCTCGCGTCGCTCGTCTGCGCGAACGCAGCCGCGGGAAGGACACGATCACCGGCCATTGGGAGATGGCGGGCGTCGTGACGGCGGTTCCATTCCCCACCTATCCCGAGGGGTTTCCCCCGGAGATCGTCGAGGAGTTCGCACGCATCGCGGGGCGGCCGCCGCTCGGCAACAAAACGGCGTCGGGGACCGCGATCATCGAGGAGCTCGGTCCGGCCCACCTCGAGACCGGGCGCCCCATCCTTTACACGTCCGCAGACTCGGTCTTCCAAATTGCGGCGCACGAGGACGTGGTGCCGCCGGCCACCCTCTACGAGTGGAGCGCGCGGGCGCGCGAAATGCTCCGGCCGCCCCACAACGTCAACCGGGTCATCGCCCGCCCGTTTGTGGGAAAACCGGGGGCTTTCCAGCGGACGCCGAATCGACGGGACTATGCAATCGAGCCGCCCCCGAACCTGCTCGATGAGCTGGGGACCGCGTCGATCGAGGTGCACGCGGTAGGGAAGATTTGCGACATCTACTGCGGCCGTGCGATCACCTCGTCGGTTCGCGTCAGCGACAATCGTGACGCGATGGAGAGAACGTTCGAATTGCTGGGACGGGTCGAGCGCGGTTTCATCTTCACGAACCTCAACGATTTCGATTCCAAGTACGGACACCGCCGCGACGTCCGCGGCTACGCGCGCGCGCTCGAAGAGCTCGACGCCATGCTGCCCGAGCTCGAATCGCGCCTGCGTGAGGGCGACGAAGTGATCTTCACGGCGGACCACGGCTGCGATCCCACCGCGCCCGGAACCGACCATACCCGCGAGTACGTGCCGTTCCTCCACTTGGGGCCCGGAGACGGCGGGATGCTCGGCGACGTCGACGGGCTCGACCTGGTGGGCAGAACCGTCAAGCAGGCGCTGCTGGGGCACGCCTAGCATGAGGTATTCCAACGCGATGCAGCTAGCCGTAACCGTCCCGACCGAGCGTGAAGTTCCCGAGTCCTGGCCGGCGATCAAGCGCTGGATCGACGTCATCGTCGGCACCCTGCTGATCGCCGTGAGCGCGCCGCTCGTGGCGCTGGCCGCCATCGGGATCGCCTGCGTGACGCGCGGGACGCCGTTCTACGCGCAGGAGCGCGTCGGAATGCACGGACGCCGGTTCAAGATGTACAAACTGCGCACCATGGTGAACGGCGCGCACGACATGCGCCAGAGCGTGATGCACCTCAACGAAGTGGACGGCCCCGTCTTCAAGATCCGCAACGATCCGCGGCTGCATCCCCTCGGCCGGTTCTTGCGGCGCACGAGCATCGACGAGCTGCCGAACCTCATCAACGTGCTTCTCGGCGAAATGTCGCTGGTCGGCCCGCGGCCGCCGTTGCCGAGCGAGGTGGAGCACTACGACGCCTTCGCCCGGCGCCGCCTCAGCGTGCCGCAGGGCGTCACGTGCCTGTGGCAGATCAACGGCCGCAGCGACGTCAACTTCGAGCACTGGATGGAGCTCGACAACCACTACGTCGACACCTGGACGCCGCTCGGCGATCTGCTGATCATCGCCAAGACCATTCCCGCCGTCTTGCGGAGGGACGGCGCGCATTAGGCCCACCTCGCACCTCCGGGCAGTCCCGCAGCTCCGCCCGCGCCATCGCGTCTCGATCGCCGGTTCCACGTTCTTCATCATGGGTGCGACCTTCGCATCCACGCTGCTCGGCTTCATGCGCGAGGTGGTCAGCGCGCGATACTACGGCACGCGTTGGGAGATGGACACGTTCCTCGCCGCGGCGACGATCCCGACGATTCTCTTCGGCGTATTCAACGGCGCGCTCGTGAGCGCGCTCGTGCCGACGTTTTCGGAGTATCTCGCGCACCGCAAGGAAGACGAGGCGTGGCGCCTGGCCAGCACGACGCTCAACATCTTGGCGATCGTGGTGACGACCTGCGCGGTAATCGGCTTCTTCACCGCGCGCTGGTACGTGCCGTTGATCGCCCACGGCTTCCCGGCCCCGCAGATGGGCGTCGCGATCCACATGACGCGCTGGCTGATGCCCAGCATCGTCGCGGTGAGCCTGAGCGGCGTTCTCTCGGCGATGCTCAACGCCTATCACAGGTTCCGCGCCGCGGCGCTCGTGGGCGTCGCCGTAAACGCCGTGACCATCGCGTGCGTCGTGCTCCTGACGCACGACATGCAGATCTACGCGCTGGTGCTCGGCACGGTGCTCGGTCTGACGGCTCAGATGCTGGTGCAGCTGCCGTCGTTTCTGTCGATCGGGAAGTATCGCCTGATCATCGACCTGCACCATCCCGGCCTCAAGAAGATCTGGGTGCTGCTCGGGCCGATCATCGTCGGCTCGGCGGCCGGGCAGCTGGCGCTGTTCTTCGATCGCTTCTTCGCGTCAACGCTCGCGCCGGGCTACATCGCCGGCATGAACTACGCGACGAAGCTCGTCAACTTCCCGCAGCAGATCTTCGCGGCCGCGATCGCCACGGTCATCTTCCCGCTGCTGGCCGCGCAGTTCGCACGCGAAAACCGCCGTGGCGTCGCGCGCAGCGTCGTGACGGGACTGCGGCTGGTGAACTTCATCACCATCCCGTCGGTCTGCGCGTTGATCGTCCTCGCGCATCCAATGGTACAGGCGCTGTTCGAGCGCGGCAGCTTCCAGGGCAGCGCGACCGACTTGACGGCCGGTCTGCTGCCGTACGCGGCGATCGGCCTGATCGCCCTCGCCGCCAACGTCGTGCTGACGCGCTGCTGCTTCGCGTGCCGCGAAACGCTGTGGCCGGTGACCATCTCGGTCGGCACCGTGGTCGTCAACGTGCTGCTCTCGCTGGTGTGGCTGCCGAGCCTCGGCGCCCGAGGTCTGCTCCTTGCGAACTCGGTCAGTCAAACCATGCAGGCGGTTCTCTTGTTGTTGGTCATCGGGCGCCTCGTCTCGGGGATCGAGTGGGGAGCGCTGCTGCTCTCGGCGGGCAAGGTCGTGATCTGCTCGCTGGCGATGCTCGCCGCACTGGGCTGGATCGGCGCGCTTGGCGTGACGCCCGAAGCGACCCTCGCGTCGCGCGGCTGGTTCCTCTTCGGTCAGATCGCGATCGGCGGCACGGTATTCGTCGCGGTCGCGCGCATGCTCGGGGTCGAAGAGCTCGACTTGGCGTGGCGTACGATCGTTGCCAAGTTCGAGCGAAATCTGGTCAGCCCGCCGGAGAATCGCGAAGCCCCGATCGCCTAGTGCGGGGCCAGGTTTAGTGACTACAATCAACTTTTTCGAGCAGGCTCGCCTTTTCTGGAGAGCCAACCTTGCAGCGCCATGCTCTCGATCCTGATGCCCGCTTACAACGAGGCCAGTTCGATCGCCGAAAACGTGTGCGAGACCGTGGAGACGATGCACGCACTGGGCATGAACTTCGAAATCGTGGTCATTGATGACGGCAGCCTCGACGGAACCGACGCTGCTGCCAGCAACGCGTTGCGCGCGTGGCCGGACCACGTCCGCGTCGTTCGCTGCATGCGCAACGAGGGGAAGGGCAACGCGCTCATCTGCGGTGCGTCGTATTCGCGCGGCGACTACGTTGCGTTTCTCGATGCCGACATGGATCTGCATCCGGAACAACTGGCGGGCTTCTTCGCAGTGATGGAGGCCGCCGGTGCCGACGCCGTCATCGGATCGAAGTTCCATCCCGATTCGATCGTCGATTATCCGGTGCTGCGGCGGATCTATAGCTTCTTTTACTACCTGTTGGTGCGTACGCTGTTCGGGCTGCCCGTGCGCGACACGCAGACCGGCATCAAGCTGTTCAAGCGCCCCGTGCTCGACCGCGTGCTTCCACGCATCCTGGTGAAGCGCTTCGCCTTCGACCTCGAACTGCTCGCGAACGTTCACCACTTCGGGTATCGAATCGCCGAGGCGCCGGTTTCGGTGAACTTCAAGCGCGTCTGCAGCCGCCTGCGGCTGCCGGCCGTGTGGAACGTGTTCGTCGACACGCTGGCGATCTTCTATCGCATGCGCATCCTGCGCTACTACGACCGGCCCGAACGCGAAGCGGGGCCCGACCTGATCGCCGGCTCGCACGAGATCGTCGCCCCAGCCATTATCGGAAAGTAGCGCGTTATTGGGACCCCGTACCGCGCTGGTGCTGCTGCTACCAGGGCTCGGCGACGCCCTGGCCGCGGGTCCGATCTTGCGCGGGCTGCGCCGGGACGATTGGACGATCGACGCGCTGACCATGCATCCGCCCGTCAGCGAGTACCTTCGAGAGCTGGGGATCGTGCGCGACATCCTGCAGCTCCCGATCCGCCCGACCGCCCGCGACGCGCTGGGCGCGGTCGGCAAGCTCCGACCCAAGCGGTACGGTCTGAGCATCCTCCCGTTTCCGGCGACGCGCTGGCAGTACACGCTCATCGCCCGCGGAGCCGGCGCTCGCACGCTGGCGATGCACGAATACGGAGGCGCGGCGAGCGCGATCGCACGGACGTCGCGCAACACGCTCGTGCCGCTGCGCGGCGGCCATCGGCTCGCCGAGAACCTGCGGCTGGCCCGCACGCTCGAGCTTCCGGCGGGCGACGACGACTTGGCGTATTGGGTGCCGCAGGCGTGGCGCGCGCGACGAGTCGCCGGCTCGATCGGCATCCATCCGGGCTCGATGGCGTGGAAGGGCAATGAGGCGAAGCGGTGGCCTTACGAACGCTTCGTCGCGCTCGCCCGCTCGCAAGCGGAGGCCGGAAGAGCGGTGCGTTTCTTCTTCGGTCCGCACGAGACCGCCGAGGCGGCGCGCGCGGAGCAAGACTTTCGCGGGACTGCCGGAATCAGCATCGTGAGCGAGCCGCTGGCGGAAGCCGCGCGGCGGCTTGCAGAGTGCGAGGTGTTCGTCGGCAACGATGCAGGCTTCAGTCACCTCGCTTCCGGTCTCGGCGTGAAGACGCTCGCGCTGTACGGTATGACGAGCGAAGTCCGGGGAGCTCCGATCGGATCCGCAATCGCGTTCCGCCCATCGCTCTGCCCGGCGTGTCACGACGAAGGCTCGCGCGGCTTCGAATGCGTGCGGCGCATCGAGTATCGCTGTCTCCTGCGCGACATCGAGCTCGATGCCGTGCGCGAACGCGTCGAGGAGCTCTTTGCGAGCTCGTCGGTCGAAGGGCGCCTCGCCTTGGAAGGTCCATACAGACTCTACGGAAAGGCTTACTCGTGAAAGAGCAGACCGCCGACGGCTCAGCGCCCGGGGCGCAGGCACGCCGGCCGGCCGGGCCGAGCGCGTTTGCGTTCGACCGGACGCTGCCGGCAGCGCTGCAACGATGGCTCGTACCGGCGCTCTTCGTCGCGCTCGCCTTGCTGGTCACGAGCGGCTACGGCAGCGGCATCCAGCTCAACGACGGTCAGGCCGCGCTCCACATCAACCCGCTGCGCTTCATGGGCTGGCTGCTCCACGCGTGGAACCCGTCGCTCGCCTTGGGCACGCACAGCGGCTTCTGGGTGCCGTATCAGATGCCGTATACGTGGTTCTACGGCTTAGCGCAGGTGGCGCACGTGCCGCAGGATCTGGCGCAGCACGTCGCGGTCTTCTTGGTCTACCTCGGTTGCTTGTGGGCGATGTACTACTGCCTGCGGGGCGTGGCGCCGTGGCTCGACGAGGTCTCGCGGATCGCCGGTTCGTGCGCCTACCTCTTCAACATGTACGTGGCGCTGAATTCGCAGGCGCAGATCGTGTGGCTGCTCACCTACGGAACGCTGCCGGCGATGGTGGGCGTGATGGCGCGAGCCATCCGCGGCGAGATGAACGTCTGGCGCGCCGCCCTGGCGCTGGCGCTGCTGGTGCTGGTAGGGGGCGGGGTCAACCCGCCGCTGGTCGCCATCAACGTCATCGTGATCGCGGTCTACGTGGTCGTGGCGATCGTCTTCGATCCCAAGCCGGCCGCCGCGCTCAATCGCACGATGCCGGTGGTGGCCGCGGCCGCGATCGCGTCCATCGCCATCAATTTGTACTGGCTGGTGCCGTTCGTCGATTACTTCCGCGGCGTGTGGCTCAACGGCGTGCTGAGCGAGTCGACGTCGATGCACAACGCGGCGACGTCGTTCGCCAACGTCTTGCGCGGCCTGGGCCACTGGGCGACGTTCGTATCGTTCGCGGGGCGGGCGTACTTCCCGTGGGCCGCCTCCTACGCGGGGGGCCTCTTCGGCGCGCTGCTCTGGATCGTCCCGATCGTCGCGCTCGGCGGCATCGCGTTCCGCCGCAACCAGCGTCCGGCCACGCTCTTCTTTTTGATCGTCACGATCGTCTCGGTGCCCCTCGTCGTGGGCTACTACCACGACGAGCTCGGGCAGGCCGTCACGACGCCGATCTACGATCAGTTCTATCGCAACTTCCCCGGCTTCCAGATGTTCCGCTTCTCGTACAAGTGGGTGGCGGGCGTCGAGTTCGGGCTGAGCGGACTCTTCGCGCTCGCGTGCTACGCGATCGCCGGCGCGCTGCGCGATCTGCTCTCGAAACTCGGCGATACCGAGCGGAAGAAGTGGGGCTGGTCGCTGCCGGCCGTCAAGACGGCGCTGATCGTCGCTCCGATCGTGGTCTTCGTGCCGGTCATCGTCGCCAAGATGAACTATCCGGGCGAGTCGCTTCCGAGCTGGGAGTACCGCGAGAGCGCGCTCGTCGGCGAGGACAAGGGCCATCGCGTCGCGCTCTTCCCGACCCAGTTCCTCGAGCAGTTCGATTGGGGTAATCCGCAGTTCTACATCGAGGACTCGCTCATCGACCGGCCGCTGATCTACGGCCTGCTGGGCAGCGAGCCGTCGGAGGGGACCGATCTATGGGTGCGGCGCGCCTACCGTGCCGCGCGTGAGGGCCTGCCGTTTTCCACGAACATGTTCCGCGCGATGGGCGTCGACACGATCCTGCAGCGCGACGACTTCATCCCGGTGATCGACTTCAGCTCGCCGGGCGAGTGGCGTTTCAACAGCACCACGTTGACGCACGACTTGCTCCAGCGCGTGCTGAAGGTGAAGCCGGTGCGCGCCGAGGGTCCCCTGCGCTTGTATCGCGTCGCCGGAGCGCTGCCGCTCTTCTACGGCGTGACGCATCCCGTGATCTCCACCGTTCCCACGTTTTCCGAAGGTCTGCTCGGCGACGTCGAGGCGATGGCACGGGGGCGGGCGCAATTCGAACCGCCGAACCGTTCGGTGGACGAATTCTCGTCGTCGCTCGACGGGCTCTCGCCCATCCTGCCGGCGTCGCCCGATCAACAGCGCGATCTCGCAGTGAACGAAGCGCTCGTGCACGGAATACGCGTGCACCCGCCGTCCGCGGACGCCGCGTGGCTCACGCGCTTCAACGTGAAGACCGGCGGCGTGTATTCGATCTTCGTCCTCGATCAGTCGCTGTTGTTCCACCGGCCGGCGCCGCAAACGCTGCTGATCGACGGCAAGTATCTTTCGCTGCAGAACTCGGGCGGCGTGTGGGCGCAGTTCAGCGACGTCGGCCTCTCGGCCGGTTCGCACTGGGTCTCCGACAGCTACCTCGATCCCGACCTCGTCGTCGCCATCGTCGCGGCCGACGACTTGCGCGCCTGGCAGGGCCGGATCGAGACGCTCGCGCGCGCCCTTCCGAATAACCTCGCAACGACGCTGTCCGTCGACGCGGGGAAGGCCGTCGTGACCGTGCCGGCGACGAGCAGGTACACGGTGCGCGCGACGGCGATCGGCCCCTTCGGTCCCGACGGGTTCGTGCGCGCCAGGGTTCGCAAGGGCAGCTTGACGCGCTCGGCGTTCCCCGTGCCGCTGCGTGGAACGCTGCCGTACGTGATGGGCGACGGCGTCGTTGCGACGTCGCAGCTGATGATGCCCACCAAATGGTATCGCGACGACCCGACCGCGTACGATTGGCAGCGCGGCGATGCGACGTCGTGGTTCCTGTTCGCGCGCGACTCGCACGTGCGAGTGTTCGTGCCCGGCACGCGGCCCGTGACGGCGAAGGCGTCCATGCGGATCAGCCGCCTCCAAGTCGCCGGCTCCATGACGGTCGCCGTGAAGGGCGGAGCGTCGCAGACCGTCGCCCTGCCGGGACCGGCGGCGAACGCGGACGATTACGATTCCATCGATCATCTCGACGGGCCGGTGCCCGTGCCGGTGGCGTTCGATCTCGATCTGCAGCCCGGTTGGAACGACGTCGCGTTTGCATTTCATACGGCGCCGGGCGAACGCCCGGAGATGGGGCTCGACGTGATCTCGGCGGCCGTCGCGCCGGACCTCGCGTTCGACCGGCTCGGCGCGCGAGCGGGAGCCCCGGCCGGAGCCGCGGGCGACCCGTCGTTCAGCGCGGTGGCGCTCGCCGACCCGAGCGCCGGCCTCGCCGGCGACCCGGAAGTGACCGGGACGGTCGCCGGAGCCGGCGATCGCGGCGCGGCGGTGGCCGTCGCGTTGCTCCACGACGGCAAGGTCGTCTATCGGCTCTTCCCGGTCGCCCGCGACGGTTCGTTCGATTTCAATTTCATGCACGCGTTTCCCAACGGCTGGGACGACGCGTCGCAGCGCATCGTCGGCATCTGGCTCGTGTCGCGGGCGGCGCACCCGCGCTTCTCGGCGTTGTATTACGCGGTGCATGCGATGCCGGGACGCGCGCTGGCGCGGCCGCAGTCGCTCGACTCCATACCTATTCTCATTGACGGCAAGCGGATCGGTGCGTCGCCGGTCTATCTCACGCGCGGCCCGCACAAGGTCGCGAGCGGCGATCGCCAGGTGAAGATCGGCCTGTTGACGCTCGATCCGGTCGGCCTGCCGCGGACGCGGGATTTCGGGCTCGCGTGGGACCGGCGCGCACCGACGCGCATCGACGTCACCTCGAAGAGCACCAGCTCGCCGTTCTTGCTGGTCTTCGGCGAGGCGTACCACCCGGAGTGGCGGGCGACGCTCGACGGCGAAGTGCTGCCCCACGTCGTCGTGAACGGCGTCGACAACGGCTGGATCGTGCCCAGCCTGCCCAGCGGCGGCACGATCGCGCTGTCGTTTGCAGCCCAGCAGTACTACATCATCGCGGGAGCGATCTCCGTGATCGCGCTGCTCATCGTGATCGTCCTCGCCTGGTCACCCGATCTCTGGCCGGTGCATACGACAAAGCCGTGAACGCCGCCGTCGCATGGGCTTTGCGGCGCGCGCTGCGGCTCGCGATCGCAACCGCAGTCTTCGCGCTTCTCTTCGCGACCACGCTGTCGGGCGAAGGCGCGGAGCGTCTCGCGACGACCGCGTATCTCGCTGCGATCTTCGCCGGCATCGCGCTCGTCGTCGCGCGCTTCTTACCGCAGCCCGAGCCCGAGTCCGCGAAGCCGGAGCACGCGTTTCCCGAGTTCGTCGCGGCTCTGTTCGGCGTGGCTGCGCTCGTGGGCGCCGGCGTTGCGCTGGCGTCGCTGCCGGGCGTCGAGGCGCTCGCCGTCGGCGCGTGCTTCGCGCTGGTCGCCGTTACCGCGCTGGCGCGCTCGGGATCGCTCGCGGCGTTCAACGCGGCTCTCGTGCGCTACGGAACGGTCGCCGCCGTCACGCGGTATGCCGTCGCACTGGCGCTGTGCGCCCTCGCAGTCGCGGCGCTGTTCGGATCCGAGGTCGCCGCCGCCGTCGCCTACCGGCTGGCGTACGTCGCGGCGCTCGGACTCTGCGCCACTCTGATCGCGCCGACGCGGGCCGGACTGTTCCTTCAGGAACTCTTCGCGAAGTCGGGAGGCGCGCTCGACCGGCTCGGCGACACGTTTTCGCGCGAGCGCGTCGCGAGCTATGCCGCGGCCATCGCCGTCGCCGCGCTGATCTCAGCGATGCTCCTCGCGCGTAAGGAGGCGGAGCCGCTGGCAATCGCCGCCTGGATTGCGGCGGCGGCGGCGACGCTCGCCGTCGCCGTGGAGTGCCGGCGGCTACGCGGATAGCGCAGGCGCTCGCCCTCGCATCCGGGCTGCTCTTCGCAGCGTTCGTCGCCGAGAAGGGCGTGCCGTCGCTGCGGCACGACTGGAACTGGCCGGTCGATCGCACGGCGATCGGATCGTTCCTCGGCGAATCGGTCGACGGCTGGGTGCCGATCGGCTTCGGATCGCCCAATCCTCATCCGACGACGTATTTGATCGGGCCGCCGCTCGCGGCCGTCATGTGGATCGCCGGCCCGCTCGCCGCGCTCGTGCTGCTCGCCGCCGTGACCGGGTACGCTTGTGCGCGTGGGGGCGGCCGCCTCGCCGAACGGTTCGGCAGACATCCGGCCGCCGCCGCCGGCATCGCACTGTTCGCGATCTTCAACCCGTGGGTGTACAACCAGGTCGTCGCCGGTCATCTCGTCATGGTGCTGGCGTACGGCGGCATTCTCGGCATGCTGGCCGAGATGTCGCGCGGGCGCGACGCGTCGCCGGTGCGCCTCGCGCTGTGGATGGCGCTGATCGAGGCGCAGCTGCAGCTCTTCATCGTTGCGGCGTGCGCGCTCGCCGCGTTCGCCCTGACCACGAAGAAGTGGCAGCCGCTCGTCGCCGGTGCGATCGTCGCCCTTCCGTCGATCGTCGGCCTCGTCGCGGATCGCGGCGCGCTGCTGCAGATCCCGTACGGCGTGGAGTGGCAGCGCAATCAATCGGTCGCGCCGCTCGCGCTTGCGGGTCTGGGCGGCTACTTTCCCGGCTACGCCGATCGCCTGGGCGTTGTCGCGTCGGCCGCGTGCTGGATCGTCCTCGCGCTCGCGCTTGCCGGCGCGCTGTCGGCGCGCCGCTCGCGCGCGGCCGTCGCGGTCTTCGCGGCGGCGGTCGCGTTGTATCTGGCGATTCTCGGCAGCCGGGGACCGTTCGCCGTTCCCTACGAGTGGATCGTGCGTCGCGTGCCCGAGAGCGGCGTCTTCCGCGAGCTCTACGATCTCGCCGGCCCGTTCGCGGCCCTCGCCGCGCTGCTCGCGGCCGCGGCGGCGTCGCGCGTGCGCGGCTTGGCCTATGTCGCGCTGGTTGCCGGACTCGTGCTGCCGGTGACGTGGCTGCTCCATCCGCCGGCCGATTTCTGGGTCGGCGGCGCGGCCTATCCGCATCCGGCGGTGGCCGCGCCCGCGTTCTCGCGCGTCGCGTTCTCCCCGGAGTTTCAGCCGCTCCAACTGCGCGCCGGCGGCGGCGACGGAGCCGACCCCGACGCGCACGGCTATCCGGGACCCGTGGCGACGCTCAACGCGTACTTTCCGTCGTATCCGGTCGACGCGGCGCTGGCGCGGTACGAACAGCTCGGCGACACGAGCGCGCTGAGCGCGCTCGGCGTCACGGAGATCGTGAACCGCCCCTGGCTGTCGTCGCGCACGCACGGCGCGGTGGGCCTCGCGGCATCGTCGCTCGCCGCGCGCGAGCGGCCCGCCGGTTCGGCCGCCGTGCTACGTCTCGGCGCCGCGACCCCGCTCGTGTCGGAGTGCGATCGCACGTCCGTCGTGACGGGCGCCGGCACGCCGGGCGCGTGCGAGGTATTCTTCGGCGACGCGTCCGGATACGCGACCGTGCGCTCGATCGTCGGCGCGGCCGACTCGATAGATCCGCGAACGGCGTGGATCGACGCGCGTCTGGCGTTCGCGCGCGCTCCCGACCTCGCGCAGGGCATCGGCGGCGCGGTGACGCAGTCGCGCGTTCCGCAAACCGTCGCACCCGGTTCGTGGCTGCTGACGTGGGTTCGTGGCGATCTCGATGCGAACGGCGGGCGTACGCTGCGCCGGGGCGACGGGACGTTTGCGTGGATACGAATTCCGCCGGGCGTCGCCTTCGTAACGTGCGACGGGCTGTGCGAACTCGTGGCGCAGACGACGTCGTTGCCGAGCGCCGCGTCCGGCGCAGGCGACGCGCCGCGCGCGCTGGCGTTCGATCGCGTCGCGCCGTGGCTCTACGTCGCGGGCCCGACGACGAATTCCGCGCGGGTGGTTCGGCTCGACGAGCGCTACGATCCGGCGTGGGTCGCGGTCGCGCGGCGGGGCGTTCTGCCGCACGTGCGAATCGGCGCGTCCGCAAACGGATGGTACGTCGAGCAGGCGCTGCCGCGCATCATCCTATTGCACGTCACGTCGCTCGTACAGTTGATTGCCGAAGCGCTCGGCGTTCTGTGCGTCCTGTATCTGCTGAAGGCGCTCGCACGCGAGCCGACGAAGCGCGCCCCGTGACCAAGACGCTCGTCCCGTTCGTCGATTTGAAGGCCCAGTTCCGCTCTTTGCGCGAGGAGGTCGTCCCTCGCGTCACGCGCGTGATGGAGGAAGGGAGCTTCATCCTCGGCCCCGACGTCGCTCGCTTCGAAGAGAACTTCGCAGCCTACTGCGACGCGCGGCACTGCGTGGGCGTCGAGTCGGGGACCGCGGCGCTGCAGCTGGCGCTCGAAGCGCTCGGCGTGGGCGAGGGCGACGAAGTCATCCTTCCCGCCAATACGTATATCGCATCGGCGATCGCGGTCTCCGCGGCCGGCGCGCGCCCCGTTCTCGTCGAAGCCGATGCAACCTACTTGATGGATCCCGCCCGGCTCGCCGATTCGCTGACGCCGCGAACGAAGGCGATCGTACCCGTACACCTCTACGGGCAGGCCGTGCCGATGGACGCGATCCTCGACTTCGCGCGCGAGCACGGACTCTTCGTGGTCGAAGACGCGGCCCAGGCGCACGGCGCGCGTTTCGACGGGCGGCGCGTCGGGAGTTTCGGCAACGCTGGATGCTTCAGCTTCTATCCCGGGAAGAATCTCGGCGCCTACGGCGACGGCGGCGCGATCGTCACGAACGACGCCGAGCTCGCCGACCGGCTGCGGCTGCTGCGCGACTTCGGGCAACGCCGAAAGTACGAGCATCTCGTGCGGGCCGGCAACTGCCGTCTCGATTCGATTCAAGCCGCCGTGCTCGACGTCAAACTCGCGCACCTCGACGAGTGGAACGCGGCCCGCCGGCGGCACGCCGCCGCATACGACGAGCGTCTGGCGAAGATCGGCGTCGCACCGCCGCTGCGCCCGCGCGAGGAGGGGCACGTCTATCACTTGTACGTGATCGAGGTCGAGCAGCGCGAGCGCACGATCGAGGCGCTTCGCGACCGCGGCATCGCGACGGGAATCCACTATCCGATTCCGATTCATCTTCAGCCGGCATACGCCGATCTCGGTCTCGGCCGCGGCGCTTTTCCGCGAACCGAACGCAGCGCGGAACGCATCCTCTCCCTGCCGATGTTCCCCGAGCTGACGGAGGAACAGATCGACTTGGTCGCCGGCGCGCTGGCGAGCGCGAACCCGCTGGCCGTGGCGTAACAGCTTCGCGCTAGGCATCGTGGAACGCAAGCCGCTCGGCGTTGCGGTGGTGGGTGCGGGCTATTGGGGCCCCAACCTCGTTCGCAACTTTCACGCGTCCGACGACTGGTCGGTGCGCTGCGTCGTGGATCCCGACGGCGCGCGGCTCGAACGGATGCTGCGGCTCTATCCGTTCGTGCACGGTTACGACTCGATCGACGCGGCGCTGGCCGACGCGGGCGTGGACGCGGTCGCGATCGCGACGCCGCCCGGCACGCACCGCGACCTCGCGGCGCGCGCGATCGCCGCGAACAAACACGTTCTGGTCGAAAAGCCGCTGGCCGAAAGCGGCCGCGACGCCGGCGAGCTCTGCTCGCTGGCGCGCGATGCGGGCGTTGTCCTGATGACCGATCACACGTTTCTCTACACGGGGTCGGTGGAGAAGCTGCGATCGCTCCGCGAGAACGGCGATTTCGGCAAGGTCTATTACATCGACTCCACGAGAGTGAACCTCGGCCTCTTCCAGCAGAGCAACGTCCTGTGGGATCTCGCGCCGCACGACGTGTCGATCGTCAACTACGTTCTGGACGAGGTGCCGGTCGCCGTCGCCTTGCAGCTCGGCGCCTGCGTGCATGCGAAGATTCCCGACGTGGCGTTCCTCACGATGTGGTACGCCGGCGGTTGCCTCGCGCACGTGCACCTGAGCTGGCTCTCGCCGGTGAAGGTGCGGCGCACGATGATCTCCGGCAGCCTCAAGATGGCGGTTTGGGACGACGTCGAGCCGACGGAGAAGATCTACATCTACGATAAAGGCGTGGTGCTCGACCCGTCGAGTTCGACGCTGCAGCAGCAGATGGTGTCGTACCGTCTCGGCGACCTGCACGTTCCACTGGTCGACAATCGCGAGGCGCTCGGGAAGCTGGTCGCCGATTTCGCCATCGCGATTCGGACCGGTGCGCCGACGCGGTGCGACGGAGAGTTCGGCGCGTCCGTCGTGCGCGTGATCGAGGCGGCAATGCGCTCGGCGCAGGCCGGCGGCGCTAGGGTGGACGTGTGACTCCAGGGAGCCGGCCGATTCGCTTCTCGTTGCTCCTGCCGGTGTTCAACGAGGCGGCGCGACTGCCGGCGATCCTCGGCTCGATTCGCAGGCAGCGCTATCCCGCCGAGCTCGTCGAGCTGCTCGTGGCGGACGGCGGCTCGACCGACGACACGGCGGCGGTCGCGCGCGCGTTCGGCGCCGAAGTGCACCACAACCCGATGCGACGTGCGGAGCCCGGCGCCGGAATGCTGCTCGAGCGCTCGACCGGCGACGTCGCGATGTGGCTCGCCGCCGACAATGCGTTCGCGGGCGACGATTTTCTGGCCAACATGGCGCGCCCGTTCGCGGATCCCGCAATCCGCGCGGCGTTTCCGAGCCTGGTCAGCACGCCGCAGGACGGCGGCACCACGCGCTACTTCAACGCCTTCACGGATCCGTTCAACCATTTCATCTACGGCGGCGCGACCTCGCCCGCGTCGTACCATCGAACGTACCGCGTGCGGCGGCGGGGAGACGGTTACGTAGTGTACGACTTCGCCGCGGGTCCGCGGCCGCTCGTCGCGCTGGCCCAAGGCTTTACGATCCGCCTTCCCTATCGCAAGCCCGACGGTATGGAAGAGGACGACGTGGCGCCGGTCGAGCTGCTGATCGATCGGGGTTGCGAGATCGCCTACGTCGAGAACGCCGCGCTCGAGCACCATACGGTCGGCGGGGTCGGCGACGCGCTGCGCAAATTCGGGCCGCGCTTCCGTTCGCGATTGGCCACGCGCGACCAGCCGATCTGGAACCGCCGCAACTCGTGGAGCCGCGCGCAGCGGTCGCGCGCCTATCTCTGGCCGTTCTACTCGGTGAGCCTCGTTTTTCCGGCGATCGCGGCGGTCTACGGCCTCGCGCGCGACCGGCGTCCGGAGTGGCTCTACCATCCCTTCGTCAGCGCCGCGTTCGGGTACGAGTTCTGGAAACAGGCCGGCAGCGTCGGTCTCGCCCGGCTAAAGCGCGGTTCCTAGGCGCATCGCGCCGGAGCGGTCCTCGAAGACCTCGCTCCAGTACCGCATCATCGTGAGGCCGTCCTCGTGACGCCCCAATAGGTCGGGCAACGGCGCGCCCTCGATGAGGTCGATCAGCAGCGTCGCGAAGTTGATGCCGGCCGCGGTCGTCAGCGCGAGCGTTCCGGAGAAGCGCGGGTTCATCTCGATGATGGAGAAGCCCCCGTCGGCCCGCAGCATGCCTTGGACGTTGGCGGGGCCGCGCAAGCCGCTGCGCTCCACCACGCTGCGGGCGATCCCTTCGATCGCGGCATGGCGATACGTGCGTCCTTTGACGGAGACGCCGGCTTTGATCGCGATGCGCTCGCGCGGCACGGCGGCGACGACGCGGCCGGGCTCGGCCGCGAAACAGTCGACCGTGAACTCGATGCCGTCCACGGCTTCTTGTACGATGAGGCCGTCGCGGCCGCGCGCGGCCTCGTGCAGCGAATGCGCGCTCTCGACGCGCGCCGTGCCGACGGACCCCGACCCGCGCCGCGGCTTGAGATACACGGGATACCGTTCGGGTTCGACGTCGGGCGTGTAGGGAACGGTCGCGGGGCCGGGGACGCCGATCTCCTCGAGGAACCGCGCGAAGTCGAGTTTGTCGCCGGTGCGCGTGAATATCTCCCGCGGCGGCACGAGCAGCCGGCAGCCGATGCTCTCGAAGAGCGCGCGTTCGTCGTCGAGCGGCAGAAACTCGCTCTCCACGATGAGCGGCACGAGCAGATCGATTTCAAACGAGCGCGCGGCCTCGAAGCAGCGGTGCGCGAAGTCGGGGGCGCTCGCCGCGGGCAGCGCGACGAACTCGTTGACGAATGCCCGCGTCGCGTTGAGCGGGCTCATGTCGCCGGCCGCGACGAACGTCACCCTGCCGTCGTCGCGCAGCGCCTTGATCAGCGACTGGGCCGTCACGGTGCCGGCCGCGGTGATCATGACGCGGCGGACCGGACGCGCCGCGCTACCGTGCATCGTGCGGCATCCAGTGGTTCTTGAGGTCACCGCGCCCGATCGGCCCCGGATGCCGGAAGGCGAAGTAGCGACCGTCGGGGCCCACGTACACCGTCTCGTTCGTCATCGGATCCCGGCCGTAGAAGACCAGCGCGCCGGTCGTCCGATCGTAAACGGCGCGCCAGCGGTAGCCCGACGGCAGATGCGTGTAGTCGTAGTGCACGGCGGGCGTGCAGTCCGCGAGCGCCAGAATGCTCGCCAACCAGAGGGCGACGTTCGACGCTTTAGTAAGCTCGCACGTCAGTAGGATCGCACGTGGCGCAGGCCGGCCGCCTTGAAGGCCGCCGCGATCGTGTCGGCCGCGGTGCCGGCGTCGACGTAGAGCACCACGGCGCGGCCGTCGGCGATCGCGTCGTCGAAGTTGCCGACCTCGTCGTCGGGAATCGCAAACCCCGCGAGATACCGCGCCGACGGAGTGTCGCTGCCCGCGAACGAGCCGAGCGTCACTTGCCGGCCGCCGCCGAGTCCGGGAACTCCGGTGCCGCCGGCGTCGCCCATGATGCCGAGGCCCTTCGTCATGTCGTCGGCGAGCGAGTTGCCCTCCATGTCTTCGATGACGTCGACGAATTCGAGCTTCGTCGAATCGGCGTCGCGGGCCGTCGAGCTGACGACCTTCACCTTGCTCAGGTCGATCTGCTGCGCAGAGAGCGCGGACTCCAACGCCTTGGGATCCGAGTCCGGAAAAATGCCGACGACTAAGCCTTCTGCCACGCGCGTTCCCCTAACCGTTATACAGTTGAATAGCGTGGGCAAGCCGTTCGACGCCCGTCTCGATATTCTTCTCCGTGGCGTTGGAAAAGTTCAAGCGCATCCCGTCGTGAACGTCGCGTCCCGGATAGAAGTTGACGCCGGGCACGAACACGACTTTCGACCGGGCCGAGATGCGCAGCAGCTCCGTGGTGTCGACGCCCGGAACGGTCGCCCAGAGGAACATTCCGCCGGCGGGCCGCGTGAACCGGACGCCGTCGGGCATCGCCGCCGCCAGCGCCTCGGCCATCACGTCGCGACGGCGCCGGTAGGTGGCTGCGATGTTGCGAACGTGGCCGTCGAACGCGCCGCCGTTGTTCGCGTACGCGTGAAAGACGTACTGCGCGAAGGTGCCGCTGTGCAGATCGGCGCCCTGTTTTGCGAGCACGATCTTCTCGCGAATTTCCTCGTCGGCGATGACGAGCCACGCGATGCGCATGCCGGGTGCCATGATCTTGCTGCCGGTTCCGGAGTAGATGATCGGCGCGGTCGTCTCTCGAGCGACCAGCGAAGGAAGATCGGCGCCCTCGAAGCGCAGCTCGCCGTAGGGATCGTCCTCGACGATGGGAAGGCCGAAGTGCTCGCAGATGCGCATAACGGTCTCACGGCGCGGTCCGGAGAGCGTGCGGCCCGTGGGGTTTTGAAAGTTCGGAACGAGATAGAGAAATTTCGGGAAGGGGTCGGCCAGAGCGAGCACGCGTTCGAGCGATTCGGGGATGAGGCCGTCGTCGTCGGTGTCGACGGTGAGGTAGCGCGCCTGGTACGCGTCGAACGCCTGGATCGCTCCGAGATACGACGGATCTTCCATCACGACGTGATCGCCGGGATCGAGGAAGATCTTACCGACCAAGTCGAGACCCTGCTGCGATCCGTTGACGATCGTCACGCTCTCTGCGTCGAACGAGCGGCCGAAGCGGCGGGTGAGGCGCTCGGCGACCCACGCGCGCATCTCGGGGATTCCTTCGGTGACGCTATACTGCAGCGCGGCCGGACCGTATCGTTCCATGACGTCGCGGGCGGCGTCGCCGATTGCCGCGGTCGGGAAGAGCTCGGGCGCGGGAAGGCCGCCGCCGAACGAAATGACGTCGGGCTGCTGCGTGACCTTGAGCATCTCCCGGATCGTCGAGGCCCGCAGGCGAGCGGTGCGCTCGGCGAACTTCGCGGACCGCGAGATGGTCGACATACCGGCCAGTTAGCCGGAGGCCACCGGGGGTCCGCTCACGGGTTCCCGCAAGTCGCGCGTCAAGGAATCGCCGGCGAACGAGAGGACGGTCGCGCCGAGGCCGATCAGCCCCACCAAAATCAGCACGAGCGTGCCGAGGACCGGCACGAGCTCCGCGGCCGTGATCAGCGCGAGGCCCACCAGCAGGGCTACCAGCGGCGACGGGGTCGTCGAGGGGCTCACCAGCTCGCAGAGCCGCCGCCCGATCAGCAGCGCCAGCGCGGCCGTGCCCAGGAACACGCTGGCGAGGAGGAAGACGAACTCGAGCAGGATCAGCGGGATCAGCAGGATCGTGATGGCGAGGAGGATCGCCAGCGGGATCACCGCGACGCAGCCCAGCAGGCCGGCCCCCACGCAGAATCCCGGATGATTCTCGAGCCGGTCGAGCACCATTCGCGTGCGCAGGGGGAAGATCAGGAAGACCAGCAGGGCCAGCAGATTCCAGGAGAGCCGCCAGAGCAGGCGGTGGTCGGGAACGAACGGATTGTATCCGGCGTCGCTCGGCGCCCAGGGCACGACCGACTGCGTGAGCGTTCCGCCGACCTGCGTTACGCGCCCGGTGACGATGCCGCCGGGTCGCGGGTCGTAGTTGCCGCCGATGACGGTCACGTCGCCCTCGACGAGCCCGGCGTTGGTCGCGTCGCCGAAAACGACGGTCAGGTCGCCGTCCACCACCTGGCCCGGCTCGACCACGACCGATCCGAAGTAGGTGCCGCCGTGGAAGACCGCCTGCGTCTCGGCCGGCGCGGGCGCGAAGAACAACACGGCCGCCGCGACGCCTCCGGCCAGCGCGAGCGCGAAGCGCGCCGTCACGAGCGGGATCCCCGGCTGAGGTACGTCGCCAGCAGCGGGCGCATGCGGCGGTAGCCGAACAGCAGCGCGGCCAGCAGGAGCAGATCGAGCGTCAGAACGGCGGTGACCGCCGCCGCCACGACGGGCGCCGCGGGCGCCAGGGCGCGCGCGGCCTCGCCGAGGCCGGCGAGATTTCGGACTTGCGCCGCAAGCAGCGCCGCGCCGATTTGTGGCAGATGGTCCGCGCGCAGCGCGAAGAGCGCGGCCGCCGCCCAGGCCGCGGCGAGATAGAGAGCGAGCGGAATCAGCAGCTGGGGACGCCCCGGCGCGCGAGCCGGCGTCGCATGGGTCGCCGATACGACCGTCGCCGTGAAATCGCCGCCGACGGTGCCCGGCGGGCGCGCGGTGACGAGCAGGGCGTCGATGACTTTCAGCTCGGCGAGCAGCGATTCACAGGAGTGACACTCGCGCAGATGCGCGCCGACTTCGAGCGCGCGCCGGCGGCGCAGCGCCGACTCCAAATAGGCCGCGAGCAGCGGTTCACACGAGGAGCAGCGCACGCGAGCCTCCCTTGGCGCCGGCGCCCTTGAGCGAGCCGACCGCACGCCGTTCGCGCTCGCGCATCTTCTTGGTGAGCGCGATCTTACCGCGGTGGATCAGCGTCTTCACGTTGCCGAGGGAGAGGCCCAGCGTGCTCGCGATCGTCTGATATTCCATGCTGTCGAAGTAACGCAGGGCCAACACCGTGCGCGTGCGCTCCGGCAGCTCGGCGAGCGCGGCTCGCAGCTCGCGCTCGGCCTCCTCGCGCAGCACGCCGCCCGCCGGATCGGCCTGCGGAGACGGGTCCGGCAGCGCGCTCTCGAGCGATTGGTCCTCGGGAAGCTCCGCAAGGTGCGGGGCGCGCAGCGACTTGGCCAAATAGGTGCGAATCACGTTTCGGGCGATCTGATAGATCCAGGTCGAAAACTTCCCGAGCTGGGGATTGAACGTTCCGATATGCGCGTAGGCCCGCAGAAACGTCTCCTGCGAGAGGTCCGCGGTTTCGGACGGATTGCGTACCGTTGCGCCGATGAAGTTAGCGATGCCGCGTTTGTAGCGATCCACGAGCACGCCGAAGATCTCCCTTTCCCCGGAGCGCACCCGATGCACCAGAGCTTCGTCGCTCTGATCATGGAATGCCATCCCCTGTCGATTCGGTTCCTTTGGCGGCTCTTACCTCGGCTGCAGCCCGTTTGTTACGTGCAAGCGCGGCGCGTCCGCGTCGCGCCTCGAGAGCAGGGGCTGCCGGCCGGCGAGCGGCCAGTCGATCCCTAGATCCGCATCGTCCCACGCGATCGCGACCTCGCAGCTCGGGTCGTACGGCGCGCTCTGCTTATAGGAAAAGACGGTCTCCTCTTCCAGGGCGAGGAAGCCGTGCAGGAAGCCCCGGGGCACGTAGACCTGCCGGCCCTCCCCGGCCGTCAGCGTCGCTCCGAACCAGCCCCGAAAGGTGGGGCTGGCGGGCCGTGCGTCGACGATCACGTCGAAGGCGCTGCCGCGGAGAACGGTCACGAGCTTTGCCATCCGGGCGTCGCCGTGCAGGCCGCGCAAGACGCCGCGATGCGAGAGGGAAAGATTATCCTGAACGAAGGTTTCCTTAATACCGCATTCGCGATAACGGTCGGCGGAATACGTTGCTTTGAAGAATCCGCGCTCGTCGGTGAAGACGCGCGGCGTGAGCATCAACGCTTCGCCGAGAGGTAATTGCTCGATCTCCATGAGAACGAAGGTACCATGAACGGCAGCATGAGTCCGCCCGGCACGCTCGTGCTGCGCCGCGGGCTCGAACGGCTTCGGGCGAGCGCGATGCTCAAGCAGAGCCTCCTCGTCTTCTCGGCCGGGATGGTCCTCAACCTATGCGGATTCATCGCGCATGCCGTCGCGAGCCGTCAGCTCGGCGTCACGGTCTACGGCGGCCTCTACGCGCTCATCAACGCCGCGCTCATCGCGGCCATTCCGGCGGCGTTCGTCGCGCCGGTCGTCGCGCAGCTGGCCGCCGAGTTTCGCGCGCTGCACGACGACGGCCACTTGCGCGGATTGACCGACGGCGTGTCGGCAGGCTTCGCCAAGCTGGGCGTCGTCTACGTCGTGCTCGCGGTCGCCGGCGCGGTTCCGTTCGCTCACTACCTGCACGTGCCGGTGTGGTCGGTGCCGTTCGTCGGACTGCTCGCGGGCATCGCGCTATTCGTCAGCGCGCTGCGGGCGGTGGCGCAGGGCACGCAAGATTTCATCGGCTATTCGGTTTCGAATTCGATCGAAGGCATCGCGAAGGTCGCCGGCATCGGCGTCCTCATCGCCGTCGGCCTGAAGCTCGGCGGCGGCATGGCCGGTTTCTTGCTGGGTCCGCTCTGCGCGTTGTGCTATCTCGGGATTCGGCTGAAGCAACGGTATGCGAACTCGCAGCCGCGCGGCGTGCGCTACGATTGGCGACGCATCATGAACGCGGGCGCGGGGGCCGCGGCGGCGACGATCTCGCTGACGCTGATGGGATCGGCCGACGTCGTCTTGGTGAAGCACTACTTCGACGCGCACGCCGCCGGACTGTACGCCGCGGCCTCGCTGGGCGGAAAGACGCTGCTCTATCTCGTCGGTTTCGTGCCGACGGTGCTGTTGCCGCAGGCGGCGGACCGCCACGCGCGCGGCGCGGAAACGAAGGAAGTTCTCGTCGCGAGCATGCTGATGTTCGCGGCCCTGGCCGCCTGCGGACTGTTCGTCTTCCGGTACTTCGGCCTCACGGTGCTCCACGCGCTGGTGGGGCACGCGTTCGACGCGTCGGCCCCGCTGCTCGTCACCTATGGCCTCGCGATGGTTCTGCTCGCATTGACCAACGCGCTGACGTCGTACGGCATCGCGACGCATCGCCTCGCCTTCACCGTGCCGCTGCTGATCAGCACGCTCGGCACCCTCGCCGCCATCGTCGTCATCCATCCGAGCCTCGCGACGGTCGTCGAGATATTGGTCGCCGGCAACGCCGTCGCCGCGGCCGCGGTCGTCGTCTCGCTGATCGCGCAGCGGCACACGACGGGCCGCCGTTCGACCGTGTGAAGCGCGTCCTCCTGATCGGCGGTTCGGGTCAGCTCGGCACGGAGATTCTCAGGCGCTGGCACGACTGCGAGGTCGCGGCGCCGCCGCATCGGGAGCTCGACATCGCCGACCGCGCGGGCGTTCGCGCCGCGCTCGAGCGCGTTCGTCCCGACGCCGTGGTGAACTGCGCCGCGTTTGCCGACGTGGACCGCTGCGAGAGCGAGCCCGAGCACGCCTTCGAGGTCAACGCGCTCGCGGTCGCCGCGGCCGGTGCACTCGCGCGCGAGTTCGACGCGGCCTTCGTGACGATCAGCACCGACTACGTCTTCGACGGCGCCGCCGGCGCGCCGTACGCGGAGAGCGACGCGCCGCATCCGCTTTCCGTCTACGGCGCGTCGAAGCTCGCCGGCGAACTCTTGGTGGAACGGCTGCACTCGCGCGCCTTCGTGGTGCGCACGTGCGGGCTCTACGGCGCGGCGGGCTCCGCGGCCCGGACGCCGTTCATCGAACGCGTGTTGACGCATCCGCCCGATGCCGAGCCGATGCGGGTGGTCGCCGACGTCGTCGCGTCGCCGACGTTCGCGGGGCATCTCGCGGACACGCTTCGACGGCTGATCGAGACCGAATCCTACGGGCTGTACCACGCGGTGGACGCCGGCGCGGTCAGCTGGTACGACTTCGCGTCCGAAGCGGCGCGGCAGGCGGAGCTAACGGTCGCGATCGAGCCGATCGCGGCCGCGCAGTGGAAGGCCCCGGCGGTGCGGCCGCGCTACTCGGCGCTGCGCAACGCGAACCTCGACGCCTTGGGCATCGCGATGCCGTCGTGGCGCGACGGAATTGCCGCCTACCTCGCGCTTCGCGTAAGATAGACGGCACCATGGAACTCCGCATCGACCGCGAGAGCGTCGCTCGCTGCCGGGAGCTGGCCGCCGCGATCGTCGCGCCGGTCGAGGCCTTCATCGGCGCCCACTCCACCGTCTCGGTGGAGCGCGCGGTGCTGCGCCTGCTCGGCGTTGACGGGGTGACGGCCGACGAGGTGCCCCTGCCCAACGCGGTCGTCGAGTCCCTTCCCGCCGCGCAGCGGGGCAGCGGCGTCGCGCTCGCATTCGGCCGCGCCCTCGCGGAGACGGGCCTCGAGCCGCAGGGTTTGGCGGAGGCGATCGCCGCCGGGAGCTACAGCCTGGCGCAGTTCTCGCAGACGCACTCCGGCGCCGCCCGCGGCGCGCTGCGTCCGCACGTCGAGAGCGCGCTCGCTCGGATTGCCGCGCAGCGCGACGATCGCTGCGGACGCCTCGCGCGTCTGCCGCAACTGCCGCCGCCGCTGCTGTATGTCATCGTGGCGAGCGGCAACATCTACGAGGATCGCACGGCCGCGATCGCGGCCGCCGAAGCCGGCGCGCAGGTCATCGCCGTGATCCGCTCGACCGGCCAGTCGCTGCTCGATTTCGTGCCGTACGGTCCGACGACCGAGGGCTTCGGCGGCACGTACGCGACGCAGGCGAACTTCGGCATCATGCGCGTCGCTCTCGACGAGACCGGCGAGAAGCTCGGGCGCTACATCATGCTCACGAACTATGCGAGCGGCCTCTGCATGCCGGAGATCGCCGCGATGGCGGCGCTCGAACGGCTCGACATGCTGCTCAACGATTCGATGTATGGAATTCTCTTCCGCGACATCAACATGAAGCGCACGTTCGTGGACCAGCACTTCAGCCGCATGCTCAACGCGTATTCCGGGATCATCATCAACACCGGCGAGGATAACTACCTGACCACTGCCGACGCCGTGGATCAGGCGCCGGCCGTGCTGGCGTCGCAGTTCATCAACGAGGAGTTCGCGCATCGCGCGGGGCTGCCCGACCGCCAAATCGGATTGGGCGACGCGTACGAGATCAACCCGGACCTCGAGGACAGCTTCATCTTCCAAGTCGCCCAGGCGCAGCTGGCGCGCCAGATCTTCCCCGACGCCGCGCTGAAGTACATGCCGCCGACCAAGCATATGACCGGCGACGTCTTCAAGGGCCATCTGATCGACGCGATGTTCAATCTCACGTCGGTGATGACGGGCCAGAGCATTCACCTCTGCGGCATGCTCACCGAGGCGATCCACACGCCGTTTTTGGGAGACCGCGCGCTGGCGCTCGAGAACGCGCGCTACGTGATGAACACGGCCCGTCACTTCGGCGACGAGATCGTCCCGCGTCCCGGCGGGGCGATCGAGCGCCGCGCCGAGGCGGTGCTCGAGGGCTGCGAGGCGCTGCTCGACCGCGTCGCCGCGATGGGACTGATGCACGCGATCGAGGCGGCAGCCTTCGCGGACGTCTCGCGCGCGCCGGACGGCGGACGCGGATTCGAGGGCGTCTTCGAACGCGCGAGCGACTACGCCAACCCGTTCGAGGATGCGCTTGCGGCCGGCGGCGCGTTGCGCGGGGCGACGGCGTGAGCAAACTCGTCAAGCCCTACGGCGACACGCAGAACGACGGCAAGGTGCAGCTGTCGTTCACGCTGCCGATCGACTGGAGCGAGGCCGCCGACGAAGCGGCGCGCCAGCTGGCCGGGAAGATGGGCTTCAGCGACGTGCAGGTCGTCGACGGCCGGCAGATCGCCACGGGCTTCTCGTTCTTCGTTCTCTATGCGAGCACGGCGCAGGGCGTGGACGTGGAGACGATCCACGCGCCGTCCGCGCGCGAACACGCGATGTCAATGGAGGAGATCGACGAGTTCGTCGCCGAGCGCGTCGGGCGCAAGGTCCGCGTTGCCGGCGCCTGCATCGGAACCGACGCCCACACCGTCGGCATCGACGCGATCCTCAACATGAAGGGATACAAGGGCAACTACGGTCTCGAGCGTTATCGTATGTTCGAGACGTTCAACCTCGGCAGCCAGGTTGCCGTGGACGACCTGGTGCGCTTCACGCAGGAGCACAAGATTGACGCGCTGCTCGCGTCGCAGGTCGTCACGCAGAAAGGGAGCGACATCAAGAACTTCACGGCGCTGAGCGAGCTGCTCGAGGCGCAGGGCATCCGCGACGACGTGGTGTTGATCTGCGGCGGTCCCCGCGTGACGAACCGGCTGGCGAGCGAGCTCGGCTACGACGCCGGTTTCGGCCGCGGCACGCTGCCGAGCGAGGTGGCGTCGTTCGTCGCCGTCACGCTGGCGGAGCGGCTGCGCCCGCGCGCGCGGGTCTAGGGACTTCACCGATGGGGAAGACGGCTCTCGTCACCGGAATCACCGGTCAAGACGGCTCGTATCTCGCCGAGCTGCTGCTCGAACGCGGCTACCGCGTCGTAGGTATGACGCGGCGCACCAGCACCGAGGTCCACGAGCGGATCGAGCACATCGTCGACGACGTGGAGATCGTATCGGGCGATCTCTTGGATCAGAGCTCGATCACGTCGATCGTGGACGCCGCCGAGCCCGACGAGATCTACAACCTAGCGGCTCAGTCGTTCGTCCCCGCGTCGTGGACGCAGCCCGTGCTGACGGGCGAGTTCACCGCGCTCGGCGTGACGCGCGTGCTCGAAGCGATCCGGCAGGTGAATCCGGCGATCCGCTTCTACCAGGCCTCGAGCTCGGAGATGTTCGGCAACGCCGTCGAGTCGCCGCAGACGGAGAGGACGCCGTTCTATCCGCGCAGCCCGTACGGCGTGGCGAAGGTCTACGGGCACTGGATCACCGTGAACTACCGGGAGTCGTACGACCTCTTCGCGTGCAGCGGGATCTGCTTCAATCACGAGTCGCCGCGCCGCGGCAAGGAGTTCGTGACCCGGAAGATTTCCGACGGCGTCGCGCGCATCAAGCTGGGGTTGGCCGGCGAGCTGCGGCTGGGGAACCTCGACGCGCAGCGCGACTGGGGCTTCGCCGGCGACTACGTGCGCGCGATGTGGCTGATGCTGCAGCAGCGCAACGCCGACGACTACGTCATCGCCACCGGCGCGACGCACAGCGTGCGCGATTTCGTGCGCGCCGCTTTCGAGGCCGCAGGGCTCGGATCGTTCGAGCCTTACGTCGTGATCGACCCGCGCTTCGTCCGGCCCGCCGAGGTGGACGTGCTCATCGGCGACGCGAGCAAAGCGTCGCGGCTGCTCGGCTGGTCGCCGACGATGAGCTTCGAACGGCTCGTGGCCGCGATGGTCGAGGCCGACCTCGAGCGCCTCTCCGCCCGAACGCGCGCGCATTAAGAAGGTAGACGTGCGGGCGCTCGTGACCGGCGCGCGTGGCTTCGTCGGCGGATATCTGCTCGACGCGCTGCGGCGCGAGGGCGTCGAGACGTTGGGATGCGGCGGCCCGCACGACGCGGGGGGCGGCGATCCGGTCGTGGACCTCGACGACGAAGCGACGATCCGGCGCGCGTTCGCGGAGTTCGCCCCAACCGTGGTCTTCCATCTCGCGGCGCAAACGTACGTGCCCGACGCGCTGCGCTCGCCGATCGAGACGTACGAGACCAACGCGATGGGCACGGCCCGCTTGGCGGACGCGGTGCGCGAGCTGCCCGTCAACGCGCGGCCCCGCATCGTCTTTGCGAGCTCGGGCGAGGTCTACGGCGCGCGCGACGCGAGCGAGTATCCGCTGCGCGAAACGCTCGACGCGCGGCCTCGCAACCCGTACGGCGCCAGCAAGGCGGCGGCCGAGGCCATCCTATTAGCCGAGTCGCGCAGCTTCGGCACCGACGTGGTGATCGCGCGCTCGTTCAACCACATCGGCCCGGGGCAGAAGGAGCATTTCGTCGTCGCCTCGTTCGCCGCGCAGCTGGCGCGTATCGCCGCCGGTGCGCCGCCCCGGCTTTTGGTCGGAAACCTGGAAGCGGCGCGCGACTTCCTCGACGTGCGCGACGTCGTCGCCGCCTACGTCGCGCTGGCGCGCGACGGCGAGCGCGGCGAGGCGTACAACGTATGCAGCGGGCGGGCGGTCACGATCCGCGACGTCCTGCGCGAGCTGATCGGCATCGCCGGCGTTCCCGTGGAGGTACGCGAGGACCCGCAGCGCCTGCGGCCGTCGGAGATCCCGGTCTCCGTGGGCAGCCCGCAGAAGCTGCGCGCGCGCACCGGCTGGGAGCCGCGGATCGCTCTGGTGCAGTCGCTGCGCGAGGTGTACGAGGCCGCGCGGGCGACCGCGCAAAAGCCTAGGACAGAACGGTGAGCCTCCAAGCCTTCGTCTTCAAGAACCGCGGGCTGCTGCTGGCCCTGCCCGCCGCGGCGCTCGCGGCGTGCGGGCGTCCGAGCGCCCGCAGCGTCGCCCTGGGCCTGCCGCTCGCGGTCGCGGGCGAGCTCGTGCGCTGCTGGGCGGTCGGGTACTCCGGCGTTACGACGCGCCACGACGTGGTGACGGCGCCGAAGCTCGCAACCGGCGGACCCTACGCGTACGTTCGAAACCCGCTCTACCTCGGCAACTTCCTGACGGCCGCCGGCTTTGCGATCGCGTTCACCGGAAAGAACTCACGCCGCGCCCGCCGCGCGCTCGTTGCCGGTTCGCTCGCAGCGATGGCTGCGGTCTACGCGACGATCGTGCCGCACGAAGAGGCGTTCCTTCGTTCGCAGTTCGGAGAAGAGTTCGAGCGGTATTGCGAGGGCGTGCCGCGCATCGTGCCGCGGCTCGCGCCCGCGGACCAGACCGCCGGCGCCTGGGACGCGCGCGCCGTTAAAAACGCCGAGAGCAAGACCTTCGTCCTCTTCGGCGCCATGCTGCTCGCGCTCGCGCTGCGCGCCGGCAAGGATTAGAAATCCTCGCCGCCATGCCGGTGCGCCGGCGCCTGGTCGCGGCCCTCGGAGCGACGGCCGTCGTCGCGGTCCTCGAGTTTTGGGGCGGCGCAGTTTCGCACAGTTTGGCGCTGACGAGCGACGCCGTGCACGTCTGCACCGACGTCCTGGCGCTCGCGCTCGCGCTGATCGCGGCCATCGGCTCGGCGCGGCCCGCCGATCCGAAACGCACGTTCGGCTACGGACGCATCGAAGTGCTCGGCGCGCTCGTCAACGGCACGCTGTTGCTGGTGGCGACGGCCGCCATCGGCTACGAAGCCGTCCGGCGCTTCGCGATGCCGGTGGAGCCCGGCGCAGCGCTGATGACGGCCGTTGCCGCGATCGGGCTTGCCGTCAACGGCGGCGTCGGTTTCATGCTGCACGCCGGCGCCAAGCGCGATCTCAACGTTCGGGCGGCGCTGTTCCACGTATTCGGCGACGCCGTCGGCGGAGCCGCGGTCATCCTAGGCGGCATCGCCATCGCCGTGACGCACGCGGCCTGGATCGATCCGCTGCTCTCGTTGTTCGTCGCGGCGATCATCGTCGTGGGCGTCATGCGCGTGCTCCGCGATGCAACCGACGTCTTGCTCGAGAGCGTCCCGAGAGACGTTGACGCGCGGAATCTCGAGCGCCACATCGAAGAGATCGGCGGAGTGACCGGCGTACACGACCTTCACGTCTGGTCGATCGGCAGCGGATCGCGCGCGCTCTCGGCGCACGTGCTGCTCGACGACCGGCGTCTCAGCGAAGCCGCCGACGTGCTGCGCGAGATCGACGGATGCGCGCAGAGTCACTTCGGCATCGCACACGTCACGATCCAGTTCGAGTGCGAGAGCTGCCCCGTGGCGGTCCGGCATTGAAGCGGTCCCTCTGGCTTGCGGCGCTCGCGCTCGCGGCCGTCGCCGCCGCGTGCGGCGGCGGAAGCGGATCGTCGTCGGGCGGCTTCGTGCCGGGCGGCAATCAGGGCTCCCCGCCGCCTACGGCGCCGCCGCATCAGCTGCGCGATCACATCAAACACGTGGTCATCGTCGTGCAGGAGAACCGGAGCTTCGACAATCTGTTTCACGCATTTCCGGGCGCCGCGTCGACGGATTACGGCTACATGCACGACGGCACGAAGGTGAAGCTGACGCCGATGAGCCTGCACGGCCCGGACATCTCGCACGTCTGGACCGACGCGATCAGCGACTGGGATAACGGAAAGATGGATCGCTTCGACCTCAATCCGTTGGGGCCGAACAGACCGGCCGGCGCGTACGCCTATCAATACGTGGATCCGAAGTACATCCAGCCGTACTGGCAGATGGCGAAGCAGTACGTGCTGTTCGATCACATGTTTCCGACCATGTTCGGGGGCAGCTTCACGGCGCATCTCGACTTGATCGCGTCCACGACGAACCTGCAGGGCGGCTTGGCGGAGGTGGACGCTCCCACCGCGACGCCGTGGGGCTGCGACGCGCCCGGCGGCACCCACACGTCGACGCTCGACGAGTCGCGGCACGAAAACGGCGGCGGCGGCCCGTTTCCGTGCTTCACCCAGTTCGCGACGCTCGCCGCGCTGATGGACCCGGCCCACGTGACGTGGGCCTACTACGCGCCGAAGGTCGGCGGCGGCGACATCGGCGGACGCGTCTGGTCGGAGTTCGATGCGATCGACGCCGTGCGCCACGGCCACGACTGGTCGCGCAACGTGATCTCGCCGCAAACGCAGTTCCTCACCGACGCCGCGGCCGGCCGCCTGCCGGACGTGTCGTGGGTGATTCCCGACGGCGCCGACTCGGATCACTCGGGCCTGGGCAGAGATACCGGTCCGTCGTGGGTGAGCGCCGTCGTCGACGCCGTCGGCGAGAGCCCGGCATGGAACACGACCGCCGTCGTGGTGCTCTGGGACGACTGGGGCGGCTGGTACGACAACGTCGTGCCGCCGCAGCTCGACTACCGCGGGCTGGGAGAGCGCGTTCCGTGCATCGTCATCTCGGCGTACGCGCGCAGGGGGCAGGTCTCGCATACGGTCTACGAGTTCGGGAGCATCGTGAAGTTCGTCGAGGAGGTCTTCGAGCTGCCGTCGCTCTCGTCGCTCGGCTTGGGCACCGGTTACACCGACGACCGCGCCTACAGCATCACCGATGCATTCGACTTCAAGCAGAAGCCCCGCGCCTTCCAGCCGTTCGCCTCCAAGTACTCGCGGGCGTACTTCCTGACGCGTAAACCGTCGCTGCAGGCGCCGGACGACGAGTAGCGCAGGGCGCGCCAGCGGCGCCTTGGAAATGGACCGGTCCTATGAAAACAGACTCCAAAACCGTCGTGCTCGGCATCGCCCGCACGCCCTTCGGCAAGCTCGGAGGAGCGCTCGCTCCGCTCTCGGCCACGACGCTCGGCGCGGCCGCGCTGACCGCCGCCATCGAGCGCGCAAAAATTGATCCGTCGGAAATCGAGCACATCACGTTCGGCGAGGTGCTGCAGGCCGGCGTGGGCCAGAACCCCGCGCGGCAGGTCGTTTTTAAGTCCGGCCTCGCCAAGACGGTGACCGCGGCGACCGTCAACAAGGTGTGCGCGTCGGGAATGCTCGCGATCGTCGATGCGATGCGCGCGATCAACGCCGGCGCGAACTCGGTGGTGGCCGCGGGCGGCATGGAGTCGATGTCCAACGCACCGTATCTGCTGCGCGACGCACGCTGGGGTTATCGCTTCGGCGACGGCGCGCTGGTCGATTCGATGGTCTACGACGGCCTGTGGGATCAATATTTCCCGATGACGATGGCGGCGCAAGGCAGCAAGGTCGCGCTCGAGCTCGGCCCCTCGCGCGAGGATCAAGATCGCTTTGCGTTCGAGAGCCACCGCCGTGCGGGCGCCGCGCACGCCGCCGGGCACTTCGACGACGAGATCGTCGCGCTGAAAGTGGCGAGCAAGGCGAAGGACAAGATCGTCGTCGAGCAACTGCCGCGCCAGGGGCGCGCGCGGGTTCCCGCGGCGGTCGGCGCCGCGAGCCGGGTGTGGGAGCACGAGCCATCGGAGGAGTTCACGCTCGACTACGCGGCCTACGCGCCGTTCGTGACCGGCGACGTTCCGCACGCCGTGGTGGACCGCGATGAAACCGTGCGTCCGGACGCGAGCATAGACGCCATGGCGAAGCTGCGTCCGCTGGAGCGCAACGGGACGGTGACGGCGGGCAACGCTCCCGGCGTCAACGACGGCGCCGCGGCGCTGATCCTCGCCGACGCGCAGTACGCGTCCGAGCACGGCTACGAGGTGCTGGCGACGGTCGTGGATCACGCCACCGTCGCGTGGGACTCGCCGTACATCAGCCTGACGCCGGCGATGGCGGCACGCAAGCTGCTCGACCGCACGGGCCTCACGAACGGCGACGTCGCGGTCTGGGAGGTCAACGAGGCCTTCTCCGCCGTCGCGATCACGTCGGCGCGACGACTGGAGCTCGACGAGTCCGCAATCAACCGGTTCGGCGGCGCGGTCGCGATGGGTCATCCGATCGGTGCGTCGGGCGCGCGCATCGTCGGCACGATGATCAATCAGCTGCGCAAGCGCGGCGGCGGCCTGGGCATCGCCGCGATCTGCTCCGGCGGCGGCCAAGGCGACGCGCTGCTGATCCGCGTCGACTAGCGTCGGATAGAGGAACAGCGACCTGATCGCGCCGGAACGGCTGCAGTTCGAGCTGACCGCCGAGCAACGCGCCATCGGCGCGTTGGCGGCCGAGATCGCGCAGCGCGAGATCGCCCCGCACGTCGCGCGCTGGGACAAGGAGCACGTCTTCCCGCGCGAGCTCTACGGCAAGCTCAGCGCGGCCGGCCTGATGGGCATGCTCGTGCCGGAAGAGTACGGCGGCGCGGGCGCTGATTATCTGTCGTACGCGCTCGCCATCGAGGAGATCGCGCGCGTCGACGCCGGCACGGCGGTGACGCTCTCGGTGCACTCGATGATCTGCTCGGCCATCCGCAAGCTCGGAACGGCGGCGCAGAAGGAGCGCTGGTTGGGCCGGCTCGCGGGCGGCGACGCCATCGCGGGTTTCGCGCTGACGGAATCGGATGCCGGATCCGACGCCGCCGCGCTGCGCGCGACGGCGAAGCGAACGCCCGTGGGCTACGTGCTCGACGGGCGCAAGCAGTGGTGCACGAGCGGCAGCTACGCCGCTGTGATCATGGGCATGTTCCGCACCGGCGGCGCGGGGGCGCGCGGCGTCAGCGCGTTTCTCGTCGAGACGGATCGGCCGGGCATCACCGTCGAGCGCGTCACCGAGAAGCTCGGCATTCACACGAGCAACACGTGCGACTTGGCGTTCGACGGAGTCGCCGTGGGCGACGACGCCCTGCTGGGCGATGAGGGCGCCGGATTCGGCAACGCGATGACCGCGCTGACCGCAGGGCGCATCGGCATCGCGGCGCAGGCGATCGGAATTCTCGCCGCGTGTCTCGACGAATCGGTGGCGTTCGCGAAGGAGCGCGTTGCGTTCGGCAAGCCGATCGGCGCGTTCGAGGGCGTGTCGTTCAAGATCGCACGGATGGCGATGGATCTCGACGCCGCGCGTCTGCTCGCGTACCGTGCGGCGGCGCTGGCCGACGCTGGCCAAGAGTTCGGGATCGCGGCGAGCAAGGCGAAGCTGTTCGCGTCGACGGCCGCGCGCAAACACGCGGCCGAGGCGTTGCAGATTCACGGCGGTTACGGCTACACCGACGAGTTCGCGATCGAGCGCCACTACCGCGACGCCAAGATCACCGAGATCTACGAGGGCACGTCGGAGATTCAGCAGGTGATCATCGCCCGTTCGCTCCTGGGGCGCCTCGACTAGCGGGCCGCCCTCCCCGTCATCCTGAGCGGAGCGCCGAAGGCGCGCAGTCGAAGGAGTGCGACAGAAATAGCAAGGGGCGGCGGCGCAGTGTGAGCGAACCTCTGCGGCCGCTATGAATCTGATGGAGTATCAGGGCAAGGAGCTCTTCCGGCGCTCCGGCATCGCCGTGCCGCGCGGCCGCCACGCGCGCAGTCCGCAAGAAGTCGCGGAGTTTCTTGCCGAGACGCCCGACGGCTGGGTCGTCAAGGCACAAGTTTTGATGGGCGGCCGCGGCAAGGCCGGCAAGATCAAGATGGCCGTAGGTTCCGAGGAAGGGCAACGCGTCGCCCACGAGATCATGGCCACGCCGATGCCGCCGAACCGTCAGAATCCACAGGGCGAGCCGATCCGGTCGCTGCTCGTCGAAGAACGGCTCGAGATCGCGAAAGAGGCGTATTGCGCGATCACCATCGACCGCGCGGCGCGCAAGCCGGTGTTCGTCGTGAGCCGCTTCGGCGGCATGGACATCGAAGACGTCGCGGAGCATCATCCGGAGTCGATCGCGAAGTTCTACGTTGACGTCGCCGTTGGCTATTCGCCGTTCATCGGGCGCGAGCTCGCGTTCGCGGCGGAGCTCGACGCCGGCTATCGCAAGCAGTTTCCGGCCATCGCCGGCGCGATGTACGACGTGTTCTTTCGTTACGGCGCGAAGCTCGTCGAGATCAATCCCCTGGCGCTGACCGCCGACGGGCGCGTCGTCGCGTCGGATGCGAAGATCGAGCTCGACGACGACGCGCTCTTTCGCAATCCCGAGTTCGACGAATGGCGCTCGGCGCTGCCGCTCGACGAAGACGAGCTGCTGGCCGCGGGCGCGGGCGTCGGCATCCGGAACTTCCGCCGTTTCCCCGGCGACGTCGGCACCATGGCCAACGGCGCGGGGCTGGCGATGGCGACGATGGACGCCGTGGCCAACGCGGGCGGCGGCGTTGCCGATTTTCTCGACGTCGGCGGCGGCGCGAACGCGCAGCGCGTTCGCAACTGCTACGAGCTGGTGGTGAACAACACCGGAGCCAAGTCGTTCTTCATCAACATCTTCGGCGGAATAACGCGCGGCGACGAAGTCGCGCGCGGCATCGTCTCGGCGATGGAAGAGACGGCATCGCGCAAGATACCGCTCGTGATCCGGCTCACCGGCACGAACGAAGAGGAAGGCCGGCGCATTCTCGCCGCAGCGGGCATGACGCCGGTGCAGACCATGGACGAGGGCGCGAACGAAGCGGTCCGCTTGGCGCGGGAGGCCTGACGATGGCGATCTTCCTGGACAAGAACAGCCGCGTGATCGTGCAGGGCATCACCGGCGCCGAGGGCTCCTACCACGCCGAGCGGATGTTTAAGTACGGCACGAACCTCGTCGGCGGCGTCACGCCGGGCAAGGGCGGCCGGCGGACGCCCGAGGGCCTTCCCGTCTTCGACACGGTCCGCGAGGCGGTCGAGGTGACCGGCGCCACGCACACCTGCATCTTCGTCCCGCCGCCGTTTGCCGCCGACGCGCTCTACGAGGCGCACGACGCCGGCATCACCTTTGCCGTCTGCATCACCGAGGGCGTGCCGGTGCACGATACCCTCAAGGTGGTCGCGACGACCCCGGGCATGCGCATCATCGGGCCGAACTGCCCCGGGCTCGCGTCGCCCGGGAAGGCCCTGGTCGGCATCATGCCGGGCCACGTGTTCAAGGAAGGCGGCGTGGGCGTGGTCTCGCGTTCGGGCACGCTGACCTACGAGGTGGTCGACCTGCTGACGCGGGCGGGCCTCGGCCAGTCCACCTGCGTCGGGATCGGGGGCGACCCGATCATCGGCACCACCTTCGTGGACTGCCTGCGCGAGTTCAAGAACGACCCTGCGACTACCGCGGTGGTGGTCTGCGGCGAGATCGGGGGATCGGACGAGGAGGACGCCGCGGCGTTCATCGCCGAGCACATGCCCGAGATGCCCGTCGTGGCCTTCATCGGAGGCCGCAACGCCCCGCCCGGCAAGTCGTTGGGCCACGCCGGGGCGATCATCTCCGGCAAGTTCGGCACCCCGGAGAGCAAGGTCGCGGCCTTTACCGCCGCCGGCGTCCCCGTCGCCGAACGGCCGTCCGCGATCCCCGCCTTAGTAGCCGAGCGCTTGGCGGTTCGCGCCTAAGCAAGCGGGCCTCGGCCCGACGTTTTCCCCCTTAAGGCTACCTAAAGGAACCAACCCAATCCTGAGCAAACCCTTGGGATCAGTGGGTCACTCTGTGAAGCTCCTGAGGCCACGAGGCTGCGGGCGTGCAGGGCGATTCACGTTTTGACAACTCAACATCGATAGAGGGTATACGAACTATGAGTTCACATCGAACCCTCCGTCACGCGGTCACAGCTGCGTTGCTACTTGTGGCATTCCTGATCCAGGGAACATGGGCACTGGCGGGCGTCACCGGTAACATCACGGGTACGGTCAAAGATACGAACGGCGCACCGATTGCCGGCGTGCAAGTGCAGGCAATCTCGCCCTCGCAGACCAGGACCGCAACGACGGATGCGGGAGGTCACTTCGTCATCCTCTCGCTCTCTCCGGATACCTACACGGTCAGTCTCAACAAGGACGGGTATCAGGGAGCCTCATTCGCGGGCGTCGTGGTCTTCGCCGACCAGACGTCACAAGGCGCCTATACGCTGACGAAGGCGCTCAAGACGATCGGACACGTCACGTCGACGGCAGGTGCCTCGCTCGTGAAGTCCGGCGTCGGCAGCGACCTTTACAGCGTTAACTCAGCGCAGGCGGCAGCTGCCGCGGCGCTGGGCGGCGGCGGCAACCTCAACAACGCCTATTCGGCCATGGCGTCGGTCCCCGGCGTCCAGACGTCGATGGGCGGCATGGGCTGGGATTTCAACGCCGCGTACGTTCGCGGCCAGAACTCGTACTACACCGGTTTCGAGTACGACGGTATCCCGGTCAACCGTGCGTTCGATAACTACAACTCGTCAACGGAGTCGAGCCTGGGTCTCCAAGAGCTCCAGGTCTACACCGGCGGCGGTCCGTCCTCGGTTGCATCGGCCGGTACCTCCGGCTTCATCAACCAGGTCATCAAGACGGGTACGTTCCCGGGCTTCGCGACCGCGAACCTCGGCATCGGGACCCCGCAGTATTACCACCAGGCTCAGGTCGAAATCGGCGGCTCGACGCCCGACCGGACGTTCAGCTACTACGTCGCCCTCCTGGGCTACAACCAAGACTACCGGTTCGTGGACAACTCGAACGGTGCCGGTTACGGGACCCCGGGCGGGATCTTCTCCGGCAACCCGATCGGTTCGGCAATCGGCTACGGCTTCGGCAGCAACCAAGTGCTCAACGTCGGCTACACGTGTCTCTTCACGACGTGCCAAGGCGTCAAGCCGATGTGTCCGCTGTCCGGCGCCAAGTTCAGCTACCCCGACCAAGGCTGCTGGCAATATTACAGCGGCACCTCGGCCGGACCGAGCATGATCACCGACCGCGAGAACGTGGTCAACCTCCACATGGGCATCCCGAAGGCCAACGGCCTGCGGGACGACGTCCAGTTCCTCTGGAGCGGATCGGCGCTCAACAACTACTTCTATCAAAGCCCGAACGACATGGGCCCGGGCAACAACCAGTTCATCTACTCGCTGTACGGCACGAAGGCCCACGCTCCGACCTGCGGTCCCGAGACCATCGGGCCGGGACTCACGGTCAACGGATGCGGCAGCTCCGGCCAGATCCTGAGCTACCTGCAGCCGAGTGAGTATTTCTTCAACAACTTCTACCCGCCGTCGTACCAGCCGCCGTTCGTCTGTCCGACGAACCCGATTGCGTGCGGACCGACCTACGTCGGCTACGGCGACAACGTGGCGTACAACGTTCCGTTCGGAACGCCGGTCGCCAAGAACCCGGGCACGATCCTGAAGTCGCCCGGCGTCTACATGGCGCCCGGCACGCCGCCGCACGCCTTCAACGGCGCGCTGCCGCTCAACGACAACTCGATCAACGTCAACCAGAACAACACCGGCATCACCAAGCTGCAGTACACGTACGCGCTGAGCCAGTCGGCGTATCTGCGCGCGTACGGCTACACGTTCTACTCGGACTGGCTGCAGACCGATCCGATGTTCGGCGGAACCGGCGAGCTGGTGCCGTCGGCCATCTCGGCCGAGTATCAGCTGATCACACACACCTCGGGCGGAGCGCTCGACTTCCAAGATCAGATCAACGCTCAGAACCTCATCAGCCTCGACGGCAACTACACCCAAGCCAGCGTCGTACGCTTCAACAACACGTCAGCGTACGCGGGCTGCTTGGGGTCGTGCGCCGCGGGTACCCCGATCGGCTACATGAGCTCGAACGGTCGGTGCCTCGACGCGCACAACGGCAAGACGGTGCCCTGCCTCTCGAGCACCTACTACGACGTGGGCTTGGGCACGCACGTTTCACCGCGTGCCGTCTACGGCGGCGGCTGCGACTCGGGCAGCAACCCCACCCCGTGCGGCTGGCTGAGCTTCGCGGCTCAGGGTCCGTGCGGCGGTGCCCCGTCGAGCTCCGGCGCGTGCGCCGCGAACAACGGCACCTGGAACAGCGTCTGGCAAGGCAACGTGACCGGCGCGCGTAACACGGTCAAGCCGAAGTTCACGAACGCCTCGCTGAGCGACCAGTTCCGGCCGAGCGACCGGTGGTTGATCAACGCATCAATCAGGTACGACAACTTCACGTACGACATGCCGGAGTCGGCGGGCGCCGCCGGCCAGTTCTATGGCAACATGTCGGCAAACTACGTCTGCGTGAACGCGGCGACCAACCAGGTCTTCACCACCCCGCTTGCACCGGGTCAGCCGCCGCCGGCGGCCGCCCAGTACATCGTCGGTGACTGCGATCAGGCGGTAGCCGCGTTGGCTCCCACCTCGCCGCACACCGGCTGGGTCCATCCCAACGGCACGACGCAAGACGGCGTCGCGGCCCCGAACTTCACCTCGAACTCGCCTGCCGCGTACTCGCTCGATTACTGGCAGCCGCGGTTCTCGGCGACCTACACGGCGTCGCCGGACACCGTCATCCGCGCGTCGGCCGGCCGCTTCACGCAGCCCCCGATCTCGGCGTCGGTACAATACCTCAGCGCCTCGGGTGACAACCGTTCCATCTGGAACAACACGATGAACCTGGGCTTCTACTCGCCGTTCCATCCGATTCCGGGAATCTCGTCGGCACAGTACGACCTTTCCTGGGAGCAGCACTTGCACGGTACCGACATGAGCTTCAAGCTCACGCCGTACTACACGTGGGTGTCGGATTGGCAGCAGCAGACGTTCATCGGCGCCGGCTTCGTGACGCAAGTCCCGGTCGGCGTCAACCGGAACTACGGCGTCGAGTTCCAGTTCAACAAGGGTGACTTCACGCGCAACGGGCTCTCGGGCCAGCTGGCGTTCACCTACACGAACTCGAAGGTCCAGTTCCAGAACGTCGGCCTGAGCTCGGGCGGCGTGGTCCCGAACACGATCAACCAGCTCAACCAGGTCATCGGACAGTACAACGCGTTGACGAAAGCCGGCGGCGGCAGCCCCTGCTACCAGGGCCTGAACGGGGTGTCGTGCTCGGCCAAGAACTCGTCGTCGCAAGACACGATTCTCAACCCGTACTACAACGCTCCCCTGCAGCCGAAGCTCGATCCGGGCGGCTGGTACAACCCGTACTCGACCGCCATCGCGGCCAACCTCAACGGCATCCTGAACAGCTACATCTCGCCTGAGGTCGGATCGCTCATCCTGAACTGGCGTCAGAACAAGCTGGCGATCACGCCCAGCTTCGTCTACCAGTCGGGCGGATACTACGGCAGCCCGTTCGATATCAACGGGTACGACCCGCGCGCGTGCGCGCGGAACTCGGCTTCGACGGGCATCACCAAGCTCTCGCCCAAAACCAATCCGTTGCAGTGCAACTACCTCACGCTGGGCGCCCCGGGCTTGGGAACCTTCGGGTACATGTACATCCCGGATCCGCAGACCGGGACGTTCGCATTCGATAACTATCAGAACCCGAGCGCGATCGCTGGAAATCTCCAGATTACCTACGATCTCAGCCCGCGGATCAAACTGAGCGTTCTCGGCGCGAACCTGTTCCACGCCTGCTTCGGAGGATCGTCGACCCCGTGGTCGGCGGCAAACGCTCCGAGCAACGTAGTCTGCGGTTACGGTCCGGCGGGTGGCGCGTTCAACAGCACGCTCTATCCGGCGAACTTCTACAACGGTACCAGCATCAACGACTTTGCCGCCAACAAGGCCCACACGCCGTGGCAGCAGAGCTACCTGCCGAGCACGCTGAACAACGGCGCGATCGGTGGCTCGACACCCCCGATCAACGTCTACTTCAACGCGCAGGTGAAGATCTAACGTTCACCCACCGCGCTAACGTAGCGAACGTGGAGCGGGGCCCGAAAGGGTCTCGCTCTTCGTTTTCCCGGCAGGCGCGACGGCGCCGGTCTGCGAAATTTTTTCCCGTGATGCAGAGGCGCGCTCTCCTCGCGGCATGCTTGCTCGCGTGTGCCGGCTTCCTGCCGGTCGCCGCGCGTTCCGATGGAACGCCGGCCGCGGCCAGTACCCCGCCGCCCCAGATCTATCACCTCGTGACCACCGCGCTGTGCGCGCGGCTCCACGAGATGGTGAAGCCCGCCGTCGCGATGATCTTGCAGAACGATCAGAAGATCGCGCAGAGCCCGCCGCTCTTCAAGAAGTACGCGCGGGGCGCGATGACCGGCATCGAGGCGTCGAACTCGACCGGGGCGCCGCCGCCCGACTCGATGAACAACACGACCCCCGAGACCAGCATGGCGCTGCAGCAGATGTCGTATCTCGTGTTCCCGATCTCGCGCAACCTGATCGCGGCGCAGACGAAGCTCGACGACGCCAAGCTCGTCTCGCCCACCGGAAGTCCCGTGGACGACGCGACGCTCGCGCGGATCAAGGCCCAGCTGCTGGACACCATCGCCTTCCAATCGGCGTCGCTCGATATCATCAACGGCTTCGTGGCGACGCAGCAGATGGGCGAGCTCCAGCACGTGGGCGAAGAGTACCTCGGGGCGATCCAGGGCGGCGACGTGACGGAGCCCGTCATCAAGAACACGCCCAACCCCTGGCAGGATCCCAACACGCCCGGCCTGTCACCGAACCCTTACGCATTCGATCCCACCACCGTCCCAGGCTTGGCCGTCGGCTATAACCCCCTCTCGAAGATCATGGACGGTATGCAATGGCTGCAAACGGAGACTCAGAAGCGCGAGGACGCCGCCGGCAAGACGATTGGCGCGGCCATCGCGGCCTGCGGCAACTGACCGGGGCGCCGCGCCTTTACGCCGGAATCGCGATCGCCGTTTCGATCGGGACGGCCAGCCCTGCGCTCGCAATCACCTCGACCAACCGGCTGATCTACTCGTTCACGTACAGCGCGAATCAGAACGTCACGGCCCGAGACTCCTCGACCAGCATCGAGGACGTCAACACCGAGACCGAGCGGCTCGCGGGCGGGTCGAACGGCATCAGCCACTATCACGGCAATCAAACCGATAAGGGCACGATCGCGGTGGAAGTCGTGCGGCAACAGACCGACGGCGGTCTGATCGTGTCGATCAGCGAGCAGGGCGAACAGACCCGCCGCGCCCCTCCGGCGACGTGCGTCGCCTACCCGAATACGCACGTCATCTGCGATCCAAACGTGACGGTGAATCCCGAGGAGTATACGCTGCTGCGCTTTTTGGGCCGGAACTTCGTGGATCCGAATGAGCTCGACGCGAGTCGCCACTGGTCGGTGACGCAGAACACCTCTGCAAGCGACGTCAGGGCCGATTACACGATCGGGTCCAACTCCAACGGCATCATGCAGATCAGCGAGACGCGCAAAATCCGCCCGCCGAGCGGCAGCGATACGACCGACGTGCAGACGAAGATCGCCTACGACTTCGCCCGCGCCGTGCCGACCAACATTGACGAGTACGTGACTCAGCGCCAGGACAACGGTGCGAGCGGCACCACGACCACCATCTACCAGACGACGCTGGGGTTGCTCACCGACACGGTCGCCACGCCGTGATGAGGAATGGGACGATGACAGCCATCAGAATGATGCTCGTACTCTCGGCCGCGGCGGGCGCGCTGCTGACGACGGCGGCACCGGCGCTTGCCGCCACCGCCACCAATCGGCTCGTCTACTCGTTCACCTACAGCGCGAACCAGAACGTCAGCGCGCGCGACTCCTCGAGCAGTATCGAGCAGACCGGTCCGCCCACCCTCACCGGGGGTGAGGGAAAGGGGGCGACGGTGAGCACGAACCAACTCAGCGTCGGCTCGAGCGGCGTCAGTCACTACAACGGTAATCAAACCGACAAAGGCACCATTACCGTCGAGATCGTGCGGCAGCAGACCGACGGCGGGCTGATCGTGTCGATCAGCGAGCAGGGCGAACAGACGCGCCGCGCCCCCGCGGCGACGTGCGTCGTCTACCCGAACACCCACGTCATCTGCGATCCGAACAAGACCGTCTATCCCGAGGAGTATACGCTGCTGCGCTTTTTGGGCCGCAACTTCGTGGATCCGAACCAGCTCGACGCGAACCGCCACTGGTCCGAGACTCAGAACACCGCGGCGATGGACGTCAAGGCCGACTACACGATCGGCAGCAATGCCAACGGCGTCATGCAGATCAGCGAGTCGCGCAAGATCCGCCCGTCGAGCGGCGCCGACACTACCGACGTCCAGACGAAGATTGCCTACGATTTCGCCCGTGCCGTGCCGACCAACATTGACGAGTACGCGACGCAGCGGCAAGACAACGGCACGAGCGGCACGACGACCACCATCTACCAGACGACGCTGGGCTTGCTCTCCGATACCGTAGCGACACCGTTATGAGGAAGAAAATGATCGATTTCAGGATGAAACTGGCGTGCGCGGCCGCGCTCGCCGTGCCGGCGGTCACCGCACCGGCGCTCGCGATCACCTCCACGAACCAACTGGTCTATTCGTTCACCTATTCGGCGAATCAGAACGCGACGGCGCGCGACTCCACCACCAGCATCGAGCCCGTCGGCACCGATCAGTTCACGGGCGGCGGCTCGAGCGGGATCAGCCACTACCACGGCAATCAGACCGACAAGGGCACGATCACGGTCGAGGTCGTGCGGCAGCAGACCGACGGCGGGCTGATCGTGTCGATCAGCGAGCAGGGCGAACAGACGCGCCGCGCCCCGGCGGCGACGTGCGTCGTCTACCCGAACACCCACGTCATCTGCGATCCGAACAAGACGATCTATCCCGAAGAGTATACGCTGCTGCGCTTCCTCGGCCGGAACTTCGTGGATCCGAATGCGCTCGATGCGAATCGCCACTGGTCGGTGACGCAGAACACGTCGGCCAGCGACGTCAAGGCCGATTACACGATCGGGGCCAGCTCCAACGGAATCATGCAGATCAGCGAATCGCGCAAGATCCGCCCGCCGAGCGGCAGCGATACGACCGACGTGCAGACGAAGATCGCCTACGACTTCGCCCGCGCCGTGCCGACCAACGTTGACGAGTACGTGACGCAGCGCCAAGACAACGGCGCGAGCGGCACGACGACGACCATCTATCAGACGACGCTGGGGCTGCTCTCCGACACGGTGGCAAAGCCGTAAGACGACTCGGCTACCGGTGCGAAGATTGCGAGGCCGCGATCTTCCCCACGACGACCCGCAGCGAGCTCGCCTGGCTCAAGGACCGGCGGCACGTCGTGCGCGAGGTTGCCCGCCACTCGACCGCGGGCCTCGACTCGTGGATGACCGAGGGGCTCGCGTTCCTCGACGAGCACGACGGGCATAGCGTGGTCCTCGTGACGGAACCGGTTCAGGCGTCGTCGGGCGGACGATAGTCGGGCTTCTGCGAGAAGAAGAAGCGGGCGTCTTTCGGCGCCGAGATCGGCACGAATTTCCGGGGTTTTTGAGAGAAGTCGAAGCAGTCGCCCGCGGGCGAGCGCGCGCGCCGGTCGGCGGCCGACAGCTGGTCGAGACCGAAGAGGTCTTCGGCGAAGCGCAGCACGCTGGCCGTCTCGTACTGAACGTGCGAGACGTAGTCTTTCTTCGCATACGGCGAGATGACCAGCAGCGGCACGCGGAACCCGAGGCTGTCGTAGTTCCGGTACGGGGGCGCGACGTGGTCGTAAAAACCGCCCCAATCGTCCCACTGCACGAAGATGGCCGTGCTGTCCCAGAACTTGCTCTTCCCGACGGCATTGACCAGCGACGTCACCCACGACGGTCCGAAGCCGCCGCCGCAGTCGGGATGATCGGAGTCGTCGCAGATCGGCGTGATCCACGTGAACGCCGAAAGCCTGCCGTTCCTGACGTCGGTGATGAAGCGCTTCTGCGGCGTGATGACGTCGTTCGTCCAATCGGTTCCGTGGTAGATGTGATTCACGGCCTGGTAGCCCGACCATAGCGAGCCCTCCGACGGCGCGCCGTACTGGCTGGTGTAGAAGCGCCACGGGAGCTTGGCCCGATCGAGTTCGTCTCCGAGCGTCTGGTAATCGAAACAGGGAAATTGGTTGGGATCGAGCACCTTGCGCGCCTTAGTGATGGTCGCCACGAGATCGTAAGCTTGGCCGCCGCACCCCCACCTGCCGTAGGGGACGTTCACGCTCGACGCCGCCTGCGCGGCGATGATGTACTGATGTGCGACGAAGCTCTCGTCGAGCTGCGACGCGAACGTGCGATCAGAGAGAACCCACTCGTGGGCCATGTCGAAGTAGGGCTTCGTCTCGTCGTGGGGCGCGTAGACGTATTGCGGATGCTTGACGTTGGGCGGAGCGCCGGACGTCCCCTCGGTGTCGAAGCCGTTCATCCGGCAGTGCGTGCCGGGGAGCATCGCCGTTCCGTTGCAGTCGCCGAACATGGCCTGCGCCGAATGGTCGAGCTCGTAGGCCTTCGAGAGGCTCACCGGCACGAGCGCGATCGTCTGTCCGTTCGATCCCTTGCCGCTCGAGACGGTGTCGGCCCCCGGATATCCCTGGAACAGGTTATCGAAGCTGCGGTTCTCCTGGACGATCCAGACGACGTGCTTGATCTTCCCGGCGCCCGTCGCCGTGAAGCTGCGCTCGTCGCCGAATCGCGATGCGGGCATCGGCGCCTGCACGCCGAGCGAGCACGCATCCAGCGACGCGGCAAACGCGCACGCTGTAACAAGGCGCGACCACCTGTTGTTCACGAGCAGATGCTTCCCGGTTCAAAGAAAAAGACCCCGGCTCGCATCGGGGTCTCACAAGTTGATTGTTGTCGCTATTCCGGTATGCGCAGGCGCTGACCCGGTTGCAATGCTCCGCCGCGCAAGCCGTTGGCGTCGGTGATGCGGTCGACGGTCTCCTGAACGTCGGCGCTCGGCCCGGCGTGACTCGCCGCGATCGCCCAAAGGGTGTCGCCCGGCCGTACGGTGATCGTCACATAGTGAGGAGCGCTGGCCGCGTAGAGCCGGACGCTCGACAGCGTCGGCAGGGCAACCATGAGGCCGAGGGCCGCCAGCGCGATTGCCGGCATCAGCGTGAACCGTCGTCGTCGAGCCATATCGGTCACTCTTATACCCACCGTTTCTACTCCTATATCTAGTGCCAAACGCCTGTTCGTCCCCTATATTTTAGCATAACGGCTCCGCGCATTGTCAAGAGAGTTCGAACGTATGTTTGCCTTGGACCGGCATTTTATGGTAGGGTTGTACCGGCCGCGGGTGCCATACGCTTGGCATTGTGGCCCGACAAAGGAGGCGAAGTGCCAAAGGAGATCACGGAGAAGCCGGCCACGGAGCGGCAGCGGCGCATTCTCGAGGTTATCCGCGCCTTTACCGCCGAGCATGGCTATCCGCCGTCGGTCCGGGAGATCGGCGAGCTCGTCGGCCTCTCGTCGTCCTCGACGATCCACGCTCACCTCAAGGCGCTCGAACGCCGCGGCCTGATCTCGCGCGATCCGACCAAGCCCCGGGCTCTGCGCTCGGGGAGCATTCCTCCGGCGCCCGACGCCGTCGTGGTGCCGATCCTGGGGCGCGTCGCCGCCGGCGTGCCGATCACGGCGCAGCAGGACGTCGAGGGCGAGTTCCTCTTCGGCGCCGGCTTCGTCCCCCGCTCGTCGGACGCGTTCATGCTTCGGGTCCAGGGCGACTCGATGGTGGACGCGGCCATCCTGGACGGCGATATGATCCTGGTCCGGCCGCAGCGTTCCGCCGAGAACGGCGAGATCGTGGTGGCCATGCTCGACGGCGAGGCGACCGTAAAACGCTTCTACCGCGAGGCCGGCCGCGTCCGGCTGCAGCCGGAGAATGAAAGAATGGCGCCAATCTACGCGAGCGATGTCGAGATCGTCGGCCGCGTCGAAGCCGTCGTCCGCCGCCTCTAAAGCGTTCCTCGCTTTCGAAGCCCGGGCGGTGCCGATCATGCGCCGCCTTGGGGAGTATCCGTTCGTCGTCGCGGTGCGCGAGGCGCTGCCGTGGAGCTTCATCGGCCTCGCGGCGGCCTTCGCCGTCGTCCTCGCCGTCCAGCTGCGCGGCGGCGCGAACGTCGCGGTTCCGTTGGGGCTTCGCCTGGCGTCGGCGCTGCTGCCGGCATTCGGCGTCATGGCGGCGGCGCTCGTCGTCGTGCTCGCGCTGCGGCTGGCGCACGCCACGCGCTATCGCGCCGCAGCGCTGCTCGCGGGCAGCGTGGTGTCGTTCGCGCTGGCGCTGCCGCGCCCGTTCGAGCCCGACCCGATCGGTTATCTGCGCACGCTCGGCGCGTCGGGGCTTTTCATCGCGATCCTGGCGTGCGCGGTCACCGGCGGGTGGATCGCGCTGCTGCGCCGCCGCCTGCGCCCGCGCTACGCCGATTGGCTTGGAGCGGTGCTGGCGGTCGTCACGTTCGCGGCGCTGCTCGCGCTGCACGTGTCGATCGCGGCGGCGATCGCGGCCGCGATGGCGCCGATCTCGCGCCTCGGCGATACGTATCTCGCGCTGATGGTCATCGTCGCGATCGAGACGGTGCTCTGGACCGCCGGCGTGCACGGGCCCGCGATGCTGGCGGCGATCGTGACGCCGGTCTACCTGACGATGCAGATGCAAAACACGCACGCGTTCACGGTCCACGCGCCGCTGCCGTACGTCGTCGTCGTCTCGCTGTTCCTGTTCGTCTTTCCCGGCGGCGCCGGAGCGACGCTGCCGCTGGCGGCGCTGTTCGCGTTCTCGCGCGTTCCGCGCCTGCGGCGCGTTGGGCGTGCGACGTTGGTGCCGGCGCTCTTCAACCTCAACGAGCCGCTGCTGTTTGCCGCGCCGGTCGTTTTCAACCCGCATCTCGCGCTGCCGTTCGTCGGCGCTCCCCTCGTGCTCGCCACCGTCACCTACGTCGCGGTCGCAACGGGGCTCGTCTCGCGAGCGGCGTTCTACGTGCCGTCGTCGGTGCCGACGCTGGTCTCGACGTATCTCGCCACCCAGGATCTGCGCGCGATCGCGCTCGTCGTACTCAACATTGCGATCGCGACCGCCATCTACTATCCGTTCGTGCGCGCGTACGAGCGCCATTTGGTGCGGGAATGATCGCCGAGCTCTGCGCGCGCTTGCGCGTCGGCGGGCGCGTGGCCGAGGCCGCCGACGCCGCGCACGAGCGCACCGCAGGTCTGCGCTACGACTCGCAGGGGCGCGTCGCCGCGAACGTGCTGCAAGCGTTCCTCGACGAAGGGCTCGCCGAGAGCGACTTCGCCGGTTCGACCGGGTACGGCTACGACGACGTTGCCCGCGCGCGCTACGAGTCGCTGCTGGCGCGCGTGCTGGGTGCGGAGCGCGCGCTCGCGCGGCTCTCGATCGTCAGCGGCACGCACGCGATCGTCGCCGCGCTCGCCGCCTGCACGCCGGCGGGGCGAACGCTGCTCTCGATCTCGGGCCGGCCGTACGACACGTTGCGCAACGCGATCTGCGACGCGCCGCACGCGCTGGTGGGCGAAGGAGTCGTCTATCGCGAGATCCCGCTCGGCGCGGGCGGCGGCATGGATCTCGAGGCGACGGCCGCCGCGCTCGCCGGCGGCGACGTCGCGACGGTCTTCATTCAACGGTCGCGCGGTTACGCTCCACGCCGCTCGCTCTCGGTCGCGGAGTGCGAAGCCGCCGCGCGGACCGTCAAACGCGTCGCGCCGGGCGCGCTCGTGCTCGTCGACAACTGCTACGGCGAGCTCGTCGAAGAGCGCGAGCCGACGGCGGCCGGCGCCGACCTCGCGATGGGCTCGCTCATCAAGAACCTCGGCGGCTCGATCGCGCCCGCGGGCGCGTACGTCGCCGGCCGCGCCGAGGTCGTCGAGCGCGTGGCGGCGCGCCTCTTCGCTCCCGGATTGGGGGCCGCGCTCGGACCGTCGCTCGGGTTCGGGCGCGCGCTCTGTCAGGGACTCTTCCTCGCCCCGCTCGTCGTCGAACAGTGCCTCCGCGGGCTCGACTTCGCGGCCGCGCTGTTCGACGAGCTGGGCTACGGCGTCGATCCTGCGCCGGGCGAGCGCCGCACGGACATCGTGCAGGCGATCCGCCTGGGCTCGCCCGAACTGTTGCGGCGTTTTGCCGCCGGGCTGCAGTCGGCGCTGCCGGTGAACGCGCGCTTCCGGCCCGAGCCGGGGCCGGTGCCGGGCTACGCCGACCCGGTGCTCATGTCGTCGGGCGCCTTCGTCAGCGGAGCCACGATCGAGCTGTCGTGCGACGCGCCGCTCCGCGAGCCGTTCGAAGTCTACCTTCAGGGCGGCGTGAGCGAGACGTACGCGCGCGCCGGCGCCCTGCTCGCGGCGCGCGCCGTGCAGGACGGGGTTTTGTAGGGACTCCTAGAGAAGGGCTGGCGGCCATGTACCTGCTCGAAGTGCTGAGCGGCCCGCTCGACGGCAAGACGTGGCCGTTCGACCGGCAGATCACGATCGGCCGCGACGACGCGATGGCCGAGGCGTGTCTGGCGCTCGACCGGTACGTCTCTCGCCAACACGCGCGGCTGCAGATCGAGTCCGATGCCATTCGGCTCGTCGATCTCCGCAGCCGCAACGGGACCCGCCTGGGAGGGCAGCCGGTCGTGGGCGAGGTCGCGCTCCCCGTCGGCGTGCCGTTCGTGGTGGGGCGTACCGTGCTTCGGGTGACGCGCGCGTAAGCGTTACAATGGAAAGCGCGATGACGGTGGCGCGGGCGCGCGCGCTCTTCGGCGCGTCGCCACGGCCGCTCGGGTTCGTGCCGACGATGGGCGCGCTGCACGACGGGCATCTCGAGCTGGTCCGCCGCGCGCGCGCGCTCGCGACCGTCGGCGCGTCGATCTTCGTCAACCCGCTGCAGTTCGGGCCGAACGAGGACCTGGCGCGCTATCCGCGCGATCCCGAGAGCGACCGCGCGAAGCTCGCGGCCGCAGGCGTTGACGTGCTGTTCGCGCCCGACGCCACGGCGATGTACGGCGGCGAGTTCGCCACGCACGTCGACCCCGGACCGCTGGCGTCGCTGTACGAGGGCGCCTACCGGCCGGGGCACTTTCTCGGCGTCGCGACCGTGATCGCCAAGCTGCTCAACGTGGTTCGCCCCGACGTGCTGTTTCTCGGGCAGAAGGACGCCCAGCAGACGGTCGTGCTGCGCCGGGCGATCGCCGATCTGAACTTCCCCGTCGCCGTCGAGATCGTGCCGACCGTCCGCGAAGCGGACGGGCTGGCGATGTCGAGCCGCAATCGCTACTTGGATCCGGTGCAGCGCGCGGCGGCGCCGGCGCTCTATCGCGCGCTCTGCGCGGTGCGCGCTGCGTTGGAGCGCGGAACGACGAAGGTGGACGCGGTCGCGGCCGCGGTCCGCGCGCTGGGCTCTGCGGCGACCGTTGACTACATCGACGTCGTTGACGGCGACACGTTCGCGCCCCTCGACCGGCTGCGTGCGCCGGCCTTCATCGTGGGCGCCGCGCGCTTCGGCGAGACGCGGCTGATCGATAACCTGTGGATCGAGTGATGGACGGGGCGCGCGTGCTTCTCGGCGTCAGCGGCGGCATCGCCGCCTACAAAGCGGCCGCGCTCACCAGCGCGCTGGTGCAGCGCGGCGCGATCGTGGACGTGGTCATGACCGCCGAAGCCGAGCGTTTCGTCGCGCCGCTGACGTTCGCGTCGCTGACCGCGCGCCCGGTCTACGCCTCGCTGTGGGACGCGCCCGAGCGCATTCCCCACATCCGCCTCGTGCGCGAGGCCGACGTGGCGGTCGTCGTTCCCGCGACGGCCAACCTGATCGCGAAGCTCGCCGCCGGCATCGCCGACGATCTGCTGTTGACGGCGTTGCTGGCCGCGCGCATTCCGCGCATCCTCGCGCCGGCGATGAACGAGGCGATGTACGAGGACGCCGCGACGCAGGCCAACCTCGCCTCGCTGCGCGCCCGCGGCTACGAGATCGTCGACCCCGAGCGCGGATTTCTGGCCGAGCGCGAAACGGGAACGGGACGGCTCGCGAGCGAGGAGCGCATTCTCGCGGCGATCGAGCGCGCGCTCTCGCGGCGGCAGTCGCTGCGCGGGAAACGCGTCGCGATCACCGGCGGCCCGACGCGCGAAGCGTTCGATCCGGTGCGTTTCCTGAGCAACGCGTCGACCGGCTCGACCGCAATCGAGCTGGCGCGCGAGGCCGCGCTGCGCGGCGCGCAGGTGACGCTGTTGCTCGGACCGACGCTGCTGGAACCGCCGGCGGGCGTGGACGTGGTGCGCGTCACGACGGCGCAGCAGCTCTACGACGCGGCGCTCCAACGCGCGACCGGCGCCGACCTGATCGTCGCCGCCGCCGCGGTGGCCGACTGGCGCCCCGCGGAGCACTCCGAGCAGAAGGTGCACAAGACCGGCGAGACGGTCACCGTCACGCTGGCGCCCAATCCGGACGTGCTCGCCGCGCTGGGCGAGCGCAAGGGCGGCAGCTTTTTGGTGGGATTCGCCGCGGAGACCGCCGATCACGAGGCGCGCGCGCGCGCGAAGCTGCGGCGCAAGCATCTCGACGCGATCGCGGTCAACGACGTGAGCGGCGAACGCGGATTCGGTACCGGTGATAACGCGCTGGTGTTGCTGTGGGGCGACGACGGGCGCCGCGATCTCGGCGCGGGAGAGAAGACCGCGCTGGCAGCGCGGCTGCTCGACGCCGTCGAGGAGCTGATGCGATGCTCCTGACGATTGACGTCGGCAATACCGAGACGAAACTCGGCTGCTTCTCCGGCGGCGACCTGAAGCAGACGTGGCGCGTCACGACAGAGCTGAAGCGAACGCCCGACGAATACGGCGTGTTCTTCACGCAGCTCTTTGCGACCAGCTCCCTGAAGACGAGCGACATCGGGGCGATCGCGATCGCCAGCGTCGTACCGGCGCTCGACCTCGTGCTGGCGTCGGCCTGCAAACGGTTCTTCGGAGCCGAGCCGCACTTCTTGAATCCGCAGTCGCAACGGCTCATCGCGGTCGCCACCGAGAACCCGTCGGAGGTCGGCGCCGACCTCGTCGCTGCGGCCATCGGCGGCCGGGCGCGCTTCGGCGCTCCGCTGATCGTCGTCAGCTTCGGCACCGCGACGGTGTTCATCGCGATCTCGGCGTCGGGGGAGTACCTGGGCGTCGCCATCGCGCCCGGCATTGCGGTTTCCATCGATGCGCTGATCGGGCGCACGGCGAAACTGCCGCAGGTTTCGATCGAGACGCCCGAGCGGGCGATTGGGCGCAACACCATCGAGGCGCTGCGCAGCGGCATCGTCTTCGGCTTCACCGGACAGACCGAGGCGATCGTGGGCCGCATCCGCGCGGAGATGGGCGTGCAGGCGCGGGTCGTCGCGACCGGCGGGCTCGCGGAAGTCGTGGCCAAGCAGACGCCCGTCGTGGATGCCGTCGACCCGCACCTGAGCCTGATCGGGCTCGAGCTCTTCCATCGCGAGGCGTCGCAGGACGCCGAGTTTAAGACGTAACGCGATGCGCCCCGCCCCCTTGAAAATCGGTCCGCTCGACGTGTGGCCGCCCCTGATCCTGGCGCCGATGTCGGGTGTGACGAACCGCACGATGCGCGCGCTGTATCGCCCGTTCGGCCTCGGGCTGACCGTAACCGAGTTCGTGTCGTCGAACGCGCTGAAGTTCGGCAGCAAGCGGACGATGGAGATGATCGACCAGCACGGGCTGGAGAAGCCGGTGTCCACGCAGCTCTGGGGCGACGATCCGCAGACGATGGCCGCGGCGGCGCGCGTGGTGCGCGAGTGCGGCGCCGACATCGTCGACATCAACTTCGGGTGCCCCGCGCCGAAGGTCACCAAGACCAACGGCGGCTCGGCGTGTCTGCGCGATCCCGATCGCTGCGAGGCGATCATGCGCGCGGTGGTCGCCGCCGTGGACTGTCCCGTGACGATGAAGATGCGCCTGGGGTGGAGCGAGGACGACTTGGTCTACGTGGACGTCGCGCGCCGAGCGCAGCGCGCCGGCGTCGCGGCCGTGACGCTGCACGCGCGCACGGCGCGGCAGTTCTATCGCGGTGAGGCCGACTGGCAGCACATCGCGCGCCTCAAGTCGGCGGTGGACATTCCGGTGATCGGCAACGGCGATCTCGACGACGCGCACGTCGCGATGCGGCGCATGCGCGAGACCGGCGTCGACGCGATCATGCTGGGCCGTGCGACGCTCGGCAACCCGTGGCTGATCTCGCAGCTCCGCGACCTGATGGAGGGCCGCGAGGCGCGGCCGCTGCCCGCGCCGGCCGACCGGCTTCGCTTCGCCATCGTGCACTATCGCGCGATGGTCGACGAGCTGGGCGAGGCGCGCGCCGTCCCGCAGATGCGCAAGCACGTCGCGCTCTATCTCAAGGGCATCCCGGGCGCGGCCGCGCTGCGCGAGCGCATCATGCGCCTCGAGAGCGCCGCCGAGACGATCGCCGCGATCGACGAGACGATCGCGCGCCTCGAATCCGCCGCGTTGGCAGCATGATCGACGAGCGGAACGAGCTCTACGGCGCCGCGTCGCCGAGCGAGCTGGCGGCGGAGACGTACGAGAACTACAAGCGGTTCGTGAATCCGCCGCTGGCGCGGGTGATGAAGATCTCGGGCTCGCCGGTGGAAGTGCGGGCGTCGGGAAGCACGATCTGGGATCAGAACGGCAAAGCGTATCTGGACTTCGCCGGCGGCTACGGCGTCTTCACGCTCGGCCACCGGCATCCGCGCGTGCTCGAAGCGGTTCGCGCGCAGCTCGACCTGATGGCGCTCTCCGGCAAGACGATGTTCAACGTAATGCTGGGGCGCGCGTCACGGCGGCTTGCCGAGCTCGCGCCGGGCGATCTCGAGATCTCGTTCTGGTGCAACAGCGGCACCGAGGCGATCGAGGGCGCGATCAAGCTCGCGCGCGCGGCGACCGGGCGCCCGAAGATCGTCGGAACGATCGACGCGTATCACGGCAAGACGTTCGGCGCGCTCTCGGTGAGCGGCCGCGAGACGTTTGCGGCGCCGTTTCGTCCGTTGCTCGCCGACTCGGAGTGCATCGAGTACGGCGCGACGCGCGGCCTCGACCAGGCGCTCGCCGGCGCGGCGGCCTTCGTCGTGGAGCCCGTGCAGGGCGAGGGCGGCGTCAACGTTCCGCCGCCGGGATATCTGAACGCGGTGCGCGACGCCTGCGACCGCGCGGGCGCGCTCTTCGTCGCCGACGAGGTGCAGACGGGATTCGGACGCTGCGGCTATCGGTTCGGCTGCGACCGCGACGGCGTCGTGCCCGACGTGATGACGCTCGCGAAGGGGCTCTCCGGCGGCGTCGTGCCGGCCGGAGCGTTCGTCGCGCGGCCCGACGTGTGGAACCGCGCGTTCGGCAAGGCGCCGCTGCTGCACACGTCAACCTTCGGCGGCAGCGAGCTCGCCTGCGCCGCGGCGCTCGCGGCGATGGACGTGATGGAGGAAGAGGGGCTCGCGGAGCGCGCGCGCACGCTCGGCGAACGGCTGCTGCTCGGCGCGCGCGCGATCGGCGCCGAGTTTCCCGGCGTGGTGCGCGACGTGCGCGGGCTGGGACTGCTCGTGGGCGTGGAGCTCGCGCACGAGGGGTATGGAGGATGGGTGATCCCGGAGATGCTCAAGGCCGGCGTCACCGCGGCCTGGACGCTCAACCAGCAGCGCGTGATTCGGCTCGAACCGCCGCTCGTCGTCACCGCCGACGAGATCGACCGCGCGCTCGAGGCGCTGCGCGGCGGGATCGCGGCGGCGTTCGAGAAGCTGGGGAAACTGTAAGCCGCGCAGCGATGCCGTATGTCGAAAGCAGAATCGTGATCGATGCCCCCGCCGAAGTCGTCTACGAGCTGGCGAAGGATCAGGAGCGTTTCCCGGAGTTCATGCCCGACGTCGAGACGGTCACGGTGATCGAACGCCGCCCGGGCGGTGCGGTCTCGCGTTGGAAGACGCTCGTGGAAGAGGCTCCGATCGAGTGGACCGAGGAGGACCGCTTCGACGACGACGCGTTGCGAATCGACTACAAGCTGATCGAGGGCGATCTCGACAAATTCGAAGGCGCGTGGACCTTCGAGCATCGCGACGGCCGCACGCACGTGCGGCTCGGCGTGGACTACGATTTCGGCGTCCCGACGCTGGCGGAGCTGATCGGGCCGACGCTGGAGAAGAAGGTGCGCGAGAACAGCGAGATGATGCTCGAGGCGCTCAAGCGGCAGGCGGAGGGGGCGTGAACAAATTCTGTTTCGTGATCCATCCGCTCTCGCTCGACGACATCGTGCGTTACGAGCCCGGCGCGAAGGGCAAGGGCGAGCCGATCCTGCGCAAGATCATGGAATGGATGCCTCCGTACGCCGCCGTGCACGTCACGGGCGTCCGGACGCCCGACGGCCGCGAGACCGAGGGCTGGTTCGTCGCCGCGACGTTCTTGCCGGAGCAAGTCGTGGACCGGCCGCACGAAGAGACGTATAAGAAGGTGCTCGGGGCGATCGAGATCGGGGCACAGCTGGGCGCGCAGGTCGCGGGCCTCGGCGCGTTCACCGGCGTCGTGGGCGACGCCGGCGTCACGATCAACGCGCGCTCGCCGATTCCGGTGACGACCGGAAACTCGCTGACGATCGCCGCCGGCGTGCAGAGCCTGTTCCGCGGCGCGCGCGAGATGGGAATCGACACGTCGTCGTGCACCGCCGCCGTCATCGGCGCCACGGGATCCATCGGCGCGGCCTGCGTGCGGCTCATCGCGCCAAAGGTGGCGCGGATCGTTCTGGTCGCCCGGAACGAGACGCGCCTGCGCAAGTTTCACTGCGAGATCGCGCCGCAGCTGCCGTGCCCGTCGGAGTGCACGACGGACGTGGCGAGCGCGGTGCGGCGGGCGAAGCTCGTGCTCACCGCGACGAGCTCGACGAAAGACGTGATCGAGCCCGAGGACCTGCAGGCCGGCGCCGTGGTATGCGAGCTGTCGCTGCCGCACGACGTGAGCCGGCGCGTGGACGCCGAGCGGCCCGACGTGCTCGTGCTCGAGGGCGGCAACATGCGCGTGCCGGGCAACCCGCGCTTCGAGCGCGTGCGCGAGCCGGGAACGGAGTTCGACCTGAACCTGCCCGAGAAGACCGCGCTCGCCTGCATGAGCGAGACGATGATCCTGGCGCTCGAGGGACGATTCGAACCCTACACGCTGGGGCGCGGCATCAACCTCGATAAAGTGATCGAGATCCAGGCGATGGCCGACCGTTGCGGCTTCGAGCTGGCCGGCATGCGCGCGTTCGATGCGGCGATCACGCCGGAGAAGATCGCGCTCACGCGCGACGCCGCCGCACGCGCGTCTGTGGGAGTCGAGGCGTGAAGAAGGTCGTCTCGGTGTCGTTGGGATCGAGCAGCCGCGACCATCGCGCGCAGGTTTCGCTGATGGGCGAGGAGTTCGACATCTCGCGCGTGGGCACCGACGGCAAGCTCGACGCGGCCATCGCGAAGGTGCGCGAGCTCGACGGTCACGTAGACGCGATCGGGCTCGGCGGCATCGACGTGTATCTCTACGCGGGGCGCCACCGCTACGCGCTGCGCGACGGGCTGCGGCTGCTGGAAGCGGCCAAGACCACGCCCGTCGTGGACGGCAGCGGGCTGAAGAACACGCTCGAACGCGCGACCGTGCGGTTCATGCAGGACGAGCTCGGCATGGACCTGCGCGGAAAGCGCGTCCTGATGGTGAGCGCGCTCGACCGGTTCGGCATGGCGCAGGCGCTGGTGGACGCCGGCGCCGACGTGCTGTTCGGCGACTTCATCTTCGCGCTCGACAAAGACATGCCGGTGCGCGATCTCCACGAGTTCGAGACGATGGCCGAGAAGTATCTCCCCGACGCCTGCAAGCTGCCGTTTCAGTTCTTCTATCCCACCGGCAAGAAACAAGAGAAGCCGCCCGAGCCGAAATACCCGCAGTATTACGAGCAGGCCGAGATCGTGGCCGGCGACTTTCACTTCATGCGGCAGTTCATGCCGGCGCGGCTCGACGGAAAGATCGTCTTGACCAACACCGTGACGCAGGCGAACGTAGACGAGCTGGCGGCGCGGGGCGTGAAGACGCTGATCACCACCACGCCGGAGTTCGGAGGGCGTTCGTTCGGCACCAACGTGCTGGAAGCGGCGCTGGTGGCGCTGCTGGGCAAGTCCTGGAGCGACGTCGTGCCGGCCGACTACGAGCGCCTGCTCCGGGAGCTGAACCTGAAACCCCGCGTCCTGAATTTGGGTAATTGACGGGCACCGGCGGCCCAGGAGGCCTTCCACAGGCCCCCTGAGAAAGCACGGCGCCAGCGTTGGAGAACGCTACCGGATTGCTAGGGGCTTCTCGCCATGAGCGCCCTCGAGGAACTGTAGTTGAACGACAAAGAGATCGTACTGACCGCGGAAGGCCTGACGAAGCTGGAGCAAGAGCTCGACGAGCTCAAGAGCGTCCATCGGCGTGAGGTCAACGACCGTATCCGTCAGGCCAAAGAGTACGGCGACCTCAGCGAAAACGCGGAGTACGAAGACGCGAAGCAGGAGCAGGCGTTCATCGAAGGCCGCATCCTGAAGCTCGAGGCGATGATTCGCAACGCGCGCATCATCGACGAGTCGGAGTATGCCGCCGACGAGGTTCACCTCGGCGCCATCGTCAAGGTCAAGGAGCTGAAGGGCAACGAGAACTACGAGTTCTCGATCGTCGGCTCGGCCGAGGCCGATCCGTCGAACCGCCGCATCTCCAACGAGTCGCCCCTCGGAAGCGCGCTCATGGGTCACAAGAAGGGCACGACGGTCGACGTTGCGACGCCGCGCGGAATGGTGAAGTACAAGATCGAGTCGATCAAGAGCAGCGCGCCGAAGAAGGCCGCAAAGAAGGCCTCGTAGCGGGCCGCTGCGGGAGTTCGTTTGGACGATTTCGGTAAGACGGAAGCGGCGCTCGTAGCGGCCAGACGTGAGAATCTGGCCGCTTTGCGTTCGCGGGGCGGCGATCCGTTCGCGGCGCGCCGCTTCGAGCTGACGGCAACCGCGGCCGAGCTCGCGGAGCGTTACGGCTTTCTCGTTCCCGGCCAGGACGCGAGCGCCGAGGCGTGGAGCATCGCGGGGCGCCTGCTCTCGAAGCGGATCATGGGCAAGACGAGCTTTGCCGATCTGGGCGACCGCACCGGCAAGCTGCAGGTCTACCTGCGCAAGGAAGAGATGGGCGAGACGGCATTCGCCGACTGGTTCGACCTCGACCGCGGCGACATCGTCGGCGTGCGCGGCTACATGTTTCGCTCGAAGATGGGCGAGCTGACGCTGCACGTTACGTCGTTCGCGGCGCTGGGCAAAGCGCTGATGCCGCTGCCCGACAAGTGGCACGGGCTGCAAGACGTGGAGAAGCGCTACCGCCAGCGCTACGTGGACATGATCGTCAATCCCGAGGTTCGCGACGTGATGATCATGCGCAGCCGCCTTATCGCCGAGATGCGCCGCTTCATAGATGCCTACGGATTCTACGAGGTTGAGACGCCGACGCTGCTGCACGTGGCCGGCGGCGCGGCGGCGCGGCCGTTCGTGACCCACTGCAACGCCCTCGATCAGCTGATGCAGCTGCGGATCGCCACCGAGCTGAACCTCAAGCGCCTGATCGTGGCGGGGCTCGAGCGCGTCTACGAGATCGGACGGATCTTCCGCAACGAAGGCATCGACACCACGCACAACCCCGAGTTCACGATGCTCGAGCTGTACGCCGCGTACTGGGACGTCTCGGACATGATGGATTTCAACGAGGCGCTGATCGCGCATCTGGTCTCGGTCGCGAGCGACGGCGGCACCGATCTGCCGTACGGCGACTCGACGATCTCGTTCGCGCGGCCCTTCGCGCGCATCGAGTATCTCGACGCGCTGGCGACGCACAGCGACGGAAAGTACACGCGCGAGCGGCTGCTCGATCCCGTGCAGGCGCAGGCGATCCTCGCCGAGCTGGGCATTCCGGCCTCGCCCTCGCACGGGCACGCGCTCGACAAGATCTTCGAGCGGGTGCTCGAGCCGCACCTGATCGCGCCCACGTTCGTCACGGGCTATCCCGTCGTCATCTCGCCGCTCGCCAAGCGGCGCGACGGCGATCCCGACGTCGTCGACCGCTACGAGCTGTTCTGTGCGGGCATGGAGATCAGCAACGCCTTCACCGAGCTCAACGATCCCGACGATCAGCGCGAGCGCTTCACCGCTCAGGTCGCGGAGCGGGCGGGCGGCAACGAAGAGATTCCCGAACCCGATTGGGATTTCGTGCGCGCGTTGGAATACGGCATGCCTCCGACGGCCGGCATCGGCATCGGCGTCGACCGGCTGATCATGCTGCTCACCGGGCAGCGCTCGATCCGCGACGTGATCCTCTTCCCGCTGCAGCGGCAGCACGGATGAACGCGCTCCGCGCGTGGGCCGCGGCCGCCGCGTTGCTGGTCGCCGCGGCGCCCGGCGTTGCCCGGGCCGACAAGCCGTTCTACTACTTGAATCCCACCGCGCTCGACCTCACCGTGCTGCTGCCGCCGCCGCCCGACGCGTCGTCGGCGCAGGGGCGGGCCGACGAGCAGCAGGTGGCCGCAACCGTCGCCGCGCGCAGCCGGACGCAGATGTTTCAGGCGCAGGAAGAGGCGACGCGGACCGTGTTCTTCTACACGCCGTCGGTCGGAACGAACTTCACTCCCGAGCGTCTGCCGGTGACCGCCGCGTTCTTCGAGCGCGTCGGCTCCGACGTGAAGCAGCTGATCGGGCTCGCCAAATCCTACTGGGAGCGTCCGCGACCCGACGGCGGTAAGAAGCGCTCCTATCCCAGCGGCCACGCCGCGTTCGCGGCGGCGAGCGCGGTTCTGCTGGGCGAACTGATTCCGGCCAAGCGCGACGCGGTCTTCGGGCAGGCGCGCACGTTCGCGGAGAACCGCATCATCTTGGGGCTGCACTATCCAAGCGACGTCGCGTCGGGCTGGACGGCCGGCACGCTGGCCGTGTATGCGATGTCGCACGACGCCGCGTTCCGGCGCGACTTCGCGGCCGCGAAGTCCGAGCTGCGGCGGGCGGGTTTTTGACCACGGTCCGGTTGACCGTCGAGTACGACGGCACGGAGCTCAGCGGCTTTCAGGCGCAGCCGTCGGTGCGCACGGTGGCGGGCGAGATCGAGGCCGCGTTGGCACGGCTGTTCTCCGACGAGATCAAGGTGACCGGCGCGGGGCGCACCGACGCCGGCGTCCACGCCACGGGCCAGGTCGTGTCGTTTTCGGCCGGCGTCCGCTTTCCGTTCGACCGGCTGCTGTTGGCCCTCAACGCCCTGCTGCCCGACGACTTGTGCGTCCGCGAGGCGGCGATCGCCGGCGAGGGCTTCTCGGCGCGATTTTCTGCTCGCGAGCGGACCTACGTCTACGCGATCCTCAACCGGCCCGCCCGCGGCGCCGTGCTCGCGCGCTACGCCTGGCACGTGGCCGGGGCGCTCGACCTCGGCGCGATGCGCGCGGCCGCGGAGCAGCTGACCGGGGAACACGATTTCCGCTCGTTTGCGACCGTCGCGCCCGAGATCTCGTCCACCCGCACGGTCGGGCGGCTGGAGATCGCGCCGGCCGGGCAGCTGGTGCGAATCGAGATCTCCGCCGACGGCTTCCTGCGCCACATGGTGCGGGTGATCGTCGGCACCTTGGTGGAGTGCGGCCAGGGGCGCCGCCCGCCGTCGGACCTGCCCCGGGTGCTCGCGGCCCGCGACCGGTCGGCGGCCGGTCACACCGCCCCCGCCGCGGGCCTCTGCCTGGCCGGGGTCCGCTACGCCGACGGCTACGACTCCTACGCCGAGGCCCCCGCCTTCGGGCCGGCGGCGGCGCTTGACGGGGCACGGGCTTTCCCGTAGGATACCTTGGTTGTGCGCACCTACCAGCAGAAAGCGGCTGAGACGGAGCATCGTTGGTATATCGTCGATGCGGCCGGCGAGCGTCTCGGCACGCTCGCGGTACGGATCGCGCGCGCCCTCTCGGGCAAGCACAAGCCGACCTGGACGCCGCACACCGATGACGGCGACCACGTGATCGTGGTCAACGCCGAGAAGGTCGAGCTGGGCGGTCAAAAGTGGAAGCAGAAGCTCTACTACCGGCACAGCAACTATCCCGGCGGACTGAAGGTCGAGACGGCCCGTGAGGTCGCCGACAAACATCCCGAGCGCCTGATCGAGCGAGCCGTGCGCGGCATGCTTCCGACCAATCGGATGCGCGACGCGCAGTTGCGCCGCCTCAACGTCTACGCCGGCGCCGGCCATCCACACGACGCGCAGTCGCCTGCGTCGCTGCCGTAGGAGCACATTTGGATCAGCCTCTCGAGGTCATTCAATCCACCGGGCGCCGTAAGCGCGCCGTGGCGCGCGTGAAGCTGACGCTCGGCCAGGGCGTCATCACCGTGAACGGCAAGCCGGTCGAAGAGTATTTCCCGCGTCCGCAGCTGATCCAGATCGTTCGCCAGCCGTTCGAGGCGACGGCGAGCGGATCGCGCTTCGACGTCCGCGTGAAGGCCGAAGGCGGCGGAGTGACCGGCCAGGCCGGCGCGGTGCGCCACGGCATCGCCCGCGCGCTGCTGGCGCTCGACGAGTCGTTCAAAGAAGCGCTTCGGAAGAACGGATTCCTGACGCGCGACCCGCGCGAGAAGGAGTCCAAGAAATACGGACGCAAGCGCGCGCGCAAACGCTTCCAGTACAGCAAACGCTAAGGAAGCTGCCGCAGTTCATCGCGATCGCCTTCGGGGCGGTCGCGTTGACGCTGCAGCCGAACGCCGCATGGATCGAGCGCGCCTATTCCAACGGCGCGTATCCCCAATGGGAGCACATCGCGTTCGCGATCACCTCGCCGTTTCCGTGGTCGCTCGGCGATCTGGCCGCGCTGGTCGGTATCGGCGCGATCGTGTGGGAGATCGCGATCTTCGTGCGCAAGCGCAGGCGCAAAGCCGGCGACGTGGCGGCGCTGCTGCTCAACTGCGCGGCGATCGTGGGCATCTACGCGGTGTGGTTCGAGCTGAGCTGGGGATGGAACTATGCCCGCGCGCCGATCGAGGCGCGCGTCGCCTACGATAAGGCCCGCGTCACGCCCGCCGCCGCGGCCGCGCTGCGCGCGCAGGCGATGGCGCAGATGAACGCGCTGGCGGCAGCGGCGCACGCGCGCGCCGATCTCCCCCTCGGCATGACGGCCCTCAAGCTTGCGTGGCTGCCGGTGGTGCAGCGCGCCGGCAACGATTGGGATCCCAGCGTCGGCGCCGCGAAGCCGACGCTCGTCGACCCCTTCATGCTCGCGACGGGAACCAGCGGCTTCGTCAATCCGCTGACGCTCAACGTCGCGATGGCCTCGGACTTGCTGTGGTTCGAGCGTCCCTTCGATCTCGCGCACGAGTGGAGTCACGACGCCGCCTACGCGCGCGAGGACGAGGCCAACTATCTGGCGATCCTCACCTGCCTGCGCTCCCCCGACCCGGCGTTGCAGTACGCCGGCTGGTTCGAGCTCTTCCTCTACCTGCCGCAGAAGCGCCACTACGCGCGTCGCGAGTTCGTGCCGCTGGTCTGGCAGGACTTCGCCGCGCTGCGCAAGCGCAACGCGCGGCACATCAACGTGATGCTGGCGCACTGGACGTGGCGCACGTACAACGTCTATCTGAAGAGCAACCGCATCGCCTCGGGGATCGCCAACTACGACGAGGTCACGCGCCTGATGCTGGGCGTCCCGCGGGACGCGCGGGGTTTGCCGCAAGCCCGCTAACGAAAGGGACTCGCGCTGCGAGTCCCTTGGTTTTAGTCCGACGCCCGGCTTAGTGGGGCGGTTTGTTCTTATCGCCGCCGCCGTTGCCCGGAGGCTTCTGGCCGCCGCCGTTACCCGGAGGCTTCTGGCCGCCGCCCTGCGGGTGGCTCTGCGTTTTGCCGCCCTGCGGATGGCCCTGCATGTTGTTCGAGTGCATCGTGTTGGTGTTGCCGTGGTACTGCTGGGTGTGCATCGCCTGGTTGCCCGAGTGCATCGTCTGATTCGACGAGTGCATGCTCTGGCTGGGCGGCTGCTGCTTGTGCTGAGGCTGCTTGTTCGCGTTCGGGTTGTGCGTCGTCGTCGGGGTCTTGTTGTTGTTGCCATGGTTCGTGTTCCCAGGCTTATTGTTATTCGAGCCCTTGTTGTTGTTGTTTTGCGCGCCCTTGTTATTATTGTTGTTTTGCGCGCCCTTCATGTTGTTTTGCGCGGTTTTCTTGTCGGCCGCGGTGATCGGGGCCGAGTTCGGCGGGCGGTTCTTATCGTTGAACGGCTTCTGCGACGCCGTCAGCGACGGCTTGCCCTTGTTGACCGAGGCGAGCTGGTTGCGATCCTGGCCGGCGAGCCGGGCCTGGTCGCGCTGCGCGGTGGTCGGCGCGCGGCCGTTCTTGCGGGCCTGGATCTGCGCGGAGGTCGGCCGCGCGGCCGTTCCGCCGTGGCCGCCGTTGTAGCTGACGTTCTTGCAGTTTTTGCAGACGTTCTTGTTGATGACCGTTTTGTTGTAGGTGTTGTGGATGACCGTCCGGTTGACGTTGGTCACGGCCGTGTTGTAACGATAGGCGCCGCCGCTCCAGGCGCCGCCGTAGAAGCCGGTGCCCGGGTAGCCGTAGCCATAGTTGATGCCGCCGTAGAAACCGACGGTGGCGCCCCAGTAGCCGTTATTCCAGCCGTAGTAGCCGTTGTTGTAGCCGTAGTAGCCCGGCGTCCACAGCAGGCCGACGGACGGCGGCGCGACCCAGGTGCCCGGCACCCAGTAGTAGCCGTAGTTACCCCAGGCCCAGTAGCCGGGGATCCATTGGTAGTTCGGGTACGGCGCCGGGGGCTGCGCGTAGTACGGCAGCGGCGGCGGGGCCGTTCCGATGTTCACGCCGATCCCGACGCTGAACTGCGCCGGGGCTGGAAGCGGTAGGGCGGCGATAAGCGTTGCCGCGAGGAGTGCGGGGAAGAATCGCTGGATTTTCACGTGACCTCCTTAATGTCGGTTCAATTATAGCCCAACCCCGCCGGTCTCTAGCGTGGCTCTTGGCGGTTTCACCGGATTCTTTCCCACCAATCAGCGCTCGCTAACTCGATCCTCATCCGGCTCTCACATCACACGGCAGCTATCTAAGGTACGTCTGCCGGTCACGGCCGCCTGATAGCATCGCCGCATGTACGACGTGGGGGACTCTCTCAACGAGGCGATCGCGGCGGCAGGGGCCCGGCTGCGCGACGCGCAGGGCGCCGTCGCGCTCGCTAATGCCGGGGTCCGGACCGGACGCGGCGCCGACGCGGCGATGGCGCAGACGGCGTCGGCCGCGATTTTCACGGAGGCCTTGCTGGCCGCCGAGCGAGCCCGGTTCGAGGAGATCAAGGCGGTGGCGAAGTGACGATCGAGCTCCTCGACGCCGCCGCCAGCGCCATGGACGCGCAGCGGGCGGCACTGGACGTTGCGGCGCGCAACGTCGCCGCGGCCGAAGCCGCAGGCCCAAACGCGGAGTACCCGCGCCTCGTGCCGATCTTTCGAGTCGAGGAAGGCGACGACGGGTCGCGGGTCGAGTTCGCGGGGTCGCGCAGCGAGCGCGGCACGAACGTCGACATCCTCACCGAAATGATCGCCGTGATGAACGCATCGCGTGCGTATGAATCGGACGCCTCGATCTTCGACGTGGGGAAGACGCTGGCCGAGAAGACGATCGAGCTGGGGCGGTTGTGAGCGTCGAGCCGATCGTCCCCGACGCGCCTCCGGGGGCGCCGGATCGCACCGCCGGCGACGCCGCGGAGTTTGCGCGCGCGCTCGACGCGCTCGACGGGGCGCTGGCGGCCGCCGATCGCGCCGAAGACGGCTTCGCACGCGGCGCCGGGACGCTGCATGCGGCGATCTACGAGCGAGCGCGTGCCGACGTCGCGCTCGCGGTGGCGACGTCGAGTGCATCGCGCGCCGGCCAAGCCGTTTCCTCCATCTTGAACATGCAAGTGTAGCTGCGGTGCAGGCGATCGCGACGCTCTCGGCTCGCTGGTCGTCGCTGCCGAGGGCGGTTCAATTTCTTGCCGGCGCGGGGCTCGCCGTGCTGCTCGCCGTTGCGATTGCGGCGGCGATGCTCGCGCATCCGGCGCGCGTCGCCCTGTTTGCCGCGCCGCTCCATCCCGAGCAGCTCTCGGAGGTCGAAGAACGTCTAGCGGGCTGGAACGTGGCGTTTACTCCAACCGCCGACAACGTCGAGGTCGACGCGAGGCGCCGCAACGATCTCTTGTTGCGCTTGTCGCTGGCGGGAACGCCCCACGCGCACCTCTCGAGCACCGGCGAGGCGGTCGCGAGCATCGGCGTGCTGACGCCGCAGGCGGTCGTTGACGCGCAGACGCGCGCCGGACTGGCGGGCGACATCGAGTCGGGCCTGCGCGGCATCGACGGCGTGGACGACGCCCGCGTCATCGTCGCTCCGGCCCAACCCGCCGGTTTCGGCGACGAATCCGCGCACGCCGCGAGCGCCAGCGTCCGCGTGCGGCTGCGACCCGGCGTCGAACTGCCGCGCGCCGCCGTCGCCGGCATCCGGGCGTTCGTGGCGGCGAGCGTACGCGATCTCGCGCCCCAACGGGTGACGATTCTCGACGATCGCGGAGTGTCGCTCGGCAGCGAACCCGCCGGCGGCGACGACGCGGCCGACCTGCAGCGCGCGCTGCAATCGGCGCTCGATTTGGCCTTCGGAAGCGGCGCGACGATCGTACGCGTCCACGCGGAATACGACGCGTCGCAGAGCACCCGGCGCGACGTCCGCCGCGCGCCGATCGGTTCGGAACCCATCGGACGCTCGCGCCGCAGCGAGACGTACGACGGCGACGGCAAGCGGTATCGCCAGCTCGAGGTCGGAGAGGATCGCGGCAGCGAGACGCACGAGTCGGTCGCGCAAGTGCCGCCCGGCGTTCTCAAGCGGCTCAGCGCGGCCGTCTTCGTGGACCGAAGCCGCGCGCCCGACGTCGCAGACGTTCGCGAGCTCGCGGCCGCGGCGCTCGGATACGACGCGCGCCGCGGCGACACGCTCGCCGTCGAGGCGGTGGACTTCCGCCGCGAGGCCGTCGCACGCAAAGATGCATGGTGGCTGCTGTATGGCGCGATCGTTCCGCTGCTTCCGGCGCTCGCCGTCGCCGCAGCAATCGTGCTCTGCGCGCGCATCACGTTGCCGCCGCTCTCGTCGCTCGCGCAGTCGTTGATCGAACGCCACGCGGTGGAACGGACGTCCAAGGCCGCGGCCGGCATCGCGCCGGCGCGTGTCCGCAGCATGCTCGAATGCGAGCCGCCGCACTCGGCGGCCGCGATCATCAGCGCGCTGCCGGCCGCCACCGCGACGGCCGTGCTCGAGCTCTACCCGCCGCACGAGCGGGATGCCATCGTCCGGCGCATGCAACGCCGCCACTCGCCGCTGCTCGACGACGCGCAAGAGTTGCTGCGGCGGCATGTCTGAAGAGTTTGTCGCGCTGGAGGACGTTTTGCGGCCCCCGCGTCGCGACCGAACCGAGAGCGTGCCGCCCGCGACCGAACCGGCACCGGCGCCCGGCGCGCGGCCGCAGCCGCGAGCGCCGCACGACCTCGTGCGGGCCGAGCGGCTGTTCCGCGCGGCACTCGCCGACGCGCTCGACGTCGAACTCGCGCGGCTCGTGCCCGCGATCGCGGGCGAGGTGCTCGCGCGCGAGCTCGAACTCGCGCCGGCCGACGTTGCCGCGATGGCTTCGGCGGCGCTCGAACGCCACGCGAACGACGGGGTCGTTCGCGTTCGCGCGCACCCCGACGACGTCGCCGCCCTCGCGCGCGCCGGCGTCGCCGCGGTGGCCGACGAGTGCGTGCGCCCGGGCGGCGTGCTCGTGGAGGTCCGAAGCGGAACGATCGACGCGAGCGTCGAGGCACGGCTCGATGCGCTATTGGCGGGCGATTTGGCGTGAGCGCACCGCTTCGACTCTCGCTCGGCACGTGCGCGCTTGGACGCGCCATCGATGGACTGGGTCTGCCGCTCGACGGCGGTCCGGAGCTGAGGGGGCGAAGCGTGGAGATCGAGCCGCGGCCCCCGGCTCCATCGCAACGCGCGCCCATCGACGAGCCTCTGTGGACCGGCGTGCGCGCGATCGACGGGTTGCTGACGCTCGGGCGCGGCGCCCGCGTCGGTATCTTCGGCGCACCCGGCGCGGGCAAGAGCACCCTCGTCGAATCCATCGTCGCGGGCTGCGATGCGGATGCGGTCGTCGTCGCGCTCGTCGGGGAGCGCGGGCGCGAAGCGCAGCACTGGATCGCGCGGCGCGACCGGCGAACGACCGTCGTCTGCGCGACGAGCGACCGGCGCGCTCGCGAGCGCGTGCTCGCCGCGCGCGTCGCATTCGCGCACGCGAGCGCGCTGCGCCAACGAGGCCTTACGGTGGTGCTCGTTCTCGACAGCCTGGCGCGCGTCGCCGCGGCGCTGCGGGAGGTCGGCGTCGCATCCGGGGAGAGCGCCGGCCGCGGCGGGTATCCGCCCAGCGTCTTCGCCGAGCTCGCGCGCCTGCTGGAGATTGCGGGAGCCGTGCGCGGCGGCTCGATCAGCCTGTTCGCAACGGTGATCCACGACGGAGACGATCGGGATCCCGTCAGCGAGGCGGCGCGTGCGCTTCTCGACGGGCACATCGCGCTCTCCACACGGCTGGCGGAGGCGGGGCGATTCCCCGCGCTCGACGTCCTGGCGAGCACGAGCCGCACGATGGACGCCGTCGCTTCCGCGGCGCACGTGCACGACGCGCGCGTCGTACGCGCCGCCCTCGCCACTCTGCACCGCATCGAGGACGCGCGGTCGCTCGGAATCGCGGACCCTCAAGGCGACGCACGCACGGCGATCGCGGCGGAGCATCGCATCGAGGCGTTGCTGCGCCAGGACCGCGAGCCGTGCGACGCCGAGGCGACGCTCGCCCAGCTCGCGGAGACTGCCGCCTCGATCGGTATGGCCGATGCGCGTCGCTGATGACGTCGCTCTCGTCGCGTCGCGCATGCGCGAGATCGCCCTCGGACCGAGAGTGCCGCTCGCGGATTTCGCGCGCCTGGCCGCCGGCGGCGCTGCGATCGAGGGCGACGCGCCTACCGGGGCCGCGCCGGAGCCGCGTGCCGAGGTTGACCGTTACGTCGCCGAGAGCTCGGCGGCGGTTCGCCTCGACCCCGCGCTGGTCGAGGCGGTCATCGAGAACGAATCGGGGTTCGATCCGCGGGCGACGTCGCGCGCCGGAGCGCGCGGCCTCATGCAGCTGATGCCGGCCACCGCCGCAGCCTTGGGTGTGGACGACCCGTACGATCCGGAAGAGAACGTCCGCGGCGGAACCCGGTATCTTCGCTCGCTGCTCGATCGGTTCGGGAGCATCGATTTCGCGGTGGCCGCGTACAACGCCGGGCCGGGGGCCGTCGAACGCTACGGAGGCATCCCGCCCTTCGCCGAGACGCAGGCGTACGTGCGCAACGTCTTGGCGAGCTACCGGCGGCTGCGCACGTCCTACGCCGGCGTTCTCAAATCGGCAAGCTCGCGATGAGCGGCGGATCATAGGCTCTTGGGATGATCGAGCGATGATGACTCATCCGCTCGAGGTCAGCATTCTCGCGGCACCGTTGGGAGCGATCGACCGGCGAACGCTGTCGCAAGCGTGGTATAGCGCGCTTCGCCTCGCACCGCGCGAGCGCTCCGCCGCCGGAGTGCGCTTGCCCTCGCGCGCGCCGGCTCCGCGCCCGCGGCAGCGCTGGTGTCGTATCGAGAGCTTCGCGCACCATAGCGACGCGCGGAGCATGCCGTTGCGTCCCCCGCACGTTGCGACGGGTAGCGTCGGAGGCGACGACGATGGCGAAGCGATTCGCCGGCGGACGATCGCCGCGCCGCTGGCCAAGCGCATCCAGCACGCATTCGCCGACCCCAGCGCGCAGGTGCGGCGCGCCACGTTTTCGATGGGCCGCGGCAGCGTTCGCGTCGTGGTTATGCTTCAAACGAAGGGCGAGCGCGCGGCGCTGGTGGCGATCTGCGCGCCGGAGGTCAGCGCGGCCGTTTCGCGCGCGCTCGACGAGGTCCGAGCGACGCTCGGAGCGCGCGGTATGGCCGTCGAGCTGAAAGCGAAGGGGGCGCGATGTTCTTGAACGCAAGTCTCTCGCTCGCCCTCGACCGCATCGCCGAGCGCGCGGCCGACGTTCGGCGCGCATATACGCCCGGCGCGACGCCGCGCCACGACGACGTCGCGACGGCTGGGCCGTCGTCGGCGTTCACGCTCGATCCGCTCGCGGTCGCGCCCCCGGACGGCGCATATTTTCTTGCCGCCGACGAGGGCGGCGAACGCCTCTACACGCGCGACGGTTCGTTTGCGGTTCGCGACGGGCGCCTCGTCGCCGGCGACGGGCGCCCGGTTCTCGGCATGCCGGCGGGCGGCGGTCCGTTGGGCGAGCTGCGCTTCGACGCCGTCGACGCCGCCCTCGGAAGGGCCGCAGACGCTGCGATCGAGCCGGACGGAACGCTCGTCTACATGCGGGCGGCGATCGATCCGCGCAGCGGCGCGCGGGGAACGCAACGCGTCGTGGTCGGTCGGCTTGCGCTCGCGCGGTTTCCCGCGGCCACCCGCCTCGAGTCCGACGACGGCGCCGCCGCCGCGGCTCCCGCCGGCATCGCCCCGTACGTCGGTCTGCCGGGCGACGGCGACTTCGCATCGCTGGCGCCGAGACAGCGCGAGCGTAGCCGCGTGGACATTGACGAGAGCCTCGCACGGCTTAAGGAAGCCTACCTCGCGTTCGACGCTTTGCAGGCGGCCGAAGCGGCGCGATCGCGTCTCGGCAAGACCGCAATGGATCTGTTGAAGTGAGGCGCGTGCGCCGCTTGCGATTCGCGTCGCGTTCGTCGTTGCCGGCGAGCGCCGCGTGCGTTGTGGCGAACGGCGTTCGCGAAACCCTGGCGTCGCTGTTGGGCGGACCCGCGGCGATGCGTGTCTGCGAACCGGCGATTCCGGCGGCGACCGCATGGCCGGCTATCGTGCGCGATGCGCTGCTCTATCGCGTGCGGGGAAGCGTTGCCGACGCCGCCATCGTCCTGCGCTCCGCCGACGCCGTCGCGCTCGCCGGCGCGATCTTCGGCGAGTCCGGCGGCGACGGTTGCGCACGGCGCACCCTCTCCCCGCTCGAGCGCGACGTGATCGATCGAACGGCCGGCGCGATGGCGACGAACCTCGCCTCCGTCTGCGGCGCGACCGCTGAGTTGCCGGTCGAGCGCGTCGCGACGCTGGGCGGCTTCGTCACCTACTTCGAGCTGTTGCTCGAGGAGCCGGTAGCCGCGCGCATCGGCGTCGCACTGTCGCGCGAGCCGTCGCCGGAGCCGCGGGGCTGCGTCGAGATCGGTCTGCTCGCCGGCGTGCCGATCGCCGCTCGTGCGTCGCTCGACCTCGGCGCGATCGAAGCCGGGGCTGCGGCTCGCCTTCGCCCGGGAGCGGTCGTCCCGCTGCGGCGCGCCGACCTCAATCGGTGCGTGCTGACGGCTCGGGGACATCGGTTGGCAAGCGGACGGTGCGGCGTCCGCAACGGACGGTATGCGCTCGAAGTCGACGCGCGCCGCGAGACACACGCGTGACGGATAACATCGACCTTCTCAAGCACGTGCCGCTTGCGCTCACCGTCGAGCTCGGCAGCTGTAAGATGCCGGTGGCCGAAATCCTGCGGCTCGGCCTGGGATCGATCGTCGAGCTCGATCGCGATGCAGACCGCCCGGTGGACCTGCTGGTCAACGGACGTCCGATCGCGCGCGGCGAGATCGTCGCGATCGAGGAGAGCTTCGGACTGCGCATCACCGAGCTGCTCGCGCTGTGACGCCGGCCGATCTGTTCGGCGCGCACGGCGGCCGCCACGGCGCCGTACCGCTCGAGCTCCTGGCGACGCTGACGGCGCTCTCGCTCGCGCCGCTGCTGCTCGTGATGTGCACGTCCTTCGTTCGCATCGTCGTGGTGCTCTCGCTCGTGCGCTCGGCAATCGGCGCTTCGGCGCTGCCGCCGAACGCCGTGCTCACCGGTCTGGCGCTCGTGCTCACGCTCGTCATCATGGGGCCGACGGCAGACAAGATCCGACGGGACGCGATCGATCCCTATGGGCGCGGATCTATCTCGGCGGCGCAGGCGTTCGAGCGGGCGGTGTCTCCGCTGCGCGCGTTCATGCTCCGCCAAATCCGAACGGGCGACGTGATCTTGTTCGAGCGGATCGCGCGCCGTCCGCCGGAGCCGGCGCAACGCGCGCCGATCACCGTCGTCGTACCGGCTTTCGTCGTCGGCGAGCTTCGCAGCGCCTTTGCGATCGGTTTCGCGCTCTACCTCCCGTTCGTCGCCATCGACCTGGCGGTAGCGGCCATGTTGATGGGGCTCGGAATGATGATGCTCAGCCCGCCGGTCGTCTCGTTGCCGGTGAAGCTCCTGCTGTTCGTCATGGTCGACGGCTGGGCGCTGCTCTGCGGAGGCGTTGCGGCGAGCTTCCGATAACTCAAGCGAGCGATGCGCATCAGCGAGGCGCTAGCGACTCAACGCCCGTTCTTCTCGTTCGAGTTCTTTCCGCCGAAGGACGACGACGGCTCGCGCCGGCTCTTCGAGACGATCGCGGCCCTTCGGCCGCTGCGCCCGGCGTTCGTTTCGATCACCTACGGCGCCGGAGGTTCGACCCGCGCCCGCACCGTCGCGCTGGCCAAGGAGATCCAGCAGCAGATCGGCCTCACCGTCGTCGCTCACGTCACCTGCGTCGGAACCACGCGCGCCGAGCTGCGCGTGCTCTTCGACGACCTGGCTCGCGCCGGCATCGAGAACGTGCTCGCGCTTCGCGGCGATCCCCCGGGCGGCTCGCCGTTCGAGGCCACGCCGGGAGGCTTCGCCAACGCCGCCGAGCTGATCGCGATGCTGCGCCGCAACTACGGGTTCTGCATCGGCGCGGCGTGTTATCCCGAGAAGCACCCCGAGGCGCGGTCGGCCGACGACGACCTTCGGTACCTCACGACGAAGGTCGAGGCGGGCGCGGATTTCCTGGTGTCGCAGCTGTTCTTCGACAACGCTCACTTCTTCGAATTCGAGCGGCGCGCGCGCGCGGCCGGCATCGAGCTGCCGATGCTGCCGGGCCTCATGCCGATCACGAACTTCGGTCAGATTCAACGCTTCGTCGCGGTCTGCGGGGCGAGCATTCCTCCGAAGCTGCACGTCGAGATGGAAGCGCGCAAGGGAGACGTCAAGGCCGTCGAGGACCTCGGCGTCGCGTATGCGTCCATGCAGGCGCTCGGACTGCTGCAGGCCGGCACGCCGGGGATTCACTTCTACACGCTCAACCGCTCGCCGGCGACGCGCGCGATCGTGTCGTCGCTGCTCGCGGCCAGCGCCTGGCGACCCGCCTTCATAACAGCGCGGTAAACGTCGGGTAACCCCGCGCCGCTACCGTGGAGGAGTGGACGCCCTCGACGGCCTGCTGCGCGACGCGCTCGTAACCGCTGCGACGATCGCGCTGCCGATGCTCGCCGCCGCCGCGCTGGTCGGAACGGCGATCGCCGTCGTGCAAGCCGCGACACAGGTGCAGGAGCAGACGCTGACGCTGCTCCCGAAGATCGCCGCGGTTGCCCTGATGGTCGCGGTGCTCGGTGCCCCGGCCATGCATCTGTTGGCGGCGCTCTTCGAACGGGCGATTGCCGAGATCCCGGCCTTAGAAGCGGGATGGTAACGGGATTGCTCGCCTTCGCGCGCTGCGCGGGCTTCGTATTTCGCGCGCCGGGCTTCTCGCATCCGAGCGTCCCGGCTGCCGTCCGTGCCGGACTCGCGTTCGCGCTCGCGGTCGTCGTGGCCCCAACGCTTCGAAGTGTCCGCATCGACGGCGAGACCGCGTTCGCCGCGGCGCTGCTCGCCGAGTTTTTGTTGGGCGGCGCGATGGGAATGGCGGCTTCGCTCGTCTACGACGGCGCGTATGCCGGAGGCCGCGTGGTCGACGACTACGTCGGCGTGAAAGCCATCGCGCCCAACGTTGCACTCGTCGCGCCGAGCGGCTTCGGGCGCGTGTGGTCGCTCGCGTTCACGGGAGCCTATTTCCTTACCGGAGCGTATCGCCCGGCACTGATCGGTTTTGCGGCCGGCTTCGAGCGGATCGCTCCCGGCGCGTCGCCGAGCGGCGACTGGCTCGCGTACGCCGGAACGTTCGCGCAGACGATCGTGCTCGTCGCGCTCGCCGTCGCCGCGCCCGCCGTAGCGCTCGCGTTCGTCGCGCAGATCGCGCTCGGCGCGCTCGGGCGAGTCGTGCCGCGCTTCGGCAGTTTCACGCTCGCGTTTCCGCTCGCGTTCGCGGCGGCGCTGATCGCAACCGCCATCGTCGCGCCCATCGCCGCGCAACGTGCTCCGTGAGCGATTCCGAGAAGCCCTTCGAGCCGACGCCGCGCCGAATCGCCAAGGCGCGGAGCGAGGGGAACGTCGCGCGCTCCGCCGAGCTCGCTGCGAACGCGTCGTTTGCCGCCGGCGGGTTGGCTCTTGCGGCGATCGCGCCGTCGTTCGCCGCCGCGGCGCGCGCGGCCATCACCGCCGCTGCGTCGGGCCACGCGGAACCCTGGCGGGCGGGCGCGGCTCTCGCCGTGGGGCTCGTGCCGGTCGCCGCCGCGGCCGCCGCGGGCACGTGCGCGGGCGTGCTGCAGAACGGGGGTCTCGCCGGCGTGACGCTCGCATGGAAGGTCGAGCGGCTCAACCCGGCCGAGGGCATCAAGCGAATTCTGTCGCGTGAAACGGCGACGCACTCGCTGCGGTCCACGCTGGCCTTCGTCTGCGCGTGCGGGGCGATGGCGCCGATCTTCATCGTGAGCGCCGGAGCGTGTCTCGGCGCCGGCTCTGCGGGCGCTGCCGCCGGCGCGGCGTGGATGGCCGCGTGCGAGGTCGCCGGCGTCGCGGCCGCAGTGGGGTTCTGCTTTTCGATCGGCGAGTACCGGGCGGCGCGCGACGCGTGGCTGCGCAAACTGCGCATGAATTTCGACGAGCGAAAGCGCGAGGCGAAGGAAGAAGAAGGCGACCCCACCGCGCGCGGACGGCGACGCTCGCTGCATCGCGCGCTGCTGCGCACCGGCGCGGGCCGGGTGAAAGACGCGGCCTTCGTCGTCACCAACCCGACGCACGTCGCCGTGGCCTTGGAGTACCGGCCGCCCCGCGTCTGCGTGCCGCGCGTGTTGACGCGTGCCGCCGGCGATGCCGCGCGGCGCGTGCGGCAGATCGCGCAACGGTATCGTATCCCGATCGTCGAGAACGCGTGCCTCGCACGAACGCTCTATCGCGACGGCCGGGCGGGCGAGGCGATTCCCGCCGCGCACTACGTGGCGGTGGCGGAGGTCGTCATCGCGCTCGCGCGTCTACGCGAGGCCGCGACGTGAGCGCCCACAAGGGAGCGGTCTACGCCTTCGCCGCCCTGCTCCTCGCGGTGGTCGGCATTCTCATCGTGCCGCTGCCGCCGTGGCTGCTCGACGTCTTGCTCGGCGTCAACGTCTTCGGCTCGGCGCTGGTATTGCTGCTCTCAGTCACCGTCGAGGATCCGCTCGAGTTCTCGGCGTTTGCACCGGCGCTGCTCGTCGCCACGCTGTTCCGGCTCTCGCTCGACGTTTCGGCAACGCGTCTGATCCTGACCTCGGGCGCCACGCCGGGCGCGGTCGGCGCGATCATTCCCGCATTCGGGGCTTTCGTGGTGCGCGGAAACCTGATCGTCGGTCTGATCGTGTTTGCGATCCTCGTGACGATCCAGTTCGTCGTCATCGCGAGCGGCTCGCAGCGAGTGGCCGAAGTCGCGGCCCGCTTCACGCTCGACGCCATGCCCGGGAAGCAGATGGCGATCGACGCCGACGTCCACGCCGGCGTTCTCGATGCCGAGGGGGCGCGGCGCAAGCGCGAGGCCGTTCAGCGCGAGGCGGACTTCTACGGAGCGATGGACGGCGCCGGTAAGTTCGTCAAAGGCGATGCGGTCGCGGCGCTCGTCATCGTGGCGCTCAACCTCGCCGGCGGCGTGCTCGTCGGCGTAGCGTACGACCGGCTCTCGCCGCTGGATGCGGTCGACACGTTCGCGCTGCTTTCCATCGGCAACGCACTCGTCACCACGCTTCCCGCCTTCCTCATCTCGACCGCGATGGGCATGATGGTCACGCGCGTGGCGTCCGACGGCGCGCTGGGCGCGGACTTGGCCGCACAGCTCTTCGCGCGTCCCGACGTGCTCCGCAGCGCGGGCGGATTGTTAGTGGCGCTCGCACTGGTGCCGGCGCTGCCGCGCCCGCTCTTTCTCGTGCTCGGGGCGAGTGCGTTCGCCGTCGCGCATGCCGCGCACCGGCATCGCCGCCGCAGCGAGGCCGACGCGCTCGAAACGCGGACCCGCCTGCGGCGCAGCGCGATGCGGCGCCCCGAGCTCGCCCTCGGCTTGGTCGGCGTCGACGCAATTGCGATCGAGATCGGCGCCGAGCTCTCGCAACTGCTGGTGCCTCCGCTCTCCGAGGCGCTCCTCGACCGCATCGGCGAAGTGCGGCGCGCGCTAGCGGCCGACATCGGGGTCGTGCTGCCCGGCGTGCGTCTGCGCGACGATCTTGCCCGCGATCCGCGGACGTACGGCATTCGCGTGCGCGACCGTTCGAACGGCGTGGGCCGGCTCGAGCTCGAACGGGTCCTCGCCGTCGCCGACGAGAGCGTTCTCGTGCGGTTGGGCGCTCGTATCGACCGCGAGCCGGTGTACGGCCTGCCGGCGGCGTGGATCGCGCCGGAGATGCGCGAGAGCGCGGTGAACGCGGGCGCGCTGGTCTTCGATCCCATCTCCGTACTGGGCTCGCACCTGGCCGAAATCGCCCGCACGCACGCCGCCGAACTGGTCGGCCGCCAGGAACTGCAATCGCTGCTCGACCATCTGCGCACGACGGTGCCCGCGCTCGTGAAAGAGGTCGGCGGCGAGGCGTTGCCGTTCGGCAGCTTTCATCGCGCAATCACGCTGCTGTTGCGCGAAGGCGCGTGGCCGCGCGATCCCGTGGCCGTCATCGAAGCGATGCTCGCAGCCGGATCGCACGATCCGTCCGATCTCGCCGAAGCTGCCCGTCGCGCGATCGTTCCCGACTTGTTGCGGCGCCGCGGTATCGTGCGCCTCGAGCCGGCGATTTTCGAGCCCGCCTTCGAGCGCAAGCTCTGCGCGGCGTGGCTCGCGCATGGAACGGACGCGCTCGAACCAGCGGACGCCCTCGCGCTGCGCGCGCGGATCGAGCGCTACGGCGCCGGGATGCCGCGGGAGCGCGCGGCCGTCGTCTGCACCGCGGCGCTGCGGCCGGCGCTGGCGGACTTCCTGATTCGCTCCGGGATCCGTCTGAGCGTGTACGCCTACGGCGAGCTGCCCGAGGAGCTGGCGCTGCTTCCCGCCGAGGTCATCGCCGACGCCGAACCGAACGCGATTGCCTCATGAAATTGACGACGCTCGATTGGATCATCGTCGTCGTCTCGTTAGGCATCAGCTTCGTGCCTGCGATCGTGCTGGCGCGGCGCGCCGGACGCAACATCACCGAGTTTTTCGCGGCGGGGCGCCAGGCGCCGTGGTGGCTGATCGGCGTCTCGCTGGTCGCCACCACGTTCTCGACCGATACGCCCAACCTGGTCACCAATCTCGTGCGCGACGGCGGCGTGGCCGAGAACTGGCTGTGGTGGTCGTTTCTGCTCACGGGCATGGCGACGGTGTTCTTTTACGCGCGGCTCTGGCGCCGCTCGCGCGTGCTGACCGACCTCGAGTTCTACGAGCTGCGCTACGCGGGGAAGGCCGCGTCGTTCGTGCGCGGCTTTCGCGCGCTGTACCTGGGCCTGTTCTTCAACTGCTGGATCATCGCGACCGTCAACCTGGCGCTGGTGAAGATCGCCGGCGTGCTGTTCGGCTGGCCGCGCTGGGAGACGCTCGCGATCTCGGTGCTGGTGCCCATCGTCTTCGCGGCCACCGCCGGCCTGTGGGGCGTGATGGTGACCGACATGATCCAGTTCTGCATCACCATGACCTCGGCGTTCGCCGCCGCCTACTTCGCCATCCACGCGCCCGGCGTCGGCGGTCTGCACGGACTCATCGTTCGCGTGACCGCGCAGCATCCGGCCGCGCTCTCGATCCTGCCGAACTTCCACGACTGGCACACCGCGCTGGGCATCTTCGTGATCCCGCTCACGGTGCTGTGGTGGTCGGTGTGGTATCCGGGCGCCGAACCCGGCGGCGGAAGCTACGTGGCGCAGCGCATGCTCGCGGCGCGCACGGAGTCCGACGCGCTGTTCGGCACGTTCGCGTTCCAGGTGATGCACTATGCGCTGCGGCCGTGGCCGTGGATCGTCGTGGCGCTCGCGTCCACCATCGTCTATCCGTCGCTGCACGACATCCAGGCGCGCTTCCCGGGCGTGCCGCCCGGCCTCATCGGCAACGACATCGCCTATCCCGCGATGCTCGTCTTCTTGCCGGCGGGCTTCGCGGGGTTCATGGTCGCCGGAATCTTCGCGGCCTACCGCTCGACGATCGAGACGCACCTCAACTGGGGCACGTCGTATCTCGTGCACGACTTCTACCAGCGCTTTATGCGGCCGAGCGCGAGCCAACGCGAGCTCGTGTTCGCCGGGCGTCTGGTCACGGTGCTGCTGATGGGCCTGGGCGTCGTCTTCACGCTGTTCTTGGACAACGCGAAGAACGCGTTCACGCTGCTGCTCTCGATCGGCGCCGGCACCGGTCTCATCTATCTGCTGCGCTGGTTCTGGTGGCGCATCAACGCGTGGAGCGAGGTGAGCGCGATGGCGACGTCGTTCGTGGTGTCGATCGCGTTCTTCGTCGCGGCGAAGTTCGGCCACGGCGTGGACGCCACGACCGAGCTGCTGATCACGATCGGCGCCACCACGGTCGTCTGGATCGCGGTGACGTATCTCACGCCGCCGGTCGAGGCCGCCGTTCTGCGCGCGTTCTACGACAAGGTGCGGCCCGCCGGCCCGGGTTGGGCGCGCGTCCGGCGTGAGGGCGCATTGCCGCCGTCGCCCGATTCGATGCCGCTCGCGCTGCTCGGTTGGGTGCTCGGGCTGGCGTCGGTGTACGGCGCGCTCTTTGCCGCGGGCGGCTTCGTCTATCATCGGCCGGCCGAAGGGCTGCTCTGGAGCGCGGTGTCCGCTGCGGCGATCGCCGGACTGATCGTGGCGGGCCGCCGCCTCTGGGCGCCGGCGGCAGGCCCGGCGCCCGCCGAAGGCTAAGCTCCACCGGCTCCAATGAACTGGAAAACCTTGAAGGCGCCGTTCAAGGCGCTCGTCATCGCCGCGGTCTGCGTCGTTTCGATTTGGTCCGTCTGGCCGCTGCAGAAGACCATCCACCTGGGGCTCGACCTCCAGGGCGGTGCGCGTCTGTTGCTGCAGCTCTCGCCGACGGCCGAAGTGCCGCAGATCACGACCGAGATCCAAGCGCAGACGCGCGAGGTCATCGACCGGCGCATCAACGGTTTGGGCGTCACCGAGCCGACGATCAGCAACGTGGGCACCGACCGGATCCTGGTCGAGCTGCCGAACGTCAAGAATCCCGACGAGGCCGAGAAGCTGCTCAAGCAGGCCGCGGTGCTCGAGTACAAGATCGTGCCGTTCGACGTGATGCAGAAGGCCGACTCGTACGTGGCGCTGCTCGCGCAGCCGAACGTATCGGCGAAAGACCGCGCGGCGGCGGAGCTCTACGTGTCGCGGACCGCCTACGAGATGAGCGGTAAGGTCGTTTACTCCGGCAAGGATCTCAAGGCCGCGCAGGCCAGCTACGATGTGGCCAACCGGCCCGACATCAACTTCCAAACCAAGGATCCGGCGAGGTTCGGCAAGCTCACGACCGCCAATCTGCAGAAGCCGCTGGGCATCTTCCTCGACCGCCGGTACCTCTCGGCGCCGATCATCCAGAGCCCGATCTACGACAGCGGTCAGATCACGGGCAGCTTCACCGAAGAGCAGACCACCACGCTGGCCAACGAGCTCAACGCGGGCGCGCTGCCGGTGAGCATCACCATCATCGAAAAGGAGACGATCGGCCCGACGCTGGGCAAGCTCGATCTGATCCAATCCATGCGCGCCGCCGCGCTCGGTTTGGGGCTCGTGCTCATCTTCATGATCGCGATCTACCGGCTGCCGGGCCTCTTGGCCGACGTGGCGCTGGCGGTGTACGTGCTGGTGATGATGGCGATCCTGGCGCTCTCGCACGCCACGCTGACGCTGCCGGGCATCGCGGGCTTCGTGCTCTCGATCGGCATGGCCGTCGACGCGAACGTTCTGATCTTCGAGCGCATCAAGGAAGAGCTGTGGAACGGCAAGACGATGCGCGCCGCGGTGCGCGTCGGCTTCCAGCGTGCCTTCTCGGCCGTCTTCGACAGCCACTTCACCACGATCGTCGGCGCGGGCGTGCTCTACATGCTCGGCACCGGCACGGTAAAGGGCTTCGCCTTCACGCTGTTCTGGGGCACCGTCGTCTCGCTCGTGACGGCGGTGTTCATCACGCGCTTCTTCGTGGACGTGCTGGTAGACAACGAGATCCTGACCGCGCCCGAGCTCTACGGCGTCAAGCGCTCCGAGCTGGGCATCTTCGCCAAGTCCGCCTCGGGAGCCGAGGCCTAACCCATGCTGTTTCGACGCCTCAACTGGAATATCGTCGGGTGGTTCCGCATCGTCTCACTGATCTCGTACGCCGTGATCGCGCTCGGCGTGGGTTCGATGATCTATCACGGCTTCGCCGGCGGCCAGGGCTTCCAGGCGAAGAACATGCTGCGCCTGGGCCTGTCGTTCACGGGCGGCACCGACATCTCGGTGCAGTTCACGCAGCCGACGACCGCCGATAAGGTCAGGGCGGCGCTCTCGGGCCTCGGTTTGACCGAGGAGTCGGTCACGACTGCCGGCTCCGACGGCAAGGGCTTCGTCATCCAGACGCAGTCGGCGTTCGCCAACGATTCGGCGCCGTTGTGGAACGCGCTCAACACCGTGGCGCCCGTCGATCGGGCGGCCTCGCAGATCACCGCCGTCGGGCCGTCGCTCGGCCGCGAGTACCTGACCAACGCCTTGTGGGCGCTGGTGATCGCGCTGTCGATCCAGTTCCTCTACATCGCCTTCCGGTTCGGCTGGAACTACATCTTCGGCTTGGTCACGGTCATCGCGCTGGTGCGCGACGCGGCCATGATGGTCGGCATCTACGCCCTGGCCGACAAGCGCGCGGACGACGCCTTCCTCGCCGCGGTTCTGACGGTGATCGGCTACTCGGTCATGGACACCATCGTCATCTTGGACCGAATACGCGAGAACACGAAGCTGATGGCGGGGGCGCCCTACGAGACGATCGTCAACGAATCCATCAAGCAGACGATGACGCGCTCGTTCAACACGCTCGCGACCGTGGTCATCACGCTCGTCGCGCTGCTCGCCCTGGGCGGCGCGAGCCTGAAGAACTTCGCGTTCGCGCTGCTCGTCGGCATCTGCTCGGGCGGCTATCACTCGATCTTCTACTCGGCGCCGCTGGTCCTCGTGTTCCGCAAGCGGCAGCTCGAAGCGGCCGCCGCGCGGCGCCGCGCCGGCGCGACGGCGGACCGCACGGTCACGGGCCGCTCCCGAGCGGAGTCGGCGGCGCTGCAGAGCCGCGGCGGCGTGCCCCGCGAGGACATCGTGGCCGCGCGGCGCGAGCGGCGCGCGAAGGCCAAGGCCTCGCGCACGACCGTGCCCGCCATGCCGCAGCGTTACCGCAAGAAGCGCGAGGAAGGCGGTACCGTCGCAATCGAGGAGCCGATGGCCGGTGAGGAGATGGCGGGCGACGAGACGATGATGATCGATCCGCTCGACGCGCAAACGGCCGGCCTGCACGATGCCGCAATGGAGCAAGGCCACGAAGAGATCGCGCTCAACCTCGACGACTTCCCTTCGAGCTCAGGGTCAGCTGAGCACCCCGAAGAAGACACGCAGCCGAAGCCCTAAGGCAGCGGCCGCGCTTCCGCCGCCGACGCCGTCGGAGGCTGCCTTCGAAGCGGCCCTTCGCGCCCTGCTCGAGGGCGACGCGCCCCAGCCGCCCGCGGTTACCCCTGCGCCCGGTTATTCGACAGGCTCGGGACAAGCTGCGCTGCACGCGTTCGTCGAGCGCGTGTTCGACCGCAGCGACGAATATCTGCGCGACCCGTACTCCACGATTGACGACGCGCCGCACTTCCACACCAAGATCGCGGGCGTCTCGTTCGAAGGCCGGCAAGACACGATCGCCGGCCTGCGTGCCGGCGTACCGCTGCAGCTGCGCCGCCAGCCCGACAACCCGCACGACGCCAACGCGATCGCCGTCTGCTACGGCAACCTGCAGCTCGGCTATTTCAACAAGCGCCTCGCCGCGCATATCGCGCCGCTCGTGGACGCGGGCGCGCGCTACACGGCCCGCGTCGCGTCGCTCACCGGCCCTTCGACAGACTCGGGACAAGGTGGTCAAAGGAAACATCGCGGCGTCAACATCTTCGTCGAACGCGAGGCGGACGCGCCGCGCGCTCCGCGCCGCGACGGTCCGGGCGCCGTCGAGCGCGGCGGCGAGCCGGCAGCGACGGCGGAGCTCGTGCGCGCGGCGCTGATCGGCGCCTCGCAGCCGCACGACGCGCAGCGCGCGGTGCTCGACCGCGTCAACGCCGGCAAGAACACGCTGGCCGTGCTCGGAACCGGACGCGGCAAGTCGTTCTGCTTTCAGTTCGCGGCGGCGATGCGCGCCTTTGGCGGCGCCGGACGCACGCTGGTCGTCTATCCGCTGCGCGCGCTGGCCAACGACCAATACGAGGCGCTGCGGCGCACGCTCGACCCGCTGGGCCTTCGGCTCTTTCGCGCCAACGGCTCCATCGACAACGAGCAGCGCGAGGAGCTGTTCGCGGCGCTGCGCGAGGGCGCGTGGGACGTCGTGCTGGCGACGCCGGAGTTCCTCGAGTTTCATCAGGACGCGCTGCGCGGGCGCAGCGCCCCGTCGTTCGTGGTGGTGGACGAGGCGCACCACGTGCACGAGTCGCGCCACCGCCCGGCCTACTCGCGGCTCGCGGCGACGATCGCCGCGCTGGGGGCGCCGCAGATCCTCGCGCTCACCGCGACGGCCGCCGACGAGACGTTCCGCCGCATCGTGGACGAGCTGGGCATCGGCGCGTGGGTGATCGACCCGACGGTGCGCGAGAACCTGCACGTCGTCGACGCCCGTGGAACGCGCGACAAGATCGGCTATCTCACCGAGCTCTTCGGGCCGCGCGGCGACGCGCGCAAGGGAATCGTCTACTGCAACTCGCGCTCGGAGGTGGCCAAAGTCGCGCAGCGATTGCGGCGCGAGCTCGGCGACGAGGTGGTGTTCTATCACGCGAAGATGCCCAACGCCGACCGGCTCGAGGCGGAGCGGCTCTTTCGCGAAGGGCAGCTGCGCGTGGTGATCGCGACGTCGGCGTTCGGCGAGGGTATCGACCTGCCCGACGTGAGCGACGTCGTACTCTACCACCTCAACTTCGACTTCGGCGAGTTCAACCAGCAGGCCGGCCGTGCCGGTCGCGACGGCGCACCCGCGCGCATCCATCTGCTCTACGGCCAGAACGACCGCTCGATCAACGAATGGCTGATCGACATCGACGCGCCGCCGCTGGCGCAACTGCGCGAGCTCTACCGCGGGCTTAAAGGGCTCGCACGGGACGGGGTGGTGCGCTCGGGCGACGCGGAGATCGCGGCGACGCTCGACATCGACCGCGTCCGCGACCGCACCGTGTCCGCGGCGTTGCGTATTTTCCGCGACGCGGGGCTCGTGGAGACCGGCGAGGACGACGACGGGCGCTACGTCGCGCTGCTGCCCGTGCGCGGGCGCGTGGACATGCAATCCAACGAGCGCTTCGCGGAAGGCGAGGCGACCCGCGAGGCCTTCGTGCACTTCGCCGAGATCGCGCTCAACGCGCCCGCGGCCACGCTCGAGCGTATCGTCAACCGCCCGATCTATCCGTCGGGAGTGCCGCTCGCGCGCTAGGCGCAACCGCGGACCTGCGCTACCGAGCGGGCTGCAAAGCCCGGCGTCGCGCTAGCTTAACAGCTGTTCGAAATCCAGGTCGAACGCCTCGGGCGCAACGCCGTCGGTCCAAATGACGCCGTCGTAAGGATCGATTAGCACGACGTAGGCCGTTCCCGCCCGGCGTAAGCGAACGAGCTTTTTCCGCAGCGCGAGCGGGCTGTCGGAGTGCGAGCAAAGCTCGATGGCCACGAGCGGCGGTCCCGGGAAGAAGCCCTCGCGTTGCTTCGCGGTGAGCTTGGACCACATCTCGTCGGAAACGAGCGACCCGTCGGGAGAAACGATCGATGTGTCGGAGAGACGGAATCCGCCGTTTGAATCGAAAGCGACGTGTCCGTTCGCCTCGGCCCATTTGAGAAGCATCGCGACCAACCGGACGTTGCGGTTCGACGTAGCCGCCCCCGTCGGAGGCGTCATAAGCGGCGCTCCGGTAGCGTCGCGCTCGACGCGCCATCCGGGGTTCTCCGCAGATATCCGCAGGATGTCGTCGTCGCTGGCGACCAGCGGGACACGCGCCATCACGCCTTCAGCATACCACCCCGGCGGAACGGTCTCAAGCTAGAACCCGTGTCATCGCCGCCTCGTCAACCGCGCGGTAGAACGCGTTGTCCGTTTCGCTGACGCCCGCCGACGCCCAGGGATCGATCTGGCGACGCGTCGTCGGCAGGTGCACGGTCGGACCGGCAGCGTCGGAGTAGTCGGCTCCGCCGAACGGACGGAAGTCGTCGCTCTCGCGATGCGCGAGCAGCAACGACTGCACCGCGTCGCGCGCGGCCCGCGCGTCGTTGCGCAACCCATCGTCGAGACGGCCGTCGGTTGCGAGCGTGTCGTAGAATGCCAGTGCAGGCCGGTCCGCGTGCCACGGCATATCCTTGCCCGCGCCGCGAAAGCGCACCATGCCGTCGATCGCGCTCGCGTCCTCGCGCATCGCCGCTCGGGCTTGCCGGTTGCTCGCAAACGCCGACGCGTCGTCGTTGAGACGCTTGATCGCAGCCTCGGCCCGGCGCATCTTGGCGGCATCCAAGTCGAGCACGTCGAAGGCCGCGGCGCCGCCGAAGCGGCCGAGGCCGCCCGCGTCGTACGTCGTGCGCATCACGTCGTTGACGACGGCCTTTGCCATCGCCTTCGGATCGTTCGCGTGCGAGGCGATTGCGTGAGCCACGTCGCTGGGAACGCCCGGCGCGAGCATCGTCTCGGGACTGGCCGCGAGGTATCGCACGCCGGCATGCGACAGAGCGTCGGCGAAGCCCATGGGATATTACATAAGGCCCTATTAGTTCCGATTAGGCTATGCGTTCGAGTCGATGCGCCAAGGCGGGCGAAGCCGCTCAGCGAGCCGCGCCGCTATGCTGCCGTGCCAGGCGCAGCTGTAATGCTGAGCAAAGCCCGAGAGTCCGGTAGTGAGTCAGTTTGAAATCCGTCCGCTAACGCCGCTTGTCGAATCTAGCGATGGTGCGGAACGAACCACTCCACCAAAGTCCAAACGAAGATCGCGCCAAAAACCAAAAGTAGAGCCGCTATCGGCAAAAGGGTAAGGGTCCAAAATTTGGGGCGACGTCTGGTCCCGGCTTGTCATGAGTTGGTGGATTCGGTACCACTTGTAACCTACGGCCACCAAAACGAGCGCGACGCCTCCGAAGAATATGACGTCCATGGTCGCCTCATCGTATCATGGGAACCATGCCCGCGGCCCTTGCAGTTGCTGGGACGCCGTTTGCCCGATTTGCTGCGATCCGCCGCACCCGGCTAGCAATGCCGAAGCCGCGCCCATCGCTAAGGCGTAGTGGCTGATATGGAAGGGCATTTGTCAACCTCCTGTGCTCGCGACTTCATGGACATGAACCTCCCTTTGGCGTCGGCGGAGGGCCAGGTGCATTGGCCGGCGGGCGATCCGGGCGTCTCGACGGTGAATCACGCTGATATTCGCGGGTCGAAGCCGCATGACATTGATTCGTCGGGGAGCTGCCTCGATCCAAGGTCGCGCGTTGGGCCGCAGCTTGGCGAATGCCGCTACTGGAGGGTTCTCCCTGCCGCAATTGCGGACCGCCAGCCGGCCGATGCACCTGAACCTCCTCTCGGTTATTATGCGGCGGTGGTCAACGGCATGTTCGAGCTCCGGACGACTTGACCGATCGCCCAGATGAAGCCCAGCAACTCACGCGCGACGGCGACGGCGGCTTGCTGCGGCCGCTTGCCGCGCGCACACAGATGTCGGTAGCGTTTATACAGCCGGTGTTGGGCGTTCCACGCGATCGTACAGACCTGCCGATGAACGCTCCCTTGCCGGCGGCGCAGCGCAGCGGACGTCCTCGGCGCAAGGCGAGCATGCCAGGCCGTCTCAACCAACACGCGGCGCAAATGCGCGTTACCGCACTTCGTGATACAGCCGCGACGCAGCCGGCTGCCGCTGCTGTGTTCCGACGGTACCAAACCGGCGTAGGCCATCAACTGGCGGGGATTTGCAAAACGGCCCAAGTCGCCAACTTCGCTCACAATTGTCGTAGCGGAAAGGAGCTGAATCCCGCGCATCGCTTGCAACGCGGCGATGGTGGCCGCATGCTGTGAGCTTTGTGCAAGCTCCGCCAGCTGCTTCTCGAAGCGCGTGACCCGTTGATCGATTTCCTCGATACAATGTCTGTACTCAATAAAAACTAAACTCTGAGCAGCGTCGTCGAACTCAAGGCCCTCGAGCCATTGTCGATACCGGACCGAGCGCGCTCGAACCCCAGCCGGCGGACTGATTCCTAACCGTAGCAAGAACTTTGTGAGCCGATGCCAGGCACGAAGCCGATCTTCGACGGCGTCCTCTCGGGCACGCACCACATCGCGCAATGCCTCGTGCTGCGGATCTGGAACCCAGGTGGCCGTTAGATCACCGCTGCGCAACAGTCGCGCCAACGCTAACGCGTCACGACGATCAGTCTTGATACGATCGCCGGGCTTGCGCGGAATCAACGACGGCGCGACGATAAGGCACTCGATCTTCAGTCTCGTCAGAAAGCGGTGGATGGCATAGCCACAGGCTCCCGCCTCGTAGCAGACCTGCAGCTGCGCCGGTGATCCCAGCCGGCGAAGCGCCTTGCGCAGCTCGTCAAGATCGTTGCGGATGATGCCCAGCGAGCGAGGCGGCGCCGAACCGCGCTCCGCCACCGCGATGGCGACAGTTTCCTTATGGACGTCGAGGCCTACAAAAGCCTGGGGTTCACTCTGGTGGGAAGATACGCTATTCTTGTTCACAGCCGGCTCCTTTCGCGTGTAGCTCTGTCGTTTGCGATAAACTACGACTTCGCGATCGGGGCCGGTCCTCTTAGACCGATGCGCGCGCGCCGGCGCCCGCTGCCCTTCCATAGTGTCTAAGTCCCAAGCTCTTCATATGCTCTGCTCCTCGCTCCGCGAACGCCACGGCGCCCAGCATCGTTTCGGCTCTTCTGGGCGAGGCTCATTCTCCAAAGTGGCCGGGCCGCGTTCGGCTGGACACTGATATTACATAAGGGCCCCAATAGTTCCGATTTGCTTGGTAAGCGCGGGGTGCGCAGGGGGCGGGGTCGCGAAGTGCGCCTTCAGAGGGGCGAGCAACCCTGCAGCGTCGGCGTGGTCGTGACGAACCCGAGAAGTGCGATCGTCGTTGCGATAAGAGTAAATGCGGCGACCGTTGGAATCGGGCGGAAGTTCATATGTCTTGTAGCGTAGCCAGCGACTACGTACAAAAGAGCCGCCGCCACGATCGTAGCTAACAAAATCGTCGGCTGATGAAGATATAAAACTGTCGCGGCGGCGTTTCCGAACGCCCAGTCCCAGCTCATGCAATGATGCAACCCCGACCCAAAGTTGTAAAAATGAGCAAGCAGTATTCCGCATAAAATGGAGAGCCACGCGCCCTTAACGTTGAAGGGTGTGTCTATCGTTGCCTTTGTGCCCATCACACAACCATTTATCCTAACGCCGCGTCCGACACCTTTGTGCGCCGCTGGCTGCGCTTCGCCGCACCCGGCCAGCAATGCAGCAGCCGCGCCCATAGCTAAGGCATAGCGGCTCAATCCCAAGCTCTTCATCTGTCTGCTCCTCGCTCCGTGAACGTATCGCCGGGCAGCTATGTTCTGCCGGGCGTCCGGCTCGATTGTAGCACGGCGCCTAGGAAGGGCAAAGCGACCAGGTAGTTCGGCAAGCTGATGTGCCCTGCAGAGTAGAAGGCCCGGGCCACGCGCCAATGGCGCCCCCACGACCTAGTCCGTTAGTGCGATATCAGCGGGGCGATGAGCGCGCCGACCTGATGCACCAAATCCGCGCACCCTCCCAGTGTTGCTGCCGCTTGCAACGACGACCATGCTGCGCCAAGAATGCTCCGATTCGGGACAGGCTTCGCCAACTGCGACTGTATCGTCTCGATATCAGCTACAACTGACATCTTGTCTTGCTCGGGTTCCTCCGAAGCTATAACAGCTTCGCGGAGATCGACCAGCTTTCGCCCAAGTTCTCCAAATTGGGCGTCGATCTGATTGCCGTCGCCGAGGGTGATTATATTTTGACCGGTCGCCTCTATCTTAATCCCGTGGAACTTTGGCATCGTAAATTCTCCTGGTCCCTCTATCTTATCTATCCCAGAGGCGGAGATTTGATAGTATTTGGTGATCGACGGTACGGTCGTTCCGCCTCTCGTACGCACCTCTTTTTCCACGGATTTCTCCTCAATCCAACCTTGGCTAATCAGGTACGTTAGGTTGCTCTGTACTTGTTGCTGCGTGAGGCTGTGCAACGATTTAAGTTCCGCTTTTATGTCGCGGATTCGTATCGCAGAGCCGCGTTTGCCCATGATGCTCGTTGCGTTGCTGTTACGCTCGTAAAAATAGTTGAGAAGCAATTGCCGAATCTCATTATTCGTGAGTTCTGGCTTCTTTACGCGATCAGCTTTTGCCACGTCTTACGCTTTCCGATCGGCGCGATACCTGCGCATCTGCGCTGCCTTGTGCGCCAGCATTTCATCCGGACCGAACCCTAGCGACCGCCGTCGATTGGTTTGAGCGATCTTGGCGCCGCGCCGCTTAGCTGCTTCTCCACCGTGGCCCGGGTCGAGTCCCGAGGCCCGCATTTCGGCGAGGCGAGCATTTGCCTTCTCGATTGGCTTCGCCACCTCCACGCTATAGCGCAAATAGCAGTGCCGCCCGCAGTACTTCAGGCCCTTACGCGGTAGCGGCTCTTTGCAATAGCCACAGGCCGATCGATCCCACGACTCGCGCCGCTGCTCCAGCGGCTTCGGGCCTTCGCGTACGAGCCGCCGCGGCACGGTGATCCGCCTTAGCTGCTTGGCGTAGTCGTTTGCGAGTTCAAGCGCTGCCTTTCGGAATCGCGGCATCAGCTGCGCGGCGAGGAGACCGGTTAGGTCCGGGTCGAGCCGCACGACCCCGTCCCGCAGCTCATGGAACATCGCCGGGTGCAGCTTCTCCTTGTGTAGCAGTTCCAACGCCCAAACGTCCGCCTTCGATCGTAGCGGTTCGAGCAAATCGTAGATGAACGATTCGCGCAGCCGATCGTCCGTGTGGAGCAGCCCAAGGTCGGGGTCGAGCCCGACCACCTCGCAGGCGATCCGAGTTTCTACCTCCAGCAGCGTATAGCAATAGTTCAGGACGGCATTGAATGGGTCGGTGGCATCCCGTACCCGATCGCGTCTCCCGCTTGTCCGCGGAGAGATGGCCGCCCAGTGGGCCGGTATCCGTTTCAGTGCCCAGGGGCGCCACGGAAGCGGGGTCTCGACCAGCACGTCCCAGTAGACTTGTGCGGCCCGTCCCTCCAAGGTGAGGAAGTCCACAAGCGTCGTCGCCTCCATCAGAGACGCTTTACATGCGTGGATTTCCGAGGTTGCCGCGGACTTCCCCAAGTCGTTCACGATACCGAGCCTCGGAAAGTCCCGTTCGATCGCGGAAACCTGAGAGTCCAGTTTCTTTCCAAGGAGGTACCGTGCCAGGTGGACAGCGTCGTCCGTGACCGCGGAAACGGCCTGGGCTCGCTTTACGGGTCCGTCGTGCGGCGCGTCCGGAATGAGACAGTTGAGCAGCGTACTGTCCGACGCGACGAAGGACACCGCGATCCCCATTCGAGCGCACCAATCGATGGCGTCCATGGAGACTGTTCCGCCGGGCGCGCGGACAACGATCCGCTCGACCTCGCATCGTCCGCGGGGAAAGTGAATCTCGCGGCGGTCCTCCATCGTGAAGCCGTCCCTGACAACCAGGTGCCCGCGTTCCACGTTCAGCTTGGCAGCATATCCTTCGACGACCAAAACGGATGATTTGCTCATAGTCCCCTTCCTAATCGGCGGCGATACCATTCGCTGATGTGATCCATCCTGCGCACTCGCTGCTCCAACTCAGCGCCATTGGAGCGACGGACCAGTTCAAGAAATCGGCTTTGTGGGTAGTCGAGCGCAAAGGTCAAGAAGTACGCTGATACCATCGGTAAAAACCAATAGAACCCTCGCGCATGCTCGCGGGCGGTCCCAGTCAGGTTTTTCGGTGGCCTGCTGTTGTGCCGTCTCTGAATCCCAAATCCTCGCTCACAGGCTGCAAATGCGAGGCCAGAATCTCGGCATGCCTGTTCGAGTAGATGCGGTTGGGTGCGCTGTGTGCTTCGTATTTCATTGAGAATCTGGTTGTTGCCAAGCTCCGGATCGACAAACCGAGGTCCCTCGGATGCAAGCGTCTTTTTTAATTGCTGCGCTCCTATTGTTGCGAATGCCGCGATAAACATGCCTTTGGCGATCTTCCGCACCGCCTCGCTGACCGACGGTGACGATGTCCGCACATTAAAGGTCATCTGAACAATGACAAAGCCAACCTCTTCGGCAAACTGTTTGGCCATCTCGCGCTTAACGTGGTTACGAATCGGCGTCATCAGAATGAGGTCAGCCGCCATTCTCTGCGCGAGCCTGCGAGCGTCACTTTCGTTGAGCATTCGCGGGTCGTATCGCCCGCTGCTTTGCTGGATCAGACGCCGCCGAAGATACTTGTAAAAGGCGCGGATGCTCTTTTCCATGTGATCAGCTATAAGCTCGGCCGGAACCTTAATGCCGGAAAGTGCAGCGAAGTAGGCGACGGCTTCGGGCGATT